>NZ_NMOJ01000062.1 GCF_002251635.1 Pseudomonas mandelii
GCTTTTCCCTGTGGCGAGGGAGCTTGCTCCCGCTGGACTGCGCAGCAGTCCCATTTTCAGGGCCGCTTCGCGCCCCAGCGGGAGCAAGCTCCCTCGCCACAGATCACTCGGACATCGTCCGGTTTTTTCATATCAACGCAACCTTACTCGGCAGCAGGCGCTTCTGGCTTGCGACGCTTGAGCGGCGCCATGCCGTCCTTGCTGACGAGCGACAGGTTGTCGGTCTTCGGCCGATTGGCGATCTTGCGCTTGGTCGGCGACTTGGCGCCGGCCTTTTTCTTGTCGCCCTTGGCATCGACTTTTTTCTTCTTCACGCCGACGGCTTTGCCCGACGCCTTGACCTTCTTCGGCCCGGTGTAAGTGCCTTTGACTTCCTTGATGGTGCGGCGCTCGAACGACTGCTTGAGGTAGCGTTCGATGCTCGACATCAGGTTCCAGTCGCCGTGACAGATCAGCGAGATCGCCAGGCCATTGTTGCCGGCACGCCCGGTACGGCCGATACGGTGCACGTATTCGTCGCCGCTGCGTGGCATATCGAAGTTGATCACCAGGTCCAGGCCTTCCACGTCGAGACCGCGAGCGGCAACGTCGGTGGCAACGAGAATTTTCACGCCGCCCTGCTTCAGGCGGTCGATGGCCAGCTTGCGATCCTTCTGGTCTTTCTCACCGTGCAGCACGAATGCCTTGTAGTCCTGCGCGACCAAGCGACCGTAGATACGGTCGGCAGCGGCGCGGGTNTTGGTGAATACGATGGCTTTTTGATAGGTCTCGTTGGCCAGCAGCCAGTTGAGGATCTGTTCTTTGTGCACATTGTGGTCGGCCATGACGATCTGCTGGCGCGTGGTCGCGTTCAGATCGCTGACGTTGTTGACCTGCAAGTGCTCAGGATTGTTCAGGACCTTGGCAACCATGTCGCGCAGGGTCGAACCGCCGGTGGTGGCGGAAAAGAGCATGGTCTGCTGGCGATTGACGCACTCGGCCACCAGGCGTTGCACATCGTCGGCAAAGCCCATGTCGAGCATGCGGTCGGCTTCGTCGAGTACCAGTACTTCAACTTCTTTCAGGTCGAGGTTGCCGGCGTTCAGCTGCTCGATCATCCGGCCCGGCGTACCGATCAGNATATCTGGCACTTTGCGCAGCATCGCGGCCTGGACCTTGAAGTCTTCGCCGCCGGTGATCAGGCCGGACTTGATGAAGGTGAACTGCGAGAAGCGCTCCACTTCCTTCAAGGTCTGTTGGGCCAGCTCACGGGTCGGCAGCAGGATCAGGGTCTTGATGCTGACACGGACTTTGGCCGGGCCAATCAGGCGGTTCAGAATCGGCAGGACGAANGCAGCAGTCTTGCCGCTACCGGTTTGCGCTGTCACCCGCAGGTCACGCCCTTCGAGCGCGAGCGGGATGGCCGCTGCTTGCACAGGCGTAGGCTCGACAAATTTAAGCTCGGCCACGGCTTTGAGCAGGCGTTCGTGCAGGGCGAATTGGGAAAACACGGGTGCTACCTCGAAGAAATACAAAATATCAGCTGCATAGGGTAACGGTTTCGGGCGTCCAAACCGAGTTTCTTTATGCAAACGGCGGTAAACAGTGGCTTTTTTGTTGCCTGATTTGTCTCAAAACGTCATGCAAAGCGTCTTAGATGCTCTAATCGCCCCGTCGCGTCCTACAGAAGAACCGTTTTTACCCATGGATATCAAACAGCTCTGGCTCAACCTCCAAGACCTTTGGGGTGCCCTCGATCAGCACCCGCTCCTGCATTCCAGCCTGGCGCTGATCCTGTTGCTGGTGGTGGCGCTAGTCCTCGGACGAGTGGCGCGCTACCTCATTATTCACGCGACCAAAATACTCGGCCGGCAACCGGCCCTGCACTGGGTCAACGACTTTCGGCATAACAAGGTCTTCCATCGCCTGGCACAAATGACGCCGTCACTGGTGATCCAGTTCGGCCTGCATCTGGTGCCGGAACTGAGCAAGACCAGCCTGATGTTTATCGGCAATGTGGCGCTGGCGTTCACCATCCTGTTCATGACGCTGGCGGTAAGCGCCCTGCTCAACGCCTTGCTGGATATCTACGCACGCACCGAGCATGCCCGCACCCGCTCGATCAAGGGCTATGTGCAACTGACGAAAATGGTGCTGTTCGTGTTTGCCGCGATCATCATCGTCGCCACCCTGATCGACCGCTCGCCGTTGTTGCTGCTGTCCGGTTTGGGTGCGATGTCGGCGGTGATTTTGTTGGTCTACAAAGACACCCTGCTGTCATTCGTCGCCAGCGTGCAACTGACCAGCAACGACATGCTGCGGGTCGGCGACTGGATCGAAATGCCGCAGGTCGGCGCCGACGGTGACGTGGTGGACATCACCCTGCACACGGTGAAGGTGCAGAACTTCGACAAGACCATCGTCTCCATCCCGACCTGGCGCCTGATGTCCGAGTCGTTCAAGAACTGGCGCGGCATGCAGGCGTCCGGCGGGCGCCGCATCAAGCGCAGCCTGTTCATCGATGCCAGCGGCGTGCGATTTATCCGTGATGACGAAGAGCTGAAGCTGAGCCAGGTGCATCTGCTCACCGACTACATCAGCCGCAAACAGGCCGAGCTCAAGGCCTGGAACGAGGCGCAGGGCAACGTCGCGGCGATGTCGGCCAACCGTCGGCGGATGACCAACATCGGGACGTTCCGGGCCTATGCGCTGGCGTATCTGAAGAGTCACCCGGANATCCAGCCGAACATGACCTGCATGGTGCGCCAGATGCAAACCACCGCCCAAGGCGTGCCGCTGGAAATCTACTGCTTCACCCGCACCACGGCGTGGGCGGATTACGAGCGTATCCAGGGGGATATTTTTGATTACCTGCTGGCGGTGCTGCCGGAGTTCGGGCTGAGCCTGTATCAGCAGCCGAGTGGCGGGGATTTGCGGGCGGGGTTGCTCCCGGCCATGTTAGGCGCGAACCACATTCCCGAACCCGAAAAACACATCATGTAATCCACCTCTAACCTGTGGGAACGGGCTTGCCCGCGATGAGGTCGTGTCAGTCAATATCGATATCGCCTGACACACCGCCATCGCGGGCAAGCCCGCTCCCACAGGGTTCAGTGTGCGATTGCCGGTTTACGTATACCCAGCCGACTTATCCACACCGCCATCAAAATCACCGACCCGCCCAAGAACAACCGCCCCAACTCTTCATGCTGATTCCAGATCAGCAGGTTNANCAACAGCCCCACCGGCACATGCAGGTTGTTCATGACCGCCAGGGTGCCACCATTGACCAGGCAAGCGCCCTTGTTCCACCAGTACATACCCAGCGCGGTGCTGACCAACCCGAGAAACACCAGCACGCCCCATTGCAGTGGCGCTTGCGGCAGGAAGTCGGCTTTGCCGAACAGCAGGAATGCCGGCAATGCCACCGCCAGCGCGCCCAGGTAGAAGTAGCCGAAGCGTCGGTAGTGCGGCAAATCACTCGGATAACGCGCCACCAGATGCTTGTACATCACCTGCCCGGCGGCATAGGTGAAGTTGGCCAGTTGCAGCAGCAAGAAGCCGCCAAGGAAGTGCGGGGTGATCCTGTCGTAACGAATCACCGCCGCGCCGAGCACCGCCACCAGTGCGGCCACCAGCGCCCACGGATTGAAGCGTCGATTGAGGGCATCTTCGATCAGCGTCACGTGCAATGGCGTGAGGATGGTGAACAGCAACACCTCCGGCACCGTGAGCACGCGAAAGCTCAGGTACAGGCACACATAGGTCACGCCGAACTGCAGCGCGCCAATCACCAGCATGCCGCGCATGAACCTGGGTTCTACCGAACGCCAGCGCGTCAACGGGATAAACACCAGCCCGGCCAACAACACCCGCACCAGCACCGCAAAGTAACTGTCGACATGACCGGCCAGGTACTCGCCGATCAGACTGAAGGAAAACGCCTGGATCAGCGTGACAAAAAGTAGATAGCCCATGCTCGCCTCGTTTCGAATGGCGGCGACGATAACGGGTTTTTCCCGTTATCGCGAACCGTCAGCCAACACACATCCCCTGAGGGAGCGGGCTTGCCCGCGATTGCGGTGTGTCATTCGACTTCAATGCTGCCTGATGCACCGCTATCGCGGGCAAGCCCGCTCCCACAGGGTTAGGGGTATGCCCGCCAAATCCCAGGCAAAAAAAAGCCCGATCTCGCTAAAGCGTTCAATCGGGCAACAGCACTCAGGAGCAACAAGTGCAAAGGGAGGTTCGATGCGCGTAAAGCCTTGAAGGGGTTGCGCCAGGCCACTTGAACATCAAGGGATTATCTGGCGATTAAAGCCTCAAGCCACTTGGGAAAGCTTGGCGTTGGCCTGGTTCAGGCCTTTCTCCTGAAAGTCACCGCCCAGGTTCATGCCTTCGGCGTGAATGAAGGTCACGTCGTGAATCCCGATGAAACCCATCACCTGGCGCAGGTACGGTTCCTGGTGATCGGCGGTGCTACCGGCGTAGATCCCGCCGCGAGCGGTCAGTACATAGGCGCGCTTGCCGCTGAGCAAACCTTGCGGGCCGGTGTCGGTGTACTTGAAGGTCACACCGGCACGCAACACGTGGTCCAGCCAGGCTTTGAGGGTGCTGGGGATAGCGAAGTTGTACATCGGTGCAGCCATTACCAGCACGTCGGCGGCGAGCAATTCGTCGGTCAATTCGTTGGAGCGGTCCAGGGACGCCTGTTCGATAGTGCTGCGCTGTTCGGCGGGCTTCATCCAGCCGCCGAGCAGGTTGGCATCCAGGTGCGGCACGGGGTTGAGCGCCACGTCACGCACGGTGATCTGGTCGTTCGGGTGAGCGGCTTTCCACTGGCTGATGAACGTTTGGGTCANCTGACGGGAAANCGAGTCTTGCTGNCGGGCGCTGCTTTCGATGATCAGAACGTGTGACATGGGATGTAGGCTCCATCTGAGAATGCTGTAAGGCGATGGAGTGAAGGTTAAACAGAGTCATATCGATGAAAAAGCGCAAATAACTGCTATAACCCATCAATAAATTCGTTTATAAGCTGAGCATCCCTTGTGGGAGTGAGCCTGCTCGCGATGGCGGTGTGTCAGGCAACATAGAGAGTGAATGTTACGCCACCATCGCGAGCAGGCTCGCTCCCACAGGGTTGAACGTCATTTGGGGGTGCAGGTCAGGTTGATTCGCATCTTGATAATGGAGCGGGTGAACTTGGCGGTGGCATTTTTGTGTTTGCCGGCGGCCACTTCGATAGAGCGGGTGCGCGGCGCTTCCGGGCCATTGTTGAAAACCACCTTGCAGATCGCATCGGTGTCGCCGTAGTTGTTGACTTGAATGGACGCGATGTCGTTATCCGTGTCGTAGGCGTTGTAGTCGATCTTCATGCCGTTGAGGTTTTTCTCCACATCGATCGGATAAGCAAACGCNGTCAATGGCAGCAGCGCCAGCAGCACACAACAGAATTTTCTCATTCGGCAGTCTCCAATAAGGACTGCCAGCTTAGGACAAGAGGAGCTCATCTTGAAAGCGCCCCGCGTTACCCTCGATCAATGGCGAACCTTGCAAGCCGTGGTCGACCACGGCGGTTTCGCCCAGGCCGCCGAAGCGCTGCACCGCTCGCAGTCCTCGGTGAGTTACACCGTGGCGCGCATGCAAGACCAGCTCGGCGTGCCGCTGCTGCGCATCGACGGGCGCAAGGCCGTACTCACTGAAGCCGGTGACGTGTTGTTGCGTCGCTCGCGGCAACTGGTGAAACAGGCCAGCCAGCTGGAAGACCTGGCCCATCACATGGAGCAAGGCTGGGAAGCGGAAGTGCGGCTGGTGGTCGATGCGGCTTACCCGAGCGCCCGCCTCGTCCGCGCGTTGACCGCGTTCATGCCGCAGAGCCGTGGTTGCAGGGTGCGCCTGCGCGAAGAAGTGCTGTCAGGCGTTGAAGAGCTATTGATGGAGGGCGTGGCCGACCTGGCCATCAGCAGNTTCAGCATTCCGGGCTATCTGGGTGCGGAATTGAGCGACGTCGAGTTTGTCGCGGTCGCCCACCCCGAACATGCCTTGCATCGCCTCAACCGCGAACTGAATTTCCAGGACCTTGAAAGCCAGCTGCAAGTGGTCATCCGCGACTCCGGTCGCCAGCAACCACGAGACGTCGGCTGGCTCGGCGCCGAACAGCGCTGGACCGTCGGCAGCCTGGCCACCGCCGCGNCTTTTGTCAGCAGTGGCCTGGGTTTCGCNTGGTTGCCCCGGCACATGATTGAACGCGAACTCAACGAAGGCCTGCTCAAGCTGCTACCNTTGGANNAGGGCGGCAGCCGCAACCCGACGTTCTACCTNTATTCGAACAAGGACAAACCCTTGGGCCCGGCGACGCAGATCCTGATCGAACTGCTGCGTACCTTCGACACCGCGCCGCTGGATGCGCCGTTCGCCGCCCCTGAACAAGCCTGACACGGAGTATCTACATGGCCTATTTCGAACATGAAGGTTGCAACCTGCACTATGAGGAATATGGCCACGGCACGCCGTTGCTGCTGGTCCACGGGCTGGGTTCCAGCACCCTGGACTGGGAAAAGCAGATCCCGGCGCTGTCGACCCGATACCGGGTAATCGTGCCGGATGTGCGCGGTCACGGTCGCTCCGATAAACCCCGCGAGCGTTACAGCATTGCCGGGTTCAGCGCCGACCTGGTCGCCCTGATGGAACACCTGAACCTCGGCCCCACCCATTACGTGGGCTTGTCCATGGGCGGCATGATCGGTTTTCAACTGGCCGTGGATCAGCCGCACATGCTCAANAGCCTGTGCATCGTCAACAGCGCGCCCGAGGTCAAACTGCGCAGCCGCGACGATTACTGGCAGTGGTTCAAGCGTTGGAGCCTGATGCGTGTCCTCAGTCTGGGCACCATCGGCAAGGCCTTGGGCGCCAAGCTGTTCCCCAAACCCGAACAAGCTGATTTGCGCCAGAAAATGGCTGAGCGCTGGGCAAAAAACGACAAACGTGCTTATCTCGCCAGCTTCGACGCAATTGTGGGCTGGGGCGTGCAGGAACAACTTTCCAGAATTACCAGTCCAACCCTGGTCATCAGCGCCGACCGCGATTACACGCCGGTCTCGCAGAAAGAAATCTATGTAAAACTGCTGCCCGATGCGCGGCTGGTGGTGATCGAGGATTCCCGCCATGCCACGCCCTTGGATCAACCCGAACGCTTCAACCAAACCCTGCTCGATTTTCTAAAGACAGTTGACAACCACT
>NZ_NMOJ01000063.1 GCF_002251635.1 Pseudomonas mandelii
ACCCAGGATCACTGACCCATGCTGAAAAAAATCGCCTTCTTTGCCGGCTCCGTACTGTTCGCGGCCAACCTGATGGCCGCAACGCCCGCCGCCAAGGCGCCGCACGTATTGCTGGAAACCACCAACGGCCAGATCGAAATCGAACTGGACCCGGTCAAGGCNCCGATCAGTACCAAGAACTTTCTGGCCTACGTCGACAGCGGTTTCTACACCAACACGATCTTCCACCGGGTAATCCCGGGCTTCATGGTCCAGGGCGGCGGGTTCACCGCGCAGATGTCGCAGAAGGAGACCAAAGCGCCCATCAAGAACGAAGCCAGCAACGGCTTGCATAACGTGCGGGGCACTTTGTCCATGGCGCGCACCAATGACCCGAACTCGGCCACCAGCCAGTTCTTCATCAACGTGGCCGACAATGCGTTCCTCGACCGCCGTGACGGTTATGCCGTGTTCGCCAAAGTCGTCAAAGGCATGGACGTGGTAGACGTCATCGTCAACTCGCAGACCACCACCAAAAGCGGCATGAAAGACGTGCCGGCCGACCCTGTGTTCATCAAGTCAGCCAAAGTCATCGACTAATCTGCACAGGAGTGCTTGAGCGGCGGCCGCTATCCGGCGCCGCTCATACCGTTTAAAGGAGAGCCCGTGCGCGGGCGGAGAACTGATGCTTTATCGCCGTTTCGAGAAACTGATCGACATATTCCGCGACGCTCCGACGGCGGCTCCGCCAGATCGGGTTCTCCCCTTCTATACCTATTATTTGAAGCAGGTCTGGCCGAGTTTCGCCGCCCTGCTGATTGTCGGCCTGTTCGCCTCCTTGATTGAAGTCGCGCTGTTCAACTACCTGAGCCGCATCATCGACCTGGCCCAAGGCACGCCGAACCCGGACTTCTTCCAGGAACACGCACTTGAGCTGACCTGGATGGTGGTGGTGACCCTGGTGCTGCGACCGATTTTCTTCGGTCTGCACGACCTGCTGGTGCACCAGACCATCAACCCCGGCATGACCAGCCTGATTCGCTGGCAAAACCACAGCTACGTGCTCAAGCAGAGCCTAAATTTCTTCCAGAACGATTTCGCCGGGCGCATCGCCCAGCGCATCATGCAGACCGGCAACGCCCTGCGCGATTCCGCCGTGCAAGCGGTGGACGCCCTGTGGCATGTGCTGATCTACGCCATCAGCGCGCTGGTGCTGTTTGCCGAAGCCGACTGGCGCCTGATGATCCCGCTGACGACCTGGATCGCCGGGTTCATCGGCGCGCTTTATTACTTCGTGCCAAGGGTAAAGGACCGCTCGGTGCAATCCTCCGATGCGCGCTCCAAACTCATGGGGCGGATCGTCGACGGCTACACCAACATCACCACCTTGAAGCTGTTTGCCCACACCAACCATGAACAGCAATACGCCAAGGAAGCCATCAAGGAGCAAACCGAAAAAGCCCAACTGGCCGGGCGCGTGGTCACCAGCATGGACGTGNCGATCGCCATCTTGAACGGCCTGCTGATTGTCACCACCACCGGCCTGGCCTTGTGGCTGTGGACGCAGTCACTGATCTCCGTCGGCGCGATTGCCCTGGCCACCGGCCTGGTGATTCGTATCGTCAACATGTCCGGTTGGATCATGTGGGTGGTCAACGGCATCTTCGAAAACATCGGCATGGTCCAGGACGGTTTGCGGACCATCGCCCAACCGGTCAGCATCACCGACCGCGATCAGGCCAAACCGCTGACCGTGCCCCGTGGCGAAGTGCGCTTCGAACAGGTGGATTTCCACTACGGCAAGAAGAGCGGGATCATTGGTGGCCTGAACCTGAACATCAAGGCCGGGGAAAAAATCGGCTTGATCGGCCCGTCCGGTGCAGGCAAATCGACGCTGGTCAACCTGCTGCTGCGCCTGTACGACCTGCAAGGCGGGCGTATCCTGATCGACGGTCAGAACATCGCCGAAGTCGCCCAGGAAAGCCTGCGCGCACAGATCGGCATGATCACCCAGGACACCTCGCTGCTGCACCGCTCGATCCGNGACAACCTGCTTTACGGCAGACCCGATGCCACCGACGCCGAGCTGTGGGAAGCGGTGCACAAGGCGCGCGCCGATGAGTTCATTCCGTTGCTGTCGGACGCCGAAGGCCGTACCGGTTTCGATGCGCATGTGGGTGAGCGCGGGGTGAAACTTTCCGGCGGCCAGCGTCAGCGGATTGCGATTGCTCGCGTGCTGCTCAAGGACGCGCCGATTCTGATCATGGATGAAGCCACTTCAGCGCTGGACTCGGAAGTGGAAGCGGCGATCCAGGAAAGCCTGGAGACCCTGATGCAGGGCAAGACGGTGATTGCAATTGCGCACCGGCTGTCGACCATTGCACGGATGGACAGGCTGGTCGTGCTGGAGAAAGGCAAGATCGCCGAAACCGGCACCCACGCCGAGCTGCTGGCGCAGGGTGGATTGTATGCGCGGCTGTGGCAGCACCAGACGGGCGGGTTTGTCGGTATCGATTGATTGAACTCACCACCAACCCTGTGGGAGCGAGCTTGCTCGCTCCCACAGGGACTATCTACACCCTGATAAAGCAGTCGTAATTTCAGGCAGCCTGGTTTTCTGGGTTTGTCGGTATCGATTGATTGAACTCACCACCAACCCTGTGGGAGCGAGCTTGCTCGCTCCCACAGGGACTATCTACACCCTGATAAACCGCCACAGCCTGCTACCCACAGGCCCTGGCGGTTTTTTCATGGCCGCTGGAAATCCGCAGAAACCCTGCTGTACTCAGCCAAGGTTCTGGAAATGAACCTGTCGTAAACCTGCAGGATGCATCACGCGATACAGTCTCGATAGGTCGCCTATCAAGGACGCTCTCATGTCGCTGTTCAAACGTTCAGTCACTGAGTTGTTAGGTACGTTCTGGCTGGTCTTGGGCGGTTGCGGCAGCGCGGTGCTCGCTGCGTCTTCGCCCCTCGGAATCGGGGTGCTGGGTGTGGCCATCGCGTTCGGTCTCACCGTGTTGACCATGGCATTCGCCATTGGCCATATCTCCGGTTGTCACCTCAACCCAGCCGTCTCCGTCGGCCTGTGCGTCGGCGGTCGGTTTCCGGCGCGGGAGTTGCCCGCGTACATCATCGCCCAGGTGATTGGCGCCATTATCGCCGCCGCGCTGATCTACTACATCGCCAGCGGCAAGGAAGGCTTCGATCTCTCCGCCGGCCTGGCTTCCAACGGCTACGGCGAACATTCCCCGGGCAAGTACTCAATGGCCGCAGGCTTTGTCTGTGAACTGGTGATGACCGCGATGTTCGTACTGATCATCCTCGGCGCCACCGACAAACGTGCGCCCGCCGGGCTTGCACCGATTGCCATCGGGCTGGCCTTGACGCTGATTCACTTGATCTCGATTCCCGTCACCAACACCTCGGTCAACCCGGCCCGCAGCACCGGTCCGGCGTTGATGGTCGGCGGCTGGGCCATCGCGCAATTGTGGATGTTCTGGGTGGCACCGCTGCTGGGCGCGGTGATCGGTGGCGTGACCTATCGCTGGCTCGGCAAGGAAGGCACTTGAGGCCACCGGCGAGGATCATGCTTGCCGATAAGGCAACGCGGTCCTCGCTTCCTCGGCATACGCCAACACCCCCAGACGCTCCTGGTGCAGGAAGTCTTTGACCGCGGCTTTCAGGCCGGGGTGACGCAGGTAATGCCAGGAATGGGTGATCACCGGTTCGAACCCGCGAATCAGCTTGTGTTCGCCCTGGGCGCCGGCGTCAAAACGCTGNAGGCCTGCGGCGATGGCGTAATCCATACCCTGGTAGAAGCAGGTTTCGAAATGCAGGCGGTCGAACTCCGCCAGGCAGCCCCAATAACGTCCGTAAAAGCTGTCGCCACCGATCAGGCTGAATGCCATGGCCACCGGGCGTGACCCTTGTTTGGCCAGCACCACGCGAATCGCCTCGGGCATACGCTCGGCCAGCAGGCTGAAAAATGCACGGGTCAAGTAGGGCGATTGGCGGCGCACCGCGTAGGTGTTGGCGTAGCAGGCGTAGACAAAATCCCACTGCGCTTCGCTCAGTTCATGGCCTTGCAGCCATTCGAAGTCGATGCCCTGCCCCGCCACTTGCTCGCGTTCTTTGCGCATCTGTTTGCGCTTGCGCGAACTCAAAGCGTCAAGGAAGTCCTGAAAGTCCCGATAGCCACGATTCTGCCAGTGGTACTGACAGCCGATCCGCTGCAACCAGCCGGGTTGTTCGGCCAATGCTGCGTCGGTGAAAGGGTCTGTGAAATTGATGTGGGCGCTGGAGAGCCCTTCGATTTCCAGGTAGCCCGGCAGGCTGTTGAGCAGTTCAAAACCGTCCTCGACGTTCCTCGCCAGCAAGCGCGGCCCGCTGACCGGGCTGAACGGCACGGCGGTCAACAGCTTGGGGTAATAGTCNATGCCCGCNCGCTCGCAGGCATCCGCCCANNCGTGATCAAACACGTACTCGCCGTAGGAGTGCCACTTGCGGTAACTGGGCAACGCGGCGATCAGACGCCCTTCTTCGAGGTGCAACAGATGCTCGGGCTGCCAGCCGGAATGGGGGCCGAGGCTGCCGCTGTCTTCCAGTGCACTGAGAAAGGCATGGCGCAGAAACGGCTGATTATCCGGCACCAGAGCATCCCACGTGCGCGGACCAATATCGGACAGGCTTTCCAGACGTTGCAGCGGCATTGACACCCTCTCTACTTCTTCGCGTAACAGCCCGGCGAGTATCGCCTATCGCCCGCCATTAAACATCCGTCAAAGCGCCGACAGGGCTCTGGATCAAAAGTTCAGACCGACTCTGGATCGTCATCGAGACGCCATCACTTTGCCACTGCTCTGTAATAAACCATCGCGATACTGGCGCCAGTTTTTAGAGCGTCGGGTTCTACCCGGCCACTGTTTCCGTCCATCAACGGTCGGTTGTGTCCCGGATGGCTCAGNCATCCCTCCTCACTTTCGGAGATTGATATGCGTCTTGCTTCCACTAAAACTGCGGCGGTCCTGTGTGGCGGTCTGCTGCTGGCCATGAGTGTTCCGGCCAGTGCCGCAGTCGACGCCAAACTGCTCGACATGCTTAAGGCAAACGGCTCGATTACCAACGCGCAATACAGCGAACTGCAAGCCGAGCTGGCCAGGGATCAGAAAGACCAGCAAATCGCCCGTCAGGCTCAGCAAGAGACCAACGAACAGATCGCGGCCACCGCGAAAAAAACCAACGANCTGAGCACCTTCGACCAGAAACTGGCCTGGGCCGCCAAGACCCAATTCAAGGGCGACGTGCGTTTCCGTCAGGAAACCGTCCACAACGATGGCGTTTCCAACAACNGTGACAAGGACCGCCAGCGCATCCGTGCCCGCCTGGGCGCGTACACCGAAGTCAACTCGCAAGTGGACACCGGCATTCGCATTGCCACCGGCAGCAGCGACGACGCGCGGTCCACCAACCAGGACCAGGACAACTACTTCGACAAGAAGTCGATCTGGCTGGACCTGGGNTACATCGACTACCACCCCGACTTCGCCAAAAACCTGCACGTCGTGGGCGGCAAGATGCCACAGCAATGGGTGAGCATGGGCGACGTCATCTGGGATAGCGACATCAGCCCGGAAGGTCTGTCCCTGTCTTACAAATACCCACTGGGCGCCAGCACCGAGCTGTTCGGTAGCGCCGGTCACTACACCCTCAAGGACAACGTCGACGGCGACGGTGTGCAGTTCAAACACGACTTGCGTCTGTACGCTGGCCAGTTGGGTGCGCGCTTCGCTATCACCGACAACCTGAAATTCACCTTGGGTGGCAGCGTCTACGGCTACGACAACGACGACGACATCACCCCGGTTGCCGGCGTCATCCCAGGCCAACTGGCCATCAACGGCAACAGCCCGAACGAACAGTTCAAACTGTACGAAGGCTTCGGTCAGCTCGACATCGGCGGCCTGCCACTGCCGCTCTCGCTGTACGGTCAGTACGTCAACAACAAAGATGCCAGCAACGATCAGGACTCTGCTTGGCTAGCCGGTATCAAGACCAAGATTTATGGCTTCGCCGTGGACTACAACTATCGCGACGTACAGCGTAACGCCGTGGTCGGTGCCTTCACCGACTCCGACTTCGCCAACGGTTTCACCGGTTCGCGCGGCAGCAAGTTGAAAGTGAGCTACGAGCTGGACAAGAACTTCAACCTCGGCGCGACGTACTTCATGGCTAACTCGGACTACACCAACGCCACGCTCAAGGACTCGGACATCAACACCCTGCAACTGGATGCCGAAGCCAAGTTCTAAACACCGCGCAACACGCCTCGGGCTATGGAATGCCCGAGGCGCTTTCAGCCTGGCGTGGGTGAATCGATCCCCATCATCCGTTCGATTCATCCACGCCAGTCTGCTTCTCTTCCCGGCTTTTACCGGTCAGGGAACATCCTTGAGACGTTCAGCGGCCAGACGCTCGGCGATCTTGTCCACATCCGGCACCGCTTCTTCCGGCATCGCACGCAGCGTCGCCTGCATCAAACGCATCTGACGAATGAACCGCCGGCAATTGGGGCAGAACATCAAATGATGCCGCACCAGCAACTTCTCCCGAAAGCTCAACTGGCCATCGAGATAATCACTGGAACGTGCCACTTGCTCCTTACAGGTCAACATTCGCCCGTTTCCTCAAAATGCTCCACCGTGGCGAAGACTTTAAGCCGTGCTCGATGCAACAGCACACGAACATTGGAGAGCGAGAGNNCCAGAAGATTACAGATCTCTTCCAGTTCCAGGCCCTGACGCTCGCGCAACAGCAAGACGCTGCTTTGCAGTTCCGACAGGTTGAGCAACGTGTGTTCGAGGCATTCGCGCAATTCGCTTTCGGTGAGCAACGCCTCCGGGGTGTCCTGATGCCAGGCGAACGGTGCCACCAGCCAGTGGCCATCAGCGGACGAAAAACGATCATCATCGATGGTGCCATGGGGCGATGGAAGGTCATCAAGCAGCACCTCGCGACGGTTCTGCTTGTAACGGCCCTTCGCCGCATTGGCGGTGATGGTCAGCAACCAGGTCTTGAGGCTCGAACGCGCCTCGAACTTGCTCAGATTACGCACGGCAGACAGCCACGCGTCCTGCACCACCTCATCAGCATGCCGGCTGCCGACGATCGCATAAGCCACAGCACGCATCGGGCTCTGGTAAGTGCTGACCAACTCTTTGAAGGCTTGTTGTTCGCCTGCCAGCAATCGTTGCAGCAGTTGCGCGTCGTCAGCCGCCATTCACAAACCCCTTGTCCTGACTTCGAAAAATGAGTCAGCAGGGCATCGCCGTCGGCAACGTCCTGCTGTCATTTCCGAAAGTTACAGCGTCCCGACTGTTTCGGCTGTAGGAAAAGCCACCGCAAATCAGAAGAAAGAACGACAGCCGTTAATCTCAACGCTTGCGCAAAATCACGCTACCAATCGAGTAACCCGCGCCGAACGAGCTGAGCACGGCCAGGGAACCGGCGGCCAGATCGTCCTGATGTTTGTGAAACGAAATCACCGAACCGGCCGAACTGGTGTTGGCGTAGGTGTCGAGAATCACCGGCGCCTCTTCCACCGAGGCTTCACGGCCCAGCAGTTTTTTTACGATCAGGTGGTTCATGCTCAGGTTGGCCTGGTGCAGCCAGAACCGCTTCACGTCGGAGACATTCAACTGGTTTTCTTCAAGGTGCACAGCGATCAGTTCGGCGACCATCGGGCAGACATCTCGGAAGACTTTGCGGCCTTCCTGCACGAACAGTTTGTCNNTNGCGCCGATACCCTCTTCCGCCGCGCGGTTGAGAAAGCCAAAGTTGTTGCGGATGTTGTTGGAGAACTTGGTCAGCAGCTTGGTGCTCACCACGTCGAACTGATGCTCGGAGGTCGCCAGGTCGGCGCGCTCGAGGATCACCGCAGTGGCCGCATCACCAAAGATGAAGTGGCTGTCGCGGTCGCGGAAATTCAGGTGACCGGTGCAGACTTCCGGATTGACCATCAGGATCGCCCGCGCCTGGCCCAGCTGGATGCTGTTGGCGGCGTTCTGGATACCGAAGGTGGCCGAGGAGCAGGCCACGTTCATGTCAAAACCAAACCCCGCGATGCCCAGGGCTTCCTGGACTTCGATGGCGATGGCCGGATAAGCGCGTTGCAGGTTGGAGCAGGCAACGATTACGCCGTCGATGTCGGCGGCGGTCTTGCCGGCACGCTGCAAGGCCTGTTCGGCCGCGCCGATGGCCATTTGGCAAAGCACCGACCATTCGTCGTTGGAACGCTCAGGCAGACGCGGCGCCATGCGTTGCGGGTCGAGGATACCGTCCTTGTCCATGACAAAACGGCTCTTGATGCCGGAAGCTTTTTCGATAAACGCAGCGCTGGATTCGGTCAACGCTTCGACTTCGCCACGGGCGATGGCGTCGGCGTTATCGGCGTTGAATTGCGCGACGTAAGCGTTGAAAGACTGCACCAGCTCTTCGTTGGAGATGCTGTTGGCCGGGGTGTACAGGCCAGTGCCGCTGATGACGACGTTATGCACGGTCGTTTCTCTAATCTGTTCAGGCAGAAAGCGTTGGCACCGACGTACCAACACACAAAGGGTCTGTTTCCGTCACGGGAAGCACACCTGGCATCGCTTTATTCCGATCCGCCCGAACCGTGAGAGGCTCAAAACCGCGGGGCCGGCGTTTATAGGCGCGAAGTTTGCCATAAACATTGGGTTTTGGCGCCATTTTGCGAGTCAAGCGGCCTTGCGATTCTGGTAATGATGATCGCGGATGAGGCCCTGTAGGAGCCGGCTTGCTGGCNCTGTAGGAGCCGGCTTGCTGGCGATGGCGATTTCAAAGACGCCATCGCCAGCAAGCCGGCTCCTACAAGGGGTCGTGCTATGGCTCTACCTGGGTCCATTGCTTGTTCAGGCGCTTGTCGGAGATCGGCACTTTGGTCCCCAGTTGCTGGGCGAACAGCGAAACCCGGTATTCCTCCAGCCACCAGCGATAGAGCTCCAGNTGGGGGTCGCGCTTGCCTTCCTGGGCGTGTTTGTTGGCGCGGGTCTGGTATTGGGTCCAGAGACCGGACAATTCGCCACTCCAGACCCGATCCCTCTGCACCTGAGCACCGATCTTCTCGAAGCGTTGCTCGACGGCCTTCAGGTAACGCGGCAATTCCTTGAGCCACTGCATCGGTGTTTCCCGGACAAACCCGGGATACACCAGATGACTGAGCTGCTGCTTGATGTCGTTCAAGGCCACGGCTTGCGCCAGATCAATCTTGCCCTTGAAGCGTTTCTGCAGGCCGTGCCAGTGCTTGAGAATCTCCAGCGTCAACTTGGCCAGGCGTTCGGCGTGCTCGGTCCAGCCACCGCGCTTGCGCTCGGCCAACGAGGCCAGCCCGGCGCCATCCCGCGGCAACGGGTCTTCGCCCTCGAGAATGCAGNTGTCGAGGCTGGCCAGCANAATGTCTTCCACCAGCGCATCAATGCGCCCCAGTTCACGGTACATCAGCCCCAACTCGGTCAGCCCCGGCAGCTTGCCGCGCAGGAACTTCGCCGGCTCGGCCAATTGCTGCATCAGTAGGCGTTGCAAGGCGCGGCGGTGCTGGAACTCGGCTTCGGCGGCCGTCGAAAAGCGCCCTTCCTTGACCGTACCGCTCTCTTCCACCAGCGCCGGATACACCGTCATCGACAACCCGGCGATCTTCTGCTGGGTTTTCTCGGCGACGGCGGCGAACACCTTGGCTTCCACCGGCTGCTGGCTTTTCGCGGTTTGCGGCACGGCCAAGGCAGCCTGGCTGGCCTCGGCAAAGCGTGCAGTCAGCTCGGCCAAGTCGCGGCCTTCGCCGAGGAACTTGCCCTGGCCATCGACCACTTCCAGGTTCATCTTCAGGTGATTGTCGACCTGCTGCGAAGCTTCCGCCCACGCCTCATCACTGACCCGCGCGCCCGTCATGCGCAGCAGCTCGCGGCCCAACGCGTGCGGCAACGAGCCCTCGGCGAAGGTCATGCGCTGCAACGCGGCTTTGACGAAGTCCGGCACTGGCACAAAGTTTTTGCGCAGCGCCTTGGGCAAGTTGCGCACCAGCGCGATGCACTTGGCTTCGATCACCCCCGGCACCAGCCAGTCCAGGCGCTCCGGCGGCAGCGCCGGCAGCAGCGGCGCCGGCACGCGCAGGGTCACACCGTCGCGCGGGTGGTTGGGTTCAAAGTGATAGCTCAGGGCCAGTTCCAGATCGCCGATGTGCAAGGTGTCCGGGTAATGCAGTGCGGTGACTTCGCTGGCCTCACGGGCCAGCACGTCTTCTTCGCGCATGATCAGCAGCTGCGGGTCTTTCTGACTGTTGACCTTGTACCAGCTGTCGAAGGTGGCCGTCTGGTGGATCTCCGCCGGCAGCCGCGCGTCGTAGAANGCGAACAGGGTTTCTTCGTCAGCGAGAATGTCGCGACGCCGGGCCTTGGCTTCCAGTTCGTCGAGTTGTTCCAGCAGTTGCTGGTTCGCCGTCAGGCACTTGGCCCGGGATTGAATCTCGCCCCGCACCAGACCTTCGCGGATAAACAGCTCGCGCGACACCACCGGGTCAATCGGCCCGTAATGCACCGGCCGGCGACCGACCACGATCAGCCCGAACAGGGTGATCTGCTCAAACGCCACGACCTGGCCGCGCTTCTTCTCCCAGTGCGGTTCGAAGTGGTTTTTCTTGATCAGGTGCCCGGCCAGGGGCTCGATCCAGTCCGCATCAATTTTCGCCACCATGCGCGCATACAGCTTGGTGGTTTCCACCAGTTCAGCGGTCATCAGCCATTGCGGGCGTTTTTTGCCGATGCCCGAGGACGGGTGAATCCAGAAGCGCCGCTGACGCGCGCCGAGGTAATCGCCGTCTTCGGTCTTCTGGCCAATTTGGCTGAACAGACCGGACAGCACGGCTTTGTGCAGTTTCGGGTAATCCGCCGGCTCTTTGTTAACGGTCAGCTGCATATCGCGGCAAATCAGGCTGAGCTGGCGATGAGAATCGCGCCACTCGCGCAGCCGCAGGTAATTCAGGAAGTTCTTGCGGCACCAGTTACGCAACGGGCTGGCGGTGAGTGCCTGGCGCTGTTCTTCAAAACCACGCCACAGGTTAACCAAACCGGCGAAGTCGGAATCCACATCCTTCCACTGTGCGTGGGCCTGATCGGCAGCTTGCTGACGCTCGGGCGGGCGCTCGCGCGGGTCCTGGATCGACATCGCACTGGCGACAATCAACACTTCCTGCAAGCTGCCGAGTTTCGCCGCTTCCAGCAGCATGCGGCCCATGCGCGGGTCCACCGGCAGGCGCGCCAACTGGCGACCCAGCGGCGTCAGTTGGCTGTTACGGTCTACCGCCGAGAGTTCTTGCAGCAGGTTGAAACCGTCGCTGATGGCCTTGCCATCCGGCGGCTCGATAAACGGGAAGTCGGTGATTTCGCCGAGGCGCAGGTGCAGCATCTGCAGGATGACGGCAGCGAGGTTGGTNCGCAGAATTTCCGGATCGGTAAATTCCGGGCGACCGATAAAGTCNTCTTCGCTGTACAAGCGGATGCAGATGCCCGGCTCTACACGGCCACACCGGCCTTTACGCTGGTTGGCGCTGGCCTGGGAAATCGCTTCGATCGGCAGGCGCTGCACTTTGGCGCGATAGCTGTAGCGACTGATACGCGCGGTGCCGCTGTCGATCACATAACGAATGCCCGGCACGGTCAGCGAGGTTTCCGCCACGTTGGTCGCCAGCACTACACGCCGACCCGGGTGGGACTGGAAAATACGCTGCTGTTCGGCCGGTGACAGCCGCGCATACAGCGGCAGAATTTCGGTGTGTTTGAGCTGGGCCTTGCGCAGCATGTCGGCGGCGTCGCGAATCTCGCGCTCACCCGGCAAAAACACCAACACATCACCGGGGCTGCGCCGTTCGCTGCGCTCATAGGCGGCAATTTCATCAAGGGTGGCGAGGATTGCCTGGTCAACGGTCAAATCGTCCTCGACACGGTTGCCCTCCTCGTCCTGCTCCAGGGTCAGCGGGCGATACCAGGTGTCCACCGGGAAAGTGCGGCCCGAGACTTCGACAATCGGCGCATCGTCGAAGTGCTTGGAAAAGCGCTCCAGGTCGATGGTCGCCGAGGTGATGATGACTTTGAGGTCCGGACGACGCGGCAGCAGGGTTTTCAGGTAGCCGAGCAGGAAGTCGATGTTCAGGCTGCGCTCGTGGGCTTCGTCGACGATGATCGTGTCGTAGCGTTCCAGGTAGCGGTCGTTCTGGGTTTCGGCCAGCAAAATACCGTCGGTCATCAGCTTGATCAGGGTGTTGGAGTCACTCTGGTCTTCGAAGCGCACCTGATAGCCAACCAGCGCGCCCAGCGGCGTCGCCAGTTCTTCAGCGACACGGCTGGCGACGCTGCGCGCCGCAATTCGGCGCGGCTGGGTATGGCCGATTAAACCGTACTGGCCCCGACCGATTTCCAGGCAGATCTTCGGCAACTGGGTGGTCTTACCCGAGCCGGTCTCGCCCGCNATGATCAGCACCTGATGCTTGAGGAGTGCCTCTTTGATCTCGTCGCGCTTGGCGGCAATCGGCAGGCTGTCGTCATAACGAATCACCGGCAGGCTGGCACGCCGCGCCGTCACCTGGGCGCAGGACGCCTGCATGCGCGTAACCCATTGCGCCAGCTTCTCCTCATCGGGTTTCTTGCGCAGCTCGAGCAACTGGCGCCGCAAGCGGTGGCGGTCGGCGAGCATGGCGTGATCGAGGTTTTTCAGCAGTTTGTCGATGGAAGGCGATTCGTCAGTCATCAGGTACGCAAAAGTCGTCTAGTGGCGCAGGGGGGCGATTGTCGCAGATTTGGGCGCGCGGCGACGAACTCAACCTGCCTTTGTGGCGAGGGAGCTTGCTCCCGCCCGGCTGCGCAGCAGTCGTAATCCGGTCATCGCGGTGTATCTGAAACACGACGGTGGATGGTTTTGGGGTCGCTTCGCGACCCAGCGGGAGCAAGCTCCCTCGCCACAGGGGTGTTCACTCAGGGGGTTATTCGTTATCGAGGCCTTTGCGGCGATAAGGGAACACGTCGATGATTTTGCCGGCGCGAATGGCCTCCTGGAGGCTTTTCCAATAATCGGCGTTGTACAACTCGCCATGCAGCTCATTGAACAGCTTGCGCTGGCCGGAATCGGCAAACAGGAACGGCGGAAACTCCTCGGGAAACACATCCAGCGGCCCGATCGAATACCACGGCTCGGAGGCCATCTCGTCTTCCGGTGTACGCGGTTGCGGGATGTGGCGGAAGTTGGCTTCGGTCAGGAAGCAGATCTCGTCATAGTCATAAAACACCACCCGACCGTGCCGGGTGACGCCGAAGTTCTTCAACAGCATGTCGCCGGGGAATATGTTCGCCGCCGCCAGTTGCTTGATGGCCAGGCCATAGTCCTCAAGGGCTTCGCGCACCTGGGCGGCGTTGGCGTTGTCGAGGTAAAGGTTGAGCGGGGTCATGCGCCGTTCGGTCCAGCAGTGGCGGATCAGCACGGTGTCGTCTTCCACCGACACCGTGGACGCGGCCACCTCCAGCAGCTCTTCCAGGCACGCCGGGTCGAACTTGCTCAACGGGAAGCGAAAATCGGCGAACTCCTGGGTATCGGCCATGCGCCCGACGCGGTCGACGCTTTTCACCAACCGGTATTTTTCGATCACCGTGGCGCGGTCGACGTTTTTCGACGGCGAGAAACGGTCCTTGATGATCTTGAACACGGTGTTGAAGCCCGGCAGCGTAAACACACTCATGACCATGCCGCGCACGCCGGGTGCCATGATGAATTGATCATCGGTGGTGGCCAGGTGGTTGATCAGCGCGCGGTAGAACTCCGACTTGCCATGCTTGTAGAACCCGATGGAGGTGTACAACTCGGCGATGTGCTTGCCGGGCAGGATGCGCTTGAGAAAGCCGATGAATTCCGCCGGCACCGGCACGTCGACCATGAAATAGGAACGGGTGAAAGAGAAGATGATCGACACATCGGCTTCGTCCGTGATCAGCGCGTCGATCTGGATGCCGCGCCCTTCGCGGTGCAGCAGGGGAATAACCAGCGGCCATTGTTCGTCGCGGGTATAGATGCGCCCTACGAGGTAGGCGCCTTTATTACGGTAGAGCACCGAGGAAAACAGCTCGACGTTGAGGTCCGGGTCTTTGCATACCCAGTCCGGCAGGTTCTCGCGCAGTTGGGCTTCGAGCCGGCGCAAGTCGGCCGCCAGGTCCGCGTAATCCTCGCTGAAGCTGTAATCGGCAAAAATGCTCGCGAGCATGCCGGACAACTGGCCCTGGGGCTTATAGGTTCGGGTTTGCGCGGCGCGGGCCCGGCGCAGGCTGGGCCGGGTGGTGTGGATGAACATGCAGCCATCACTGATCAGGTCATGGCTGAACAGGCCGCAGAAGATCGAGTTGTACCAGGTCTCGGACAACTCATCGTCGAAACGCAGGTCGATCAGCGTGATGTAAGCGCTTTTGACCAGCGGCCAGCAGCTGACGTCCAGCGTGTCGCTGTCAAACGCGATGCGCAGCCGTTCCACCGTTTCGCTGACTTTTTCTTCGTACAGATTGATCCGCGCAGCCGAGGCGACCTGCGCCTCCTGCCACTTGGCCTGCTCGAAGCGGGCCCGGGCGCCGTCGGTGATCTGACGGAAATGCTCGCGGTAATCGTCAAAGCCATCGAGGATCATTCGGGCGATGTCGGCGGCTGGCCATTGCTGCGGCATGGGTGAGACCTCTGCGGGAATTCGTGAGCCCTGAGCTTAGCCAGTGAACCGGGTGCAGGAGAAGCGTAATTTTCGGCTCGAGTTAAATGCTCGTTTTTCGGTTGCCATGGATAAGGCGCTCGGCAACACTCTCGCCCCCATCAAGGAAGGAGTGCACCGTGAGTCCTGTCGATATTTTCCGATTGCTGTCGCTGGCCGCGATCTGGGGCGCGAGCTTTCTGTTCATGCGCATCATCGCCCCCGTGATTGGCACAATCCCCACGGCCTTTTTTCGTGTGTCGATTGCCGCCGTCGGCTTGCTGGTGATTCTCGGCCTGATGCGCATCAGCTGGGACTTTAAAGGCAAATTCAAGACCGTCCTGCTGCTGGGGGTGATCAACTCCGGGATTCCCGCGACCATGTACTCGGTGGCNGCCCAGGTGCTGCCGGCCGGTTACTCGGCGATTTTCAACGCCACCACGCCGCTGATGGGCGTGTTGATCGGCGGCCTGTTCTTCCATGAAAAACTCACCGCAGCCAAGCTTGGCGGGGTGTTCCTCGGGTTATTGGGCGTGGGCGTCCTGACCCGCGCCGGGCCGGTGGCGTTCGACATGGAATTGCTGATGGGCGCCGTTGCCTGCCTGCTCGCCACCACCTGTTATGGCTTTGCCGGGTTCCTGGCGCGCCGCTGGCTTGACCACGCGGGCGGTCTCGACAGCCGTCTTTCGGCGCTGGGCAGCATGCTCGGGGCGACGCTGTTCCTGTTGCCGTTGTTCGGCTACAGCGTGATCAGCCAGCCACCGGCAAGCTGGGGCGGCTGGAATGTCTGGTTGTCGTTACTTGGGTTGGGGCTGATGTGTACCGCGCTGGCGTACATTATTTACTTCCGCCTGCTCAGCTCGATCGGGCCGGTGAGGTCGATGACCACGACCTTCCTGATCCCGCCGTTCGGGGTGTTGTGGGGAGCGCTGTTGCTGGATGAGCCGTTGTCGATGGCGCATATCTACGGCGGGGTGTTGATTGCGGCGGCGTTGTGGCTGGTGTTGAAGCCTTCGGTGGTGAAGGCTGCGGCGGTGACTGCCAAGTAATTTGTTGAGGCTGATGCCGCCATCGCGGGCAAGCCCGCTCCCACAGGATTNTGTGTTCACAGANTNTGCCCTGTGGGAGCGGGCTTGCCCGCGATGGCGGCAGCCCAGGCACTACAAAGCTGACTGACTCACCTCCCCATCCACCAACCGCCGAATCCCCAGTGGATTGGCGTTCTGCAACGCCTCGGGCAACAACGCATCCGGGTAATTCTGGAAGCACACCGGCCGCAGGAACCGGTCAATCGCCAAGGTGCCAACCGATGTGCCGCGCGAATCAGACGTCGCCGGATACGGCCCGCCATGCACCATCGCCTCACACACCTCGACCCCGGTCGGGTAGCCATTGAGCAAGATCCGTCCGACCTTTTCCTGCAACGACTCCGCCAACCAGCGGTACTCCAGCAATTCGTCCGCCTCGCCAATCAACGTCGCCGTCAATTGCCCGCGCAGACCGTGCAACGCCGCCGTCAGCTGCGCCCGGTCCTCAACCTCGATGACGATGGTGGTCGGTCCGAACACCTCTTCCTGAAGCAACTCATCGCCCTTGAGCAACAGGCTGACATCCGCCTTGAACACCTGTGGTTGCGCCTGATTGCCCTGTTGCGGCTTGCCCGCCAGGTGCGTCAGCCCCGGATGTTCATGCAACGCCCCAAGGCCGAGGCTGTAACTGACCAGCGCGCCGGCATTGAGCATGGTCTGGGCCGGTTGCTGGTTCATGCTGGCGCAAAACGTTTCCAGGAACAGGCTGAACTGTGGCGAGCGCAGACCGATGACCAGGCCCGGATTGGTGCAGAACTGCCCGCAGCCCAGGGTCACCGAACCGGCCAGTTGCGCAGCGATTTGCTCGCCACGCACCTTGATGGCTTCGGGCAGCAGGAACACCGGATTGATGCTCGACATTTCGGCAAACACCGGGATCGGTTGCGGCCGCGTTGCGGCCATGTGGCTCAGGGCATTGCCGCCCTTGAGCGAACCGGTGAAGCCCACGGCCTGAATCGCCGGGTGCTTGACCAGCCATTCGCCGACACCCCCACCGTAGATCATGTTGAATACGCCCGTCGGCATTTCGGTGCGTTCGGCGGCGCGAATGATCGCGTCGGCGACCCACTCGGCCGTCGCCATGTGCCCGCTGTGCGCCTTGAACACCACCGGGCAACCGGCGGCCAGCGCCGAAGCGGTATCGCCACCGGCGGTTGAAAACGCCAACGGAAAGTTACTGGCACCGAACACGGCGACAGGCCCCAAGGCAATGCGGTACTGACGCAGGTCTGGACGCGGCAACGGCTGGCGATCCGGCAGTGCCCGATCAATGCGCGCGCCGTAGAAATCGCCGCGACGCAGGACCTTGGCAAACAAACGCATCTGGCCGCTGGTGCGCCCGCGCTCACCCTGGATACGCCCGGCCGGCAACGCAGTTTCGCGGCACACAGTGGCCACGAAGTCATCGCCCAGGGCATCGATTTCATCAGCGATGGCATCGAGGAATAGCGCACGTTTTTCCGCGCTGAGGTTGCGGTAGACCGGGTACGCGGCCGCCGCAGCGTTGGCGGCCGAATCCACTTCCGTTTCAGTGGCCTGGAAAAAACGGCCCGGCAGTGCTTCGCCCGTCGTGGCATCGAGGCTTTGCAGTTGCTGCGTACCGTTGGCGCTGCGCCGGCCGCCGATGTAGTTGTGTCCGAGAAATAGGCTCATGTGGATTCCTTGATCAACCGGCAAGCCGGCTCCTACAGGGGGTCAGAGTGTGCGCACCTGGCCGATGGCCAACGGCTGGGCACTTTCGCCGATGCCGTTTTCCAGGGGCGCGCCGAACTCATCGAGGCTGATCTGGAAGCGATCCCCTGGCTGGGTTTTCACCCCGTCGGCAAACGACAACGTTGCGGTGCCGAAGTAGTGCACGTGAACGTCGCCGGGGCGCAAAAACTGCGCGTATTTGAAGTGGTGGAATTCGAGGTTGGCGAGGCTGTGGCACATGTTGTCTTCGCCGCTGAGAAACTCCTTTTCCCAAATCGTTTCGCCGTTGCGCTTGATCCGACTGGTGCCTGCAAGATGCCTGGGCAATTCACCGACACGCAGCTCCGGACCGTAGGCGCAGAAACGCAGTTTCGAATGGGCGAGATACAGGTAATTGCGCCGCTCCATCACATGGTCGGAGAACTCGTTGCCCAAGGCATAACCGACGCGGTAAGGCTGGCCGTCGTCGCCGATCACGTAGAGGCCGCCGATCTCCGGCTCTTCGCCGGCATCTTCGGCAAACGGCGGCACCGGGAATGCTGCGCCCGGGCGCACGACGATGCTGCCGTCACCTTTGTAGAACCATTCCGGTTGCGCGCCGACCTGCCCGGCCGCCGGTTTCCCACCCTCCAGACCCCACTTGAAGATGCGCATGGTGTCGGTCATGCCGGCTTCAACCGCGCCCTCCTGCTGGTGCATTTTGTCCCGTGCCGAGGCGCTGCCCAAGTGGGTCAGGCCGGTGCCGCTGATCAGGCAATGGGCCGGGTCTTCGTGGTCCAGCGGCGGCAGGACTTTGCCCTGCTGCAACAGTTTTGAGTAATCCGGTCCCGGTTCGGTGCCGCGCTGGGCGACTTCTTCTTGCAGGCTGCGTTGGGCGCGGATTGCCGCGAGGGCCAGTTCACGGGTGCTGCGGGTGCCTTGCAGCACCTGGACCTGCGAGCCCTCGACGAGACCTACCTGGCGTTCACCGGCAGTGTTTTCAAATTGAATCAGGCGCATGACGGCCCTCCAGAAATTCGTGATTTGTGGCGAGGGGGTCACTCGATGATGTTGAAGTCGCTCAAGTACTCATCGGAGATTTCCAGGCCCAGGCCGGGCTTGTCATCGTCGAGCTGGATGTAGCCGTTGACCGGTTGCGGCTCGCCCTTGAACACGTAGTAGAAGAGTTCGTTGCCGACCTCGACGTCGAACACCGGGAAGAACTCGGCCATTGGCGAGGCGGTGGTGGACATGGTCAGGTGGTAGTTGTGCATCTGCCCGGCGTGCGGGATCACCGGCACCGACCAGGCCTCGGCCAGGGCGTTGATCTTGCGCGCGGCGGTGATGCCGCCGACGCGGTTGGTGTCGTACTGGATCACGTCGACGGCGCGACGTTCCAGCAGGTCCTTGAAGCCGTAGGAGGTGAACTCATGCTCGCCGCCGGAGATCGGCATGATCCCCATTTTTTTCAGCTCGATGTAGCCTTCGATGTCGTCGGCGATCACCGGTTCTTCGAGCCAGCGCGGTTCGAACTCGGCGAGTTTGGGCAACATACGGCGGGCGTATTCCAGGGTCCAGCCCATGTAGCATTCGAGCATGATGTCGATGTCAGGGCCGGCCAGATTACGCAGGGCGCGCACTTGCTCAATGTTCTTGCGCATGCCCGCCGGGCCGTCTTTCGGGCCATAGCCGAAACGCATTTTCAGCGCGGTGAAACCCTGGTTCAGATAACCCTGGGCCTCTTCGAGGAACAGGTCGAGGTTGTCGTTGGCGTAGAGCTTGGAGGCGTAGGTCCAGATCTTTTCCTTGGTCCGGCCGCCGAGCAGTTTGAACACGGGCTTGTTAACGGCTTTACCCATGATGTCCCAGATCGCGATGTCGATCGCCGAGATCGCCGCCATGCCGATGCCTTTGCGGCCCCAGGCGTGGCTCTGGCGGTACATCTTCTGCCAGATGTATTCGTTGTCGAACGGGTCTTCGCCAATCGCAATCGGCGCCAGGTAGGTGTCGATGATTTCCTTGGCCACACGCGGCGCCAGGGCGCAGTTACCGATGCCGACGAGGCCGGTATCGGTCTCGACTTCTACCACCAGCCAACCGTGGAAACGAAACGAGCCCATGGCGTCGCCGCGCTCGAACAGGATGTCGCTGGCGTTGGTGCAGAAGTGTGCTTGAGGCGGAACGACTTTGCCTTTCCACTCAAAAACGCGGGTACGGATGGCTTTGATTTTCATGAATACAGTTCCTTGCGCTGCCGGTTTTTTGTAGTTGTCGGGTCGCTGCGCAGAGCCGCTCGGGTGGCGGGTTCCGGCATTCGATGAAGCGACTTTAGCCAGCGCTCGGGGGGTGCGGATAATCACTTATGCGTATCCGGCGATAACCTGCGGTGATAGGAAAAAGCGGATATTGGTTAGATCGGGTTATCAGCCACACAAAAAAACAAATGTGGGAGCGAGCCTGCTCGCGATGGCGTCAGGCCAGGCACTTCTAGTGACTGTCAGACCGCTATCGCGAGCAGGCTCGCTCCCACAGGGGATTTATGCAGTTTTAGGAATTGGATCAGTAGCTGTTGACGCCCATCCGGCAGGCGATTTCGAATGCCTGGCGAATTGCGCCGACGTTTGCCTTGCCCTGCCCCGCGATGTCGAAGGCGGTGCCGTGGGCCGGTGTGGTGATGGGGATCGGCAAGCCGCCCTGCACCGTCACCCCACGGGAGAAGCCCATCAACTTGATCGCGATCTGCCCCTGGTCGTGATACATCGTCACCACGGCGTCAAAGGCACTGGCATCGCCTTGGACCTTGAGGAAAATCGTGTCCGCGGGGTATGGACCTTCGGCCGCAATCCCCAGCGTCTGGGCCGAGCGAACCGCCGGGCCGATGATGTCCAGTTCTTCGCGTCCGAACGAGCCGTTGTCGCCGTTGTGCGGGTTCAGCCCACACACACCGATGCGCGGTTTTTCCAAGCCGTTGCGCTTGAGCGCGGTGTCGATCAGCTGGATCGCTTCCACCACCCGCGTCTGGCTGAGCATGCCCGGCACTTCCGCCAACGCCACGTGGGACGTCACGCGGGAGGTCCAGAGGTTGTCGAGCACGTTGAATTCGCAGAACGGCCCGTGGAAACCCAGCAACTCGGCGAACCAGTGCAACTCATCGCTGTGGGCCATGCCGGCCATGTGCAGCGAGGTCTTGTTCAACGGCCCGAACAGCACCGCGTCAGTGGTCCCGGCCTCGGTCAGGCGCAGGGCTTTTTCCAGGGTGTCGAGGCTGTAGCGACCGCCGATGACACTGGCTTCACTGCGTGGAAACTCACCAAGGGTGTCGCCACGAAAGTCATAGAACAGCGGCGTGTCATCACGAAATTCCAACTGATCCAGCGACTCGACGCGACGGTAAGGAAACTCCGTCCCGGCGATGCGCATGCCGCGACGCATTTCGGCCTCGTCGGCAATCAAAATCACGTTGGCCTGGCTGCGCACTTGAGGCTCCGCAAGCAGGCGTGCGATCAGTTCCGGGCCGATGCCTGCCGGGTCACCCAGCACCATCGCGATGGTTGTCTTGTTCATGCTTCACTCCTCAAGGATTCAGGCCATTGGCGGTCAATGGCGCAAGGCTCGCAGCGATAGACTCTCTGCGCGTTGCTGTAGAACAGTCGCTCCTGATCGGCGCTCGGCAGATCAGCAACGATGGATTTGAAACCGCTGTAGATGTCGTCGAACGAGCCGCACAAGCTGTCCACCGGAAAGTTACTGGCGAACATCGCCCGGTCAGTGCCGAACATGGCGATCACTTCACGCACGATCCAGGCGTTGTCCTTGGCGCGCCATGCCTGGCCCCTCTGGCCAAGGCCGGAAATCTTCACCTGCACATTTGGCCAATTAGCCAGGCGCGCCATCGCCAGGCGCCAACCGGCCAGGCCCTCGGCGCTGCGGTCATTGGGCAACCCGGCGTGGTTGAGAATCAGCGTAGTGCCGGGAAAGTCCCGGGCCAACCGTTCAGCCTCGTGCAGGTTCCACCAGGGCGTCTGCAAATCGAAGTGCAGCCCCAGCCCTTCAAGCGCAGCAAAACTGCGTCGCCAGTGTTCGTCGCTCATCAGGCTGCGTACATGGCCAACCTGCGCCGGTGAAGTCGCTCCGCCCGGTTTGTGGCGCACGCTGCGCACGCATTTGAAGCTCGCTTGTTCGGTCAGTACCGCGAGGGCGTCCGGGTGATCGAGCCAGGCCTGCGCCACGACCGCATTGGGTACGCCGTAACGGGCCGTCAGACTCTCGATAAAAACGGTTTCGCCGATCGGGTCTTGCGGGTCCCATTCGGTCTCGACGTACACCGTTTGCACCACGCAGTGCGGGCCGGCGTCAGCGAAATAGTCCTCAGGAAAATAGCGCCGCTTGATCGCGCTGTAATCGCCGTAGCGAAACGGGATGTTGGCTTCGGGCGCCAGCCACGGATGGTCATTGATCGCCGGGTCCCAGAAGTGATGATGGGCATCGATGATCGGTCCGTTCCATGTTTTGTCAGATAAGCGTTCACCCATGGCGCACCTCGTCGAGACTGATGAACAACGTCGCCAGCACAAAGACTGCCGAGCACACGGCAAAGAACCCCAGCACCGGCGCAAAACCTCCGGTCATTTGCACAATGATCCCCACCAGGATCGGCACCGCGATACCGCCGGTGCTGCCGGCCATGTTCATCACGCCGCCGATCAACCCGACCCGTGCCGGTGCCGCCAGCAACGCCGGGAAGCTCCAGTAGAGGCTGCCCCACATCAGGAAAAATGCGGTCATGGCCAACAACGCCACGGCTGCAAAAGGATTGCTCAGGGTCGGCAACAACAGGAAGGCGCCGAGGGCGACCAGACCGGAAAACGCCAGCAGGCTCTTGACCGCCACGCCACGGCTCACACCCTTGCGGATCAGCCCGTCGCAGAGGAAACCACCGGTCAGCGAACCCAACGCGCCGCACACGAAGATCACGAAAGTCGCCGCGCCGATGCCTTTGATATCAAAGCCGCGAGCCTGCGCCAGATAACTCGGACCCCAGGTCAGCAAACCGAAATACACCATCGCCCAACTGGCACGGCCGATCAGCAAGCCGCTCAGGGAGCGGGCCGCGATGCCCAGGCCTTTGACCGGCACACGGGCGGCTTCGGCAGCGGGCGTCGCACGCCCGGCGTTGATTTTCTCCAGCTCTTCGGCATTCACTTGCGGGTGAGTGGCCGGGTCATCGCGCAGATAACGCCGGGCCAGCCAGGCCAACACCAGGGTTGCGATCCCGGCAATCACGAAGGCCAGGCGCCACGAATCCAGGGATGCAATCAGATAGGCAATGATCAACCCGCCCAGCGCAACGCCCAATGGGCTGCCGCTGTCCATCAACACCGCGCCGCGACTGCGCTCGCTCGGCGCCAGCCACAGGGAAATCAGCTTGCCGCCGGACGGAAACAACGGCGCCTCGGCGGCACCGAGTGCAACCCGGGCGAACAACAATGACAAGCCGCCGGTGGCAAACGCCGCGAGTACTTGAAAGGTGCCCCACAATCCCGTGGACCAACTGATGACCCGATGCGGGCCGAAGCGGTCGATCAGCCAGCCGCCGGGAATCTGCAACAGTGCATACGCCCAGAAGAAGCTGCTGAGGATCAGCCCTTGCATGCTTGGCGACAGGGAAAATTCATGGGCAATGGTCGGCATGGCGATCGACAGCGAGACCCGGTCGATCAGGTTGACCATGGTCAGCGCGAAGACGATCGCAAAGATCCGCCAGCGCACGCTGCTGGCTTTGGTGACGCCGGTCATTGGTGTGGCCGTTGGCTGGACACCTGCGCCGGGCAGATTCAGGGAAGCACTGGGACGAGCCATGGTGCGTACCTCTTTTATTATTTTTGTGAAGTGCAGTCTGCCGCGTTTTCACGGCATTGGTGAGTACTATCGAAGCCTCAGTGATAACCGTCTAATCAATCATTGAGATACGGCGATAGCCTCGGGTTATGGCATACCCCGCTTTCAGGGGGCTTTCACCGCAGGCCGTCTCTACTGACTTTCCTCCCAAACGGCTCTGGCGCAAAGCTTCCAGCGATCACCCCGGATTTGCCCGTCGCGACCTATAACCACAGGCTATCGGTGTATGTTTTGTTTTGACTAGACGCCGAAGCGGAGGCTTCCCACACTCAGGCCAGGCTTGCAGCTTCTGAGCACCGACAAGTCATTCATAACAATTACAAAAAACGAGGCCCTTCCATGCGAAATGCATTCGTCCATCGCACATCCCGTCTGGTTCTTGGCTGCACGCTGATCGCCGCCGGCGCCCTCCCCGCGCTCGCCAACGCTGCCTGGCAGCCGGACAAGAATGTCGAAATCGTCGTTGCCGGCGGCCCTGGTGGCGGTACTGACCAACTCGGTCGGCTGATCCAGTCGATCATCACCACGCACAAGTTCCTCGACGTCAATACCATCGTCCTCAACAAGGGCGGCGGCAACGGCGCCGAAGCCTTCCTCGACCTGAAAATGAACAAGGGCGATCCGGAAAAACTGGTGATCGGCACCAACAACATCTACCTGTTGCCGCTGGTGTCCAAGCTTGGCTATCAATGGCAGGAGCTGACCCCGGTCGCGGCCGTCGCCGAGGACGACTTCATTCTCTGGAGTTACAAAGACGCGCCGTGGAAAGACGCCAAAGGCTTCTATGCAGCGGTCAAGGCTGACCCGTCGAATCTGCGCATGGGCGGCAGCCAGTCCAAAGATGTCGACCAGACCCTGACCCTGCTGCTGAACCAGACCAACAACAGCAAACTGGTGTACATCCCGTTCAAGAGCGGCAGCGAAGCCGCGACCCAACTGGCCGGCAAACACATCGCTGCGAACGTCAACAATCCCAGCGAAAGCATCAGCCAATGGCGTGGCGACCAGGTCGAGCCGCTCTGTGTGTTCAGTAAAGAGCGCATGAGCTATACCGAGAAAGTCGCCGGCGATAAATCCTGGGCCGATGTCCCTACCTGCCACGAAGAAGGCCTGGGCATCGATCAGTACCGCTTCCCGCGCACCGTGTTCATGCCCGGCGAAGTCACCGCCGAACAGCGGGCGTTCTATGTCGAACTGATGCGCAAAGTCACCGAGACCCCAGAGTTCAAGGCCTACGTGAAGCAGAACGCGCTGGTGCCGACCTTCCTCGAAGGCGAGCCGCTGACCGCCTACATTGAGAAAGACACCGCCCGCGTCACGCCGGTGTTCAAAGAAGCCGGCTGGCTGAAAAACTGAGTTGTTCACGGCCGAGCGCGTGCGCACGGCCGTCACCTCTGGAGGTGCTTTCATGTCCCATTCTTCGGATTCACCGGCGCTGGTCGGTACCCGCTGGGTCGAACTCGGCCTGACACTCTTCACCACGCTGATCGGCGCGGTGGTGATGTTTGGCAGTCTCGAACAAGGTATCGGCTGGGGCGATTCCGGCCCCGAGCCGGGTTACTTCCCCTTCTACATCGGTTTGCTGTTGAGCGCCGCGAGCGTGGGCAACGGCGTGTTGACCGTGGTGCGCTGGCAAGCCCTGAGCATTGCATTCGTCAGCCGCAGTGCATTCCGCCAAGTGTTGTCGGTGTTCATCCCGATAGCGCTGTTCGTCGGCGCCATGCCGTTCACCGGCATTTACGTGGCTTCGGCATGTTTCATCGCCTGGTTCATGTGGCGTGACAAGGTCCGCGCCAAGCCTTATGGCAAATGGATGATCGGCACCGTGTCCCTCGGCGCGGTGCTGGCCAGCTACCTGATTTTCGCGTTGTGGTTCAAGGTCCCGCTGGATGCCGGCCCGATGGGCGACTGGATTGCACTGGCCGGGAGAAGTTTCAAATGAGCGAATTCGACTCCCTGCTGCAAGGCATGAACCTGATCCTGACCCCAGGCCACATCGGCCTGATGGTGATCGGCGTGCTGCTGGGCATTCTGGTCGGCGTATTACCCGGCCTCGGCGCCCCCAATGGCGTGGCGTTGCTGCTGCCGCTGACCTTCACCATGTCGCCGGTGTCGGCGATCATTTTGCTGTCGTGCATGTATTGGGGCGCGCTGTTCGGCGGCTCGATCACCTCGATTCTATTCAATATCCCCGGTGAGCCCTCATCGGTGGCGACCACATTCGACGGTTACCCGATGGCCCGCGAAGGTCGCGCTGCCGAAGCGTTGACCGCCGCGTTCAGTTCGGCGCTGATCGGCGCCCTGGCCGGGGTGTTGTTGCTGACGTTCCTGTCGACCAAGATTGCCGCGTTTGCCATGTCCTTCAGCTCGCCGGAGTTCTTCGCGGTGTACCTGTTGGCGTTCTGCACCTTCATCGGCATGAGCAAGAACCCGCCGCTGAAAACCGTGGTGGCGATGATGATCGGTTTCGCCATGGCCGCCGTGGGCATGGACACCGTGTCCGGCAACCTGCGCCTGACCTTCGATCAGCCAGCGTTGATGACGGGCATCAGCTTCGAGGTGGCCGTGATCGGCTTGTTCGGGATCGGCGAAATTCTCTGCACCGTTGAGGAAGGCCTGGTGTTTCGCGGCGAGCATGCGCGCATCACGCCGATGATCATCCTGCGCACCTGGGCCAAGTTGCCGCGTTACTGGTGGACCATTGTGCGCAGCACGCTGGTCGGTTGCTGGATGGGCATCACGCCGGGCGGTCCGACGGCGGCCTCGTTCATGAGCTACAGCCTGGCGCGGCGCTTCTCGAAGAACCGCGAGAACTTCGGCAAGGGTGAACTCGAAGGCGTGATCGCCCCGGAAACCGCCGACCACGCCGCCGGCACCAGCGCGCTGTTGCCGATGCTGACCCTCGGCATTCCCGGTTCGGCCACTGCGGCAGTGATGCTCGGCGGCTTGATGATCTGGGGCCTGCATCCTGGCCCGACGCTGTTCGTCGAGCAGCATGATTTCGTCTGGGGCCTGATTGCCAGCATGTACCTCGGCAACGTGGTGAGCTTGATTGTGGTGTTGGCCACCGTGCCGCTGTTCGCCTCGATCCTGCGCATTCCGTTCTCGATTATTGCGCCGATCATCATCATGGTCTGCGCCATCGGTGCCTACTCGGTGCACAACTCGTTCGTCGACGTGGTGTTGATGCTGGGCTTCGGCGCACTGGGTTATCTGTTCAAGAAACTCGGTTACCCGATTGCTCCGCTGGTGTTGGCGGCGGTACTGGGCGACAAGGCGGAAGATGCGTTCCGTCAGTCGATGCTGTTCTCCGATGGCCATCTGGGGATCTTCTGGTCCAACCCGTTGGTGGGCTGCCTGACCACGGCGGCGTTGCTGATGCTGTTCTGGCCGTTGATTTCCAAGGCCCTGGGCACCCTAATGGGGTTGCGCAAACCCCAGGTCGCCAAGCCTAAATCGGTGCTGTAACGCGGCAATGCTGGCAACGCCTGGCATTTGTTGTCAGGCTTGCCGCAGTCCTAATTGCGAGCACGGCCCATGACCCGAATTCCTGCTGCCAATGTGATTCACAGTCGACTGCGTCTGCGCCAACTGCGGCTGATGCTGGCGTTGCAGGAATTCGGCTCGTTGCGCCGCGCCGCCGACCACATCGGCATGACCCAACCGGCGGCGACCAAGATGCTGCATGAAGCCGAGGACCTGCTCGGCGTCGAACTCTTCGAGCGTCTGCCCCGGGGCATGCGCTCGACCCCGTTCGGGGAAACCGTCATCTACTACGCGCGCATGGTGTTTGCTGAACTGAGCGGCATGCGTGAAGAATTGGTCGCGCTCGAATCCGGCAACCTTGGCCGGGTCGCGGTCGGGGCGATTCCCGCGCTGGCCTCGGGGCTGTTGACCCGCACCATCGCGACCTTGAAGCAAAGCCATCCACGCTTGTCGATGAGCATTCAGGTCGACACCAGCGACGTGCTGGTGCAGGCGCTGTTGCAGGATCAACTGGATATCGTATTGGGCCGGATCCCGGCAGGCGCGCGGGCCGAAGAGTTGCTGTTCGACAGCCTCGGCGAAGAAGCCTTGTGCGTCATTGCCGGTGCACAGAACCCGTTGGCCCAGGAGAAAAACCTGAGCTGGGCCGAGTTGCAGAACATGACCTGGGTGCTGCAACAACAACCGAGCCCGATGCGCGCGATCATCAATCAGGTGTTCCACAATGCGCGGGTCGACATCCCCAGCAGCATCGTTGAAACCACCTCGATCATGACCTTGCTGTCCTTGATCCAGCAGACCGACATGCTCGGCGTCACGCCGGTGTCGGTGGTGGAGGATTATCCGGGCCGTGATCTGCTGGCGGTGTTGCCGATCAAATTTGAGGCACGGCTGCCGCCGTATGGGCTGATCACCCGCCGTCACCGGATTCAATCGTCGGCGATGCAGGCGTTCATGAATTCGGTACGGGCTGAGCATGCGCTGGCCAAATAAAAAAAGGCCCGGGGCAGATGCTCCGGGCCTTTTCGTTTTCACGCTGCTTTACGCGGTTTTACGAAACACGAACACCAGACCGACAATAATCAGCACCATCCCAAGCATGCTCAATGCCGCCAGCCGATTACCGAAAATCAGGTAGTCCATCACCGCTGTCACGGCAGGCACCAGGTAAAACAAACTGGTGACATTCACCAGATTGCCGCGCGCGATCAGGCGGTACAGCAGCAACGTTGCCAACACCGACACCACCAACCCCATCCACAACACCGGCACGATGAACCCACTGCTGTGTTCGAAATGAAACGGCTGAAACGGCACGAAGATCCCGCAGAGCAACAGCCCCGCCAGGTACTGCACGGGCAACGTCCCGAGAGGGTTGTCGGTGATACGCTTTTGCATGATCGAGCCGAACGTCATGCTCGCCAGCGCCAGCAAGCCGAACACCATCCCGGCCAAAGACATGCCGGCCAGACCGATGCCCTGGTAAACCACCATGATCAACCCGGCCAGGCCCAGCGCCAGGCCGAACATCCGGCTGGCCGAGCGCTGACGCTCCATGATCACCACCGTGAGAATCGGCTGCACGCCCATGATGGTGGCCATCACCCCTGGCGTGACTTTGAGATCCAGCGCCAGCAGATAGAAAATCTGATAAGCCCCCAGCAACACCACGCCCGTGGCCATTGCATACAACATCGGCTTGCCGCCCTTGGGCAATTTCAGCTTGAGCAACGGCACCAGCACTATCAATCCGCACAAGGCGATGGCAAAGCGAATCAGCAAAAAGGCAAAAGGCGANGCATGGGCCAGGCCCCATTTGGAGAAGATCGCACCGCTGCTCCACAGCAGAACGAACAGGCTCGTGGACGCCGCCGCGAGCGCGGATTTTTTCGACAGGACAAACATGAATACCACCTGTANTCAGGCAAAAAAGCCAATTCAGCCAAGGCTGAAACTCAGTAGGTTTTTTTCAGGCGGGCACAGGGCACAGCGATTCGCTGATCAGCCCGTAATGCCAACACCCGGCGGTGATACGACTGCGTACACCGGCGTGCGACTGACAGGTGGGGGGTAGTGACTGATCTGCGCAGGCTGCTTATTCCCGCACGGCACGACCACAGCGTTGACCGCTGAATCGACTACCGCTATGCGCAGGGAAGCTGGCATGGGCTGATCTTTTTTGATGAGGTGGACGGTGGGGTAAGAGCACCACCGAGCGCCGACTATAACCAGCGGCGGACATGAATTGCAATGACTTGGACAAAGGGCCAGTAACGACACCTCGTCGCGGGCGCATCATTTAAATTTCCCCCATAAAAAAACCACTCCCAAGGAGCGGTTTTCTATTAAATCCAGTCAGCCAAACAACCAATACCCCAACAACGTCAGCACCGCCACCGCCAGCACCGGCCGCAGCACGCGGTACGCCTTGGGATTACGACGCTTCCAGCGCTTGACCACACCGCTGAACTTGTCGCTGAAGGTCTTGCTCCAGGCATACGCCTGGTTGATCCCGCCCACACGCTCATCATCAAGGTTTTGCGGCGCCGTGGCGCGGCCGAACTANCCGCTGATCCAGCGGTTGATGCGCGTCATCAGCCGGTTGCTCAGCGGGCGTTCGATGTCGCAGAACAGAATCACGCGGGTCTTTTCAGTCTCGTTCTTCACCCAGTGCACGTACGTTTCGTCGAACATCACGTCCTCACCGTCGCGCCAGGCGTAAACCTGGCCATCCACGAAGATGCGGCAGTCGTCGGAGTTCGGCGTGGACAAACCCAGGTGATAACGCAGCGAACCGGCAAACGGGTCGCGGTGCGGGTTGAGGTGGCTACCCCCCGGCAACAGCGCGAACATTGCGCCCTTGACGTTGGGGATGCTGCTGACCAGCGCCACGGTTTTCGGGCACAGGGCCTCGGCCGATGGCAGCGGTTTGTCGTACCACTTGAGGTAGAAGCGCTTCCAGCCCTTTTTGAAGAACGAACCGAAACCGGCGTCGTTGTTCTTTTCGGCGGCGCGGATGTACCCCTCGTCGAACAGGTGCATCGCCTCTTCGCGAATCACTTCCCAGTTGTCCTTGAGCACATCCAGCTCCGGGAACTTGCTGCGGTCCAGATAGGGTTTGGACGGTACGCTGGAGAACAGGTACATCAACGCGTTGTAAGGTGCAAACAAGGCCGAGTGGTTGACGAACTGACGCAGAACCGGCAATCGCGACTTGCCGCGCAAATGCACATAGAGCGTGCTGCCAAGAAATAGCAGCAACACAGACGCTTTCGCGGCAAAGGAAAAGGTCATCTACGGCTCCTTGAGATTAGGCTCTTGCACAACGCCATTTACCCGACGTGGCAGCCGGCCATGATAAACACTACCGGCCTCGGGAAAAACCCGCAAAACTCGACATTCAGTATTAAGGCTTGTGCAATAAAGCACTTATTAACATAAGGTTCCTGAACGGGGGCTGACCTGAATCAGCCCTCTCACCAAAAGATCAAATGATCGCAGTCAGCGCCTACTGCTGATTCTCCTGCTCGGTAAACAGATCGCTGAACAACATGCTCGACAGGTAGCGCTCACCCGAGTCCGGCAGGATCACCACGATGGTCTTGCCCTGCATTTCCGGTTTCTCGGCCAGCCGTACCGCCACCGCCATCGCGGCGCCACAGGAAATACCGCACAAAATCCCTTCTTCCTGCATCAAGCGCAGGGCCATGGCCTTCGATTCGTCGTCACTGACCAACTCAACCCGATCGACGATCGACAAGTCCAGATTCTTCGGGACAAAACCGGCACCGATCCCCTGGATCTTGTGCGGGCTCGGCTTGATCTCTTCACCCGCCATCGCCTGGGAAATTACCGGCGACACCAGCGGCTCCACGGCTACCGAGATAATCGGTTTGCCCTGGGTATTCTTGATATACCGCGAAACACCGGTAATGGTTCCGCCGGTTCCAACGCCCGCCACCAGCACATCGACCGCGCCGTCGGTATCGTTCCAGATTTCCGGGCCGGTGGTTTTCTCGTGGATCGCCGGGTTGGCCGGGTTGTCGAACTGCGACGGCATGAAGTATTTGGCCGGATCGCTGGCCAGGATCTCGGCAGCCTTCTCGATCGCGCCTTTCATGCCCTTGGCTGGCTCGGTCAGTACCAGTTCGGCGCCCAGGGCCTTGAGCACTTTGCGTCGCTCGATGCTCATCGACGACGGCATGGTCAGCAGCAGCTTGTAGCCACGGGCGGCGGCGACAAACGCCAGGCCAATGCCGGTGTTGCCGGAGGTCGGTTCTACAATCGTCATGCCGGGCTTGAGTTTGCCGGTGCTTTCGGCGTCCCAGATCATGTTTGCGCCAATGCGGCACTTCACCGAATAACCCGGGTTACGCCCTTCGATCTTGGCCAGGATGGTCACGCCACGCGGTGCGATGCGATTGATCTGAACCAGGGGCGTNTTGCCGATGGAATGGGCGTTGTCAGCGTAAATACGGCTCATGGCTGGGTCCTTGTACAGCGTTGAATAAGCTCCCAAAGGTATGCCTGTTGCCGGTGGTCGTCCAGTCGGGTCGAACGTCCGGTAAACACCGCAGTCAATGGCTTTATATCGCCAGAGATTTACCGCCATGAAACGTCGATACCGTTGGCCCCTGTGGACCCTCGCCGGCCTCGTTGTGCTGCTGGTTGCCCTGCATATCGCCCTGCCCTACCTGGTGCGCAACTACCTGAACGACAAGCTTGCCGACATGGGCGATTACCGCGGCCAGGTCACGGACGTGGACGTGGCCCTGTGGCGCGGCGCCTACAAAATCAACGGCCTGCAGATCGTCAAGGTCGACGGCAAGGTGCCTGTGCCGTTCGTCAAGGCACCATTGATCGACGTNGCCGTCAGCTGGCATTCGCTCCTGTACGACCATGCCGTGGTGGCCGAAGTAAAGTTCTTTAATCCAGAGGTGAACTTCGTCGACGGCGGCGCCAACAAACAGAACTCCCAAACAGGTCAAGGCACCGACTGGCGCGCGCAGTTGGGCAAACTGGCGCCGTTCACCTTTAACGAAATACGCATCTACGATGGCAAGATCAGCTTTCGAAACTTCAATTCCAAGCCTCCCGTCAACATGAACGCCACACAGGTCAACGCCAGCATTTACAACCTGACCAACGTGGCCGATACCGAAGGCAAGCGTGACGCCCGTTTTGAAGGCAAGGCGTTGTTGCTGGGGCACGCGCCTCTGGAAACCACGGCCACCTTCGACCCTCTAAGCAACTTTGAAGACTTCGAATTCCGACTTCGGGCAAAAGACATCGAACTCAAACGCATGAACGACTTTGCCTCGGCCTATGGCAAATTCGACTTCAGCGCCGGTCACGGCGACGTGGTGATCGAAGCGCAGGCCAAAAATGCCAAACTGACGGGCTACATCAAACCGCTGCTCAAAGACGTGGACGTGTTCAACTGGCAGCAGGACGTGGAAAACAAGGACAAAGGACTTTTCCGTTCCATCTGGGAGGCCATTGTCGGCGGCTCCGAAACCGTGCTGAAAAACCAGGGCAAGAACCAGTTTGCCACTCGCGTTGAGCTCAGCGGCAATGTGCATCGACAAGATATCAGCGCGTTCCAGGCGTTTTTGCAGATTTTGCGTAATGGTTTTGTCCAGGCGTTTAACGCCCGGTATGAACGGCCGAAGCCGGAG
>NZ_NMOJ01000064.1 GCF_002251635.1 Pseudomonas mandelii
AGACTGAGTCAAGATGTGACGCCCCATTCAGGGACTGAATAAGCCGTATGCGTTCACAGTCGACCGGCCTGCGCGTTATAGTCGGGTACTACACTTATTGCGCCCCGCCCTGCCCCGTTCAGGTCGGCGTTACCGTTCGAGGATTAGCAGATGAAGTTCGAAGGCACCCAGGCCTACGTCGCCACCGATGACCTGAAATTGGCCGTGAACGCCGCCATCACCCTGGAACGGCCATTGCTGGTCAAGGGCGAGCCCGGCACCGGCAAGACCATGCTCGCCGAACAACTGGCCGAATCCTTCGGCGCCAAGCTGATTACCTGGCACATCAAGTCCACCACCAAGGCGCATCAGGGCCTCTACGAGTATGACGCGGTCAGCCGCCTGCGTGACTCGCAGCTGGGCACGGAAAAAGTCCACGACGTTCGCAATTACCTGAAAAAGGGCAAGCTCTGGGAGGCCTTCGAGTCCGAGGAGCGGGTGATTCTGCTGATCGATGAAATCGACAAGGCTGACATCGAGTTCCCTAACGACCTGTTGCAAGAACTCGACAAGATGGAGTTCTACGTCTACGAAATCGACGAGACCATCAAGGCCAAGAAACGCCCGATCATCATCATTACCTCCAACAACGAAAAAGAGCTGCCGGACGCGTTCCTGCGCCGCTGCTTCTTCCATTACATCGCCTTCCCCGACCGCACGACCCTGCAAAAGATCGTCGATGTGCACTACCCCGACATCAAGAAAGACCTGGTCAGCGAAGCGCTGGACGTGTTTTTCGACGTGCGCAAAGTGCCAGGCCTGAAGAAAAAGCCGTCCACCTCCGAACTGGTCGACTGGCTCAAACTGCTGATGGCCGACAATATCGGTGAAGCCGTGCTGCGCGAACGCGATCCGACCAAAGCGATCCCACCCTTGGCAGGCGCCTTGGTGAAGAACGAACAGGATGTTCAATTGCTTGAGCGCCTTGCGTTCATGAGCCGTCGCGGNACCCGCTAAGAGG
>NZ_NMOJ01000065.1 GCF_002251635.1 Pseudomonas mandelii
ATGTTGCTCAACCTGTTCAATGAGATGCGTGCAGCCAAGGTGCCGGTGTCGGTGCGCGAGCTGCTCGACTTGATCAATGCGCTGAAACAGCGCGTGGTCTTCGCCGACATGGACGAGTTTTACTACTTGGCCCGGGCAATCCTGGTGAAGGACGAACGGCATTTCGACAAGTTCGACCGGGCGTTCGGCGCCTACTTCAATGGCCTGGAAAAGCTCGACAACCACCTTCANGCGCTGATCCCCGAGGACTGGCTGCGCAAGGAGTTCGAACGCTCGCTGACCGATGAAGAGCGCGCGCAGATCCAGTCCCTCGGCGGCCTGGACAAGCTGATCGAAGAATTCAAGAAACGCCTGGAAGAACAGAAAGAGCGCCATGCCGGCGGCAACAAGTGGATCGGCACCGGTGGCACCAGCCCGTTCGGCTCCGGCGGCTACAACCCGGAAGGCATTCGCGTCGGCGACGCCGGCAAGCGCCAGGGCAAAGCGGTGAAAGTCTGGGACCAGCGCGAGTACAAGAACCTCGACGACCAAGTGGAACTGGGCACGCGCAACATCAAGATCGCTCTGCGCCGCCTGCGCAAATTCGCGCGCCAGGGTGCGGCCGAAGAGCTGGATATCGACGGCACTATCGACCACACCGCCCGCGACGCCGGGTTGCTGAATATCCAGATGCGCCCGGAGCGGCGTAACACCATCAAGCTGTTGCTGCTGTTCGACATCGGCGGCTCGATGGACGCCCATGTAAAGATCTGCGAAGAGCTGTTCTCGGCCTGCAAGACCGAGTTCAAGCACCTGGAGTACTTCTACTTTCACAACTTCGTGTACGAATCGGTGTGGAAGAACAACCAGCGCCGCACATCGGAGCGCACCTCCACCCAGGATTTGCTGCACAAGTACGGCGCTGACTACAAAGTGATTTTTATCGGCGATGCGTCGATGGCGCCCTACGAAATCACCCAGGCCGGCGGCAGCGTCGAGCACTGGAATGAAGAGCCCGGGTATGTGTGGATGCAGCGGTTCATGGAGAAGTACAAGAAGGTCATCTGGATCAACCCATATCCGAAAGATACGTGGGGCTATACGTCGTCGACCAATATTGTGCGGGACTTGATTGACGACCAGATGTACCCGCTGACGTTGCGGGGGTTGGAGGAAGGGATGCGGTTTCTTTCCAAGTAATCTCGGTTGCCTGTACTGACGCCATCGCGGGCAAGCCCGCTCCCACAGGATCAGTGTTGTTCACACATTTTGTGAACACCATTTCCCCCTGTGGGAGCGGGCTTGCCCGCGATGCTTTTAGCGGTCTGAAAATCGCTGCAAATACTTGACCTGCTCCCGATGCGCCACCTCCTGCACCACCGGGCGCAANCGCACCTTCTCCCCTGGCAAGCACTGCGCCAGCCGCGCCAGCGCCAACGGCGTCAACGCGCCCAATCGCGGATAGCCACCAATGGTCTGCCGGTCATTGAGCAACACAATCGGCTGCCCATCCGGCGGCACCTGGATGGCCCCCAGCGGAATGCCCTCAGAGATCAACGAGGNGCCCTGGTACTGCAACGCCGTTCCCAGCAAGCGAATGCCCATGCGATCGGCACGGCTGTCGAGGGTCCAGACGCTGTTGAAGGCGTCGAACAGACTTTGCCCGCTGAACTCGCCAATCTGCGCGCCGAGGACCACATCCAGTGGCGAATCGACTTTGAAGTCCGGCCGGTGTTCTGCCGGTAACTCCCGCAGCAATAACAGCGCACTCCCGCGATAGCTCAACGGTGCCCCTTTGGCCAAGGCCCGGCCCATGCCATCCAGCCCGCCAAGTTCTTCACGGACCACCGTCGCGCTGCTGCCCAACACCTTTGGCGCGTCGAACCCGCCGGGCGCCGCCAGATAAGCTCGCGCCCCGAGCAGCGGCTGAGTGAATTGCAATCGCTGGCCCTTGTTCAGCCGGAAACTGCGCCACGGCGCCAATGCCTCGCCATCCACTCGCGCGCCCAAGTCCGCCCCGACCAGCGCCAACACGCAATCGTCCTCGGCCACCACGCTGAAGCCGCCGAGGGTGATTTCAATCACTGGCGCATCCAGGCCATTGCCCAGCAACCAATTGGCCCACGACATCGAGCGCCAATCCAGCCCACCGCCCTGGGTCACGCCCAGGTGCCGCACGCCAAAACGGCCGGTGTCCTGCAACAGGCACAGCGGCGTGCTGGCCTCGATCAACAAGCGGCTCATGCCTGGGCCTCCAATGGCGTGTCGTCACCGCCCAGGTTGATGAACTCCGCATGGCTGACCGCTTCAAAGCGCACGGTGTCACCCGGTTGCATCAGGCTGTAGCCGTCGCGGTCGCGGTCGAACAGCTTGGCCGGGGTGCGGCCGATCAGGTTCCAGCCACCGGGGGATACCATCGGGTAGGCGGCAGTTTGCCGTTCGGCAATGCCGACACTGCCGGCGGCCACCTTTTTGCGCGGCGTATTCAGGCGCGGCGCGGCGAGCACTTCTTCCACCAGCCCCATGAAGGCGAATCCCGGCGCGAAGCCCAAGGCGAACACCTGATATTCGCGCTCGCTATGGCGGCGGACCACCTCGTCCACCGACAGCCCGCTGCGCTGCGACAACAGGCTCAACTCCGGACCGACGCTCAAGTCATACCAGACCGGCAGCACATGACATTTGCCGCCGGTGCTCGCGTTGGGCGACAGGTCAATCAGCGCTTCGGCGATCAATTCCCGGGCCTGAGCCGGACTCAACGCGGTCAGGTCGTAATGCACCATCAACGTCGTGTAAGACGGCACCAGATCGATCAGATGCCCGGCGAACGCCGCGCGCAGATTTTCGCTGGCCGCCAGCATCCACGGCATGTTGGCTTCGGCAATTTCATCGAACAGACGCACCATCAGGCAATCCAGCGCCACCACCTCAACCCGCGGTTTCATGGTGCGCTCTGCTGATCAAGTGCTTCGCGAATCCGGCGCACCGCCGCCACCGAACTGGCGTTGTCGCCGTGGACGCACAGGGTGTTGGCCTGCAAGAGCAAGGCGCTGCCGTCGCTGGCGGTCAAGGTGTCGCCACGGGCGATGGTCAGCGCTTGCTCGATAATTCTTTCGGGATCGTGGTGCACCGCCCCCGGCAGTTGCCGCGAAACCAACATGCCGGCACTGTCGTAGGCTCGGTCGGCGAAGGCTTCGAACCACAAGGTCACGCCGTACTCATCGCCCAACGCCTGGGCGGCGCTGTTGTCGCGGGTGGCCAGCAGCATCAGCGGCAAGTC
>NZ_NMOJ01000066.1 GCF_002251635.1 Pseudomonas mandelii
GNCATAGGCAGCCACGGCCTGGATCACCGCACGCAATTGCGCCGGGTTGGCCATCATGTCGTTGTACATCGCACCATGGGGTTTGACGTAGCTGACCCGCCCGCCTTGCGCCCGGCAGATGCCGTCGAGGGCACCAATCTGGTAGTGCAACAGGTCCTGGAGCTCCTGGGTGGCGTAGGCCATGGAACGGCGGCCGAAACCCACCAGATCCTGATAGGCCGGATGGGCGCCGATCTGCACGCCATTGCTCAGGGCCAGGCTGACGGTCTTGCGCATGATGCTCGGGTCACCGGCATGGAAGCCGCAGGCCACGTTGGCACAATCAATGAACGGCATGACCTCGGCGTCCAGACCCATGGTCCAGTTGCCAAAGCTTTCGCCGATGTCGCAATTCAATAGCAGGCGGCTCACGGTGAACACTCCTGTAGGCATTTTCTTTTTTTGCTGTCGGGCAGATGCCCGCAGATTATCAGCTACTCGGCTTCAAGTTGTTTGCCACGGGTTTCCGGCAAGCTCAACGCCGCAAGGATCACCACACCGTAGGACACCGCCGCAAACGCCCCGATGCCTACGCTCAATGGCACCTTCTGGCTCATCAAACCGATCAGCAACGGGAACAACGCGGCCAAAGCCCTACCGATGTTGTAGCAAAAGCCCTGCCCCGAACCGCGAATCCGTGTCGGAAACAACTCGGTCAAAAACGCGCCCATGCCACTGAAAATCCCCGAGGCGAAGAAGCCCAGCGGGAAGCCCAGCCACAGCATCACGCCGTTACTGACCGGCAATTGGGTATAGAGCAGCACGATGGTGAACGAGCCTACCGCGAACAGGATGAAGTTCTTTTTGCGGCCAAGGATGTCCGTCAAATACGCGCTGATGACGTAGCCGACGTAGGATCCGACGATCACCATCGCCAGATACCCGCCCGTGCCGAGTACGCTCAAACCGCGCTCGTTCTTCAGAAACGTCGGCAGCCAGGACGTGATCGCGTAGTAACCGCCCAGTGCGCCCGTGGTCAGCACCGAAGCGCGAATCGTGGTAAACAGGATGCCGGGGGCGAAGATCTCGTAGAACTTCGCGGCGTTGCCCGGCTCCTGCTTGGCCTTGGCTTCACGGTAGATTTCCGGGTCCTTGACCAGTCGACGGACGAAAATCACGAAAATCGCTGGCACGATTCCGAGGATGAACAGAGCACGCCAGGCATCTTCCGGCGGCAAGACCGAGAACAGCAGCGCATAGAGAATCGCCGTCAGCCCCCAACCCAGGGCCCAGCCCGATTGCACCATGCCCACTGCCTTGCCGCGGTCCTTGGCGCGAATCACCTCGCCCATCAGCACTGCGCCGGCGGTCCACTCACCGCCAAAACCGAAGCCCATCAGGGTGCGGCTGATCAACAGTTGCTCGTAGTTTTGCGCGAAGCCGCAGAGGAAGGTGAAGAAGGCAAACCACAGCACCGTCAGTTGCAAGGTGCGCACACGCCCGATGCGGTCCGACAGAATCCCCGCCACCCAACCGCCGATGGCCGACGCAATGAGCGTGCTGGTATGAATCAGCCCGGCCTCGCCGGTGGTGATGCCCCACATGGCAATCAGGGTCGGCACCACGAAGCTGAGCATCTGGGTGTCCATGCCGTCCAGGCCATAGCCGATCTTGCAGCTCCAGAAGGTGCGGCGTTCCTGCTGATTGATGTTGCGGTACCAGTCGAAAGGTCCCGGGCGAGGCGTGGCTTTGGGGATGTCGAGCGTGTCGGGCGCACTCATGGCAAATCTCCGTGCAAATTTTATTGGTATTGTTCTGAGCCCCGACGACGCCTATCGTGGGAACCGGATGGCCTGATTTTTGGTTGTCCGGCCCTACTGCGTCCAACTAATAAAACCCCGCCCTAGACATAAGAAAACTTTATCCGCCACGAGCCGACCCCATGAACCTGAAGTTTCTCGAGACCTTTGTCTGGGTCGCCCGACTCAAGAGTTTTCGCCTGACAGCAGACAAGCTCTTCACCACCCAGGCGTCGATTTCCAGCCGCATCGCGGTGCTCGAAGGCGAGCTCGGGGTGAAGTTGTTTCTGCGCGATTCGCGAGGCGTGAGCCTGACCCCGGACGGCTTGAAGGTGCTCGATTACGCCGAGCAGATGATGGACACCATGCAAGCCCTCAAGCAGTCGATCGAGACGCGCTCAAGCAAGGTCGGGCGCGTGCGGATCGGCGTGATGGACACGGTGATTCACACATGGCTGAGCCCGCTGGTGGCACAGATGATGGATCACTATCCGCTGGTGGAAATCGAGTTGGTGGCCGATACCGCGCTTAACCTCAGCGATCAGCTGCAAAAAGGCTTCCTAGACCTGATCCTGCAAACCGACTTGCTGCGTCAGGAAAGCGTGCGCAGCCTTGAACTGGCGAGCCATCCGATGGGTTGGATTGTGGCCAGCAATTCGATCTACAACCGCGAGTACACGGGCATTGCCGATCTGGCGCGCGAGCGGATCATTACTTACTCGAAAAACTCACATCCGCATCAGGACATTCTGAGTCTGATGCAGGCGAACGGGGTGATGACGCCCCGGCTGAATTGCGTGAATTCGGTGTCGGCGATTACCCGGTTGCTGCGCGACGGATTCGGCATTGGTGCGTTGCCGCCGGTCCTGGTGGCCGAGGAGCTGGCGCGAGGGGAATTGACCCTGCTGGCCATCGATCAACAGCTGCCTAATTTGCAGGTCGTGGTGTCGTGGCGTGTTGGCGTGGAGTGGGTCGAGGAGATTGTGGCGTTGTGTCAGCAGGTGCTGGAGGGGTATGCGCGCAAGGTGGGCGAGGGCTACATCACTTTGAGTCGTTGAAAAGCAAAAGATCGCAGCCTCGTTTCACTCGNTTTTGATCTGGCTCTTACANCCCCCGCACNTCACGCTCTTCAATCGGCCGGCTCTGGCGCAGGCGTTTGCCGCCCAGCACCACCCAGTCGATCAAGCGGAACAGGCACTCGATGCCGAACGACAACAACATCGCCCCGCCCAGGCCCCAGCCCATGGCTTCCGGCGTCAGCAGGATCTGGTAGCTGTAGCCGTTCCAGGTTTCCAGGCGAATGGCCGGGTCNGCCGCCAGCGCCACCTGCAGGACGCGGATATACCACGGGCCCTGCATGGCCTGGAACTGTTTATCGAGCGCCAGCTGACGGGTGAGCAAGGTACTCAGGCTCTCGGCGTCGCTGCGGAAAATCGGGTCTTCGCTGGCGCGGTAATGGGCGACCAGCGCCTGCATATCGCCCTTGAAGAACTGGTTGGCGGTGCCCTGGAAACCGCTCAGGCTGGTCTGCGCCTCAATCAGATGCGCTTCGACCCGTTTGGCATAGTCGTTGATAAACCCCGGCACCTGCACGCCGACCAACAAGCCAATCGCAAACAGCACCAACCGCAGATAACTCAGCAACAT
>NZ_NMOJ01000067.1 GCF_002251635.1 Pseudomonas mandelii
GGNNGATATCCTTACTCGGTGATGCCCTGGCTGACGCATTCACCGCGTCGCCACAGGCTCCATTGGCCCGGTTCGTAGCGGGTCCAGTTTTCATTGTCGGTCAACGGCTCGGTAGCGATCACCGTGACCACATCGTTGGGCGTGGTTTCGGCCTGGAAATCGACGATCACATCGACATCCTTCAACCGCGCCGGGCCGAATGGCGCGCGCCGGGTAATCTGCGCCAATTTGGTGGAGCAGTAGCAAAACAGCCAGTCACCGTCGCTGAGCAGGCAGTTGAACACGCCTTTGCTGCGGTATTCGGCGCAGGCGGCGATCAAATCCGGCAGCACTTGTTCGATGTCCACCGGTTCCGGGAAGGCTTCGCGCACACGGTTGAGCAGGTCACAGAAGGCCGCTTCGCTGTCGGTGTCGCCTACCGGGCGGTAAAAGCTTTTGATCGGCTGAAAATCCGCCAACTGGCCATTGTGGGCGAAACACCAGTTGCGGCCCCACAGTTCACGCACGAAAGGGTGCGTGTTGGACAAGCAGACCTTGCCGACATTGGCCTGGCGGATGTGCCCGATCACCACTTCACTTTTGATCGGGTAACGCTGCACCAGCAGCGCCACTTCCGACTCGCTGCTGGCGGCCGGGTCCTGGAACAGACGCAGGCCACGGCCTTCGTAAAAGGCGATGCCCCAACCGTCGCGGTGGGGGCCGGTACGCCCGCCCCGCTGCATCAGCCCGGTAAAGCTGAACACGATATCGGTGGGGACGTTGGCACTCATGCCCAATAATTCACACATGCTNGGACTCTCGATGGAAGGCAGGGGCAAGGTTACAAACGCGGTTCGACCCGCAATCGCTGAGGGTTGCTCGGCACTGGCGGACGACCGTAACGATCGTCGCCGGCACCGCCGAACGGATGATCGTCGTCAGGATCGTCGGCCCGGGCCGCGGCCTTGGCAGCGGCGGCCTGTTCCTTGCGAGCGTTGGAAGCCCGTTCAATAGGGAACCGGATCGCCACGAACACCAGGTAAATGCCGAAGGCGATCATGCCGTACATGAACAGGTCGGATACCGCCCGCCAGGCGTTGTTGCCCACCTTGAACAGCAGATCGAGCGCAGTGATGGCGATGGCCGGGGCCACTTTTTCCTTTACAGGGTCGATGATGGTCGGACTGAACAGCAGCACGGCAACCAGCAGCCGCAATGGCTCACGCAGCCAACGCCACATCCAGCGGGTGATGCGCATCCACACCAACAGGCAGCCTAAAGCGGCAAAGGCGTAAAGGCCCCAAGCGGTCAGATAGTCGTTCTCGGTCATGGTGTCCATGGCAAGGCAGGCAAAGAGGCGCTTATAGTAACGACTTTTCGCCCGTCAGGCTTGCTCCAATGCCAGTCGGTCAAGACACAGAACCTGTGGGAGCAGCCGGTCTGCACAGGCATCAAGAGTTGCATTGCGCCTGCAAAACTTGCTCCAATGCCAGTCGGTCAAGACACAGAACCTGTGGGAGCAGCCGGTCTGCACAGGCATCAAGAGTTGCATTGCGCCTGCAAAACCCTATTTTTCGTACATTGTCCGAGAGTCCTTCATGCCCTTATCCGCCAACGTCACCAGCGCCCCGATTGCCCACAAGGCCGACGGCCCTGACCCGTATGCCTGGCTGCAGGAGCGCGACACCGACGCGGTGCTCGACTACCTCAAGGCTGAAAACAGCTATCAAGAGGCGCAAACCGCCGATCAGGCCGGGCTGCGCGAAACCCTGTTCGAGGAGATCAAGGGCCGGATTCTCGAAACCGACCTGTCNCTGCCCTCGCCGTGGGGGCCGTACCTGTATTACACGCGCACCACTGCGGGTGACGAATATGCCCGCCACTACCGCTGCCCGCGCCCGACGGATGACAGCCTGCAACTCGACGAAAGCCAGGAACAGCTGCTGCTGGACCCAAACGAACTGGCCAACGGCGGCTTCTTTTCCCTGGGTGCATTCAGCATCAGCCCCGACCACCAGCGCCTGGCCTACAGCCTCGACACCAGCGGTGAAGAGATTTACACCCTGTACGTGAAGGAACTGGCCACCGGCAAAGTCAGCGAACTGGAGTTTGAAGACTGCGACGGCAGCATGACGTGGGCTAATGACAGCCTGACCCTGTTCTTCGGCGAGCTGGACGACACCCACCGCCCGCACAAACTGTATCGCTACCGCCTGGACGGCACGGCGGCCGAAGAAGTGTTCAACGAGCCGGACGGCCGATTCTTCCTGCATTGCTATCGCTCCAGCTCCGAACAGCAATTGCTGCTGGCCCTGGGCAGCAAGACCACCAGCGAAATCTGGGCCCTCGACGCCGACCAGCCGCACCAGGCCTTTACCTGCCTGGCGCCACGGGTTGAAGACCATGAATATGACGTCGACCACGGCACGCTGAACGGCGAGTGGGCCTGGTTTATCCGCACCAACCGCGACGGCATCAACTTTGCCCTGTACACCGCCGTCGATACCGGTGTCGCGCCCACCGAGGCCGACTGGCAGAACCTGATCCCCCACAGCGACAGCACGATGATCGAGGGCATGAGCCTGAACGTCGGCGCGATGACCCTGAGCCTGCGGGTCGGCGGCTTGCCGGTCATTGAAGTCCATCCGCAGGACCTGCCGAGCTACCGCGTGCAACTGCCGGATGCGGCTTACAGCCTGCATGTGCAGAACAGCCTGGAGTTTGTCAGCGAGCGGATCCGCCTGCGTTACGAAGCCTTGAACCGTCCGGCGCAAATCCGCCAGCTGGAGCTGGGCAGCGGCGAGCAGAAAGTGCTCAAGGAAACCCCGGTGCTCGGCCCGTTCGACGCCGGCGCCTACGTCAGCCAGCGTCTGTGGGCCACGTCGGCCGATGGCACCCAGGTGCCGATCAGCCTGGTGGTCAAGCGCGACCAACTGGGCCAGCCGACGCCGCTGTACCTGTACGGCTACGGCGCCTACGGGCAAAGCCTCGACCCGTGGTTCTCGCANGCCCGCCTGAGTTTGCTGGATCGCGGCGTGGCGTTTGCTATCGCCCACGTGCGGGGCGGCGGTGAACTGGGCGAGGCCTGGTATCGCAACGGCAAGCAGGAACACAAACAAAACACCTTCAGCGACTTTATCGCCTGCGCCGAGCACTTGATCGACGAGGGGCTGACCACCTCCAAGCAACTGGCTATCAGCGGCGGCAGTGCCGGCGGTTTGCTGATCGGCGCGGTGCTCAATCAGCGACCGGAGCTGTTCGGCGCGGCCATTGCGGAAGTGCCGTTCGTCGATGTGCTCAACACCATGCTCGACCCGGAACTGCCGCTGACCGTCACCGAATACGACGAGTGGGGCAATCCGCAAGAGCCGGAAGTCTATGATCGGATCAAGGCCTACGCCCCGTACGAAAACGTCACCGCNCAGGCCTATCCGGCCCTGCTCGTGATCGCCGGGTACAACGACAGCCGCGTGCAGTACTGGGAAGCGGCCAAGTGGGTGGCCAGGTTGCGNGCGACCAAAACCGACATCCATCCCCTGCTGCTCAAGACTGAACTGGGCGCCGGGCATGGCGGGATGAGCGGTCGTTATCAGGGATTGCGTGACGTAGCACTCGAATACGCATTTGTTTTCAAGGTTTTGGGGATTGCCTGAGGAACTTGGCCCTGTGATCCGGTCTTAAGACCTGTACACCGGGCCTCGCTCCCACAGGGATATGTAGTGAAGCCAGATCCTGGAACAGACCAGACAGTCAGGCCCTGTGATCCGGTCTTAAGACCTGTACACCGGGCCTCGCTCCCACAGGGATATGTAGTGAAGCCAGATCCTGGAACAGACCAGACACAAAAAAAAGACCGTGCCGACATGTCAGAACCGACCTTACTGAACAACGAAATCCGCGATTGGCTGATGGACTGCGGCCTGTTCGATCAACTGCTGCCGGCAGATTTCGCCGCTGCCTCCGGCTATTTCAGCATCAGCACCATCGCCGAAGGCGAAGAGATTTTCCATGAGGGTGATGCCGGCAGCTTCATGTGCATCATCCACACCGGCCAAGTGTCGGTGCAGAAGACCAACGGCGACGGACAGTTGGTGACCATGGCCACCCTGCGCAGCGGTCGCTCCTTCGGCGAAATGGCCGTGCTCGATGGCGAACGCCGTTCGGCCAGTTGCGTGGCCGCCAGCCACTGCCAGTTGCTGAACCTGGGCAAGGACTCNCTGGAAAAAATGATCAACGATGCGCCGAAAATCGCTGCCAAGATCATCCGCGCCCTCGCCGTCTCCCTCTCCAAACGCCTGCGCATGGCCGACGGGCAACTGCTCTCGCAGCAGGTTTAACCGCCCGGCGACTTGATCTTCGTGCTGTTCGGCTCAATACCCGGTACCGGTTGATCCTTGGTCGGCGGACTGGGCATCTCGATCGGCACCAGCGGTGGGCCGCCACTGCCAGGCCCGGTCCTGGGCGCAGTGGAGGGGGTAATTTGCGGATAAGGCGTCGGGGTCGCGGTGCCGGGCGAACCGGGCAGCGGCGCCGGGCTGATAGGAACGGGTTGCAACTGCTGGGCCTGCACTGCAGTTATCGAGAGCGCGGCCAAGGCAATGACCGTTAGAATGGTGCGCTTCATCAATGGCTCCGTTGGCCTTGTTGTCATGGGCAGGCTACTCCCAACTGCCTCTGTTTGCCTTCCCCCAATTTGAGATTTCCATGAAACGTTTCGTTCTGCTGGACACCACTCCGATCCCCGACAACGGCGGTGCCTTGTGCCTGTTCGAATACGGCGAGGATTTTGTCATCAAGATCCAGGGCGGCGATGGCGGCCAGTTGATGAACACGCGCATGCACGGTTCCGAAGACGCGCTGGCGGAAATCCCCTGCCGTAAGGTGGCCGGCCGGCCGAACTCGCGGGTGCTGATCGGCGGCCTCGGCATGGGCTTCACCCTCGCCTCGGCCCTCAAGCATCTGGGCAAGACCGCTGAAGTGGTGGTCGCCGAGCTGGTGCCCGGCGTGGTGGANTGGAACCGTGGGCCGCTGGGCGAAAAATCCGGCCGCCCGCTGCTCGACCCGCGCACGGTGATTCGCATGGAAGACGTGGCCAACGTGCTGCAGGCCGAGCCTCAGGGTTTTGACGCAATCATGCTCGACGTCGACAACGGCCCCGAAGGCCTCACGCAAAAAGCCAACAGCTGGCTCTACTCCGCCGGTGGCCTGGCTGCGTGCGCAAAGGCCCTGCGCCCCAAAGGCGTGCTCGCCGTATGGTCCGCCAGCGCCGACAAGCTGTTCAGCGACAAACTGAAGAAAGCCGGCTTCAAGGCCGAGGAAGTCCAGGTCTTCGCCCACGGCAACAAGGGCACCCGCCACACCATCTGGATTGCCGAGAAGCTCAAGGGCTGAGCTAAACTCACGTCATAACCGTCATTAGTCTTTTACAAAGGTGAACCCATGAGTTCGTCAACGCCGACCAATACCTCGAAGCTGGATCGCATCCTCGCCGACAACCAGCGCGACAAGGAAATGGGCTACCGCGACAAAGCCTTGAAAATGTACCCGCACGTGTGCGGCCGCTGCGCCCGTGAATTCGCCGGCAAGCGCTTGAGCGAGCTGACCGTGCACCACCGCAACCACAATCATGANGACAACCCGCAGGATGGTTCGAACTGGGAATTGTTGTGCCTGTATTGCCACGACAACGAACACTCGCGGTATACCGACCAGCAGTATTTTCACGAAGGCTCGCTGAGCACGCCGAAAATCGCCAAGGCGACGCATAACCCGTTTGCGGCGTTGGCCGGCCTGATGAAAAAAGACGACTGAAGATTTTCAGTGGCTGGACTGGCCTCTTCGCGGGCAAGCCCGCCCCCACAGGGTTGTGCGGCGTACACAACATTTGTGCTCACCGCCAATCACTGTGGGAGCGGGCTTGCCCGCGATAGCAATCACCCAGACACCACCAATCTCCAAACCGGACACCCCTCCCCCAATCCCCGTATAATCGCCGTTTTTTCCCGAAGGCACCCCGCTCGTGGCAGACAAACGGTACAGCTGCATTGGTTTGTATAACCCCAAATCACCGGAAAACGTCGGCTCGGTCATGCGCGCCGCCGGCTGCTATGGCGTGGCGTCCGTGTTCTACACCGGCAAGCGTTATGAACGCGCCGCCGACTTCGTCACCGACACCAAGCGCGTCCACTACGACATCCCGCTGATCGGCATCGACGATTTGAAGAAAATCCTGCCATTGGGCTGCGTGCCCGTCGCCGTGGAACTGGTCGAAGGCGCCCGCTCACTCCCCGAATACACCCACCCGGACCGCGCGCTGTACATCTTCGGCCCGGAAGACGGTTCGCTGGATAAAGAGATTCGCGACTGGTGTGAAGACGTGGTCTATATCCCGACCACCGGTTGCATGAACCTGGCCGCCACCGTCAACGTCGTGCTCTACGACCGCATGTCCAAGGGGCTCAATACCCGTTCCGGGGCAAAATTCCGCTGAATCGCCGCACATTTGATGGAACAAGCCGACCGCCCCGGCAGTCAGCTTAACTATCTATTGTTGAAGCAGCCTTCCTGCCTGGAGACAGATCATGAGCGAACTCAAACGCGTAGAACGCATCGAATCCACCCCGTTCCAGACTCATTCCGAACAGAACGTACACGGCTGGGAGCGTGTCGGCTCCCTCGCCGGTGGCGTGGTGATGATGAGCAAGGGCCTGCGTCGCGGCGGTATTTTCGGGTTGATCCAGGTGGCCATCGGCGGCGTAGCGCTGGCTCGCGGGATTACCGGGCACAGCTCGGCGAAAAGCCTGCTGGAGAAAAGCCGTCAGGACATGAACAACGTTCGGGCGAAGATCGAGCGGGCCGGGGAAGAATTGAGCAAGTTGAAGGCGAATGCCGAGGCGGCGACCCATACCGCGACGGTGACAGGCAATGATTCGTTGAAGTCGCCCAAGACCGGGGTTTGATCCGGGATTTTCGCTGAGGCTGACGGCCTCTTCGCGGGCAAGCCCGCTCCCACATTGATCTTGTGTACGACCAGATCAAGTGTGGGAGCGGGCTTGCTCGCGAAGGCGGTATTACTGAAGCAACTCGGTATCAAGGACCTTGGAATACTCGCCAATCACGCTTTGCGCGAGCTGAACAAACTCTTTGGTATCCACACTCCCCAGATGCATCGCCCCGCGCAACACATCATCGAGCGAGCGCTTGTTGCGCGTTTTCAAACGAATCTCGCGATCCAGCTCCTGCAATAACAACACCGCTTTCGACACCTGTGCCGGGTTGATCTGCTCGCCACGCAAAGTCGTGACTTTCTGGCTGTCCTTGACCAACTTACCGTGCAAACTCTCATACCGCTCATCACTCATGCCACCCGCGCGGCGCACCAGTTCGATGGCGTAATACTCGGCAAACCCTTCACTGATCCAGTCACTGCGCTGTTTGTCGTTGATCCGCCCGAACACCTGCGCCAATTCACGCACCACCGCGCTGGTGCCGCTTTCACTGACCAGCGGCAGACGCGTGTTGAGATAGATCGATTCACGCGCAGCCAGGCTGCCGCGCCACATCGGGTCGTTGGCGCCGACGATCAGCAATTTGACGGGATGACGGGGGAACACGGCTTGAACCTGCGGCCAGACAAAGGTCAGCAACGTCAACACATCCATGCGCCGCATGGCCTGGCCCTTGGGCGAGGCGACGGTGACTTCGGTCTCCCCCAGGCGCACGCGGCGGCTGCCCAGCGTGCCGGCGAGCATCCAGCCCGTAGGCCGGTCGAACAACCGAGAGACGTTATCGATGCGAAATTTGTTCTTGCCGATGCGCGGCCAGGCAGTCTCCACACTTTTCCAGCCTGTGGGCAATTCGAATTCAAGGCGTGACACCAGCTCGATGCCATCCTGCTGATCGAGTCTGGCCGGCGGCACCAGGTCGTCACCGCGCATCAGCGCCCAGGTGGGTGTCATGCGCGTATCGAAGCTGCCGCTCTTGCGCCCATGGCTGATGCGCACGCGGTAGGTCAGGCTGGCCTTGTCAGTGGCCGGACGCCAAACGCCGCGTGTCTGCTTGCCCGGCGTGAGTTGCCATTGGCCGTCAGCCTTGAAATCGCTGTAGTGACTGCCGTCGCCCAGGTCGAAGTCAAGACTGCGCACCGCCGAGCCCTGGGACAGGCTCANGCGCACTTCGGCCTGATCGCTTTGCGGCAACAGGCGCACGTGGTAATCCAGATCGACCTTCTTCGCCGCCCACACGGACGAACTCAGGGCCCATAGCCCGACGACCAACACCAGCCGCAATCCGACAGCCATACACACTCCTGTTGTGGCGAGCGAACTTGCTCGCGTCGGGCTGCGTAGCGGCCCCGAATTCTAGTAGTTATCGCCTGTTTGGTNNNCNCTCATACACACTCCTTTTTCAGCCTGCGCGAAAGATCAGGTGATCCTCCCAGTCGTCTTCGGGCACGCTGCCTTCGGCGAGCATTCGGCCGGACTGGGAAATGCGTTCGTGGTGCACGGCATCACGGTCGCCGCAAACCAGGTGGTGCCACAGCGGCAGGTCTTTGCGTTCGCTGACCAAGCGGTAGCCGCAGGTCGGCGGCAGCCATTTGAACTGATCGGCCTGGCCCGGCGTGAGCTGGATGCAATCAGGCACCGAGGCGCGGCGGTTGGGGTAGTCGGTGCACTGGCAGGTGTTCAGGTCCAGCAGCTTGCAGGCGATGCGCGTGTAATAGACGCTGTTGTCGTCCTCATCCTCAAGCTTTTGCAGGCAGCACAGGCCACAGCCGTCGCACAACGACTCCCACTCCTCCTGGTCGAGGTGTTCAAGGGTTTTGCGTATCCAGAAAGGTTCGACTTTGGCGGCCATGGCTCTACATCAGTATCGGTCGGTGAAAAGGCCGCCAGTCTAGTGCCAAGGCCCTTGCGGGCCAAGCATTGGCGACTGCCGGTAGAACGGGGCTTGTCAGTTTTTGCGCCGCCACGTAGCTTTGCCAGTCGCAAGGAGCCATGCCCAAATGCCATTAACGCTCAACCGCGTTGCANNCAGCCCAACTGCGCCCGCAGGTTTTCGCCGCCCCTCACTTTCAAACGAAGCAAGGAATCTCTGATGAGTGCAAATCCACGCGTTGCCGAGTATGCGATCCACCCTCAGTTCACCGAGCGCTGGTCGCCCCGCGCCTTTACCGGCGAGAGCATCCCGCAGGAGACCCTGCTGAGTTTCTTCGAAGCCGCACGTTGGGCGCCGTCGGCCTACAACTCGCAGCCATGGCGTTTTCTCTACGCGCGTCGCGATACGCCGAACTGGGAGCGTTTTCTGGGCCTGCTGAATGAATTCAACCGCGGCTGGGCGCAACACGCCTCGGCATTGGTAATCGTNGCCTCCAAAACCGACTTCACCGCCCCCGGCGCCACCGAAGAAACCCCGGCGCTGTGGCACACCTTCGACACCGGCTCGGCCTGGGGCCACCTGGCGCTGCAAGCCAGCCTCAGCGGCTGGCATACCCATGGGATGGCCGGCTTCGATCAGGCGTTGACCCGCAAAGAGCTGAAGATTCCAGAAGGGTATGCGCTGCACGCGGCGGTGGCCGTCGGCAAGCTGGGCGACAAATCGAGNNTGGCTGAATACCTGCAAGCGCGCGAAGAACCAAGCCCGCGCCGCCCGTTGAGCGAACTGGCGGCCGAAGGCAGTTTCACCCTCTAAGCCACCCCGCAAAAACAATGTGGGAGTGGCGGTGCGACGATTCGACTTGCTCGCGAAAGGGCTGTCACATTCAACATCACGCTATCGCGAGCAAGCTCGCTCCCACAGTGGTCTTCAGNNTNTCTGCAATTTGCAATGCAATCCACCTGTGGGAGCGAGCCTGCTCGCGATGAGGTCGGCACATTCAACATTGATGCTGTCTGACACCCCGCCATCGCGAGCAAGCTCGCTCCCACATTAGATTTCTGGCGTTCACAAAATAGTGGATTCACAGCAGAACCCATGTGGGAGCAAGCCTGCCCGTGATGAGGCCGTCACATTCAACATCAACGTTGACTGATACACCGCCATCGCGCGCAGGCTCGCCCCCACAGTTGATTCCTGGTGTTCACAAAATAGTGGATTCACAGCAGAACCCATGTGGGAGCAAGCCTGCCCGTGATGAGGCCGTCACATTCAACATCAACGTTGACTGATACACCGCCATCGCGCGCAGGCTCGCCCCCACAGTTGATTCCTGGTGTTCACAAAATAGTGGATTCACAGCAGAACCCATGTGGGAGCAAGCCTGCCCGTGATGAGGCCGTCACATTCAACATCAACGTTGACTGATACACCGCCATCGCGCGCAGGCTCGCCCCCACAGTTGATTCCTGGTGTTCACAAAATAGTGGATTCACAGCAGAACCCATGTGGGAGCAAGCCTGCCCGTGATGAGGCCGTCACATTCAACATCAACGTTGACTGATACACCGCCATCGCGCGCAGGCTCGCCCCCACAGTTGATTCCTGGTGTTCACAAAATAGTGGATTCACAGCAGAACCCATGTGGGAGCAAGCCTGCCCGTGATGAGGCCGTCACATTCAACATCAACGTTGACTGATACACCGCCATCGCGCGCAGGCTCGCCCCCACAGTTGATTCCTGGTGTTCACAAAATAGTGGATTCACAGCAGAACCCATGTGGGAGCAAGCCTGCCCGTGATGAGGCCGTCACATTCAACATCAACGTTGACTGATACACCGCCATCGCGCGCAGGCTCGCCCCCACAGTTGATTCCTGGTGTTCACAAAATAGTGGATTCACAGCAGAACCCATGTGGGAGCAAGCCTGCCCGTGATGAGGCCGTCACATTCAACATCAACGTTGACTGATACACCGCCATCGCGCGCAGGCTCGCCCCCTTCACCCTCTAAGCCACCCCGCAAAAACAATGTGGGAGCGGCGGTGCGACGATTCGACTTGCTCGCGAAAGGGCTGTCACATTCAACATCAATGTTGACTGACAGACCGCTTTCGCGAGCAGGCTCGCTCCCACAGGTTTTGCACACTATTCGAGTGAGCGGTGGGTTCAGTAGCCGCGGTTGAAGTCGACTTCCCCGCGCAACGCCTCGCCCGCCTGATACGCCCGCAAGTTTTCGACAAACAGGTTGACCATCATCAGCGGCGAGGTCGGCGCCGAGCTGTGGCCAGTCAACAGCAGGCCCCAGGCGGTCCAGAACGGATGGCGTTGCGGCAGGGGTTCCTGGCGGCAGACGTCGATCACCGCGCCAGCCAAGTGCCCTTCTTTCAAGGCTTCGACCAGATCGGCATCGACCACGGCCACGCCACGCCCGACATTGATAAACACCCCGGTCGGTTTGAATTGCTTGAACAGCGCCGCGTCGTACAAGTCGTGGGTATTGGGGGTGTTGGGCAGCAGATTGATGACGAAATCCACTTCACCGACCAGCCGTGGCAAGTCCGCCAGCGCGCCGACTTCAACAAATGGCGCCTGCTCGCGGGCTTCGCTGGCGATGCCGTACAACTCGACGCCAAACGGTACTAGGAACTTTGCCACGGTCTGACCGATNTCGCCGGTGCCGACGATCAGCGCCTTGCGTCCCGCCAGGCTCTGGCCCAGGCGGTTGTCCCACTTGCGCTCGACCTGGCTGACCAACCGCGCGAGCACTTCCCGCTCGTGGCCGAGCATGTAGGTCAGGACGTATTCGGCCATGACCTGACCAAAAATCCCCACCGCTCGCGTCAGACGGTAGTCGCGCGGCAAACCTTCGGCCAGCAGCGGCGTGACACCGGCCCAGGTCGATTGCAGCCACTGCGGCTGATGACCCTGGCGCAACAGGGTAGCAAGCAAATCCGGCTGGCCGAGCCATACCGGGCAATCGGCGGCCTGGCTGGCCAGTTCGGCGGAGTCGCCGCTGGTCAGCACTTCCAGATCAGGCGCAGCCTGACGTAACAGTTGGGCGTACACGGGGTGGTCGTGTTCAGCAATCAGAACGCGCATGGTTCAAACCTTTCGAAAACAGTGCAAACGGCCGCCGACGGAGTTTCGCTCCGTCGCCCTGGCCATCGCCAAAATCATTCCAGTGTTTCACACAGACTCTGAACAGAGCCTGTCTGCCGATCACATCGGGTCGTTGCGTCGCAGCAATTCTTCCGGCAAGTGTTCGATGTACTCGTCCTCGGCCGGTGGCATTTGCAGGTGGTAGCCCTGCTTGTCGAGGTTTTCCAGGACCACGGTGATGTCCTCGCGGGACAGTTTGCGCTCGGGGGTCAGCACCAGATCGAAAGCGTGATGAGGTTTGCCGAAGGCGGCCATCAAACTTTCCGGGACGCGCTCCAGTGCATCGCTTTTTAGCACATAGAGGTACATCTCGTNTTTNTTCAAGCTGCGATAGATGGAGCAAATACGTTTCAAGGCTGTTCTCCGGCAGTGGCCAGGCTGTCGAGCAGCGCCTGGCCCATCAACTCGCGGCGCCAGCCACGCAGCGAGTCTGGCAATTTATAAGGCCCATCGGGGTAGCCACTTTTGACCAGGGCTTCGAGGGTTTTCTTGCGCAGCATCAGTTCCGGCGCCATGTCCAGGCGTTCGGCTTCGGCCTGGCCCAGGGCGCGCAGTTGCTTGATCAGCGTGGCGGCGTCCACCGGCAGCGGCTCTGGCACGGCGGGCGGCCATTGATCTGGCGACACACTGCCNGCACGCTTGATCAGGTCCAGCAGGAACTGGCCATCCTGACGCACGGTGCGCGGGTGCATGTCTTCGATTTTGCCCAGTGCGGCGAGGTTATCCGGCTGGGTTNNNGCCAATGGCCACAGCGAGTGCTCACGGACAATGCGATTGCGCGGCAGGTCGCGGGCGCGGGCTTCGCGCTCACGCCAGGCGCAGAGTTCACGCAACACGGCGAGCTGGGCGCGGGAGAGCTTCCAGGCCAGCTTGGCTTCGCGATAGACCTCGTAGGGATCGATCTCGCGGCGCAGGTTGGCCACCAGCTCGGCGCCGTCTTCCAGGACCCAGGCGTACTTGTCGTCGGACAGCTTCGGACGCAGCTGCACGAAAACTTCCGCCAGGTGCAAGGCATCTTCGGCGGCGTAGCTGATCTGGGTATCGGAAAGCGGACGTTGAAGCCAGTCGGAACGGGTTTCGCCCTTGGGCAGGTCGATGCCGAGCACTTCCTGCACCAACCGTGAATAACCCATCGAGAAACCGAGGTTCAGGTAAGCGGCGGCCAACTGCGTGTCGAACAACGGCACCGGCAGGCTGCCGGTCAGGCGCAACAACACTTCCAGGTCTTCGCTGCACGCGTGTACCACTTTGATCACCGCCGGGTTCTCCAGCAAGGCGGCCAAGGGTTGCCAGTTGTCGATGGTCAGGGGGTCGATCAGGTAAGCACGGATGCCATCGCCGATCTGGATCAGCCCGGCAATGGGATAAAAGGTGTCGACCCGCATGAATTCGGTGTCGAGGGCGACGAATGGCAACTGCTGCCATTCGGCGCAATGCTGGCCGAGGCTATCGTTGTCGCAGATCCAGTGAATATCGATGGCCACACGGCTCTCCCTTGAAGAATGGCGCGCAGTATATATCGCCCCCGGCGATTTCCGCGCATCCACTGAACAAGAGCTTTAGCGAAAAGACCTGCCTGACGGCAAGAAATGTCTGACAAGCGGAGGTTAACTGGCCTTGCGCAGCACGTAGACCCGCATTCGTGCACAACCGGGCAGGAAGTCCTGGTGACTGAGCAAGCTGAAACCCGCGAGCCTGAATTCGGCTTCGAACTCCGCCTTGCCGGCCAGCGGCCGGGGGTGAGCGCCCGTTGCGCCCGAGCGGCGGAGCTTGAAATGTGCATCGATCCGTACTGCCACAATCACTGTATCGCGACTCACACGGTGGAACTCTGCCAGCAGGGCCAACCGATGCTCCGGGCTGTCGATATGCTGAAACAGTTGCATGCAAAAAATGCTGTCGACCGCGTTCGCCGACAAGCCAAGGGTGAAGGCCGAACTCTGGAACGTCTTGATCCGCTTGAGCATGCTTGGCGAATGGTGAGTCTGGGCGTGGTTGAGCATGTCCTGCGAAGGGTCGGACGCGAGGATCACGCGGTTCGTATGCTCGGCCAACACCGGCCAGAAACGCCCGGCACCGCAGGCCACATCAAGAATCAAGCCCGGCTCACCGGCGACCTTCAACGCGTTGCGCACCAGTTGCTCGTCGCGCCAGAACGTCAAGCGCCCCGCCAGGCCTCGCGGTCGCGGCTGAAGACAGACGCGGGCGTGTTCCTGATCGTAGCGCCGGGCGAACTCAAGCTCGATGGCGGATGGAGGTTGCGCGGACATGGGTAATGACTCTTGTAGGAAAATATGCCGGCCGCAGGTTAACGACCGGTCCGTGAAAAAAAGGTCGACACAGTTACTCTTTGGCCAACACTCCGTCGATCACGGCACCACGGCAACCCGCGAACATATCCAGCCCTTGGTTGTAGACTTTGCTGTTGACCTCCAGCAGACCCAGCATCGAATGGAACAGGTTGTCCTGGCTCAGGGGTTTGTCGCGGCTCAGTTGCAGGCAATGGGTGTCCACCGAGAACGACTTTTGGTAGCTGTCGGAGAACCACGCCAACATGGCCACGTGTTTCTGTTGTTCCGGTGCCAGCATGTAAGGCGTGCCATGGAGGAACAGGTTGTATTCGCCCAGGGATTCGCCGTGATCTGACAGATACAACATGGCGGTATCCACTTTGTCCTGATTACTGCGCAACAGATCGATCAGGGTCGACAGCACGTGGTCGGTGTACACCAGCGTATTGTCATAACCGTTGACGATACTTTCGCGACTGCAATTGTTCAGCGCATTACTTTCACAGACTGGAGTAAAGCGTTCGTACTCTTTCGGGTAGCGCTTGAAGTATTCCGGGCCATGGCTGCCCATCTGGTGCAGGACCAGCACGGTGTCCTTATCCAGCGTATCGATGAAGTGCTGCAGACCTTGCAGGAGAATTTCGTCGCGGCATTCACTGTTGGCGCACAGCACCGGGTCCTTTAGGTTGCTCACGTCATCGAGGGTGACCCGGTCGCACGTGCCTTTACAGCCCGATTGATTGTCACGCCAGATGACGTCGAGACCGGCGCGCTTGAGCACGTCCAGCAGGCCCTCTTCATTCTTCGCCGTGCTGGCGTTGTAATTCTTGCGGCCCATGTTCGAGAACATGCACGGCACTGAGACGGCCGTTTCCGTGCCGCAGGAATGCACGTCGGTGAACGCGATCAGGCCGGCTTCCTTATCCAGTTTTGGGGTGGTGTCGCGGTTGTAACCCAGAATGCCGAAGTTCTCGGCCCGGGCACTTTCGCCAACGACCAGCACCGTCAGGGATTTACGGCCGTGGGTTTGCCAGGCGGGATTTCGCTGGGCATCTTCACCGACCTTGACGAAGGGTTGCCGGGCGGAGACGACTTGCTCGCGCATAAAACCGAACGAAGCACCGATGTAGTTACTCGGTACCACCATCAGACGCAATTCATGGTGATTGCGAAACAACGAAGACAAGCCCTGATAATTCACCAGCGCGACGCCGCCGATGACCGCGACTGAAGCGACACTCACCAGTGCCTTACTTAACAACTCACGGTGCCAGCGGCGGTAATTAACCGGAACTTTCCACACTAACCATGAAGGCAAAACACCAAGCAGAAGAATATAGACCAGCAACTTCAACGAGAGTAAGTCACGCACTTCCGTCGCGTTGGTTTGCGCAAAGTTGCGCAACATGCCGGTGTCGATCAGCACACCGTATTGGCTCATGAAGTAAGCGACCCCGGCGCTGATCATGAAGATCAGAATCAAGACCGGCTTCATCACGCGTCGGAATGCCAGGAAGGTCAGCACAATATTGAACGCCGCGAGAATCATCACGCCGAACGCGACGCGCATGACGATGCCCTTGCCGTCGGACGCGGTGATATCAAACAGGTGCTGCCAGAGCACTAAATTAAAGCCTGTTAAAAGAAAGGCGCTGGCAATCAGTGTCACCCATTCGGGGCGCACGGGTTTGAACTTCAACATGATGGTTGGCTGTTCCTGAAAAGAAGGGCCCTCGGCAAATGTGAAAATTTCATTTACCGTGACAGCACTAACTTTAGCCAGTCAACCATCAATTTTTTGTGAAAAAGAAGCCAACGATTAGTGGGCTCCTGTTATGAGATCGACACTTTTAACTTATTTGAGAATGGTTCAGCTTCTGTTCAGGCCTGATGTAAATACCAACGCCAGTCCTGCTCCCCGACTTCGCCCATGAACTGCCGATACTCGGCGCGCTTCACCGCCAGGTATACGCCAAGGAATTCTGCGCCGAACGCTTCACGCGCCCAGGTCGAACCTTCCAGCGCCCGCAAGGTGGTCAGCCAATCGGTTGGCAACAGTTCCGTGGCCTGGGCGTAACCATTGCCTTCCACGGGTGCGCCCGGGTCAAGCTGTTCGCGAATGCCGCGATGGATNCCGGCGAGGATCGCGGCAGCCGCCAGGTAAGGGTTGGCGTCGGCGCCGCAGATACGGTGTTCGATATGCCGCGAATTCGCCGGGCCACCGGGTACGCGCAGGCTGACCGTGCGGTTGTCCACGCCCCACGTGGCGGCCAGTGGCGCGTAGCTGTTGGTCTGGAATCGACGGTAAGAGTTGGCGTTCGGGCAGAACATCAGTAGCGAATCGAGCAAGGTACTGAGCATGCCGCCCACCGCCTGACGCAGCAACGGTGTGCCATCGGCGGCCTCACTGGCGAACAGGTTATGGCCGTGGGCATCGGCCAGGCTGACGTGCATGTGCATGCCGGTGCCGGCCAGGTCATCGAACGGTTTGGCCATGAAACAGGCCGTCATCCCGTGCTTATGCGCGACACCTTTGACCAGCCGTTTGTAGCGCACCGCTTCGTCCATCGCCTGCAGCGCGTCGGCACGATGCTCCAGGGTTATTTCCACCTGGCCCGGGGCGTATTCGGAAATCGCCGTACGCGCCGGGATACCTTGCAGTTTGCAGGCGCTATAAAGGTCGGCAAGGAACGGCTCGATCTGCTCCAGCTCGCGCAAGCCATACACCTGGGTCGAGCGCGGGCGATTGCCGTCTACATCCCGCGCCGGTTGCGGGCGGCCGTTGCTGTCGGGCTTCTGGTCGAGCAGGTAAAACTCCAGCTCCGCCGCCATCACCGGGTAATAACCGTCGGCTTTCAGGCCGTCGATCACCCTGGCCAACANATGCCGTGGATCGGCAATCGTCGCCGGCATGCCTTCCTTCGGGTGCATGCTGACCTGCACCGCCGCCGTCGGAATCAACCGCCACGGCATGCGGGTCAAGCTGCCGCTGATCGGGTACGCCCGGCANTCGATATCGCCGACTTCCCACACCAGCCCGGAGTTTTCCACGTCATCGCCATTAATCGTCAGGCCGAGGATAGTGCTGGGTAACGGCCGACCACTTTCGTACACCGCCAGCAGCTCATCGCGGTGCAGCAACTTGCCGCGCGGTACGCCGTTGTTGTCGAGGATAAACAGCTCGAACATCTCGATATCCGGGTTCTGTTCGAGAAAGGTCAAAGCTTCTTGCTTCGTGGCGAAGGAGGTCGTGGCACAACTCATGGGAATTCTCTTGTTTCCGCGTCAGGCAACGCGCAGGCGCTGCCGGTTTGATCCCGTCGCACAGCGCGGGACCTGTCAGAAGAATCAACGGGAAAGGCAGAAATCCGGCGGGCGCGCGTGCCGGCAGTGCCAGAGCGCCCAGAAGGCTAATTCGGAGGGAAGTGCGACGGGGCAACCGTCCATAGAAAAAACCACAGAAAACAGATGAGCAGCAGCGTCACACGGGCGGTCAGGTCGTTAAATCAGGATTTGAAGAACTTTGGGTGTGGGCAGACTAAACAATCAATTGCCCAGACACCNAATATCCCCTGTGGGAGCGGGCTTGCTCGCGAAAGCGGTGTGTCAGTCAACACATGTATCGACTGACACACCGCNTTCGCGAGCAAGCCCGCTCCCACAGGGGGAATTGTGGTGTGACGGAGGTATTTAATTTTTAAATACCGCTGCGGACTATCTGATTTGCGGCCTCCAGGTCTCACGCGCCTAATCGGCTCCTTGTTATTGAAGGCCCGATTGATGGAAAACGTTCGCACAACCTCCCGCCCTGCCCTCTGGCTGATGGTCAGTATTGTCCTCGTCGCCCTGAACCTGCGTCCGTCGATGGCGGCCGTCGGGCCTTTGCTGTCGGCCATTCGCGGGGACATCCCGTTGAGTTTCAGCCTGGCCTCGCTGCTGACCATGTTGCCGGTCATGGCCATGGGGCTGGCGATGTTCTTCGGCCTGAGCGTCAGCCAACGCCTTGGCGAACAGCGCACAGTGGTGATTTCGCTGATGATCATTGGCCTGGCCACGGTCTTGCGGCTGTTCGTGGACTCGGCCGCCGAACTGATCCTCAGCGCCATGCTGGCCGGCGTGGGCATTGCGATGATCCAGGCCGTGATGCCGGCGCTGATCAAATCGCGGTTCAGCGATAACGTTTCGCTGTTCATGGGCCTCTATGTGACGTCGATCATGGGCGGAGCGGCGATAGCGGCCTCGTTTGCGCCCCTGGTGATGGCCCGCACCGGCAGTTGGCGCGTGGGGCTGGCAATCTGGGCCGCGCTGGCCCTGGTGGCATTGCTGTTCTGGCCCCTCGGGCGGCCGGGGACATCAACGGCACCGGCACCGGCACCGGCACCACGCAACACATCGTTCTTCACTCATTCCCGCGCCTGGTTACTCGCCCTCTTCTTCGGTTTGGGCACTGCGTCCTACACCTGTGTGCTGGCTTGGCTGGCGCCGTACTACGTGGAAAAGGGNTGGAGCGAACAGAGCGCCGGTTTGCTGCTGGGGTTCTTGACCGCGATGGAAGTGGTGTCCGGGCTGGTGACCCCCGCCATCGCCAACCGCAGCCGTGACCGACGCCTGGTGCTGGTGGTGTTGCTGGCGCTGATCATGGCCGGTTTCTGTGGGCTTATCCTCAGCCCGCAACACTTCAGCCTGCTATGGCCGTGCCTGTTGGGGCTGGGCATCGGCGGCCTGTTCCCGATGAGCCTGATTGTGTCGCTGGATCACCTCGACAACCCGCAACGCGCCGGCGGGCTGACGGCCTTCGTACAAGGCATCGGCTACCTGATCGCCGGCCTCTCGCCGCTGATGGCCGGGATGGTCCGCGATCAGTCGGGCAGCTTCGAATCGGCCTGGTGGTGCCTGACCGGTGTCATGGCGCTGATGATCCTGATGGCCCTGCGTTTCAATCCGCGGCATTACGCCAGGCAATTTCCTGCCGCTGCCTGAGCACGCTGTTCAGCACCTTACCGCGCAGTGCCTGCCACCGGTCATGGGTAAAGGCCTTCGGCCATGTTTTGTGGGATTAAATTCATAAGTCGTGTTCGTAACATTTTCTGTCCCACAACTGACTGTGAAACGTCCTACGGGGCATTCTCCTGGCACCATCGTTCCGTTAGGATCGTTCGCACACGTTTGCGCACAGTCAGCGCAAGGAGCACAGCGAGACCGAATGGATGCTGAACAGTAACTTGCTTAGAAAGCTCGATATGCAGGACTTGATGGTGTTTATCGCCGTCTACGACCAGAGCAGCGTTACCGAGGTGTCTGAAACGTTGTTCGTCAGCCAGTCCACCGTGAGCTACAGCCTGAAGAAACTGCGCACCAGTTTTGAAGACGAGTTATTCATCAATACCCGCACGGGTATGCGCCCCACCTACAAAGCCAGCACCATGTACACCCATGTGCTGAAGATCCTCGAAAGCATCAACCTCTGCCACGCCGGCGCCCAGTCGTTCGACCCGACCTTGCAACCGGTCACGTTCAATATCTGCGCCCCGGAATACTTCGAGCAGTTGATCCTGCCGCGCCTGTTGAAGAACTTCGACCANGCCGACCTGCCGGTGATGGTCAACATGCACAAGTTCGAAACCGACATCCCCGCCGAAGACCTGCGCGATGGCAGCCTCGACCTGGTGATTTGTTTCGGCCCCCATCTTCATCGCAGCCACAGCGACCTCAAATCCCGGTTGTTGCTGGAAGATGATCTGGTCTGCGTCTTTGACAAGCGCGCCACGCCACTGGAACCCCGTTTAAGCCTGAAGGCTTTTGTCGAACGCCGGCATGTGTTTCCGACGCCGTGGACATCCACCACCAACATGGTCGATGGCTGGCTGGCGCAACAGGCGCACAAACGGCAAATTATCGCGCGCTCCAACAGCTACAGCGCGGCGCTGAAAATGATCACCGGCACCGACTTCATCCTGACGTTGCCCCGCCGTATCCAGCAATTGCTGGCCAACGAGGCGATCTTCAATCACTGCGAAGCGCCCAACGGCTTGCCGGGTTTCACCCTGGACATGCAGTGGAGTCAAAGCGTCGATCAGGACAGCGCCAACACCTGGCTGCGCGAGCAAGTGATCAAAGCCTGCGCCGAGCAGGAAATGGCCTGAAACTCAGTGGCCAATGGCGGTCTTGGTGTAGGACTCACGGTCGATGTCGAGGATCTCCACGCACAACTGGACTTCAACCCCTGTCGGCCATTCACACAGTTCCTGCACCACGGCCAGCAGGCTATCGGACAACTGCTTTTTGATCTGCGGCGGGCGACCGCTCAGCAGCGCCAGCTTCACATGCACAAACGCCCTTTCCCCCATCGCCGTGCCGACCTTGAACGTCGCGACCTTCACCGCACGGCTCTTGATATCGAACTCCGCAGCAAACTGACCGGAAGCCACCAAGGCATTATTGAGCCGGATCAACGCCACGTCGGCGTTCAGGCCGGGCAGGTTGGCGGTGTATTCCATGTGCAGGTGGGGCATGGTCTGGCTCCTGGTAGTGTGCAGAAAGGTCTTACATATAACACAGCGTCGTCTGACTCATTTGGGCAGCGGCAACTCCGGGCGCTCACTCATGAACGCCTCCAGCCGCGCACGCAACCAGCGTTCGGCCGGGTCGGTATCGACGTGGCTGAGCCAGACCATGGACAAGTCCAGCGTCGGGGTCTTGAACGGAAAGGGTTCCTTGAATAGATGGCCGGACGCGGCCATCGCCTCGGCCGCGTAATCCGGCAGGCTGGCGATCAGGTCGGTGCCGGCNAGCAACGCCGGCAGCGCGCTGTACTGCGGCACGGACAACACCACATGGCGCTTGCGACCAATCTCCGCCAGCCATTCATCGGCAAACCCGGACACGTTGGCGGTGTGGGACACCAGTACATGCGGGCGGGCGCAATATTCGTCGAGGGTCAGCGGTTTGTCCGAAGCATCGGCGCGCAAAATGCTCGGCTGGATGTGCCGCAACAACTTGCGCTTGGCGTTGGCTGGCAGGCCGCGGGTCTGGCTGATGCCGACCGTGATATCGCCGGAGGCCAGCAAGTCGGGAATGCGCCAGTAATCGACATGCTGAACCACGAACACCACCTTCGGCGCTTCCTGGCGCAAGGCGCGCAGCAGTGGTGGCAGCAGGCCGAACTCGACGTCATCCGACAGCCCGATGCGAAAGGTCATGGTGCTGCTGGCCGGGTCAAAATCGTGGGTCAGGCTCAAGGCCGACGACAGGGAATCGAGCGCCGGCGACAGGTGCAGGATAATTTCCTCGGCCCGCGCCGTCGGCTCCATGCGATGGCCGACCCGAATGAACAGCGGATCGTTGAACANNGTGCGCAAACGGTTGAGGGCCGAGCTGATGGTGGGCTGGCCGAGAAACAGCTTCTCCGCCACACGCGTCACATTGCGCTCGAGCATCAGNGTTTCGAACACCACCATCAGGTTGATGTCAGCCTTGCGCAGTTCGTTGCGATTCATTCCTTGCCCCCGTTCCTCAACACTGCAGGCAGTGTAGAAAGACCTTGGGGCCGGCGTCTATCCGCATGGGCGCCGTGTACGGGTGAATCACTGCACGGTCAGCGACTTCAACCCCAGGCCCATGACGCGCTGATCATCCCCCAGCCCCAGTTGTTTCAAACTGCAGTTGCAACCTGACGACACCCTGACTCGACACCCGTTGTTGCATCTCGGCCGTAAGGGGAATATCGATCACATTGCCATCGGCCTGTTCAAGTTGGGTATTCGTTGCCGGCAGGCCGTTGATGCTGATGCCGACACGTTGACGCCCATGGCCGGGAGGTAGAAACGCCGTGGTCTCCAGGCGCAAGGAATGCACGGGCGCCAGGGGCCGGAACATGACTTCAGCGTCCGGGCCTTTGGACCAGACACCCCAGGGTTCAGTCTCGGACCAGCCCTTGGCCAGCAACGCGCCGCCCTTGTTGCCGTAAGTGAACAGCGTCTTTTGTCCGGGTTCGAGGGCGGGTACCAGGTCCAGCGGATTGATTTGCGAGGTCGCCTGCAAGCAGGTGCCGCACTGCTTCCAGCCTGGAGCCAGCACCGTGAAGCCGTCAATCCGGGCGAAGAGATCCGTTTGGGTATTAATGTTTCTCACCGACTGGATCAACGCACGCTCATCGAGCAGGTACAACGAGTCGGCGTCATATTTACCCGACGCCATTTCCCGGGCCGTCTGCTGCTCGGATTCGATCCAGTTGGCCGTGTCCATCCGCCCCAGGTAAACGGCATTGGTCGCCAGACCGTGGGCGCCGGCAAAATCAGCCACCGACATCCACTTCGGGGACAGATTCTGCGGAACGATCCAGCGAATGTTCTTGTAATGGGCTGCCGCGCTTTCCCAGAACGGATCGACCATGGGCGACGCCCACTTCGACGCCGGTTCCATCATCAATTGCTTGCGCACCCCTGCCCAGCCGGCGTGGGTGTCCACCATCTGTATCAGCAACGCCAGCGACAGCAGGCAAAAGGCCGTGCGCGGCGTGTTGGCGCGAATGACCAGGAAAATGATGGCGAAGATGATCGCGTAGTACACCGGCCAGAACATTCGCCCCGAGGCGCGGAAGATGTTGGCGATGGAAATCACCACGGGCGGCAGCGGATAGGTGAACTCGAGCAAGCCCAACGCCACATGATTTGAAATGGCGAACACCGTCAGCCCAATCAGCGCCAACAGCAAAAAGGGTCGCCGCCGCACCTGTTGCCCGAAGCCGGTATTGCCTTGCAGTAAACCGACCACGGCATAGAGGCCCAGCGTGATCAGGCCAAGTCCCAGAAAGACAAACCCTTCGCCGTCACCGAACCCTTGGACACCGGGCAGATCCTTCAGCACATAGGACCAGTTCCCCGAGTCGATCAGTGACAGCAGGTTCATGCCGTAGATGCCAAAACCGCCTGAGATCGCGCCTTCGGTGCCGACCGAAAAATACCCGGCTTGCCAGCAGCAAAAGCTGACCAGTGAAAACAGTGCAAGTAACTCGATCAAGGCAGAGCGCAGCGTCAGTTTCTTCTTGAAATACCCGGCCGCCAGATCGGCGATCCAGATCAGTGCAACCATCGCCAGAAAGTACGCGTGGACCAACGCGACCGTCGCCAGCAATGCGCCCCAGGCCAGGCGTCGACGACGCAGTTGCGGATGCAGGGCCAGGTAAAACGAAGCCAGCAGCAGAAAATGCCCGCCCAGGGACAAATGAAAGGGCATGCGCATGAGCATTGGCGGAACAAAGAGCAACAACGCCGTACTTACGGCACGCACACCCACATGCGACGACATCAGCCCCACTACCTTCCAGGCAAACCACGCCTGCAGGACGAAGCAGGTCAGTAACCAGAGGCCGAAGTATTGAAACGTCTCGGGGAGCCATGCACTGAAGGGTTTGAACAGCAAAGCCAATAGCGGATTGGAGTCAGAGAAGATGATCGCGTTGCCCAGTTCCAACCCGTAGGCAGGGTTCAGCCCGAGCGGAAATGTCCATGGAGCGTGTCGGAAAAACGCCCAGCCCAAATAATGAGTCGCCGGGTCACCGCTTTCCAGCCAGGCAATGTTTTGCGGGTCCAGCGCGCGTGGCCCGATCACCATGAGAAACGACACAACGCCCATTAACAGTGGCAGCCATGCGACCACCCACTGTTTGCCTGAAGCCTTCATCGATACGTCCAGAAGTTATGCAATACAAAGGTGAAGGCCGGAAGGGTCAGCGCCACCGCGCCAATCCCCAGCAAATAATGCAGCCCGGCCATTTGCGCAGCCCAGGCCACCAGCATCGCCAGCAGGAAACCGGCAGCGGAAACCATCATGAAGCGCAGCAGCGTCCGGCCATGCAACCGGGCGGAAAAGCTCCAGGTGGTATTGATCAGGTAAGACACCACGGTCGCCACGGCGAATGCCGCGCCATTGGCCAAGGGCGGCAGAGGCAGCACGTAATGGATAAACAACACGGCCACCAGCGCATGCAGGGCCGTGACGAACAGCCCGGTCACGGCAAAACGCAGGCCACGCTGGATCAAGGCGGATTTTTCAGCTGACGTCACGGCTTCTGCGCCAGGACAAACACCGTCAACCCGGCCAGACGATTCGCGCCCATGAAGGGCAGTTCGACGCTGCACAGCGTCTTCAAAACCGTATTCACCAGTGGATGGTGCTGCTTGAGTTGCGAGCGTGGTGGCGACGGTTGTGCACCCTTGGGCAACAAACGCAGGGTGGCGGCAATCGGGAACACCAGACCGAAGTAGTACGCGCCCTGCTTCACGCTCAGGCCGGCGTCCCGAGCCACCGTTTCCAGCTGCGGCAAGGTATAGCGGCGCCTGTGTTCCAGGAACTCGTCGTGCCCGCTCCAGAGAAACTGGAACGCCGGCACCGTCATCAGGAAACGGCTGCCGGAGGGGACTTTATCGACGTAAGCCTTGAGCAACCCGACGTCGTCGTCGACATGCTCCAGCACGTCCATCAGCAGCACCAGATCGGCGTCCGCCGAGTCGATGCCGCGACGGTAATGCACCGGTTTACCGGCGGTGGTGACGTCCGAATCATCGTCGTAACTGATGTCGACGCACCAGGCTTCTCGGGCCGCCGAATGCGTCAGCAAATGGTGGGAAAAGAACCCCGAGCCTGCGCCCACGTCGAGAATCCTTGTGAACGGCGTGTTACCCAGCATTCGCGTGGTGGCCGCTGCTTTCGAGGCGTAATACCAGTGCTGATCGATGCTTGAACCGAGGATGTCGGTTTCCTTGAGATCCATGGTTCAGTCCTTGGGGTCGTAGACACGCCGCACCAAGTACACCGGGCGGCGTTTTGACTCGATATACGTCCGGCCCAGGTATTCACCCAGCACGCCGATACCGATCAATTGCAGGCCGCCCAGAAACGTGACGGCGACCATCAGCGAGGCATAACCCGGCAAATCGACACCGGAGATCAAGGTTCGCAAGATGATGAAAATGGCGAACGAGAACGAGATCAGCGAGACAAACAGCCCCAGATAGGTCCAGATGCGCAGCGGTTCGGTGCTGAAACTGGTGATGCCTTCCAGCGCAAAGTTCCACAACCGCCAGCCGTTGAACTTGCTCGCCCCCGCCACCCGTTCAAGGCGCTCGTAGTTCACGTGAGTGGTGCGAAACCCGACCCAGGCAAACAGGCCTTTCATGAAGCGCCGGGACTCGGGCAGGGTTTGCAGGGCATCCACCACACAACGGTCCATCAGCCGAAAATCACCGACGTTTTCCGGCAGGTGTTGCTCAGCGATTTTGTTGTGCAGGCGGTAGAACCAGTTGGCCGAGGTTTGCTTGGCCCAGGAGTCGGTCTTGCGACTCACACGATGCCCCAGCACCACTTCATAGCCTTCACGCCAAAGGGCGATCATCTCGAGGATGACTTCTGGCGGGTCCTGCAAATCGACATCGATCGGCACCACCACCTGGCCGGTGGCGGTCTGCAAGCCGGCGGTCAGGGCCGCTTCCTTGCCGAAATTGCGGCTCAGATCGACGATGCGCAGGCGCGTATCGGTCTGTTGACGTTCCAGCAGCAGGTCGAGCGTGGTGTCGGTGCTGCCGTCGTTGACGAACACCATTTCCAGACCGATCAGCGTTTCATCCTTGAAGACGTCAGTGATCCGCGCGATGAACAAATCAATGGTCGCCGCTTCATTTAACACCGGGATCACCAGCGAAAGCTGCACATGCCCGGTCAGTTGCGTTCCGTGCTGATGAGTCAATTGATTGCTCTTTTTTATAGTGATTTTTCTACAATCCGAGATCGCCGACAGCTGCTCGACGCCATGAGCCGTGTCGTATTAAGCAGGACCAAGGGAGGTGATGCAAGGGCGAAACTGCGGGGGTTTTGGCCAGTCGCACCGGCCCGGTTGCGCCGGCTGAAATATTTTCAAATGCCTGGAAACAAATGCCTGATGGCCAAAAAACCCAGCTCCGCTAGGCTTGCCCCCGATGCGGCACACAGGTTGTCGCAATGACCCATCGCATGGAGCGAGCAGAATGTATTTCGAGATTTACAGGCAATCCAAAGGCACGCCGAGCACCGGTAAAGGACAATGGCGCTGGCGCTTGAGGGCGGGGAACCACGAGACGATCGCCAGTGGCGAATCGTATGTGAACAAGGCGGATTGCCTGCATGCCATCGGGTTGATCAAAGGGGTTGAGGGTGAAACGCCGGTGAAGGAGATCTAAACCTGAGGACACTGCCGAAACTGTTCAGGCTATGAACAGCTTCGGCAGTTTTCGTTTTTTGGGTTGGGCTTTCGGGACCCATCGCGGGCAAGCCCGCTCCCACAGGTTTTGTGTCGGTCACATTATCGCGATGGACACAAAACCCTGTGGGAGCGGGCTTGCCCGCGATAGGGCCAGTGAGTTCACCTCCAAGCCCTGGCCAAAAGCCTTTTTTAACCAGGCAATGGATACAACGCCTCATCAAACTGCGACAACCGCGGAAACTGCATCGGCCGGTCATCACTCAGATGCTCCAGACGCTGCTGATAACTTTGCAGGAATCCCTTGCGCGCTTCATCACTGATGTAAGGCACATGCCAGGCCACGAATGGCTCCAGCACNTCATACCCGACATACGCCAACGTACCGCGCAGGATCGGCCGCAACATATCCTCCAGCGGACCATGAATCGCGCCATCACCGAACATATGCTCACGGCCGCCCAAGGTGACGGTAACCAGCGCCTTCTTGCCGCTCAACCCGCCCTGATCGTAAAAACGCTTGCCGCCGTAGCAGATACCCGACACCAGCACCCGATCAATCCAGCCCTTGAGCATGGCCGGGGCCGAGAACCAGAAAATCGGGAAGTTCAGGATCAGCAAGTCGGCCCACAACAGCTTGTCGAGTTCTTGCTGGATGTCCGGCGCCAGCGATTGGCTCTTCACCCCCAGGCGTTGCTCCAGTGCATACACCAGGTACTCGGGATTCTCCCGCGAGGAAAAGTCATCGGCGCTGGCCACCGGGTTCCAGTTCATGGCGTACAGGTCGCTGACCCGGACCTCATGCCCCTGGGCCTCAAGGGTCGCCACCGCCTGGTCACGCAGGGCAGCGGTAAAGGATTTCGGCTCCGGGTGAGCGTGGACAATCAAAACTTTCATGGCAATTCCCTAAACGTTTACAGGTTTTGTATGGGCGGACGATAACGGTGCGCAGATCGTTTGAATCGCCAAAGGTCACACCTGGATCGCCTTCACTTCCACGAATTCGTTGAGCCCTTCTTCTCCCCATTCCCGGCCATTGCCCGATTGTTTGTAGCCCCCGAACGGCGCCTGATAATTGAACGCCGCGCCGTTGAGAAAGCACTGCCCGGCGCGCAACTGCCGCCCAAGCTGCAAAGCGCGTTTGGTGCTGCCGGCCCAGACACCGCTAGACAAGCCGAACGGCGAATCGTTGGCGATCTGAATCGCTTGCGCTTCATCGGCGTAGGGAATCAGGCACAGCACCGGGCCGAAGATTTCTTCCTGGGCGATGCGCATGCGGTTGTCGACATCGGCGAACAGCGTAGGGCTGACGTAATAGCCGCGCTCGAATTCGAGCGCGGTGTCACCACCACACAGCAGCCGCGCGCCTTCCTGCTGGCCGACCTGAATGTAGTCAAGCACGGTGCGCCGTTGCGCCGCCGAACACATCGGCCCGAGGAAACTCTGCGGGTCCAGCGGATCGCCCATGCGCAGGCTTTGGGTTTCGGCAATCGCCAGTTCCACGGCCTCGGCGTAACGACTGGCGGGCAGCAACATGCGGGTCAACGCGGTGCAGGTCTGCCCGGAGTTGATCATCACGTCCTGCACGCCGTAGCGCACGGCGGCGGCCAGGTCCGCGTCTTCGGCAATCAACAGCGCTGACTTTCCGCCCAGTTCCAGGCACACACGCTTCACCGAAGGCGCCGCCGCTTGTGCCACGCGAACCCCGGCACCAGTGGAGCCGGTGAACGACACCATGTCCACGTCCGGGTGTTTGGCCAGCGCTTCGCCGACCTTCGAACCCGGACCGCTGACCAGGTTGAACACCCCCGCCGGCAAGCCGATCGCTTCGATTATCTGCGCCAGCAAAAACGCGTGGAGCGGAGTTTCCTGACTCGGTTTGACCACCACGGTGCAACCGGCTGCCAACGCCGGCGCGAGCTTGCCAATCAGTTGATGCAGCGGGTAGTTCCACGGGTTGATGAAAGCGCAGACACCGACCGCCTCGCGGATGACCAGCGAATTGCCGACCTCGCGCACTTCATCCATCAAGCCGGCGAGTTCGACGTATTGCTCCAGGCCGATGATGGGTCCGTCAACCTGCACCGAACGGCACCATTGCACCGGCATCCCCAACTCAGTGGTGATGACCGCTGCCATCTCGTCGGCCCGCGCACGTAACTGCTCGGCGAGCGCACGCAGGTAACCGGCGCGAACACTCGACGGCGTTCGCGACCATGAACCGAAGGCCCGGCGCGCCGCAGCCACCGCATTGTCGACATCGCGCTCATCGCCCAGCGGCACCGAACCTGCGACCTCTTCAGTGGCCGGGTTGATGACCTCGGCGATGCCCTGCCCCGACGGGGTTTGCCAGCGGCCATCGATAAACAGCGTCTTGTGGTTATGCATAGACTTGGGCTTCCATCAGTTCAGTGGCGCAACGAGTAATTCGCTGGCAGGCGTCACGCAACGGCGCCGCCCCCAGCACCAGTCCCAGGCGAATGTGCCCGGCAGCGCTCGGGCCGAACGCTTCGCCGGCCAACACCGAGACGCCGTGGCGATCAAGCAGGCGGTCGGCGAACGCCTGGGCGCTGAGCCCGGTGTCGCGGATATCGACCATCACGAACATCCCGCCATCGGGTTTCAAGGCCCGCACGCCGGGACAATCGGCCAGGCAGTCGCAGACCAGATCGCGACGTTGGCGATAGGCTTCGCGCATGGCTTCCAGTTCCGGCAAGTGGCTTTCGAGTGCGACGACGGCGGCGTCCTGCACGAAATCCGGCAAACCGTAGAGCATGCACAGCGCGAGGTTTTCCAGGTGTTCGGCCAAGGCGGGCGGTGCGATTGACCAGCCGATGCGCCAGCCGGTCATGGCGTGGGATTTCGACAGGCTGTTGAGCGTCGCGGTGCGCTCGGCCATGCCCGGCAAACTCGCCGGGCTGATGTGTTCGCCGTCGAACAGCAACTCGCTGTAGACCTCATCGGAAATCAGCCACAGGTCGTGAGTGATGCACAGCTGCGCCAGCGCCTGCCACGTGCCACGGGACAAACTGGCGCCCGACGGGTTATGCGGACTGTTGAGCGCGAGCGCCCGAGTGCGCGGGGTGATGCGTGCAGCGACGTCTTCGGGCAACACCCGAAAGCCGTTTTCAGAACGCACCGGCACCGGAATCACCACCGCACCACAGGCACCGAACACCGCTTCATAGGTGACGTACATCGGTTCGGCGACGATCACCTCGTCGCCCGGATTCAGTACGCACTGAGCCACGCAGAACAACGCGCATTGCGCCCCGGCGAGCACGGTGACCTGCTCCGCCGAGACGTGCTGGCCACTGCGTTTCCCGTAATGTTTTGCGATGCTTTCACGCAGTGCGCGTTTACCGCGCACATCGGCGTAGTGGGTGTTGCCGGACAACAGGCTGTCGATGGCTGCCTGCACAATCGGCACCGGGGTGTCGAAATCCGGGTCGCCGACTGACAACAGCAGGATGTCCTCACCCTGCTCTTGCAGCGCCAGTGCGCGGTAATGAATGTCCCAGGCGGCAGCGCCGTCACCAGCGATGCGTTGCGTCAGATCGGAGAAGCGCATGGCGGTATCCCTATTGTAAAAATGGCGTCAGAGCGCGCACGCATGCTTGAGCTCGATCAGGGTCACGCCGTTGCGCTTGAAGCCGTGGCGCAGATCGGTTTGCAGCTCGGCCAGGCTTTGCGGCTCGGTCACCGTGCAACCGAACGCGCGGCCAAGGGCGGCAAAGTCCGGGTTGCGCGGCAGCACACCGATGGGTTCGATATCCAGGCTCAGCATGTCGTCGCGGATCTGGCCAAGGGCGTCGTTATTCCACAACAGCACCACCAACGGGCTGTCCAGNTCCTCGACGGCGGTGGCCAGTTCNTGCGCGGTGTAGAGGAAACCGCCGTCNCCCACTAACACCAGGCCGGGGCGCAGCGGCGCACCGAACTTGGCGCCGATGCCGGCGGGAAAGCCATAGCCCAAGGTGCCGTAGCCGGTGGGGTGCAACCAGCTGCGCGGGGCGCGGCTTGGGTAAGCGTAGTTGCCGGTGTAGGCCAGTTGGGTCATGTCGGTGCTGATGAAGGCATCGTCCGGCAGCTCGGCGGCGATACGTTCGAGAATCGCTTGATGGATCGACTGCAACGGGCCGTGGCTGTTTCTCACCGCTTCACGCAGTGCTGCGACAGACGCGATCGCTGAACTGGCATCGCGGTTGGCGGGCGACAGACGCTCCAGCAACGCGGCTAGGGTGTGTTGCGCATCGCCTTGCAGCGCCACCGCGCACGGGTAGAAATCGTTGAATTTGCGCGGGTCGATGTCCACGCGCAGCAGTTCGGCATTCAGCGGCAGACGCTCGCGCCAGAAATCGGTGTCGGCCATTTCGGTGCCGACCGCCAGCACCACGTCGGCCTCGGCGATGAGTTGCCAGCCCGGCTCTACGCACAGGGTCGAGCCGGCATTGAGCGGTGCATCCGGCGGCAACAGGCCTTTGCCGGCGACACTGGTGAACAGCGGCGCGGCGAGTCGGGTGCTGAGTTCATGCACTTGCCGCTGCGCATTCAATGCGCCACCACCGGCGATGATCATCGGTCGTTTGGCGCTTTGCAGTTTGGCGACAGCCTGATCCAGCGCCGTGGCTGCCGGCACGCCACGGCTTGGGCGACGCACCACTTCATTACTCCAGTCGCGGCTGACTTTTGCCGACAGCACGTCCAGCGGCACCGAAATATGCACCGGCCGTGGCCGCTCGCTGTCGAACACCGCGTAGGCACGGGCGATCAGCTCGGGCAGATCCTCGGCACTCAANGCCACCGCCGAGAACGCGGTGATCGGCGCGGTGATTGCACGCTGATCCTGGGTTTCGTGCAGACACCCCCAACCTTTGCCGAGACTGGCGGTGNAGTTGACGCTGGAGATCACCAGCATCGCAATGGAATCGGCATAGGCCTGGCCGATGGCGGTTGCGGCATTGGTGACGCCAGGGCCGGTGATGACAAAGCACACGCCGGGTTTACCACTGACTCGTGCATAGCCGTCGGCCATAAAACCGGCGCCCTGTTCGTGGCGCGTGAGCACGTGGCGAATGCCGCTGCCGGGCAGGCCGCGATACAGTTCCAGCGTGTGTACGCCGGGGATTCCGAACACGGTGTCGACGCCGTAGTTGGCCAGCAGGCGTACCAGGGCCTGGCCGCCGGTCAATATTGTGCTTTGCATGTTCACTTCCTCACTCGTGGCCGAGGCGAATCAACGCATCGACCGCAGTCGTGCCATCGGCACCGACCAACAATGGGTTCACATCGAGTTCCAGCAACCGTTCGGCATTGGCACAGGCGTAGTCGGCCACCGCGCGAATCGCCGAGACCAACGCGTCCATATCCGCCACCTCACGCCCGCGAAAACCTTGCAGCAAAGCGGCGCTGCGCAGGCTGAGCAACGCGTTGCCAATCGCCTCGTCAGTGGTGGGCAGCAACAGGCTGCGGCTGTCCTTGAGCAGTTCCACCAGGATGCCACCGGCGCCAATCACCAGGGCCAGGCCGAAGTCGTTTTCGCGTTTGATACCGACGATCAGCTCGGCCAACGGCGGCTTGGCCATGGGCTCCAGCAGCACGTGATCGAACGGCACGTGCGGCGCGTAATCGGCGATGCTGGCGCGCATTTTTTCCAGGGCGGCGCTCAGGGCGGCGCCGTCCTTGAGGTTCAACGCCACGGCGCCGGCTTCGGTTTTGTGCGGCAGTTGGGAGCTGACCGCTTTCAATACCAACGGATAACCCAGCGCGTTGGCGTCGCTCAATGCCTCGTCCGGGGTGCTCAATACGCCGTTGGGCGTCTGCAGGCCGAAGGCGCGCAACGCTTTTTTCGAATCCCATTCATTGAGCAAGCGACCTTCGCCTTCCAACGCCTGAGGGCAGTGCGGCACCAGCGCCGATTCACCGAGCGCCAGCAACGCCTGACGGTTACGCTGATAACCCGCGATTCGGCCCCACGCCGCCAGCCCGTCTTCGACCCCTTGCAACGCCGCCACACCTTGGGCATGCAGACGTTCGCGAGCGTGGGCCGGCAGCAACTCCGGGAAGGCCGAGGTGACAAAACCCGTCTTGCCGTGGCGGATAAGGGCAGCACAGAACAGCTCCAGCAGCAGGTCGCATTCCTTGCGCTCGCCGGTAAATTCGGCCGGGTAATCCAGCACCAGCATGGCCGCATCGGCTTCGGTGCGCAGGGCGCTGTCGAGCATGNTATGGAGTGCTTCACGGTCGCCCCAGATNGCCGTGGTGAAATCCAATGGGTTGACCAGATTGGCGTAGCTGGGCAGCACCTGCGCCAGTTCAGCACGCTGGCCTGCGTCAAGTTTCGGCAGGGCCAGATNGTTGCGCTCGGCGTAATCGGCAATCAGCCCAGCATCACCACCGGAACAGGCCAGCGCGATCAGGCGATTTCCTGCCGGCAGGTTGCCGCACGCCGCCGCCTTCAAGGTTTCGACAAAACTCACCGGCCCGCTCACCCGGATCACGCCCAGACGTGCAAACAAGCTGTCGTACAGCGCATCGGAGCCGGACAGCGAGCTGGTGTGACTCAGCGCCAGTTCGGCACCGATCTGCGACACGCCGGTTTTCAGGGCAATGATCGGAATGCCCTTCTCCAATGCCTTGTGCGCGGCNCGGGCAAAACCCGGCACATTTTTCAGGCCTTCCAGGTGCAGGCCGATGGCGGTAACGCGCGGTTCGTCGAGCAACACGTCCATCAATTCGGCCACGCCCAGTTGTGCCTGGTTACCCACTGAAGCCATGTAGGCGACCGGCAATGAGCGGTCGCTCATCGACAGGTTGTAGGCAAAGTTGCCGCTCTGGGTCAGTACCGCGACGCCCTTCTCGACCGTCTTGCCGCCATGGGCCACCGGCCACAATGCCGAGTTGTGCAGGTAGTCCAACAGGCCGTAGCAGTTGGGGCCGAGCAAGGCCATGTCGCCTGCCACTTCTAGCAACTGCTGTTGCAAGGCTGCNCCCTCGGCACCGGTTTCGGCGAACCCGGAGGCATAGCAGATTGCCCCGCCTGCGCCTTTGGCAGCCAGTTCGGCAACGCAGGTCAGGGTCAGCTCGCGGTTGGTCGCGATGAACACCGCGTCCGGGCCGCACGGCAGTTCGGCGATGCTGCGCACACACGGCACGCCTTCAAGGCTGTCGTGCTGCGGATTGACCAGCCACATCTCGCCAAGGTAGCCGCCGTCGGCGCAGCGCTTGAGCGCGCGGGCCATGCTGCGGCCACCGATAAACGCCAGGTGGCGCGGTGCGAGCAAGCGTTTGAGGTTGTCACGAATCGTCTGCGACATAGCCATTCTCCGGGCCGGTTAGCGCAACAATGGCCGCAGCAATTCGCGGGAAATGATGTGGCGCTGGATCTCCGAGGTGCCTTCCCAGACGCGCTCGATCCGCGCGTTGCGCCAGATGCGTTCCACCGGGCATTCGTCCATCAGGCCCATGCCGCCAAAGATCTGCACCGCCTCATCGGCGACCTTGCCCAGGGTTTCGCTGGCAAACAATTTGGCCATGCCGGCCTCGCCGTCGGTCATGCGGCCCTGGTCCATCTTCCAGGCAGTGTGCAGGGTCAACAACTCGGCAGCGCGAATCTGCGTGGCCATGTCCGCCAGCTTGAAACTCACGCCTTGATAGGTACCGATGGGCTGGCCGAACTGCTTGCGATCCGCCGCCCATTGCAGCGATACGTCCAGCGCCCGTTGCGCCTGGCCGACGCAGTTGGCGGCGACCATTACCCGCCCGGCGGTGAGCCAGGCGTTGGCCACGTCCCAGCCCTTGCCGACTTCGCCGAGCACCTTGGACGCCGGGACGCGGCAGTCGTCGAAGAACATCTCATAGGTGTGATAGCCGCGGTTGCTGACGCACTTGGGACCACGGCGAATGGTCATGCCCGGCGTGTCGCGGTCGACCAGGAACGAGGTCACGGCGTTGCGCTGTTTGCCGTTGTGTTCATAGGTGTCGGTCACGGCAAACACGATGGCGAAATCGGCGTGCCCCGCATGGCTGATAAAGTGCTTGCTGCCGTTGATCACGAAGTCATCGCCGCTGCGCACGGCACGGGTCTTGATGGCGTTGGCATCCGAGCCGGCACCCGGCTCGGTCAGCGCGAAGCAGTCGATTTTCTTGCCCTGCACGCAGGGCAACAAGTAGTCCTCAATCTGTGCGCCAGTGCAGGCCATGAGGATTTTCGAGGGGCGCGCGACAAACACATGCAGTGCCCACGACACCTTGGACAACTCCCGTTCGATCAGCGCCTGGGACAGGTAATCGAGGCCGCCACCACCGACCTCTTCGGGCATGTTGAAGGCATAGAAACCAGCAGCGATGGCCTTGTCACGNATCTGCGCAGCAAGCGCCGGCGAGACCTCATCGGCGCGGTCCACCGCCGCCTCATGGGGCAGCAATTCCTTGATCACAAAACTGCGTACCGCGTCCACCAACATGTCTTGTTCTTGGGTCAGTTGGAAATTCATGGGGCTACCTGTTGTTCATGTGCTGAGTAGGTGTACGGGGCCAACCGACGGGCCTATTGGCCGCTGAAGTGTGCCGGGCGTTTTTCGATGGCGGCGCGCAAGGCTTCGGCGCCGTCTTTGCTGCGACCGCAAAGCAGGCCGGCGGCGAGCTCGGCTTGCAGTTGCTCCGGGAGGCTGCGCTGGGCGCCTTCGCGCATGAGTTTTTTGGTCTGGGCGAAAGCGAACGTCGGACCGTTGGCCATGCGCGTGGCCAATTCAGTGGTCACGTCGTGCAGTTGATCATCGGCGCAGACTTCGCCGACGAGACCGGCCGCCAAGGCACGATCAGCCCCCCACAACTCGTCGAGGAACAGCAGGCGCTTGGCTTGTTCGCTGCCGATCAGGCGCGGTAAGTGCCAACTGGCACCGGCATCCGGCGAGTAAGCCAGGCTGGTGTAGCCGGCCTTGAAGCGTGCCGACTGCGCGGCGATGCGCAGGTCGCAACACAAGGTGAGGTCCATGCCGGCGCCGACGGCAGTGCCGTTGATCGCAGCAAGAGTGGGTTTGTCGAGGGTGTGCAGGCGGGTCATCAGGGCGTGGGCGGTTTCGGTCCAGCCGTAGGTTTCCAGGGCGCCACGGGCTTCGGCTTCGGCCCATTCGGCGAGATCCGCGCCGGAGCAGAAACTGCGGCCGCTGCCGGTCAGCACGACAACCCGAACGGCGGGATCGGCGTTGTACTCATCGAGCAAGGCGTGCAGGTTTTTCAGGGTCGGAATGTCCAGCGCATTACGCTGAGCGGGGCGATCGAGGGTGATCCAGGCCACGCCGGCTTTTACCTGGCAGAGCAGAGAAATGTGAGTAGTCATGCGAATCCTCGAATTATTGTGTTTGGCGTGAGGTGATGCGACTTGAGGCCATACTAAACGAGTGTTCAGTAAGACGGCAATTGGCAGGGAAATAGGCTGTAACAACGCCATTTACTTAATAACCAATTGATTTTATTGAATTAATTCTCCGCATCCGCCTTTGCAGCGACTGCACTGTTACAACTTTGCACAACTGCGTGCCGCATCGCCGNNNTGACGGAATTCGGTTCAACATCTCTGTTGACCGATCCACCGTCATCGCGAGCAGGCTCGCTCCCACATGGTTTTGTCTTGGGGTGTGCGGTTACGCCGTCGGCAAGCTCGCTGCCAGCACCGCCTGGCGCTTGCGTTGAGTCAGGAAATACGCGGCATAGCACACCGCGATAAACCCGAAGCCCCAATACAACGAAGGGCGCTGCGTTTCATCCAATGCCAGGAAAACGAACAGCGAACAGCACAACGCAATGCACGTCAGCGGCAACAACGGGAACCACGGCGCGCGGTATTTCAAGTCGCTGAGCTTGCCGCCATCGCGCAGGTAAGCCTTGCGGAATTTGTACTGCGCCAGTGCGATCACGATCCAGGTCACGGTGCCCGACATGCCGCTCACCGCCATCAGCACCATGAACAGCGTGTCCGCCGCGACGAAACTGGTCATCAACGACACCAGCGCGAAGCACAAGGTGATGCTCAGCGCCCGCAACGGCACGCCACGCTTGCTCAACGGCGACAGGCTTTTCGGCGCCATGCCGGTCTTCGACATCGCCCACAGAATGCGCGTCGAGGCATACAGGCCGGAGTTGCCCACCGACAGAATCGCCGTAAGAATCACGAAGTTCATCAAGTCAGCCGCATAAGGAATGCCGACCATGTCGAACACCTGCACGAACGGACTTTCCATCAACCCGGCCTGCTGCCACGGCACGATTGCCGACAGCACCACGATCGCCAGCACATAGAAAATCAACACGCGAAACACCACGTTGCGCACGGCACGCGGGATGCTTTTTTCCGGCTGGTCGGTTTCGCCGGCGGCCACGCCCATGATCTCGCAGCCCTGGAAAGCGTAGACCACGGTCATCATCACCGCGAACACCGCAGACAGACCATTCGGGAACAATGAATCGCCGATCAAGTTGGACGCCATCGGCGCCGGTGCGCCGCTGGTCAGCGGGATGGCGCCGAAAATCACCAGCACACCGACCACGATAAAACCGAGAATCGCCGCGACTTTGATCCCGGAGAACCAGTATTCCGCTTCACCAAAAGCACGTGTCGCCAACGCATTCAGGCCGAACAGCACCACCACGAACAGCGCCGACCAGTACCAGATCGGAATGGTTGGAAACCAGCGTTCCATCAGCATGCCTGCCGCCGTGAACTCCAGGCCCACAGTGGTCGCCCAACTCATCCAGTACACCCAGCCGATCATGAACCCGGTGGCCGGCCCGATGTATTTAGTGGCATGGGTTTGAAAAGAGCCGGAAACCGGCATGTGCACGGACAGTTCGCCCAGGCACACCATCACCAGGTACATCAGGAAACCGGCGACCAGGTAGGCCAGAATCGCCCCCACCGGCCCGCCCTGATTGATCGTCAAGCCAGAGCCCATAAACAGCCCGGTGCCAATCACGCCGCCCAGGGACAACATGAAAATGTGCCGGCTCTTCAGGGCGCGGGTCAGATGGATGCCTTTGCGTTCGGTAGCTTCGCTCATATCGGCACCTCAATAATCAGCAAGGTGCGCGTGGCGCAAGGATGGATGAGCTTTACGGCGGTTCATTATTATTATCTCCAATAAGCTTCGAAGACCGCGCTGTGGCGGTTGTCTCGATTATTGGAAGACCATGTAAGCTCACGTTGACCTTAAAGCTCGAAGTTGTAAAAAGTCGTAACAAACTTGTACGTCAGCTGTGCAGCAGGCCGATCAGCGTCTGTTGCGACTGCTGCAATTGCGCATGAACCTGCGGCGCCAATGCGCGCAACCTTGATTCGTCGTTGACCAGAGCGGCCTCCTCCAGCGCGCGTAAAAAAGTGGCCAACGCACGGAAGCCCAATGAGTCGCTGCTGCCGGCCAGGCGATGCGCCAGGTGAGCGACTTCGGTGCAATCGTCGGCTTCGATCGCTTCCGTGAGCGCTTCGCGATGCTGACTGATGGAATCGCGCAACACCGCCAGCAACCCCTGCAGTTTCTGTTCACCGAGCAAGGTGCGGTGAGTGTCCAGCAACGGCCAATCCATCGCCTCGTCAACAGGTTGCGGCGCGAGTATTGGTGAATGCCCGGCCAGGGCCTGACGCAGATTGTCGAGCTTCAGCGGTTTGGCGAGGATGCCGTCCATCCCGGCGTCCAGATAACCGCGCACCAGCGCCGGTTGCACGCTGGCGGTCAAGGCGAAGATTCGGCATTGGCGGTTCGGGCCTTCGGTGCGGCGAATCAGCGAGCACAACTCGACGCCGCTGATGCCCGGCAGGTGCACATCGAGCAGGATCAAATCGAACGTCTGCGCGGCGCATTGCGTCAGCGCCTGCTCACCGTCTTCGGCGAGCCAGACCTGATGCCCGTCCCGTTGCAGCAAGCCGCTGACCACTTCACGGTTCAGCGCCACGTCCTCGACCACCAGAATCTTCAGCGGTCTGCCGGGTTCGCTGCTTGACACCACATCGGTGGTGCCGGACGACGGTTGCAACGTCAATTCAAACCAGAAACAGCTGCCCTGCCCGACCTGACTTTCAACACCGATCTGCCCACCCAACTGCTCCACCAGATGTTTGCATATGGCCAATCCGAGACCGGTTCCGCCGAAGCGCTGCGCCACCTCCTCGCTGGCCTGAGTGAAGCGCTCGAAAATCTTTTCCTGCACCGCCGGCGCAATGCCGATGCCGTTGTCCGTCACGCTCACGCGCAGCCGTTGCCCGGTCTGTTGCGGGTTGGGAGCCAACAGCACAACCTCGACTCTGACCTCTCCACCCTCGGTGAACTTGATCGCGTTGGCCAGCAAGTTGCTCAATACCTGACGCAAGAATTGTTCGGCGCCGTGGTGCCGATCAGCCACTTGCGGATCCATCCGGCAGTGCAGCGTCGTGTCGTTGCTCAACGCGCGCGGTTCCAGCAGCGTGAGCACCTCATCCAGCAACTGTCGGAGTGAAAAATCCACCGCTTCCGGGTGACTGACACCTTCCTCCAACCGAGCGAAATACAGCACTTCATTGAGAATCGACAGCAACCCTTCGCCCGCCTTGTACAACGCATCCAGGCGCTTGCCATCGCGCTCATCCAGACGTGCGCCGCGCAGCAGCTCCGCCATGCCGAGGATGCCGTTGAGCGGGGTGCGCAGTTCGTGGCTCATGGTCGCCAGAAAACGTGACTTGGCGAGGTTGGCCGCCTCGGCTTCGTCCTTGGCACGCATCAGACTGGCAGTGCGGCGCTCGACCATTCGGAACAGTTCATCGCGGTTGTCTTGCAGCGCCAGCCGATCGGTTTCCCGGCGGTCAATGTCACTGACGATCGCCCGGCGCATGTCGTCCAGCGCATAGGCCACGGTGTCGATCTCATCCGGGTGGACGCTGCGCCGCTTGTCCAGATGCATCGGTTCGTACCAGTCACCGGCGGCGATGCGTCGTGCGAACTCGGCCATGACTTTCAGGTGCCGGGTCACCAGGCGGTAAAACAACCACGATAGCGCGACCGCCAGCCCACACAGAAACACGCTCATCCACAGCAAACTGGTCAAGCCGGTGGCATACAAACGCTGATGCACGGCGCCCAGATCGGTGCTGACTTCCAGTTGCCCGAGATGCCGCTTCGGCCCGGACGGCGGTTGATAGTCCAGTTGAAAACGCTCGATGCGCAGCGGCCCGATCGGCGCTGGATTGCCTTGCAGCAAGTCGAAATCCGGGCTGGTCAGGCGAACCCGCGTCACGTCGGAAAAATCCACCAGTCCGCGCAATTGCACATTCAGTTGTTCCTGGTTCAAATCCCAGAGGCTGCGCTCCAGACTGGCCAGATAACCGGCCCGAATCAACGCCATGCGCGAATCGATCTCGCGCATCTCGCGGCGGTATTCGAAGTACAACTGCACGCTGCTAGCCACCACGGTGAAGCACAGGCTGAATAGCAGAATGAACAGCAGCAGACGCCGCAGCAGTCCACCGGGCCGGGCTCGAATCATTGCTTATCGGCCGGCAGTTTGATCATGTCGCGGTAGGTGACCTGACTTTCGTGAAGTAAACGGTCGACCTCCCCCGAGTCGACCATGCGCTTCAACTGCGCATCGATTTCAGGCATGCGACCGGCCAGCGCAGAACGGCGCGACACGGCCACCCGCAAGTAATCCACGCCAAAGGAATTGGGCAAAGCGACGATGTCTTGCGCCCCTGGCAGGGTCTCGACCCGCATCTGCCCGGTACGCCGCTCCGAGACGATGAAGTCGATGCGTCCGCGAATCAGTTTTCCGAAGTTTTGACTGCTGTCAGAGACCATTTCGATGTTCTGATGCTCGGCGACGAAGCGGTCGAACACCACGCCGTAACTTTCACCGAACAACAATCCGCCGCGGTAATTGGCCAGGTCCTCCAGCCGCTCGATTGTCACCGGATGCTGACGATTGATGAACACGGCGACTTCTTCGCGCAATACCGGGACTGTGGAAAAGACCATGCTCTGCTCACGCTCCGCGGTGCTATACATCAGCACCACGTCGACCCGGCCTTCGGCGGCATCGCGCACGCAGCGATTCCAGTTGTCCAGCTCGACGATTTCCACTTCATAGCCCAGCTGTCCAAAAAGCGCTTTCACCACGCCGGGCGCTACGCCGCGCACCTGTTTGCCGTCACTCCAGGAGATCGGGGGGTAGACCGGATAATCGCAATAGCGGACTTTGTCCGCCGCCATCGCGCTGTCGGCGAGCAACGCCAACAGCAAGCTAAAACGTCGCAGCACCGCGTTCAGGCTGCCACGCTGGCGGTGAACAGATAACCGGCGCCGTGGATGGTGATGATCAATTGCGGCTCGGCCGGGTCATCGTGCAACTTGCGTCGCAGACGTCCGACAAGCACGTCGATGGAGCGGTCGTTGGGCACCCATTCGCGGTTGCGAATCTGGTCCATCAGTTGATCGCGGCTCAGGGTGTGACCGCTGTTGCGCAAGAACACGCTGAGCAATTGATACTCGCCGTGGGTCAGCAGGGTTTCGCTGCCGCTGTTGTCGATCAACCGTCGGCGATCCGTGTCCAGGCCCCAGGCGGCAAACTGTTTGACCGGTCGAGAAATGGCTGCAACCGATTTAGGCGTATGGGCATGACGCACCCGGCGTATCAGGTTCTTCGCCCGGGACACCAGTTCGCGTGGATTGAGCGGTTTGATCACGTAATCATCGGCGCCGCACTCGAGGCCGACGATACGATCGATTTCATCGTTGCGCCCGGTGATCAGAATGATCCCGACTTCCGAACGGACCCGCAGCTCCCGGGTCAGGGTCAGGCCGTCCTTGCCGGGCAAGCGGATATCGAGCATCACCAGATCGACCGTCTGGGTCGCCAGGAAGGTTTCGGCCAGCTCTGCGGTGGCGGCGCAATGCACCTCGTAACCTTCCTGGCTCAAGTAAGCCTGCAGCAGTTCGCGAATCAACGGATCGTCATCGACGATCAATACTCGAGGAGTCATCGCATGGTGTCCTGCGTGTGCCCGTAGGCGTGTTTCTTATTAGAGTTTTTTCCTGCATCGACGCCTGAGAGTATCCATTGCTGAACGATCGATCAACAGCCCGTCGTCTGCAAACAGAAACGCTGACGCCCNCCACTCTGCAAGCCGTCGACCCAGGCTTCGCAAATCTGGATGCCCTGCGCCGGCGTAAAGGTGCCAGGGTTGAGCCCAGACTCCAACCACAACCCATCGAGCAAGGCGCTCAAGCCGATGGCGGCCAGGTCGGCGTCGAACTGTTTCCACCCCTCCTCCCTGGCCATGTCCGTCAGGGCCGAGCGCATGATGGTGCGGTACTCGCCATAGGAATGTTCGTGGGCCTGGTTGATCGCCGGGGCCGTCTTGACCGCGCCCCAGAATACCAGCCAGGCGTCCAGCAGTTGCGGGTCCAGCAATTCAGCGGAAAACGAGCCGCGAAAGAACGCCGACAGACGCTCGCGGGCATTGGGGGCCGCCTGTTCCATGGCGGCGCGCAGCAATCCCATGACCCGTCCGGTCACTGCCAGGTAGGCCTCGGCGACCAGTTCGTCCTTGCCGGAATAGTGATGACTGATCAGACCGACCGAGACACCGGCCTCGGCGGAAATTTTGCGTATTGATGCGCCTTGGAAGCCGTCGCGCTTGAGGCACACGAGCGTGGCCTCGATGAGATTGGTTTTGCGCAGCTCCGGCGTCATTCTGGAGAATCGGACTTCCTGAGTCATGGGGCGGCGTTCCTGGAGGCGAGGGTTGAGCTCTGTATGAGCCATTCGCGAGCTGAACGACTGTACAGCAACAACCCTCGGCTACTCCAGATGTTGAAGCTAACCCGGCGCCACCCGCTCAAGCAATCGCAACAGCGCGGCCCAGGCCAACTGCATGGCATCCGGGTCGCTCAACTCCCCTTCGTCCAGCGGCCGGCCAGGATCATTGAACTGACGTTCGGTGTGTTCGCACACCTCGCTCGGCGGCAAGACCAACTCACCGGCAGCTTGCGCAGCGAGCTGGATTTCACAGGCTTTTTCCAGGTAGTACATGCGCAAGAAGGCCTGGCTCACAGTCTGGCCAACGGTCAGCAAACCGTGATTACGCAGCATCAGCACCGGCTTGTCGCCAAGGTCCTGCACCAGGCGCTGCTGTTCGCTCATGTCCAGCGCCACGCCTTCATAGTCGTGATAGGCCACCCGCCCGTAGAACTCCATGGAGATCTGATTCACCGGCAACAACCCGCACTTCAACGCTGCGACCGCGCAGCCGGATCGGGTGTGGGTGTGCAGCACGCACTGCGCATCGTCACGGGCACCATGGATGGCGCTGTGAATCACAAAACCTGCCGGATTCACCGGATACGGCGACGGCTCCACGGCCCGGCCATCAAGGCCGATCTTGACCAGATTCGACGCGGTGATCTCATCGAACATCAGCCCGTATGGATTGATCAGGAAGTGATGCTCAGGCCCCGGCAGTCGCACTGAGATGTGGGTAAAAATCAGATCGGTCATGCGAAAGTGCGCGATCAATCGATAACAGGCGGCCAGCTCCTCGCGCAGATGCTGTTCCGTCGTGCTGCGCAGCGGGTGGGTGATCTCGTTCATTGTTGCGGTTCTCCAGGGTAATCGACTGCGCAAAACAGTAAGGCCGGACGCGGTGAAACGTCCAGCCGCCAGCGGCTACTTGCTGGCCCAGGCATTAAAACGCTCTTCGAGTTCTTCGCCGTGATCGACCCAGAACGCCACGTCCATCGACAGCGCGCCTTTCAGGTTTTGCGGCGCCGTGGGTACCCATTGCGCGAGTTTGCCGTCGAGTCTGGCTGCCGCTTGCGTATTGGTCGGGCCGTAAGGGATCTGCTCGACATACTTGACCTGCGCGTCCGACTGATTGGCGAACGCGATAAAGCGCTTGGCCTGATCGACATGTTTCGAGCCTTTGATGATCGCCCAGTAATCCATGCCATACAGACTGCCCGGCCACACCAGCCCCAGGTGACTGCCGTTTTGCGCGGCAGCGGCCACACGTCCGCTGTACGTCGAGGTCATCACCACATCCCCGGCCGTAAGCCATTGCGCCGGTTGCGCGCCGGCTTCCCACCACTGGATGTAGGGTTTGAGCTCGGTGAGCTTGGCGAAGGCCCGGTCGACACCTTGCGGCGTGTTCAACACTGAATAAACGTCTTCGACTTTCACGCCGTCGGCCAGCAACGCGAACTCCAGGTTATACACAGCACGCTTGCGCAGCCCGCGTTTTCCGGGGGTTTTGTGCACATCCCAGAAGTCGGCCCACGACGTCGGAGCCTGCGCCAGCTTCTGCGTGTCGTAGGCAATCGCCACGCTCCACACCAGCGCTGCCGAGCCGCACGGCTGCGCGGCGTCGGGAATCAATTGTTCGACGCGACCGAGGGTTTTCCAGTCGAGTTTTTCATACATTCCTTCATCGCAACCGCGCATCAGGTCGGGGCCTTCTATCTGCACCACGTCCCAATCGGCGTTGCCGGTGTCGACCATCACTTTGATCCGGGCCATCTCACCGTTGTATTCGCTTTGAATCAGCTTGCTGCGATCCGCAATGCTGAACGGCTGGAAGAACGCCACATCCTGGGCTTTCTGGCCGGCGCCGCCGTAACCCACCACCACCATGTCCGGTGCTGCCTGAGCGCTGCCAAGGCTGACGGCCAAGGACAGCATCAAGGGATAAAAACCGTGCTTGAGCGTATTCGATTTCATCAGTGGTTCCTCTTGCCGGTGCGCCGACACATAAAAAACAAAGGCCCTGCCGTGCATTCCCCGCCTCGTCCCCCGGCAGTCATGCAGAGAAGAATCGCCTGAGAACATCAGTAAAAAAATCAGTTGATTTTTTACTAGCGGTAAATTCTTATAGAAAAATAATAATGCCGAAAACCGGCCTTTCGGCTTCAGCCTGCCTGGAGTAATCGCACCATGTCGACCGCTACCCCTGCCTTCGCGCACCTGTTCGAACCGTTGCAACTGCGTGGCAAACGCCTGAAAAACCGCATCATGTCCAGCGGTCACGACACCTCGATGCCCACCGACAACCTGGTCAACGAGCAACTGATCGCCTACCACACCGCGCGGGCCGAAGGTGGCGTCGGGCTAATCGTGTTGCAAGTGGCCGGCGTGCATGACAGCGCGCGGTACACCTCGCACGTGCTGATGGCCACCGACGACGCTTGCATCGAGGGCTATCGAACGATCGCTGAGCGTTGTCATGCGCACGGCACCGTGGTGCTGTCGCAGCTCTTCCATCCGGGTCGGGAAATCATGGAGTCCAGCGATGGCTTGCTGGCCGTCGCCTACTCGCCTTCGGCGGTGCCTAACGAACGGTTTCGGGTGATGCCGCGTGCGTTGGATCAAACGATGATCGACGAGATCGTCGGCGGTTACGGCGCAGCGGCCCGACGCCTGTATCAGGCCGGAATCGACGGTGTGGAAGTGGTCGCCAGCCATGGCTACCTGCCGGCGCAATTCATCAACCCCCGGGTCAACCGTCGCACCGATGACTACAACGGCGAGCTGGAACAGCGCCTGCGTTTCCTGCGTGAAGTGATCGCTGCGGTGCGCGCCAACACTGATGAGCATTTCATCATCGGCCTGCGCATTTCCGCCGATGAGCGCGACCCTGAAGGGCTGACCGAGGACGAATCCCTGGCCGCCGTACAATCGCTGCAACCGATTCTGGATTACGTGCACATCGTCGCCGGCACCTCGGCTTCGTTGGGCGGCGCCGTGCACATCGTGCCGCCGATGGCGATCGAAGCCGCTTATCTGGCCAAGGAAGCTGGAACGTTCAAGGCCGGGTTGTCGATTCCGCTGTTCGTCACCGGACGCATCAACCAGCCGCAAGAAGCCGAACTGATTCTGGCCCGCGGCCAGGCCGATGTCTGCGGCATGACCCGCGCGCTGATCTGCGACCCACAAATGCCCAACAAAACCGACACCGGCCACGTCGAAGACGTGCGCGCCTGCATCGCCTGCAACCAGGCGTGCATCGGCCACTTCCACAAAGGCCTGCCGATTTCCTGCATTCAGCACCCGGAAACCGGCCGCGAACTGATCTTCGGCCAACGGCAGCCAGCCGTTCAACGCAAACGCATCATGATCGCCGGCGGCGGACCGGCCGGGATGAAAGCCGCCGCCGTGGCCGCCCAGCGCGGACATGAGGTGACCCTTTACGAAGCCAGCTCGCAGCTCGGCGGCCAGGTCTTGCTGGCGCAACTGCTGCCTCGACGCGCCGAATTCGGCGGTACCAGCACCAACCTGCAACGCGAAATGGATCTGGCCGGGGTGCGCGTCGTGCGTAACACCCGTGTCGACCGGGCGCTGGTCGAACGCGAACGCCCGGACATGGTGATCGTCGCTACCGGCGCCGAACCGTATTGGCCGGCGTTCGAGCGCGGCGGCGAATTGCAGGTCGTAGACGCCTGGCAAGTGCTGCGCGAGGAAGTGCAAATCGGTCGTTCCGTGGTGGTCGTCGATTGGCGTGCCGACTGGATCGGTCCCGGCATCGCCGAACGTCTGGTACGCGCCGGACACCAGGTGCAACTCGCCGTCAACGGCACCCATTGCGGGGAAAACCTGCCGCTGTACGTGCGCGATCAACTGGCCGGCGAACTGCACAAACTCGGCATCCCGATCACCCCCTACGCCCGCCTCTACGGCTGCGACGACAATACCGTCTACCTGCAACACACCGCCAGCGGCGAACCGATGCTCTTCGAAAACATCGACACACTGGTGCTCTGCCAGGGCCATCAACCCGTCGATACCCTCGGCGCTGAACTGCAAGGCCTGGTGGAATTTCGTCGCATCGGCGATTGCCTCGCCCCGCGCACCGCCGAAGAAGCCATCTACGAAGGTTTGAAAATCGCCTGGGCGCTTTGAGGCTGTTTTATACTCCGGGGCTTTTACACACCCCGGTTTGGAGCACGCCATGAGCAACAGCAGCAAGATGCCGCCTGCCAGCAGCGCGCTCACACAGGACAGCGCCACGGCAGAGCCGCATTTTCTCGGCACACGGATTCGTGGGTTGCGTAAACGTCGGGGCATGACCCTGGCGGAACTGGCGCAGATGAGCGAGCTGACGGCGGGGTATATCAGCCAACTGGAACGGAATCTGGCTTACCCGTCCATTCCTGCGCTGTTCAACATCGCGCGTAGTTTGGGTGTGACCATTCAATGGTTCTTTGCCAGCGAGGGCAATACCGCGCCTGAAGATGCCGGCGTTGTGGTACGCAAGAACACTCGGATGAGCGTGCATTATGAGGATGGGATTGTGGATCAGCTGCTGACGCCGCAGCCGAATCGACAATTGGAGATGCTGCACTCACGGTTTCCGCCCGGGACCTACAGTCAGCAGAGTTACAGCCATGAAGGCGAAGAAGCCGGGTATTTGCTGTCGGGGAGTTTTGAGTTGTGGGTGGGGGAGCGTTATTTCCAGCTGAATGAAGGGGACAGTTTCAGCTTTTCGAGCCAGGAGCCGCATCGGTATGGCAATCCTGGGGAGGTGGACGCGGTGGTGATCTGGGTGATTACGCCGCCTTCGTTCTGAGGGGCTGGCGACCTCAGAGCGGAGACAAAATCAGGGTGTCGGCAAATTGCACGAAAAAACCGGCGTTTAGCCGGTTTTTCTTTTTACTCACTCATTTACAACCAACCGAACCCTTTTCCCATCATGGCTGCCAAGCCCAGCGCCGTGGTGATCAACGCGCCGAACAGTAAACGAAAATCCGTTCGAGCTTCTTTGCGATGCTCCCGAAAATCCGTTCGAGACTCTTGACGGTGGTCACGAAACTCCACGCGAAGGTCACCGATGTCACGTCGGACGTATTCGATATGCGTCTCAAGTTTGGATACTCGCGGTTCCAATGGGTTTTCTCCTGGAGGACCTGGTGGTCTTCGTCCATTCTCGTCAGTGCCACTTCGTTTGTTGCTCGGGAAGCGGTCGGGGTAATGCTCATCAAGGTTTACCAGCACAAAAGGTTCACTCATCGCAGACCTCCAGCGCTACGGTTTTGCTGCTGTCTTCGACGATGATATCTGCCAGCACATTGAGCGAATGCAGGCGAATAAATCCGCAGTACTTGCAATTAAGCATCACCGCCGGTGTGCCGGAGCGTAAGTACTCTTTGCCATACGACCAGGGCAACCCTACGCCCGTCGCCCCGGCCTGAAGTGGCAACTCCCACTCATCATGCTCACAGAACGGGCACCCGGTATTCTTTATCCGCGCTTTGAAAATGTTGGCCAACCGCCCGGTATCCAGATGAAGAACACTGGATATTGGCTTGCCTCGTGTCACCCCGGTCTGATCATCACTCTGAAAACCTTCTTCACTGCTGCTGTACATCGCTACCTCCTCCTTGAGGGAATAAATCATCGATTAACCGATCAACCAGAAGATGGTGCGTAACGTCCAGCCACCTGCTCGACCGCGAAGTCATTACGGATGCCTTCGCTGAAAAACGAATATACCTTCGATCAATCTCGGACGTATCCGCGTGCGAAGTAGGACGATTCTCTCGTTTGTGTCAGCCCGGAATTACGCCTGTGAGATCCGTCCACGGGGCTCTTGCGAAAGCTGCCAGCGCAAGGTCACAGGTTTCTCTGATGAGTGGGGTCTTCGGTTGAGAAGGTCAGTGGCCGTTCCGGCATTGCACTGGCATCGCCTTCAGGTTCTGCTTGAGGTCTGGAAATGATCGGGGCCACCAGTCGCAACACACCCCTTTCAATCAATGAGAGAAGTCCAAAAACAATAAAGCCAAAAATCAGCCCGACAACCAAAATGCTCAAGGGGTGAATTTGCACGGCGTCGGAGCTGTCCAGCATGTAGAGAAAAGCCTGAACAGCGACGGCCACACAGGCCGCCAAGGCTGCAATCAGCTTGATAATCAACCAAAGCCGCCGCCATCTATTCATGCTCTTCCCCGCTATCCGGTGATTTCGCTCTTTATTGCATGATAGCTAATGAGCGGGAGGCGCCTTTTTTTCTCGCTTGGTCGGGCTTCGCTTCTTTGTCAGAGTGGGGTCGGCGCNTCGCTCTTTATTGCATGATAGCTAATGAGCGGGAGGCGCCTTTTTTTCTCGCTTGGTCGGGCTTCGCTTCTTTGTCAGAGTGGGGTCGGCGCCAGAATATCCGGGTGACTCTCGCTGAAGTTGTAGGCAAAATCCGAGAGTTGCGTAAGGGGGTACGCTTGCTGTGCTTTTGGGCAGGTTGCCGCCTTGTTGGCCATATCTTCGGCGGGATACTCTCCAGACGTCGCTGCACATTCAGCGACCGGGCTTGGTAACCCGACGAGTTACGCAACAGCGTCCCCATCACAATGCTGGTTTTTTCACCAGTAATCTTGTGCTATGGCGGCTGTGCGTGGGACGCCTTCGGGCGTGCCGGTCTCCTTGACTCCCGGTTTACCAACCTGCGCGCAGCTGCCACCCATTCGCTTGGTAACGAAAACGGCAGCTCCTAACGTCAAGGAGTAGACAATGCACACTGTAAATCCGTACAAATTTCTGCGCTTCCCTCACCTCAATTCTCACTGTCGATCCCGCTGCATCTCCGTCACTGGAGGTGGCAAATGACCGAATCAGCAGAAGCAAAAACCATCGGCTTCACCCCCATCTACTGTTCAGGCAAAGCGATGTTCCACGTCAGTGCTGGAGTGCCTGTGAGTGATGCATTGGCACAGGCCTCTGATTTTCTGTTCCTGGCCAAGGCGTTCACGGAAGACGCCGCCTACGTAAGAGACACCGACCGTCATGCCTGGGCCGCGCACTATTTAACGGCGATGGGTAAAGCGCTGCTTGATGATGTGGTGAAGGCGGTAACACCCAGACCTGATCGGAAGGACAAGAAAGCCGCAAAATAGCGGCTGGCCTTTCTGATAGGTTCCCTGGACATTCGGGGTAACAGACCGCCATGGGGGGTGATGTTAGTCACTTTCCCATGGCGCCTATGCTGCCACCCACTCGCTGACTGAGTACCACGGCTTGGGGTGAGAGATAGGGATTCGAACCCCTTCCTACGTCGCTGCAGACCGCTTCAGGCAAGCATAGACGGTGCTTTTGTCCTTTGCCAATGGCGCAGAGCGGTTCATGGCGGCCCTGAATCTGCCCTAATTTTGCCCTAAATTATTTCCACTATCAGGACTGAACGGGTAGCCCTATCAGATGCAGATTAGAAATACAGTTCATTGTTATGTCTGCCGACTTAATTTGATCACTAGATCCTGAGCCGTATCCGCCAGCCCCTCGACCATCTCGAAAATGTCAATGACCGAACGCTCCAGCCCTTCAACTTCAGCGGCCAACGGCGTAGAAAAAAGATGACAGGCTCCTTGTGTCAGATCGCTAAGTCCATCGCTGTAGTTGTCGACAATGCTTTGCATACTGACACGGATTTTTTCTGCATCCTGTGCGAGAAGCAGCAGACGATAGGTCAGCTCTATTCGCTGATCACCGCTCTCGTGGGCGGCAGCAATCGTCTGAACAAAAAGCTGTTCATCAGTGAGCGCCACCACTTTTTTCTTCCAAAACATGCAGGGCCTCCCTAGGTTCTTTCAGCAAGCATCCAATAGCTTCTGGAGATTACACAACGGCGCATCCCCTTCTTTGTATTCCGGGTAGTCATCAAAAGCGGTGCGAATACGTGTCCCGGATTTCAGCTGCGGCAGCAACTCATCCAAGGCCTTTTGTCGCGTATACGCGTTATCGCCCATGGAGATGACCTTGTTGTCGTCGATTCTAATTCTCAGGCCGGATTCGCTGTAAGCACTTCCGTCGTAGACGTTGGGGCGATCCTTTCCATGCCGATAAAATGAAACTTTTGCTTTGGCGGATGTCACAGCACACGTGACCACGTCGGTCATCTGATCCCTGGTTTTGCTGATTTTCCAGTCACAAGAAAACACCGGAGACGAAACTAGCAGCAGAGAAAAGGCCGCAGTGAGGAATTTCATCAAGATCATCCTTAATTTGAAGGGCTTGAGGTTAGCGCAAGACCGCCAAGCATGCAGTGCGAAATCGATAAAACGCCCCATAAAGCCCGAGCCTTCGGCATTCGATGTCGGGAGTGCAAATCGATATCACCTACGCCGATTTACCAGGCTTTTGTTCAATGTTTCGGCGCCACGACCGCCACTGCATTGAAAAGGGACGCGACCTTATACCAAACGCAGATTGTGCTTGGGTATTAGAAGCAACAGAGGCTGAAGGCCCATGTTTGCTACGCCATATCGATCATGCAGGGTGCATTCATAAATGCATGATTAGCATTGAATGGCATAGTTTGGCGTACGGAATGCCCCATTTTTGCTCCATTTTATTCATGACTGGCCAGACCATAAGCCCTAACCGCTAAAACAAGCCCCCCACAAAGTTGATGAATGGAAGGCTTACTTTTTATTTAAAACGCGCTACAGAGCCGTCTTCTCGCAGCTTTTACCTAAAGCCTCTGCTACCGCAGCCCTCAACTCATCATCCTCCTGGGGCGCGTTCAAAATGTCGCGTAAAGCGAAGAGCGATTTCACGTCGCCAATGTAGCTAAGCCCTTTAGCCGCCCCTACCCTCACTTGAGTACTTGCAGCCGTTCTATTCAATATCTCGAGCAGCGCATCACGGACATCAACAGTTTTCATCTACAACTCTCCTTGTGGTTTTGATAACTCAATCATACCGTTATCTCTTTGTAAGATTCTCGCTGGATCACTTGTCGCCAACTTTATCGGCAGCGCCTCTCTATCTATTCCTGTCGGCCACCTAAGAACCGACTGAGCACAAAAAAAATAGCTGTGCCATCCCGTAAGGGACAGCAGAGCTATTTTGATTTGCCCGAAAGGCACGTCGCCACCTAAGGATTTGATCCGTACTGTAAGCATGCATCCAGCTTCAGGCTGCTAAAGTTAGGAAAATCTACGAACAGCGACACACGATTGAGGTTGGCGGTAGCGTCTGTGGGGGCATGCTAGGCTAAAGGTGACAACTCCGACCACAACGAATAGGGCTTGGTACGAATTAGAAGCATGCAGCACGGTTAGGATTTAATCCGCGAGGAAGCCAGAGCCATTCAAGCAAGCGATGTCCAACAAAAAGAAGATTTATCGATCATAGAAAAAAGGACGAAAATGAAAACCTCAACTTTAAATACGCTTCTTGTTGCAAAAGCCATATTTAAAAAAACCAAATCCCTGGTTAATTCCGGCGACAAACACTCCTGCACAGCTGGAATTATACTACTCCAAGATTTTGTTGAGCTGGTTGTTCTTGCCGCACTAGATGAACTAGACAAAAACGAACAAAGAAACTTAGAATCAAAGTCTTTCGACGAATTACTTGGCGAACTAAAAAAACTGAACGTTCCAGTTATTAAATCAGGAACTATAAAAGCGCTTAATAAACAGAGGGTTATCTCAAAGCATTACGGACAACTGTCGGAACCAGCCTCTGTAATAACTTATTTCAACACAGCAGAAAACTTCGTTGATGCACTACTAGAGCATGTAGTTGGTGCAAAACTACAAGAAATCTTCCTTACCGACATCCTTAAAGATGGCCCAGCAAAGACTTTAATAAAAGACGCTATCACCCTCGCGGAACAAGGGAAATTTCTCGACTCGTTAGTTGGGCTACGCAAGGCGTTCTATATATCTTATGAATTCGAGTATTGTATTTACGCCTTTAGACTGCGCGAAGCAAACGATAATGGCCTCTCTGACTGGTTAGGCCTGGGCGTATCCGGCGGCAGGAAAGCTCACCACTGGACTAGAAACAAACAGTGGATAGAAGCAAATGTAAAAAAGCCAACAGATTATATCCAAATCAACCATGAAAAATTAAAGACAGACTGCATGGAATGGGGCATCAGCACAGTTGATACTGAAAATTTTAGAAGATTAACGCCCGAAGTAGTTGAGACAGAGAAAGAAACTTGGCACCTGGACTATTATACGAATTTTGCAGCCAACGAATTGAACATTGAAAACTTTAATTACTGCTTGGAAATAGTTTTAGACTTTCTCTTGAAAAAACAAGAGTTTGACGCTAGCCATAAATGGCCAAAACGAGTCAAATCCGTCCCCGCACCACCGATTTACGTGGGAAAACCTATACTTAGTATGCCATTTCAAGGCGCAACAATTACTGGATATGTGAAAGAAGACTATTATTACTCGGTTGATAGAATAGTATCTGGCTTCAATACTGCCGAACAATATTTGTATGTCCACCTTTACCCACAAAAAGCAGAGTTTTCTATTCATGAACACATCTGGGGATATTTATTAAATGAATGAATATAGCCGACAACAGCCCCTCAGCTATCACCTTCTCCGAGCCAAGTCAGTGCCAATCCTGTCGGACGGGGGGAGGGGCAAAAACTATGCATTTAGCTACCATAATAATAAACATCGACTTACCTACTTATAATCATCGGCATTTAGAATTAAGCAATATATCCATTTGAAAGACAGTACACTTTGTATCTGCGGCGCTTCGACCCAATACTAGCTTTCAATACAAGCCATCAACTCATATTCGAGAGCAGAAACAATTTCTGCCTTATACACTTTTCGCATAATTTTTTGAGTTTGCACAGCATCATACACATCTTTTAAACAACGACTAGTTATATGCCCTCGATGAAAAGCTGAATAATTTGCCAACAGCGATGCATGCATAAATGTAAGATCGAATGCTTCAATCGCTTCGATGCAGCAAGCATGGGAGTTATGCTGCAGGAAAGGGTGCTCTGCTTGTGGGACAAGGACATGAAACTGCTGCTGCCCTTTAACCACATAAAATTGGTTAATTTCAGAGTTAATCACCAGCACTAGAAGCCGTGGTGAGAGCGACACTACCAACAAATATTTATTTTTCGGTGGCGTACAGAAATCACACCAAGTATACACAACCGATCCAACTCTAAGATTCCGCAGCAGCGAGTTTGCGAACCAATTCAATGCTATGAAATCCTTTTCAAAAAATCAGTATCGATTATTGACCAATGCTTTTAGCAACTCAGAGTCTTCAAGCGATTCTAATATATAATCATCGGGCATAAAGTGCATGTGATCTTTCCGCGACCGTTCCCATGCACAATCATGACTCAAATCACCTAGATCTTTTTTGCGAGAAAGCTCAATAACCTCGTCAATGCACTCTAAATCAGATTCACTGAACAGATCATCGTCAAAAGGCCGATCAACGACAACCTTCCAACCCCGAATACTAACAGGGGACTCTAGCTCACATGCAAGGCTGCCTTTTTCACGCAACTCTTTAAGCAAGTTATAAGCGTGAGAAGGAACCGGCCCTTTATCCATGGCCACATAACGCTCATCAAATATAAAACGACCGAACCGTTCCATATGTATTTTATCTGCCAAATAAAATACCTTCAGGACATTATAAATATTATCTTTATCCCGGTTTTTCTCAGCAATGTACGCGAACGCTTCGAGTGTTCGTTTCTTTTGCTCAATAGCTTTTCTATCCATAGCCATAGCCATTTTTCTTCACCTCTGCGTTCCGCCCCCAATGAGGGCGCGCGTATTCTATAGAAACCGCTTGAAAAAATCTAAAAAATTGTTTTCCAGCTTTTTCCGCATTTCGAGGCTTTGTCCAATAATGTAGCCCCATAATCGTGCTCGCGTGAATCCATCCCTCATATTTTTCTGACCTATGCAGATGCCTATCTGTTCAAACAAGATTTAATCGCATCCGACTGTCCATAATTGATCCAATCGAGTTGTATAGCTCTGGCTAAGCATTTCTCTACGCATCCCCCAATCAGAGCTGCGCGGGACGCTGGCCACCCTCAATGTGCCCCTTCCCCAGCGCCCGTTAATTTTGTCCAGCACAGCCATTACTTTGACTGCCTCTGCAGGCTGAGAAGTCGCGAACAGGTCGTCGGTGTACTCGCCTTGCTTACAACGATTCAGAAGCATCACTTCTGCCTTGCTATAGCTGAACCCCGGCCGATACACACGATCGAGAGCGCCGACAGCAGCTTTCGTCAGCAGACGCACATCATCAGTGGGATACGGTAAATCGACCACAACGCCGTTCGCATACTTGGCTTCCTCTGGGTTAAACATGCCGGTGCGGATACTGACGCGAACCTTCTTGCACAATGAGTTCTGCGCTCGAAGCTTTTCCGACGCCCGCATCATGTACATGGCCACCGCTTCCTTTATCGGTGGCAGATCCTTTAGACGTTTGCCGAACATCCGGCTGCAGCAGATCTCCTGCTTCGGCAGATCGAGCTCGTCGAGCTCCAAGCAGGGGGTGCCGGATAGCTCTCGGGCCGTCTTCTCGATAACTACGCTGAAGTTTTTGCGCAGGATCCACGGATCAGCCTTGGCCAAATCCATTGCGGTCTTGATGCCCATTGAATCCAGGTGCATTTTCATCCGTCTACCAACACCCCATACCTCGGCAACGTCTGTGTTGCGTAGCACCCAATCGCGCTTGAACTGATTGCAGATGTTTACGACGCCGCCGGTCTGGGCTTGAAGACGTTTTGCCGTGTGGTTGGCGAGTTTGGCCAGGGTTTTGGTGTGGGCGATACCGACGCCAACCGGGATACCTGTGCAGCGCAGCACCAGGCTGCGGATCCGCCGGCCGAGCCCATCTAGGTCGTCTACTCCCGTGAGATCGGCAAAAGCTTCGTCGATGCTGTACACCTCAACAGCCGGTACTAGCGACTCAATCAACGTCATGACCCGCTCACTCAGGTCGCCATAGAGTGCGTAGTTCGACGAGAACGCGACAATGCCGTGCTGCCTGAGCTTGTGCTTGATCTGGAAATACGGCTCGCCCATTTTCACGAAAGGCTTGGCATCGTAACTACGGGCGATAACGCAGCCGTCATTATTCGACAGGACCACAATTGGCACTTTGGCCAGGTCAGGGCGAAACACCCGTTCGCAGCTGGCATAGAAGCTGTTGCAATCGATCAGACCGAAGACCGGTGGCACCTTAGACATGGCTGCGCACGCTGCTGGTTACGACGCCCCAGATCGTGAGTTCGTCGCCCTCCAGCACGTAGCGTGGCGGGTACTTAGGATTTTCCGACAGCAGGATCACGTCCTTGCCACGAATGCACAGGCGCTTGCAGACCGGGTCGTTGTTCAGAAGCGCGATAACCACGTGCCCGTGAACGGGCTCGATGGAGCGATCCACCACCGCAAGATCCCCTTCAAAAATACCCGCGCCCTGCATACTCTCCCCCGTGAGCGACACCAGGTAGACATGCGGTGCGCGGACATTCAGGACCTCATCTAGCGAGATGTGCGCCTCAATATAGTCCGCCGCCGGCGAGGGAAATCCGGCAGGCACGCGGAAGAGACACAGCGGCAACTTTCGGCCGCCCTCGGCAATTGGACCCAGAAGGGAAAAGCTCATGACGCACGACTTCCAAATACTGTACGAATATACAGTAAACGTTGAGAATTGCTTGCGGTCAATTTTTTATGGGAAAAATCTGATCGATGGTTGGTGATGGATTGTTTCCACTTAGGGCGTGCATCGACTTGCAATGGCAATGGCAATGGCAATGGCATATTCCTCGATTTCGCAACGGCCTCACATAAAGATGCGCTATCAGTTGTCCTTCACTGATAGTAGTCCGGAACAAGCTCATGGATCGTTTTCAGTAGCCAAGGAGAAGTGTTGATGTTTGATTACGTAGGAAGCTTTCCAATCCCGGTCGAGTTTCTGCCGCAGCGCTTGCGCTCGCTGCTGGAGCCCGTCGGAACTGACCCGCTACTGAAAGTCGAAGTGAATAGCTTCACGGAAACCGAGATTCCAGGGCTGAACCGCGAGACGCTACATATGTTGACGGCAGTCGTTCCCGATGACGGTAGCGCGCCACCAATAATCCATAGCGACCAAGGACTTGTTGCGTACTCACTTCCGATTTTTGGGGATAAGGGCAGCCTGCGAGACTTCGTACCGAGTGTATGTGGGTACGATTACATCGTTGCGTCTTGGGGTAGCAGTTTGTTCTACACCTACAACCTTGCGGAAAAGGTCTGGATGACGCTGGGCCTCACACCACGCTGCATTGGCAACGAGCAGCAAAGTATGGTTTACGACGACCTGAGCTTGCCGGAATTCGGTGTCGCCACGGGGGAGGTCTCTTGCCAATATCACTTCAAGGCTTCCCGAAACATTCGGTGGTTCATGTCCAATGAATACCTGCGAAAATATCTATGGATGAGGGGCGCGCGTGGCGTTCGCCAGTTCTACTATCAGGCAACGCTCCAGGATGTACCGCAACTGCGCGAATTGATGAAAGGGGAAAGCTTTGTTTCGCTTGGCGAACCGGGAGGCTGGTTTGACGGCGACATTCGAGAAGCTAACGGAGGTTTGCTACTCCAGGTATGGGCAACGGTTGAGGCAATATCCGGCGCCCCCTGCCCACAGCAAACTGCAGATGAGCTGACTTGGCCCGGAATCGCAAAAAAGGTTACGCGCGCCATCGCAAACGACATCATGAGGGATGAGCAAACGGTTTATCTCGACGATCGCTTTCTGGAACGCTATGAGAAGAACAAACTTTACGGAAGCACTCCCGTAGATTTTTCCGGTGGCTGGCTTTGCAGCCCGTCCTACCTTGGCCAATGGTCGTTCACTGGTTGCCGGCGAGTCGGGCGAAATCTAATCGAAGTAGAGTTGCGGGATCTGTACAAAGGCGTACCAGACCGTGAAATATTGCATGCACATTCCTGCGCTTTAGATGCAGCAATCGTAAAACAGCGTGATCTAACTGAAGAACATATTGTTTCCAAGGTTGATCGTCTACTCGCGCAATTACTGTCCCTTGGGGAGAATTTATCCCGCTTGGGGGCTGTTTTGGGAATTCAAAAATCCGCCGTCGATTTGCTCGGATTCTCGCGAAAAGAGGTGGAGGCCGATGGTTGGCTAAATTACCCACAGCTTTCGAAGCTTGCCCAGGTCGCGCCAGTGGACATGACCCAGCAGGACTTTCTCGCGCGATGCAAATCCATTCATGAAATTTGGCAAAAACTGCCCAATGGTTTTCTCAAACAGATTTTACAGGCAGCCGGCGTCCCGAGAGAGTCCACCTCCAATCTAGCTAGCCTGAAGTTGCTGGAGGGTTTACTGAATATCTTGCTCGCTTTTGACGCAAACTGGGAGGCGCCAGATGCGCTCAAAAACAAGGACGAGCCAGAAGGCTGGAAGGCTAGGAGTACCGGCATTGCTATGCTCTTTGTCACCAATGATCTTCGCATTGCCGATGCCCATGACTCAGTGAGCGAGATTCTTAAAAAGCTGCAGGAGCAAGGTTTCGAGACGGCCACGTTGCACCAGGGCTATGGTCGTGCTCTCGACTTCGTTTTAGACGGAGTTATCAAAGCCTTTGCAGCAATCAATGATCCCTTGGGTCGCATATTGGCACGCGCCTGATTAGCACAACTTGATCACGTGTACCGTGTTAACCCGGCAACCCCTTTAAATATTCTAAGACCATTCAGAACAGCCCTCCGAGGTCGGAGGGTTTCCAGTTCATGATAACCAATTCACCGCTCACCTCAGCCTTCCCCTGACGTTGGTTGGTGTTGCAGTAGCGGATGTCTAGCGTCTCAAAGTGAAAGCCCTCAAATACGCGCCGGATGTCCGGATGGTCATTGATGCTGACCATCACCTTGCCTTTACAACGGCGCATGAAGTCGGCCATGCGCTCATAATTCTCGAACGGAAAGTCCACCCCATAACCGGCGGTCTGCCAGTAAGGCGGGTCCATGTAGTGAAAGGTGTGGGCACGGTCGTAACGCTCAGCGCATTCAAGCCACGGGAGATTTTCGACGTAGGTACCGGACAGGCGCTGCCAGGCGGCCGAGAGATTTTCCTCGATACGTAGCAGGTTAATGGCAGGGCCGGTGGTGGCGGTACCGAACGTCTGCCCGGTGACTTTGCCGGCGAAGGCATGGTGCTGCAGGTAGAAGAAGCGTGCGGCGCGCTGGATGTCGGTGAGGGTTTCGGGGCGGGTACGGGGACTGGTGGTCCTTCGCTAAAGCGCACCGTGAAGGAAGGCATTGATCGCTGGCTGGAGGTGCAGCGCGCGCTCAAAGCGTCCAGCACCGTCGTCAACTACGTCAGCAAGGCTATGCATGTCGAGAAGAAATTTGGCAAGCGTCGGATCGTCGACATCAGCAAGAGCGACATTGAGTTGTTTCAAGCGCAGCTTCTCAAGCAAGGCTTGGCCCCGAAGACAGTGAACGACATTTTCACCATCGTCCGCGGGGTCTGGGCGGATGCCTTTGGCGACGGCATCCTGAAATCCAACCCGCTCGACCGGATCAGTAACGTCGGTTCTGACGTCGACCTGGAGCATGCCGACCCATTCAGTCGCACGGAGATCGAGTTGATTGGCAAAGCGGATCCCGATCGACGAGCTGACGCCCGGATGATCGAGTTCAACTGCTGGGCCGGACTGTCCCTGTCAGAACTAATCGGGCTCGCCGTTGAGGACATCGATCTTGAAGCCGGGCTGGTACATGTGCGCCGCGCATTGGTTGTCGGCGAGTTCAAAGTCCCCAAAGAGCGCTCCAGGGTACGAGTCGTCGAGCTGATAGACCCTGCCCTCGCATTGATGCGGGAAATTGTTGTCGCCGCAAAGGAAGCACCAACTGTTGAGATAATTATAATCCAGCGCGACAACATCACGTCGAAGAAAATGAAAGTTAGATTTCTTTTTCGGAGCTCCACTAGCGGCCTTCTATGGAGTGGGAAGACATTAAGTAACTGGTTCACTGCCCATTTGAGAAAAGCGGCAGTTCGTCATAGAGGCGCTAATCAGTGCCGCCATACCTTTGCTAGCCAGATGCTGTCGAGTTACGTACCCGTTGAATGGGTTGCCCGACAGCTCGGGCATAGTGATACGACAATGGTAAGAAAACACTACGGGAGGTGGATACCTAAGGATACCAAGAGCATGGCAGGGATGGTTTCGAAAATGCTTGGCTTTAGAACGTAAGGATTAAATTTTGCAAATAAAGGAGAGCTAGGAATAAGCAACTGAATTTCACGCCCATTTTACTAATGCTGAAATTTTGCTAGAGTCAGAGCTCACAAATAATTACTTCACCTCAACTCTCTTGATGGAGACAATAAAAATTGGGCGTTTACATCGAAGGTGAACCGTGGGCCTTGGACCAAATGAGCAGAAAAGGGGTTGCAAAATTCCTTACTCAATACTTGGATGCAACTCCAAAGATAAATGTTCTGAATGTAAACTCAGCCTGGGGATCAGGGAAAACATTTTTTCTTAAAAACTGGGTGGAGGAGCAGTCCACTGACAGAGCATGCGTGTATTTTAATGCGTGGGAGACCGACTTTTCGGGGGACGCGTTTGTATCTTTGGTAGCATCGATAAGAGATCAACTGCACGCCGCAATCGGGCCATTACAAGAAGCCGAAAACCTTATGCGGAAATTCACCTCAAAGGCTTCGAAAACCTTAATAGCTGCAACTCCAGCATTAGCAAAAGGAGTTATAAAAAAGTTCACCGGCGTGGACCTCGGCTTGCTGTCTGAAATTGCTGATGGCGAAGCCTTCGCAGAAGCTGCCGAAAAGGCCGTCGAGAAATTAATTGAAACTAACAAAGAAACGCTCGCAATAGTTGAAGACTTTAAAAAAGTATTTCATGAATTGGTTACACTTTCCTCTCTACAACGTGCTGCAGGTGGGACAGTAAAACCTGTATATATATTCATTGACGAATTGGACCGTTGCCGCCCGACTTTCGCAATTGAATTATTAGAGCGTATAAAACACCTCTTTGACGTCTCTGGATGCAAATTTATTATTGCAACAGACACGCTTCAACTCGGACATTCGATTAGAGCCGTCTATGGATCGGGTTTCGCATCAGAAAAATATTTGAAACGTTTTTTTGATGCTGAATTCACCTTAGACAATACTGATATAGGCGCATGGGTTAAAGCTAATTTTTCCGACATGCCCGAGCATAAATTGGTTGGTATAGGAAATGCTGTAAACGGTGCCCAGCAAAGTCATTACTTTAATACTGATCCCGTACAACCGGATGCAGAGGCAATCCTCGCAGGGCCTCACAACCTTAATGAACATCAAGCAGTGGTTTTGGCTCTTGCATTAACCTTCAAGTCGAAGCTGAGGGAACTCGAAAAAATCTCTATGCAAATCAATGCAGTACGCACCAACTGCCAATCCCAAGAATTTCATTTTTTCTGGGCTGCTTATTTGGTATTCCTCAAAGATGAGGTTCCTGATCTCTACGAAATGGCTGTTAGAGGTGATTATCGTAGCGCAATGAAAAAAATACAGAGCCAATACGAGGGCAAGATTCTTTATTTTGTAGTTTCAAATATAAACGTTCATGACGTGTTTTCGCATTACCTGACGAGATACCGGGAGGGCAAAGAAGCAGCCCGACAAAGCATGCACAGAGGATCGGGGAGCGAACTCGGATATATCGAACGTGCCAACGCGGCGTTTTATAGTGAATTTGAAAAAATGAGAAACTATACGACCCTGGTTGAGCTCGCTCACAGCATAGAGTGATATTAGTAATTCGCCTCCAATCAGGGAGGACCCACATGCTGCGCCAGAGCCACGTCATCCCTTGATCCATCCTCTCCCTACCATAAAATCACCGAGTGGTCCCACGAGCATTTCAAACAGTGATGGTAGCTTTGCGGATAGCGCTTTGCTATCCAACTAGGCTGCTCAGATGTATCCGCGACCTGACACTGAATGACGCTTTTGCGCATTCAGCTTTGCCCTAAAAATGCCCTAAACCAAACGCCAGAAACGAAAAAGCCCCTGAAATCTTTAACAATTTCAGGGGCTTAGTCTTATTCAATAATGGCGGAGAGATAGGGATTCGAACCCTAGGTACCGGTGAAGGTACAACGGATTTCGAATCCGTCCCATTCGGCCACTCTGGCATCTCTCCAACGGCGCGCATCATAACANNNNTTTCGCCGGAAGCAAACCCCAAAAGCGATTTTTTTCCGTTCTATCAGATGCTTGCGTCGATTAAAGCGGTACGCCGAGGCGCTTGGCGACTTCTTCGTAGGCTTCGATAACGTCACCGAGGCCCTGGCGGAAGCGGTCTTTGTCCATCTTCTTCTTGGTGTCTTTGTCCCACAGACGGCAGCCGTCCGGGCTGAATTCGTCGCCCAGGACGATGGAGCCGTCGTGGAACACGCCGAATTCCAGTTTGAAGTCGACCAGCAGCAGGCCTGCGTCGTCGAACAGCTTGCTCAGCACGTCGTTGACCTTGAGGGACAACTCCTTCATGCGAACCAGTTGTTCAGCGGTGCCCCAGCCGAACGCCACGACGTGGGATTCGTTGATGAACGGGTCGCCCTTGGCGTCGTCCTTCAGGAACAGCTCGAAGGTATAAGGGTTGAGCTTGAGGCCCTCTTCCACGCCCAGGCGCTTGACCAGGCTGCCGGCGGCGTAGTTACGCACGACGCATTCGACCGGGATCATGTCCAGCTTCTTCACCAGGCACTCGTTGTCGCCCAGCAGTTTGTCGAATTGGGTCGGAATGCCGGCCGCTTCGAGTTTCTGCATGATGAAGGCGTTGAACTTGTTGTTCACCATGCCTTTGCGATCAAGTTGTTCGATGCGCTTGCCGTCGAACGCCGAGGTGTCGTTACGAAACAGCAGGATCAGGCGGTTGGCGTCGTCGGTCTTGTACACCGATTTGGCTTTGCCGCGGTAGAGTTCTTCACGTTTTTCCATGATGGGCTCCGCTTGCTAAATGGTGGGCTAGGCGATGTGTCGCCAGTCGAGCCCTGAATCTTGATCGGCCAGTTGCAGCCAGTCCGGATCGCACCCTAGGGTGTCGACAAAACATTGCCGGGCCAGCTGCGGCAGGTTGTTCTTGCTGCTCAGGTGGGCCAGGACCAGGTGTTGCAAGTCTTGCCAGCCCAACTCATACACCAGGTACGCCGCCTGGTGGTTGTTCAAATGTCCCAGCTCGCCGCCCACCCGTTGCTTGAGAAAGTACGGGTAATGACCACGTGCCAGCAGGTCTCGGCAGTGGTTGGACTCGATCATCAACGCATCGAGATCACGGTAACCGTCCAGNACCTTGTTGCAATACGAGCCCAGGTCGGTCAGCAGGCCGAAGCGCCGCTCACCGTCATTGAAGACGTATTGCGTCGGTTCCTGTGCATCGTGGGCCACGGCAATGACTTCGATGTTCAGGGCGCCAACTTGCAGTTGCTCGCCGCCGGCCAGGAAGCCCGCGGGTTCAATCGGTTTGCGCATCCCGCGCAAGGTGCCGCGACTCAGGTACACCGGAAGATTGTAGCGCCGAGACAGCAAACCCACGCCATGCACGTGGTCGGCATGTTCGTGGGTCACCAGAATCGCGCTCAGCTGCGCAGGGTTTACNCCCAGGCGCAGCAGGCGTTTTTCGGTTTCCCGCAGGGAGAAACCACAATCCACCAGCACGTACGTGTCGTCATGAGCGACCAGCGTGCCGTTCCCTTGGCTACCGCTGCCGAGAACGGCAAAGCGCATCGGATCAGCCCAGGTTGTCCTGAATCACGCCCAACACTTTGCGTGCTGTTTCAGCCGGCGCCACGGTGTTGATGTTTTTCTCGACGGTGACCTGGACGTTGTCGCCCACCTTGCTCAGGCGAACCTGATAACGCTCGGCACGGGCTTCAACTTCTTCCTTGCTCGGCGCGCTGCCGAACAGGCTGCTGAAGAAGCCAGGCTTCTCGTCTTTCTTCTCGGCTTTTTCGGAGAGGTTGATGTAGTACAGGCCCAGGCTGCGGTTGATGTCTTCAACGCGCCATTCGCCCTGTTCCAGCGCACGACCGACGCTCGACCAGGCACGATCCAGGTCATTGCCGACGTTCAGAACCGGGTTGCCGCTGCCGTCTTCGCTCAGGCTGACGCGACTCGGCGTATCGAAATCACGCGAAGCCAGCATGGAGACCGAACCGCCCTTCTCCGAGATGCGGCTCATGCTCGCGAGCATGTCGTCGACCAGTGCCGCGTCCAGGCCAGTGTTGACCGAACGGTTGGTGAAGGCCACGTCGGCGGTGCTGCCGGCAGGACGCTCGGCGCTGACCACGTAGATTTCGCTGGTGTTGCGCTGAACGCCCGGCTCGATACGCACTCGAACGCGGGTTTCGCTGTCGGTGCTGACGCCGGCGGCGCTCAGGCGCTTGGCCATCGCTGCCGACAGTTCGTCGGAACGCTGCCAGGTGGTGGTGAATTCACCGGTTTGCGGCTTCTGTTCGTCCAGGCGGAAACCGTTGTCCTGGAAGAACTGTACAGCCACTGGCCAGGCTTCGGCAGGTGGATTCTGGGCCAGGATCGAACGCGAATCACCGCTCTTCTGCAGCGAGTAGGCACTGGCGTCAGCCGAGGCCGACAGTGGCTGCGGACGCGGCACGATGTATTCGCCTTTGGCGGTGTCATCAGCCACGTTGCGCGGGATCGGCAGCAGCGGATCCAGACGCTTGGCGGTGCTGACATCCGTTGGCAATTGCATAGGTGCAGTCTGTTGCGCTTCCAGGTAATCGCTACCACGGTCACGGAAGTAACCATCCGGGCCCCAAATCCAACCGCAGCCGCTGGTGCTGGAGATAATCAAGGCAAGTGCGGAAAGTCCGGCCAATCGCTTCATGCGTAGTGCTTCCTCAATTAAACCAGGACGCCGGACTGGCGCAGGGCCTGTCGCAGCGGTTCGTGACAGGCTTCGCTGAGCCGGGTGAGCGGCAGACGGATACCGTCCGGCATCAAGCCCATCTCAAACAGCGCCCATTTCACGGGAATAGGGTTGGATTCGATAAAGAGTGTCTTATTGAGCGGCATCAGCTTTTCGTGAATCGCGCGGGCCGTGACGGCGTCGCCTTTCAGGGCAGCGTTGCACAGGTCGCTCATGGCACGCGGGGCAACGTTGGCGGTCACCGAGATGTTGCCTTTGCCACCCAGCAAGATCAGTTCGACCGCCGTGGCGTCGTCACCGGACAGCACCAGGAAGTCTTTGCTGACGCCGTCGATGATGGCTTTGGCGCGGGCCAGGTCGCCGGTGGCTTCCTTGATACCGATGATGTTTTTCACCGTCGACAGGCGGATCACGGTTTCGGTCAGCATGTCGCAGGCGGTACGGCCCGGCACGTTGTACAGGATCTGCGGAATGTCGACGGCTTCGGCAATGGTGCGGAAGTGCTGGTACAGGCCTTCCTGGGTCGGCTTGTTGTAGTACGGGGTCACCAGCAGGCAAGCATCGGCGCCGGCTTTCTTGGCGTTTTTGGTCAGCTCGATCGCTTCACGCGTCGAGTTGGCGCCCGTACCGGCGATCACCGGAATGCGCCCTGCCACCTGCTTCACCACGTAACGAATCACTTCGATGTGCTCGTTCACGTCAAGGGTGGCCGATTCACCTGTAGTGCCGACGGCCACAATGGCGTTGGTGCCCTCTTGCAGGTGGAAGTCCACCAGTTTGCCCAGGCTATCCCAGTCGAGATGACCTTGTGCATCCATGGGTGTGACCAGTGCCACCATACTGCCCGCAATCATGCAACCGCTCCTGCCGGAAAAAGAGAGCGGTAATGGTACTGGCGCCAAGATGCTTGTACAAGCAAAGTACTGCGCTGCTGCCATTCCCCTTGGCGCTGCTTTTCGCTACCCTTCAGACTTTGATCGGTACTGATAAGCTCGCACCTCGGGTTTCAGCCTCCATTTTCGGCATCACAAGCCCCGAACCAGCGTTGCCACCCCTCGCTCCTGCCTTGATGGAGCACGTTGCAACCTTCGGCCCGGGTTTTCTGAATTCGCATCCGCAGGCTCGCCCCCGGTAGTAAAAGCCCGTAAAAGTATCGACCGCTCATCGNTTTAGGAAGGCTGCATGTCCACCCCCACAGTTCGCGAACAATTCCTTGTTATCAGTGCCCTCGGCGCCAACCCCATGGAGCTGACCAACGTCCTGTGCCGCGCCAGCCATGAAAACCGCTGCGCCGTTGTGACCTCCCGCCTGACCCGTCATGGCGAGTGCAGCGCGTTGATCCTCGAGATCTCCGGCAGTTGGGACGCCCTGGCCCGCCTGGAAGGCAGCCTGTCGGGCCTCGCCAAGAAGCACGCATTCACCGTTAACGTGGTGCGCAGCGCGGCGCTGGAGAATCGTCCTCAGGCTTTGCCTTACGTCGCTTATGTCAGCTCGGCCTACCGCTCGGACATCGTCAACGAGCTGTGCCAGTTCTTCATCGACCATAACGTCGAGCTGGAAAACCTGACCTGCGACACTTACCAGGCGCCACAAACCGGCGGCACCATGCTCAACGCAACGTTCACCGTGACCTTGCCGGCCGGCGTGCAGATCAGCTGGCTGCGCGACCAGTTCCTGGATTTCGCCGATGCCCTGAACCTCGATGCGCTGATCGAGCCGTGGCGCCCACAAAACCCAATGTAAGGAAGANTTCATGGCCGTTGCCATCGACNAACCGGTTGCCGACTTCGAAGCNCAGGCCACCAGCGGCCAGACCNTCAGCCTCGCTGCACTCAAGGGCAAGCAGGTGGTGATCTACTTCTATCCGAAGGACAGCACCCCGGGCTGCACCACTGAAGGCCAGGGTTTCCGTGACCAGTACGCGGCGTTCAAGGCCGCCAACACCGAAGTGTTTGGCGTGTCGCGTGACAGCGTGAAATCCCACGAGAACTTCAAGAGCAAGCAGGCGTTTCCCTTTGAGCTGATCAGTGACAAGGACGAAGCGGTTTGCCAGTTGTTTGATGTGATCAAGCTGAAGAAGCTGTATGGCAAGGAATACCTGGGGGTTGATCGCAGCACTTTCCTGATCGACAAGGAGGGCGTGCTGCGTCAGGAATGGCGCGGCGTGAAAGTGCCGGGCCATGTGGATGCGGTGTTGGCGGCTGCACAGGCGTTGAACAAGGCCTGATAGTGTTGGCGTCAGTACTGACGCCATCGCGGGCAAGCCTGCTCCCACAGGATTGATGCAGTCCCTGTGGGAGCGGGCAGTCCCTGTGGGAGCGGGCTTGCCCGCGATGAAGCCCTTAGCTTCACTGAAAAATCAGGGTTATCCGTTAAAGCAGCGGCGCCACCACCGGCTCCTTCCGCGGCCAGGCATCCAGCACAGCCTTGAACAGCGTCGCCAGGGGAATCGCGAAGAATACGCCCCAGAATCCCCACAACCCACCAAACAACAACACTGCACAGATGATCGCCACCGGGTGCAGGTTCACCGCCTCCGAAAACAGCAGCGGCACCAGCACATTCCCGTCCAGCGTCTGGATAATCCCGTAGACCGCCATCAGGTAAATGAACTGATCNCTCCAGCCCCACTGAAACAATGCGATCAACATCACCGGCACCGTCACCACCACCGCGCCGACGTAAGGCACCACCACCGACACCCCCACCAGCAATGCCAGCAGCGCTGCGTAGTTGAGCCCCAGCACGACGAAACCGATGTAGGTGACGCCTCCACAGATAACAATCTCAATCACTTTGCCGCGAATGTAGTTGGCGATCTGCCGGTTCATCTCTTCGGCCACGCGGGTAATGAGCGCGCGTTCACGCGGCAGGTAACCGCTGACCCAGCGGCCGATCATCGCGCGGTCCTTGAGGAAGAAAAACACCAGGATCGGTACCAGCACCAGGTAGATCATGATGTTGACCAGCAGCGGCAGGCTNGACAGCGAGAACGTCAACGCCCACTGACCGAACTTGCCGATCTCGCCCCGCGCCACTTCGATGGCCTGCAGCACCTGCTCGTCCGATACCAGATGCGGATAGCGTTCGGGCAGCAACAACAGCAGCGATTGCCACTTGGCGAGCATGCCGGGTAGCTCATTGAACAGCGTGATCAGCTGATGCCAGAGCAACGGCACCACGACAATAATGAACACCAGCAAAACGCCCATGAACAAGGCGAAAACCAGCCCCACCGCCACCCCGCCGGGCATGCGCAGGCGNTCCAGGGTAGTGACCAGGCCCTGCATCAGGTAAGCCAGCACCATCCCTGCCAGCACTGGCGCGAGCATGCCGCCCAAGGTGAGCACGGCCGTGAAGGCCAGGAACAGCAGGACCGCCAGCACCACGGCTTCTTCGTCGGAGAAGTAGCGCTGAATCCAGTCGCGTAACACCTTGAACATCAAAAATCCTTAGAAATGAACGCAGCAGGTTTCAGGCTTTTTTCAACCAGTAGCGGTAAACACCCGCCTCATCTTCTTCGCGAAGCAGCGTATGACCGGCCAATCGGGCAAAGGTGCGGAAGTCGCGCTGGGAACCCGCATCGGTGGCGATGACCTTGAGCACCGCGCCACTGGCCAGTCGATTCAGCTCCAGCTTGGCCTTGAGCAACGGCAAGGGGCAATTCAGGCCACTGGCGTCCAGTTCGGCGTCATGGGCTACAGCGTCGGTCATTACATCGCTCCGGGTCAGGTGGTGGAGTTGCCTAGAATATCTGGTCCGAAGCTCAGTGTCCGGCTACAGTAAGCTCTTTGTCGAAAGGCTCTGTGCATGACTTTTTTGCGCCCTACCCTGCTGACGCTGGCCTGCCTGCTGGCCTCTCCGGGCTTCGCTGACGACCTGCCGTCACTTGGCGACGCCAGTTCTGCCATTGTCTCTCCGCAACAGGAATTCCAACTGGGCCGTGCCTGGCTTGCCTACCTGCGGGGCCAGGTCTCGCAGCTCAATGATCCACAACTCAAGGATTACGTCGAAACCAGCGTGTACAAGCTGGTGGAAACCAGCCAGGTCAATGACCGACGCCTGGAGTTCATCCTGATCAACAGCCCGCAACTCAACGCCTTTGCTGCGCCAGGCGGGATTGTCGGGGTCAACGGCGGCCTGTTCCTCAATGCCCAGACCGAAGGTGAATATGCCTCGGTGCTCGCCCACGAATTGGCTCACTTGTCCCAACGCCACTTTGCCCGTGGCGTGGAAGCTCAGTCGCGCATGCAGCTACCGATGATGGCGGCTTTGCTGGCCGGTATCGTCATTGCGGCTGCCGGTGCCGGTGACGCCGGGATCGCGGCGATTGCGGGTACTCAGGCGGCGGCGATTCAGGAGCAACGACGCTTCTCGCGCCAGAACGAACAGGAAGCCGACCGCATCGGCATCCTCAACCTGGAAAAGGCCGGATATGACCCGCGGTCAATGCCGACCATGTTCGAGCGGTTGATGCGTCAATACCGCTTTGACGCCAAGCCGCCGGAATTCCTGCTGACGCACCCGGTGACCGAGTCGCGGATCGCCGACACCCGCAACCGCGCCGAGCAAGCCAAACCCGGCGGCACGGAAGACAGTTTGCGCTATCAGCTGATTCGTGCGCGCGTTCAGCTGGTTTACGAAGAAACCCCAGGCCTGGGCGCCAAGCGCTTCCGCGCGCAGCTCGACGAGAACCCGAAAAATGACGTCGCCCGTTATGGCCTGGCAATCGCCCAGATCAAGGGTGGCCAATTGAATGAAGCTCGCGAGAACCTCAAGCTGCTGCTGGCCAATTCACCGAACGAGATCATCTACAACCTGGCGCAGGTCGATCTGGACATCACCAACAATCGTCTGCCCGATGCTCAAACACGGGTTGACCGGATGCTCACTCAGTACCCTGGCAACTATCCGTTGAATCAGGTGCGTGTCGATCTGTTGCTGAAACAAAACCGCGCCGCCGATGCTGAAAAGGCGCTTGAAGGGTTGCTCAAGTCGCGCCCGGACGATCCGGACGTGTGGTATCAGGTGGCCGAGACTCGCGGCCTGTCAGGCAACATCATCGGTCTGCATCAGGCTCGCGCAGAGTACTTCGCCCTGGTGGGCGACTTCAAGCAGGCCATTCAACAACTGGACTTCGCCAAGCGCCGCGCCGGCAGCAACTTCCCACTGTCGTCGCGTATCGACGCCCGGCAACGTGAGTTGATGGAGCAGGAACGTATGGTCAAGGACATGATGGGCTGACCTGCAGGAACATAAAACGCAGACACAAAAAAACCGCCTCTTTCGAGGCGGTTTTTCATTCAGCCGACAACCGGTTTATTCAGCCAGTTTGAAGGTGATGAAGCTGGCACGACCTTGACGCAGAACCCGCATGGACACCGAACGATTCTTCGGCAGTGCCTTGGCGATTTCAGCGAACTCCTTGCTATCGTTGATCGCTTGGTTGTTCAGGTGAGTGATCACATCATTTGGCTGCAAGCCGATGAGCGATGCAGGACCGTCCTGAACTTCCTTGATCACCACACCACCTTTGAGGTCGTAGGTTTTCTTCTGCTCAGCGGTCAGGTCAGCGACGGCAACACCCAGACGATTGCTATTGGTTTCAACGCCAGACTTGAGTTTCGAGCCCAGCTCTTTACCTTCGTCAGGGATCGCACCAACCGTCAGCTCGACATTCTTGCGCTTGCCGTCGCGAATCACTTCAAGATTGGCCTTCGCGCCTTCTTTCAGCGCACCCACCAGGTGCGGCAAGTCGGCCGACATGATGATCGGCTGACCATTCATGCTCAGGATCACGTCGCCCACTTGCAGACCGCCTTTGGCAGCCGGGCCATCTTCCTGGATCTGGGCTACCAGCGCACCGGCCGGCTTCTCAAGACCGAACGACTCAGCCAAGTCTTTGTTCACTTCCTGGATTACTACGCCCAACCAGCCACGGCTGACCTTGCCACCGGCTTTGAGCTGGTTGGAAACGTCCATGGCCACATCGATCGGAATGGCAAAGGACACGCCCATGAAGCCACCGGAGCGGGTGTAGATCTGCGAGTTGATTCCGACCACTTCGCCCGCCAGGTTGAACAGCGGACCACCGGAGTTACCCGGGTTGATCGGCACGTCGGTCTGGATGAACGGCACGTAGTTTTCGTTAGGCAGGCTACGACCGATTGCACTGACAATGCCCTGGGTCACGGTGTGGTCGAAGCCGAACGGCGAGCCGATCGCTACGACCCATTGGCCAGCCTTCAGGTCCTGGGATTTACCCAGTTTCAGGACTGGCAGATCCTTGCCTTCGATTTTCAGCAGCGCCACGTCGGAACGTGGGTCGGTGCCTACCAGCTTGGCTTTCAACTCACTGCGGTCGGAGAGACGAACGAGAATTTCGTCGGCATCGGCGATCACGTGGTTGTTGGTCAGGATGTAGCCGTCGGGCGAGATGATAAAGCCCGAGCCCAGGGACTGCGCTTCACGCTGGCGATCACCGCGAGGCGAGCGTGGCTGTGGCATGCCGCGCTCGAAGAATTCGCGCAGCGCTGGCGGCAAGCCTTCAAGGTCCGGCATCTGGTCGGACACCCTGCGGTCCGGCAGCTTTTGCGTGGTACTGATGTTCACCACCGCGGGCGAGGCCTGCTCGACCAGCTGGGTGAAATCAGGCAGTTCGACTGCTTGAGCAGCGACCGCCTGACCGAGTACCAGCACCGTGGCGACTATGGATAGGTAAGACTTCAAACGTGGTATCGACATACGGCTCCCGTTACGACGAGCATGGTTAAGCGATATGGAGCAAGGAACACCGGGAAAGATACGCCGGTATTTTTGTTCCGGGAACAACAAAACAAGGCCAGAGCCGTGAGGCTCTGACCTATAGAAAAATTCAGGTTTGTTTGCAAATTGAAATGCTCACCAAACATTTCTATATCAGCTCACTACTTGGTTGCAGTGGCATCGGAGCGCATGGACAGCGCAATCCGTTCAGCAGTACCTATCGGAATCTCACCGACCACGGTCACCATCATCTCGCCTTGAGGGGTCGTCAAGCGTCGAGAAACAGCAACGGTTGGGCCTAACTGGGTGCGGGTGTCGGTAACGGTGGCACCGTTCAACGGTTCAAGGAATACCGAAAACCGCGCCAGACCATCGTCGTACATCAGACTGTTGACCTGGGTTTTGGTCTCTGGATCTTTGCGGGCGCTGCTGCTGGTCAACTCGAAACCGGGCGGGAGCCAGTCCGAATGCCAGACCTGGGTGGCCTTGACGGCGGAGGCCTTGTCACTGTCGAGGTTGACTGCCTTGCAATCCTCGCCTGCCTGCAAGTCGCGGTCAGACGGCACGTTGTCGGTATCCAGTTGGGTGAACTGGAAACGTTCCAGCAACTGCCCTTTGTCATTCAGTAGCAATGACTTCAACGGCAAGCCGGTTTCCTTATCAAGGTGAAGCTCAAAACCGTAGCGATGCTGATCACGTGGCTTCAATGAAACAATCACTGCCGCACGCCCAGCCACACGCGACTTGCCAATGACGGCAAGCTCATACCAATTCTTCAACTTTTGTGGATCGAGTGCACGAGCAGCGGAGCTGGGAGAGTCCCCAAGCCCTGCTATCAGGATGCCGCTGACGCATTGAGTATGCCCATCAATGCGCACGACTTCCTGTGCTGAGCCGTCGAGCTGGAGTAAACGCTCACGGACCTTGCCATCCTGGACACGGTGCCAGATGTTATGGGTAGAAAAACTACCGTTACGCTCGTAAACGAATGTACCGTTAAAGCTTTGCTGTTGCTCGGCCTGACCAAGACGGGTCAACCAGTCCTGGGCTTCATCGGCATGGGCTGGAACAATGAACCAGCCACTGAGCAGAAGCGAAAGTAGAGGTATGGCGCGCATGATCCTCCTTAACGGTTTTCCAGGCTTGCTGCACGAGCGTAAGGCAGAGCGCTCTCAGTACCTTTCAGTGCAGCCTGTTGAGCATGTTGGCGCAAGTAGCCTGGCAGACGCTGATCGTGCCAGCCTGGTTGACCTTGCAATACGCCGTTGGCCATAGGGCCAGTGGCTTCCGAACTCTCATTGTAGCCTGCCAATACAGCTGGACCCTTGACCTGAGGAACGGCAAGACCCGGTTGACTGGATTGCTGAGCAAGTTCGACACCCGCGATCTCGTCCTGGTTGTACAAACGCACACCTGCCAGTACGGCAACGGTCACCGAAGCAGCGACAGCCAGTCGACCCAGGCTGCGCCATGGACCACGGGAGGCTTTTGCCGGTACGGCTTCGTCGGCCAAAGCAGCAGACACTGCCGCGGCGATGTCCAGACGTGGAAGCAGCAGATCCTTGTGCATAACTGCCCGAGCGATTTGATAACGAGCCCAGGTTTCACGGGTTTCAACATCGTCAAAGGCATTGAGCACTCGACGAAGTTCCAGTTCATCCGCTTCGTTATCCATCACTGCGGACAGCGATTCCTGCAGGGCATCACGACTCATGGCGGTTCCTCTCTTGGCTGTCGCCGCTGTCTTTAGTTTTCCTGCAACAACGGTTGCAGGGCTTTATCGATGGCCTCCCGAGCGCGGAAAATCCGAGACCNTACAGTCCCCACCGGACACTGCATGACGNTCGCAATGTCTTCGTAACTCAGACCATCGAATTCACGTAAAGTTAACGCCGTACGCAAATCTTCTGGCAGTTGCTGAATNGTTCGATGGACGGTGCCTTCGATCTCATCCCGCAGCAATGCACGCTCTGGCGACTCGAGATCCTTGAGGCCATGATCGCCATCGTAGAACTCTGCATCTTCGGAACTGACATCGCTATCCGGCGGCCGACGGCCGCGTGAAACCAGATAATTCTTCGCCGTGTTGATGGCGATGCGGTAAAGCCACGTATAAAACGCGCTATCACCGCGGAAATTGCCAAGTGCACGGTACGCCTTGATAAAGGCTTCCTGTGCAACGTCCTGCGCTTCATGGGTGTCGTGCACAAACCGCACGATCAACCCGAGAATTTTGTGCTGGTATTTCAGCACTAGCAGATCGAAAGCTCGCTTGTCGCCGCGTTGAACGCGCTCGACCAGCTGCTGATCCTCTTCCTGGGTTAGCATGAACACTCCTCGTTGTACTTGAAGGAGGCTTGCATAACTAAACGATCAGGCTTGCAAACATAGACTAGGACTTTTCGCAAAAGTTCTCCCCCTCCAAGCAAGTTTCCGGCGGGCTCTGATTTGGCACGCACGAAAAGCGCAGCTCGGCATGACCCGGCTGCGCGAATAATCTTGTCATCGGAATCACTGGCCAGGACCAAACCACAAGTCCCACCCTGAAACCGACACGTCCTTCTTTTCAGGCACCGTCTATTGATCTTGAGCCTTTGGCAAAAGTTCCAAATATTTATAGACGGGCGAAAGCGACATAGTGCAACCCTGAACAGAAAAAGACTGTTAAATCGTTGATACAGTCCCCTTGTCGCCGAACCGGCCGAAAAACCATCCGACGAAGCGTCAGGTATTTTCCGTCACAGTAGTTTCACAATGCCATATGCGCTCGGGTATTGTGCCGCTCCCCCCCTCTATATACTAGTGGGCTGTGTGACC
>NZ_NMOJ01000068.1 GCF_002251635.1 Pseudomonas mandelii
CTTTGATTCGCCGATCCAGGCGTCTTGCGCCAACCCCAACCCGGATCGCTTTTTGCGGAATCCTTAAATGAGCCAACAGTTTCAACACGATGTTCTGGTGATTGGCAGCGGCGCTGCCGGTTTGAGCCTTGCGCTGACCTTGCCCGATCATTTGCGCATCGCCGTACTGAGCAAAGGCGACCTCGCCAACGGCTCGACTTTCTGGGCCCAGGGCGGCGTCGCAGCCGTTCTGGATGACACCGATACTGTCGAATCCCACGTCGATGACACCCTCAACGCCGGCGGCGGCCTGTGCAACGAAGACGCCGTGCGCTTCACCGTCGAGCACAGCCGCGAAGCCATCCAATGGCTGATCGATCAGGGCGTGCCGTTCACCCGCGACGAACACGCTGGCAGTGACGACGGCGGCTTCGAGTTTCACCTGACCCGTGAAGGCGGCCACAGTCATCGGCGCATCATCCACGCGGCCGACGCCACCGGCGCGGCGATCTTCAAGACCCTGCTCGCCCAAGCCAGACNACGCCCCAACATCGAATTGCTGGAGCAGCGTGTCGCCGTCGACCTGATCACGGAAAAACGCCTGGGCCTGGACGGCGAACGCTGCCTCGGCGCCTACGTACTCAATCGTGCCAGCGGTGAAGTCGACACCTACGGCGCACGCTTCACCATTCTCGCCTCGGGCGGCGCGGCCAAGGTCTACCTCTATACCAGCAACCCCGATGGCGCCTGCGGTGATGGCATCGCCATGGCCTGGCGTTCGGGCTGCCGGGTGGCCAATCTGGAATTCAATCAGTTCCACCCCACCTGCCTGTATCACCCGCAAGCCAAGAGTTTCCTGATCACCGAAGCCCTACGCGGTGAAGGCGCACATCTGAAACTGCCGAATGGTGAGCGTTTCATGCAGCGCTTCGACCCACGCGCAGAATTAGCACCACGGGATATCGTCGCCCGCGCCATCGACCACGAAATGAAGCGCCTGGGCATCGACTGCGTCTACCTCGATATCAGCCACAAGCCCGAAGCCTTCATCAAGACTCACTTCCCCACCGTCTACGAGCGCTGCCTGGCGTTCAACATCGATATCACCAAAGGCCCGATCCCCGTGGTGCCGGCCGCGCACTACACCTGCGGCGGCGTGATGGTCGACCAGCATGGCCGCACCGACGTACCCGGCCTGTATGCGATTGGCGAAACCAGCTTTACCGGCCTGCATGGCGCCAACCGCATGGCGAGCAACTCGCTGCTGGAGTGTTTCGTCTACGCCCGTTCGGCAGCGGCGGACATTCTGGAACAGTTGCCGCAGGTTTCGATTCCGATCGCCCTGCCCGTCTGGGATGCCAGTCAGGTCACCGATTCCGACGAAGACGTGATCATTGCGCACAACTGGGATGAACTGCGGCGATTCATGTGGGACTACGTGGGCATCGTGCGCACCAACAAGCGCTTGCAACGCGCGCAGCATCGCGTGCGGTTGCTACTGGATGAGATTGACGAGTTCTACAGCAACTATAAGGTCAGCCGCGACTTGATTGAGTTGCGCAACCTGGCCCAAGTCGCCGAACTGATGATCCGCTCAGCCATGGAGCGCAAGGAAAGTCGCGGCCTGCATTACACCCTCGACTACCCGCAGATGCTGCCCGTCGCACTGGACACTATTCTGGTGCCGCCCACCTACGTCGACTGAATGTGAGCCGAACCCGCAGGCGTCGGTGCACATCCGCCGCCTGCGAATCGCGGGGAACGCAGATCGATCTAACCCGTCGTTCGTCTCGCAGTCGAAAACGCAGGACCACCATCATTGGCAACGCCAGGCTGTCCGGTCGCAGTTGCACGGGCTGCCAACCTGAAGCCTGATTCCACAACTGCCAGCCATCGGCATCGCGACGCAAGCCGCGAAATGCCTGTGTATGTGTCAGCAAAATCTGGCGCGGCAGCAGCCAGACGCCATGAACCACACACAGCGTTATACCGAGCAGACTGGCCCAGAGCGGTATGGAAAGAACAAACAAAGAGCCCAGCGCGAACAGCTGGGCCACAAGATACGCCGCCAGCAACAGCCGAGAGGCCTGCCAGCGGCATTCGAAGGNATTACTTGGGCTGGACACGGTCCAGAATCTTACGAACCATGCGCTGCAGCTCCGGATCTTCAGATTCGGCGCGTTCCATGAACCAGCCGAACATGTCCTGATCTTCGCATTCTAGCAGCTTGCGGTAGCAATCGCGGTCGACGTCGTTGAGGTGCGGGTAGACTTCCTTCACGAACGGCACCAGCAATACGTCAAGCTCGAGCATGCCGCGACGGCTGTGCCAGTAGAGGCGATTGATTTCTACTTCTTCGACCATGGAGCGCTCCTCAAATAGGNGGCAAGTATACAGGCCCAGGCCCGGTCGAACACTCGGCTTTGGTCGGGCGCCATCGATCCTTTGTGAACTACCCATTTCGAGAGCGCCCCCTTATGATGTCCCCCAGACTCTTTACCCTGCGATGACCCATGGCCGATTCTGCTTTTTTCTGCACCCTGCNCCANGAAGGCGTTCTTGCAGTCCGCGGCGCGGACGCCAGCAAATTCCTGCAAGGCCAATTGACCTGCAACCTCAATTATCTGAGCGATACCCAGGCCAGTCTTGGCGCCCGCTGCACGCAGAAAGGCCGCATGCAGTCGAGTTTTCGCATCCTCCTGCAAGGTGATGGCGTGCTCATGACCATGGCCACCGAACTGCTCGAACCGCAACTGGCCGATCTGAAAAAATACGCTGTGTTCTCCAAATCCAAACTGACCGATGAAAGCGCCGCTTGGGTCCGCTTCGGCCTCGATCATGGCGATGCCGCACTGAGCAGCCTGGGTCTTGAGCTGCCGGCAGACACCGACAGCGTCGTGCGTCATGAAGGTCTGATCGCCATTCGTGTCTCGCCGGGCCGCGCTGAACTGTGGGTCGCTGCCGATCAGGCCGACGTCACCAAAGGCAAGCTGTCCGCCCTGTTGACCGAAGGCTCTCTGAATCAATGGCTGCTGGGCCAGATCCGCGCAGGCATCGGCCAGGTCATGCCGCAAACCCGCGAACTGTTCATCCCGCAGATGCTCAACCTGCAGGCCGTCGGCGGCGTCAGCTTCAAGAAAGGCTGCTACACCGGTCAGGAAATCGTCGCGCGCATGCAGTATTTGGGCAAGCTCAAGCGTCGCCTCTATCGCCTGAGNCTGGATGCCAGCGAATTGCCCGAGCCCGGCACACAACTGTTTTCCCCGTCCCATGGCAGTTCTATCGGCGAAGTGGTGCTGGCCGCCAACGCCGGGCAAAACATTGAACTCCTGGCCGTGCTCCAAGCCGAAGCAGCAGAAGGTGGCGACATTCATTTGGGCACCCTCGAAGGGCCAGCCCTGCACCTGCTCGACCTGCCTTATCAACTGGATCGCGATCGCGAAATCCAGCGTTAACCGCAGCATTTGTTGTAACACCCTAGAGAAAAGAAATGAGCGAGCTGGCGGATAAGGTCCAACAGGATTTGGTTGAGGCCATCGATAACGATGACCTGGTTCTGCCGACATTACCGGAAGTGGCCCTGAAAATTCGTCAGGCCGCCGAAGACCCGGAGATCAGCATCAGCCACTTGAGCAAAGTGATCGGTCGCGATACCGCCCTGTCGGCGCGCCTGATCAAAGTGGTCAACAGCCCGCTGCTGCGCGCGACCCAGGAAGTCACCGACCTGCACACCGCCATCACCCGGCTGGGCACCAACTACAGCAGCAACCTGGCCATCGGCCTGGTGATGGAACAAATCTTCCACGCCCGCTCTGAGGTGGTGGCTCAAAAAATGCGCGATGTCTGGCGTAAAAGCCTGGAAATCGCTGGCGTCAGCTATGCGCTGTGCCGCAGTTACACGCAACTCAAACCAGATCAGGCAGCCCTTGGCGGGCTGGTGCATCAGATTGGCGTGCTGCCGATCCTGACCTACGCCGAAGACCATTACGAATTGCTGTCTGACCCGGTCAGCCTCAACCATGTCATCGATCGCATTCATCCCTTGATCGGCGACAAACTGCTCCGGGTCTGGGAGTTTCCGGAAATGCTGGTGCAGTTGCCGGGGTTGTACCTGGATTTCAAGCGCCAGTCCGAGCGAGTCGATTATGTCGACCTGGTTCAGGTGGCCAGCCTGTATTGCCACAAGGACACCGACCACCCGCTGGCCCGTATCGATGCGTTCAGCGTGCCGGCGTTCAAGAAACTGGGGATCGACCCGGAGAATGAAGCGATGTGCCGGGAACTGGAAGAATCGCGGTCGATGTTTTATTGATCATTGTGGCGAGGGGGCTTGTCGGATCGCCACAGGTAAGGTGTTTCACTCCCCCGCGATAAAACTCACCCGCACCTTCAACCCCGCCGACTCACCATCATGCAGGCTGATCTGCGCCAGGTGCGCGCGGCAGATCTCCCCGACAATCGCCAACCCCAGCCCGGACCCGGCCACTTGCTGGTTGCGCCGATAAAAGCGCTCGAACACCCGATCGCGCTCATCAACGGGAATCCCCGGCCCGTCGTCCTCGACCTCCAGCACCGCCGGCGCCGTAACCCGAAGAATCACATTGCCCCCCGGCGGCGTGTGAGCAAGGGCGTTGTCCACCAGATTACTCAGCAGTTCGTTCAACAGCGTCGGTTCGCCGCGCAGCCACACCGGCTCGTCCGCCTCCAACGCCAGGGCGACGCCGCGCGCATGGGCCAACGGCGCCATGGCCATGCCCAGCTCGCGCGCCAACTGACTCAGGTCCAACAACTGCGCGCCGCCCTCGGCAATCGCCCGGGCCCCGTTCTCGACCCGCGCCAGTGAAAGCAATTGATTGGCCAGGTGCGTCAGGCGATCCGTGCCTTGGGCAGCGGTTTCCAGGGTGCTGCGCCAGGTTTGCGGTTCGTTTGAACGCAGGCCCAGTTCGAGTCGCGCCTTGAGCGCCGCCANCGGGGTGCGCAGTTCGTGGGCGGCGTCGGCGATAAACTGCGCCTGCCGCTCAAACTGGCCGCGCANACGCTCGGTAAAGTGATTGAGCGCGCGCACCAGCGGCCACAATTCATGCTGCACTTCCACCAGTGGCAACGGCCGCAAATCATCCGATTGACGCTCTTCCACCGCCGTGCGCAAGCGCTCCAGCGGACGCAACGCCGCGCTGACCGCAAACCACACCATCAGCAACGCGCCGATGGCCAACATGCCCAAACGCAGCAACGTGTCCGCCGCCAGACTGCGAGCCATCGCGACCCGAGCCTCGTCGGTTTCTGCAACACGGATTTCCGCCATGCCGTTCATGTTCGGCTCGCTCACCGGCTTGAGCAGGCTCACCACGCGTACGTTCTGCCCACGGTATTGGGCGTTATAGAAGCGTGCCAGGGCCGGATAGTCATCGGTACGCGGCGTCCCTGGGGGCGGGCCCGGGAGGTTTTCGTAGCCCGAAATCAGCTTCTGATTGATGTCATTGACCTGATAATAAATGCGCCCGGCGCTGTCGTAGGCGAAGGTGTCCAGCGCCACATAAGGCACGTCGGCGCTGAGGCTGCCATCGCGCTGGGACACGCCGGCGGCGATGGTCCGCGCCGACGCCAGCAGGGTCCGGTCATAAGCCGTGTCGGCGGCTTCGCGACCATTCCAGTACGCGCTCATGCCGCTGGCCAGCATCAACACCACCAGCAACAGCGCCAGGTTCCACAGCAGGCGCCAGCGCAGGCTGCTGGGCTTATGCATCGCGCGCTTCCAGCAAATAGCCGAGGCCGCGGAACGTCACGATGGCGACCGGTTGGCCGTCGAGCTTCTTGCGCAAACGGTGGACGTAGATTTCGATCGCATCCGGACTGGCTTCTTCATCCAGGCCGAAGACCTGAGAGGCCAGTTGCTCTTTGCTCATCACGCGGCCGGGCCGGGCGATCANTGCTTCAAGGACCGCCTGCTCGCGCGAGGTCAGGGTCAGTAATTCTTCACCGAGGGTGAAGCGCCGAGTGTCCAGGTCATAGGCCAGCACGCCGCAGCGCTGCTGACGCTCACCGCCCAGCACACTGCGCCGCAACAGGGCTTTGACCCGGGCTTCGAGCTCGGTCAGTTCGAAAGGTTTGGCCAGGTAATCGTCGGCGCCAAGGTTGAGCCCGTGCACCCGGTCCTTGACGTCGCTGCGTGCGGTCAGCATCAGCACCGGCAGGTTTTTGCCCCGGGCCCGCAGACGCGCCAACACCTCAAAACCATCCATGCGCGGCAGCCCTACATCGAGAATCACCACCGCGTATTCCTCGCTGCTCAAGGCCAGGTCCGCGGCCACCCCATCGTGCAACACGTCGACGGTCAAACCCGTGCTCTTGAGCGCCTGGGCAACACTTTCGGCGAGTTGCAAATGGTCTTCAACGAGCAGGACACGCATGGATCTTTACCTCATTCAGGGATGGTCGACGCCATTCTTTGGCGCGGAGTTTACAGCCGCATCCGCCGCTGTGAAGCCTGAAAACTGTGAAAGCCAACTGAAAGGTTAGTGAAAGGTTGGCCCGTTAGAGTCGCCCCACGGATGGTTTCGACTGCGGACCACCCAATCGTGCTTTGAAATGTAGCTCCCGAAAAATGCCTTGATGCATTTTCGCCAATAAGAACAATAACGAGGTACTGCACCATGCTGGCCAGACAGCTTCAGGTTTGCCCGTCCCACCCGTTTTTTCAATCCCCCTCGTTCACGCTTGTCAGCGCCCCTACCGGCTGCACGGCGCGAAACCGCCGCACCTGAAACATCCCCAAAAACAAAAACTCCCGTGGAGACAATAATGAATCGATCACTGCGCCGTTTCGCCCTCGCTGCCAGCTGCATGCTGTTCGCCGGCCAACTGATGGCCGANCCCAAACGCCCGGAGTGCATCGCCCCGGCCTCGCCCGGCGGTGGTTTCGACCTGACCTGCAAACTGGCGCAAAGCGCGCTGGTGAACGAAAAGCTGCTGAGCAAACCGATGCGCGTGACCTACATGCCCGGCGGTGTCGGCGCGGTGGCGTACAACGCAGTGGTTGCTCAACGTCCGGCCGATGCCGGCACATTGGTGGCGTGGTCCAGCGGTTCGCTGCTGAACCTGGCCCAAGGCAAATTCGGTCGTTTCGATGAAAGCGCCGTGCGTTGGTTGGCGGCGGTGGGCACCAGTTACGGTGCCATTGCCGTCAAAAGCGATTCGCCCTACAAGACCCTCGACGATCTCGTAAAAGCCTTGAAGAAAGATCCAGGCAGCGTAGTGATCGGTTCCGGTGGCACCGTCGGCAGCCAGGACTGGATGCAAACCGCACTGATTGCCAAGGCCGCCGGGATCAACCCGCGTGAACTGCGCTATGTGGCCCTCGAAGGCGGCGGCGAAATCGCCACCGCCCTGCTCGGTGGCCATATCCAGGTGGGCAGTACCGACATTTCCGACTCCATGCCGCACATCCTCAGCGGCGACATGCGCCTGCTCGCCGTGTTCGCCGAAGAGCGCCTGGACGAGCCGGAAATGAAGAATATTCCTACCGCCAAAGAGCAAGGCTACGACATCGTCTGGCCGGTAGTTCGCGGCTTCTACCTCGGGCCAAAAGTCAGCGACGCCGACTACGCCTGGTGGAAAGACGCGTTCGACAAACTGCTGGCCTCCGAAGACTTCGCCAAGCTGCGTGACCAGCGCGAGCTGTTCCCGTTCGCCCTGACCGGCCCGGAGCTGGACACCTACGTGAAGAAACAGGTGGCTGACTACAAAGTGCTGGCCAAAGAGTTCGGCCTGATCCAGTGATCGCCTCTGTCTAGCGGCTGCGGTCCCGTTTTGCGGGGCCGTGGCACAGGAGTTTCCCATGCTCTTACAACGCATTTTTGCTTCGGTGCTGTTGCTGGCCTGTCTCAGCCTGGTGCTGATGGCCTGGCCCTACCAGGCGCCTTTTTCCTACGAACCAATCGGACCACGCGCCTTCCCCCTGCTGATGCTGGGGCTGATGGGCCTGGGTCTGGTTTACATGCTGTTCCGCCCACAACCGACCAAGCACACCGAGGAAGAACCCGCCCTGGACCGCGACACGCTGGTCAAGATCGGTATCTGCGTCACGTTGTTGATCGTGTTTGCCGCGACCTTCGAGTCCCTGGGTTTCATCCTCAGCAGCATGCTGATCGGCATCCCGATGGCACGCCTGTATGGCGGCCGCTGGTTGCCGAGCGTGGTGATCGTCACCTTGATGGCTATCGGCCTTTACCTGCTGTTCGATAAAGCCATGGATGTACCGCTGCCCCTCGGCCTGCTTGAAGTTCTGGAGAACTGATATGGATACGTTCAGCTATTTGGGCCAGGGCTTCGGCGTTGCACTGACCCCTTATAACCTGGTGACCGCCCTGTGCGGCACCTTGATCGGCACCGTGGTCGGCCTGCTGCCGGGCCTGGGCCCGATCAACGGCGTGGCCTTGTTGATCCCCATCGCGTTCGCCCTGGGCCTGCCGCCGGAATCGGCGTTGATCCTGCTGGCAGCGGTGTACCTGGGCTGCGAGTACGGCGGCCGTATCAGTTCGATCCTGTTGAACATCCCTGGCGAAGCCTCCACCGTGATGACCACCCTCGACGGCTACCCGATGGCCCGCAAAGGCCTGGCCGGTGTAGCGCTGTCGTTGTCGGCATGGAGTTCATTCATCGGCGCGTTCATCGCCACCTGCGGCATGGTGCTGTTTGCGCCTTTGTTGGCCAAATGGGCGATTGCCTTCGGCCCGGCGGAATATTTCGTACTGATGGTCTTCGCGATTGTCTGCCTCGGCGGCATGGCCGGTGACAAACCGCTGAAGACATTTGTTGCAGCGCTGATCGGCCTGTTCCTCTCGGCCGTCGGTATCGACGCCAACAGCGGCGTGTACCGCTTTACCGGCGACAACATCCACCTCACCGATGGCATTCAATTTGTGGTGTTGGTGCTGGGCCTGTTCTCCATCAGCGAGATTCTTTTGCTGCTGGAAAAAACCCACCGTGGCCAGGAAGCGGTGAAGGCCACTGGGCGGATGATGTTCAACCTGAAGGAAGCTTCCTCGGTGTTCGTGGTTAACATCCGCTGCGGCCTGCTGGGCTTCATCATGGGCGTGCTGCCGGGTGCCGGTGCGACACTGGCCAGTGCCGTGGCCTACATGACCGAGAAACGCCTGGCCGGTGCCAGCGGTAAATTCGGCCAGGGTGACATGCGCGGCCTCGCTGCGCCGGAAACCGCGATCGGCGCTTCCGCGTGCGGCGCGCTGGTGCCGATGCTGACCCTGGGCGTGCCAGGTTCGGGCACCACGGCGGTGATGATCGGCGCCCTGTCGCTGTACAACATCACCCCCGGCCCACTGCTGTTCCAACAACAGCCGGACATCGTCTGGGGCCTGATCGCTTCGTTGTTTGTCGCCAACATCATGCTGGTGATCCTCAACATCCCGATGATCCGCATCTTCACGCGCATCCTCGCCGTGCCGAACTGGGCGCTGGTGCCAGTGATCGCCATCATCACCGCGATCGGTGTGTACGCGGTTCACGCCACCACCTTCGACCTGTTCCTGATGGTCGGCATCGGCATCTTCGGCTACCTCCTGCGCAAGCTGGACTTCCCGCTGTCGCCGGTGCTGCTGGGCTTTATCCTCGGTGGCCTGATGGAGCAAAACCTGCGCCGTGCACTGTCGATCTCCAACGGTGCGCTGGACATCCTCTGGTCAAGCCCGATCACGTTCGGGGTGTGGGCGTTGATCGCGGTGATGTTGCTGGTGCCGATCCTGCGGATCTGGCGCAAACGCTCGGTTGCCCGGCGCGTTGTCGCCGATGTCTGATCGAACACCCTTCAAAGCCTGGTGGGGTACGCCGCTGGTCGGCGCGCTGGGCGGTTACCTGGCCAGCCTCGTCGGCTGGCCTTTGCCGTATATGGTCGGCTCGTTGCTGGCGATCATTCTGGTGCGCTGCCTGACGCCGTGGCAGTTGGCGGAGATTCCCGGCGGGCGCAAATGCGGCCAATGGGTGGTGGGCATCGGCATCGGCCTGCACTTCACCCCGGTGGTGATCGAGCAGGTGATGAGCCACTTCGGCCTGATTTTCTTCGGTGCGCTGATCACCAGCGTGTCGAGCATCGTCGGCGTGTGGTTGATGCGCCGCAGCGGTGAAGACCGCGCCACTGCGTTTTTCTCCAGCATGCCGGGCGGCTCCGGGGAGATGGTCAACCTCGGCGCACGCAACGGCGCGGTGCTCAGCCGTGTCGCGGCAGGGCAGAGTTTGCGCGTGCTGGTGGTGGTGCTGTGTGTGCCGGCGATCTTCAAATACTTGCTGGGTTACGGCGCACCGGTCTTGCACCCAAGCACCGTCAATTGGTGGTGGCTGGCCCTTCTATTCCCGGCAGGTGCGCTGGCGGCCTGGCTCTGGGAACGTCTTCGTCAACCCAATCCGTGGCTGTTCGGGCCGTTGCTGGTGAGTGCGGCGGTGAGCATTGGTTGGGATTTGCACATCGGCTTGCCCGACGGCGGCAGCCAGATCGGTCAATGGCTGATCGGCAGCGGTTTGGGCTGCCATTTCAATCGACAGTTTTTCCGGCGGGCGCCTTCCTTTATGGGCAGGACCTTGATCGGGACGGTGTTGACCATGTTGATCGCAACGGCGGCGGCATTGGGATTGAGTGCGCTGACGCATCTGGATTTGCGTTCGCTGACGTTGGGCATGATGCCCGGCGGCATTGCCGAGATGAGCCTGACGGCGGAGACCCTGCAATTGTCGGTGCCGCTGGTGACGGCGATGCAGGTGATGCGGCTGTTGTTTGTGCTGTTTTTGGCGGAACCGTTGTTCAGGTATTGGAATCGCGAGCCGGAACCAGACCGGTAGACCGAATTGGAGCCTTCGCGGGCAAGCCTCGCTCCTACAGGTCCAGTGCAAGTCCGGTAGGAGCGAGGCTTGCCCGCGAAGCTTTTAGACTGGCGGCAACCGCCACTCAATCGGCGTTTCACCGTTCTGCTCAAGAAACTTGTTGGTCCGGCTGAAATGCCCGCACCCCAGAAACCCGCGATACGCCGAAAGCGGCGACGGATGCACTGACGTCAGCACCAGGTGTTTGGTCGCATCGATCAGTTTCTGTTTGCTCTGTGCATGCGCGCCCCACAGCATGAACACCAGATGCGGTTGCTGCTGGCTGACCACTTCAATGATTCGATCCGTGAAAAACTGCCAGCCCTTGTCTTTNTGCGCGTTGGCAGTGGCGCGCTCCACGGTCATGGTGGTGTTGAGCATCAGCACGCCCTGATCGGCCCAGCTTTGCAGGCAACCGTGGTTGGGAATGTCGATGTTCAGGTCGCGCTTGAGCTCTTTGTAAATATTCACCAGGGACGGCGGCGTCGGCACACCCGGTTGCACCGAAAAACACAGACCATGGGCCTGGCCAGGGCCGTGGTACGGGTCTTGGCCGAGGATCACCACCTTGACCTTGTCCAGCGGCGTGGAGTTAAGCGCATTGAAAATCAGCGGNCCCGGAGGATAGATTTCCTTGCCCGCCGCGCGCTCCTGTTGCAGGAAGTTGCGCAACTCTGCCATGTAAGGCTGGTCGAATTCGGCACGTAGCGCCTCCTTCCAGCCCGGTTCGAGTTTGATACGGTCATCAGCAGTCATGGTTACATCCGGCAAAAACAATGGGGCGAACCCTAGGAAAGCTGACCATGCTTGTCAATTGATCTGACGCAGATCCGGCACTTTCCTACATAGCGATCATACTGAACGCTCAATTTCCCTATCGAGGTCACGATGAATCTGCACTTCGAAGAACTCACCGGCACCGACGGCGCACGCATCGGCATTGCCAGTCTGGATGCCGAAAAATCGCTCAACGCCCTCTCCTTGCCCATGATCCGCGCCCTGCGCGATCAAATGGACGCCTGGGCCAAAGATCCGCAAATTGTCTGCGTTCTGCTGCGCGGTAACGGCGCCAAAGCCTTCTGCGCCGGCGGCGAAGTGCGCAGCCTGGTCGAAGCCTGCCGCGCTCATCCGGGAGAAGTCCCGCCCTTGGCCGCGCACTTCTTTGCAGCGGAATATCGCCTCGACTTCAATCTGCACACCTACCCCAAACCGCTGATCTGCTGGGGCCATGGTTATGTGCTGGGCGGTGGCATGGGGTTGCTGCAAGGGGCAAGCATCCGGATTGTCACGCCGAGCAGCCGCCTGGCGATGCCGGAAATCAGCATCGGTTTGTACCCGGATGTCGGCGCCAGCTGGTTCCTGTCACGGCTGCCCGGCAAGCTCGGCTTGTTCCTGGGGCTGACCGGCGCACACATGAACGGTCGCGATGCGATCGACCTGGACCTGGCTGACCGTTTCCTGCGCGATGACCAGCAAGAAGAATTGATCGAAGGCCTGCTGCAACTGAACTGGCAGGAACAAACCGCCATGCAGCTCAACAGCCTGCTCAAGGCCTTGCAGCAGGAAGCCGTCGCGCAAATGCCCGCCGCGCAGTGGCTGCCTCGACGCCAGCAAATCGATGAACTGCTGGATGTCAGCGATGTGCGTTGCGCCTGGAAAGCCATCAGCCCTCTGCGTGACCATACGGACCTGCTGTTAAGTCGAGCGGCGAAGACCATGACCGAAGGCTCGCCCCTGACCGCGCATCTGGTGTGGGAACAGATCGCCCGCGCCCGGCACATGTCGCTGGCCGAGGTCTTCCAGATGGAATACACGATAAGCCTCAACTGCTGCCGACATCCGGAGTTCAGCGAGGGGGTGCGGGCACGGTTGATCGACAAGGATCAGAAACCGCACTGGCATTGGCAGGACATCAATACGGTGCCGGATGCGGTGGTGGAAGCGCACTTTCACAAGGTCTGGGAAGGTCGGCATCCGCTGGCGGATCTGTCGGAATACTAAAAAAATGTGGGAGCGAGTCTGCTCGCGATAGCGGTTTGTCATCCAACATTAAGTTGATTGACAGTCCACCATCGCGAGCAGGCTCGCTCCCACAGTAGTGCGTCTAACTGATCAGGTTAACGACGGCCACCCCGGCCATCGTGATCGCCGCGACCGTTATGGTCGCCTCGTCCGCCGTGATTGCGCCCGCCATTGCCACGGTCATCGTTGCTCCAACCGCCGCGGTTACGGCCGTCCCAACCATGGGCCCGGTATTCGCCCCGTTGCGACTGGTAATAACGGGGTGCCGGTTGATAAACCCGCGGCTGATGGTAATACCGCGGCGTTGGCTGGTAATACCGCGCCGGTGGCGCGTAGTACCGGCGTGGCGGCGTGTAATAACCGCCGCCACCTGAATAGTAAGGTCCGCCACCGGAATAATAGGCGGGCGCTGGCGAGGTATAGACCTCGGAACTGTAGTAGCTGCCTCCTCCATCGGAATAGGGCACGCACGCACCAAGAGACAATCCCACTACTGCAATCAGAAGAATTCGGCGGAGCTGTTTTCGACAGAGCATGGCGGCCTCCTGGACCGCGAGTGAGCCATACCAGCGACGCTGGCAGGCGACAGTCAATTATTCGGTGACTGTCGAAAGATCAGACATCGTTTTCCAAATCTGGTGCGTTCCTGAAACAGATTGAAACAAGTCGCCGATGAAAGGTTTTTCATCTATTCACCCGCTGATTAATGGTGGCCACCGCGATATCCACCGCCGTAATGACGTGGCCCGTGTCCACCCCAATAGTAATAGCGATAACCGCCATAAAAGCGCGGGCCGTAGTAGTAGCGCGGTCCGTAATAGTAGGAATAGGGTGAATAGCCGGGGTAGTAATAAGGCGCGGAATAAACATCGTAGCCACCGGCGTAGTAATAGCAGCCGGACAACCCAAGACCGAAAACCACACCGAACAACAGTCGACGAAACATGGCGGCCTCCTGAAAGACCACAACCGGAACAGGCCGGCTGACACCACTTTTGACTGGCAATCCCAAGCTGAGTGCCGAGCGGCCCGGACCTTCAGATCAGCGGCCAGCCCGATCCATTGCGGTGCACCCACGCACCATCACAAGGCAACACCGCCTCCCCTGCCCCAAGCGCTCATCGCGCAATCCCCTACCCTAGAGCCCTCAAACCAACTTGGCACGGCTCTCGCTTTAGCAAACCCGTGCAGGAGTCATCACAAGGTTCGCGGCACCACAATTTGCAATGGCTGACTAGGGTTCCGGCTCGCTGATCGCGAGTGGCTGGTCCGAGAGTTGGCGACCTCCAGTTGAGGTTACACGGCGGGATAAAAGCCCGGGAGACAAGCCACCGTTCACGGTGCCGCGTTGCTCCTGCTCGCCCTTGATCAACTGGAGAAGCCCCATGCTCAA
>NZ_NMOJ01000069.1 GCF_002251635.1 Pseudomonas mandelii
CTNCGTTTACCCGCCCTGCTCGCCGCCGCNTTCGCAGCCCTCGTGAGCCTCCCGTCCCAAGCCGCCCCCAAAGACCACTTCAGTGTGTGCTGGACCATCTACGCCGGTTGGATGCCGTGGGAGTACGCCGGCAGCCAAGGCATCCTCGACAAGTGGGCCAAGAAGTACGGCATCAAGATCGACATGGTGCAGCTCAATGACTATGTCGAATCCATCAACCAGTACACCGCCGGCCAGTTCGACGGCTGCACCATGACCAACATGGACGCCCTGACCATTCCTGCCGCCGGAGGCGTGGACAGCACCGCGCTGGTGGTCAGCGACTTCTCCAACGGCAACGATGGCGTGGTGATCAAGGGCACCGGCAAGACCGTGGCGGACCTCAAGGGCATGAACGTCAACCTGGTGGAACTCTCGGTGTCCCACTACCTGCTGGCCCGCGCCCTGGAGTCGGCCGATCTCACCGAAAAAGACTTGAAAGTAGTCAACACCTCCGACGCCGATATCGCCGCGGCCTTCAACACCGANCAGGTGCAAGCCGTCACCACCTGGAACCCGATGCTCTCTGAGATCAAGGCCAAACCGGGCGTCACCGAAGTGTTCGACTCCAGCAAAGTGCCCGGCGAAATCATGGACATGATGGTGGTCAACACCCAGACCCTCAAAGACAACCCCAAGCTGGGCAAAGCGTTGACCGGCGCCTGGTTCGAAGTGGTTGCGCTGATGAACGCCAAAAACGCTGCCAGCAACGTCGCACTCGAACACATGGCCAAAGCCTCCGGCACCGACCTCGCCGGTTTCCAGTCGCAACTGGACACCACCAAGCTGTTCGCCACGCCCAAGGAAGCCCTGGCCTTCGCCACCAGCGCGCAGTTGCCCGCCACCATGCGCAAGGTCGCCGAGTTCTCGTTTGAACACGGCCTGCTCGGCGAAGGTGCCAAGGACACCAGCGCCGTGGGCATGAGCTTCGCCAACGGCGTGACCAGCGGCGACAAAACCAACCTCAAGCTGCAGTTCGACCCCCGCTACGTGCAGATGGCCGCCGACGGCACGCTGTAA
>NZ_NMOJ01000007.1 GCF_002251635.1 Pseudomonas mandelii
CTGCNGCACCCAAACCCGCCCTAGAGGCGGGTTTTTACTTTCTGTCTCCTGGGCCCCGATCAATGTCAGGAGACGACCATGAGCAGCACCCCCGCCCAGCAGGCCTTGCTTGAGCACTACGTGAAAAAGATCCTCGCCGCGCCTGTGTATGAACTGGCTGTGCGCACACCGTTGCAACCCGCACCAGCGCTGTCCGAGGCCTTGGGTAATCAGATCCTGCTCAAGCGTGAGGACTTGCAACCGACCTTTTCCTTCAAGATCCGTGGCGCTTACAACAAATTGGTGCAACTGAGTGATGAGCAAAAGGCTCGCGGCGTGATCACCGCTTCAGCGGGCAACCATGCCCAAGGCGTGGCGTTGGCGGCGCGTGAACTGGGGATCGCCGCGACGATTGTCATGCCCCGCACGACGCCAGAATTGAAAGTGCTTGGGGTACGCAGTCGCGGTGCCGACGCCGTGCTGCACGGGGAAAGTTTCCCGTTCGCCCTCGATTACGCCCTGAGCCTGGCCGAGCAAACCGGCCGCACCTTCGTCTCGCCATTCGACGACCCGGACGTAATCGCCGGGCAGGGCACCGTGGCCATGGAGATCCTTCGTCAACATCAAGGCCCACTGGACGCCATCTTCGTCCCGGTGGGCGGCGGAGGTCTGATCGCCGGCATCGCGGCGTATGTCAAATACCTGCGCCCGGAAGTCCGCATCATCGGCGTCGAGTCCGAACATTCCGCGTGTCTGTACGCCGCGTTACAGGCTGGCGAGCGGATCGTCCTGCCCACCGTGGGCACCTTTGCCGATGGCGTGGCAGTCGCGCAGATCGGCGCTTATGGATTTGAGGTCTGCCGGCTTTGCGTCGATGAAGTGCTGACCGTCAGTAACGACGAACTGTGCGCCGCGATCAAGAATATCTACGACGATACCCGCTCGATCACCGAGCCCTCCGGTGCCTTGGCGGTGGCCGGGATCAAGAAGTACGTCGCTCAGACCGGTGCGCGTGGTCAAACCCTGGTCGCGATCGACTCGGGCGCCAATATCAATTTCGACAGTTTGCGGCATGTTGCCGAGCGCGCCGCATTGAGCGGCGCCTCAGCGTGAGGAGGGGCGTTGTGGCTATTCCTGAACAGCTATCTCGACCTTGTCCGACGCCGACCAGATCCGATAGCGGACTTCGACGTCATTGGGCACGTAGAGCACGATCGGCAACTTGCTGTTGTAGCGAAGCATGAAGCCGTCACCGACCACCGGTACGAACTCCTTTTTACTCTTTTCGTCGGGGCAGGCCATCATCGTGCTCACCGGGCCGATGACTTTTTCCAGGCGGTAAAAGGGGTAGCCCCAACCTTCGAGGTTTTTTTCTTCAAGGATACCGCCGAGGCGTTGGCGATTGCAGTCCACCGTCAGCGTCTTGCCCGCCAGCACCTCAACCTGGAAGTTTTCTTCCTGTGGCTGCGGCGCTACATGAATGACCTGGCGGGTAAAACCGCTTTCCGGTTTAGGGAACGGCGCGACGGTTTCGAGCTTAGCCGCATAGGCCACGCTCGAAAGGCTGGCAACAATCAGCCCGACGGTATTGATACAGGTCAAAGAACCCATGATGCCTCCTTGCGTGTGAATAGGGTCAGCGGATACTGGATTGACAGGCGCATTCTTACCGCCGACCGCCACCAATGCAAACCTGCTCGGGAATGTATGCAAATTGCAGGGCTGAAGCTGCCCTTTCTTGCAGATTGCATGAAGCCATTTTCAGGCACGTCCGTTAAATCATTGATTTACCGATGAACTGCACGGCGAAATTTGCGGCATGTTTTATGCTCAAGCAGATCTTAAGTTGACCGGCACATTAACGAGTCAGCTCAGAACGCGAGGACGGTCTGGTGCTTGAGGCGTAGAAACCCTGCATAAGGAAGAAACGCGGGAGATTTCAGCACGGACCGACGTTGAATTTTTTGGCAGTCTCACAATTAGGAGAGGGTCGCCATGTTTCTTTCTGCCCTGGAGTTACGCAATATCGTTGAAAGCAGTTTTCTGCCCAAGCGCTGTCAGTGCACGCTGTCGCAAGACCTGTCCATGACCGTCAAGGTGTATTCCGATCGTGAAACCGATCACCTTGATCTGATGGTGACCGGAATCAATGCCAAACACCTGAATGGGTGCCGTGAAATCAACGACCTGATTGCAGGCCTGCGCTCAGAGATGCAGCATCAGGAAGCGAGTCAGACACTGCATCCCGACAGGAAAGCGCTTTAACCCGCAGTTTCGAGTTCTGCTGACACGCGCCGGGTCTGGACAAACCCCAGTCCCAGCGCCGACTCGACCACCACCGCCAGCAAAATGCCCGGCCCGGCATGGCCATTGAGCCATTCGCCGAAACCCAACACTGCCAGACCAAAACAGCCGACGCTAAACCCGGTGCTCAGCGCATTGCGGGTAACGGACGGCGGTTCGTTTCGAACTAGATAAAACATCACACCCAGCGCCGCGAACAGCACTGCGCTGCGTCGCGCGACAAACCCTGCCGCAGACGAATATTCAATACTCCAGATCGCCAGCAACCAGTCCGGCATCAAACCCCAGACCAGGGCCAGCAGAAAACACAGAAGGGAAGTGAAGGTCGACAGGGTGCGAAACGATAACTGCATGGCGGATCCTTGCGGCAGTGAGGGAGGCGCCAAAGCATAGCGCCAGAACCCTCACAGGAATACCGCAAAGTGCTAAATCAGACTTTTCGGTCAGTTCTGATTACTGCAAGCGTCAGAAAGCTTCCGGTAGCTGATTTCTTCAGGTTTGCCTGACGTATCGATGTACTTCATGTCGGCAGTGATCACTTTGCATTCCAGCGTGTTCGGCTCGGTCAGCGCGACCACTTTGCCGATATTCAGCGGCATGCCGTAGTGATAGGGCACGGCTTGCGAAGACGAGGTGTCGTTGGCCTGCGCAACACCGGTAAATGCGGTGCAGGCGAGGGCGGAAGTGATCAGCAGGGTGCGGATGTTCATGTGGCGATCTCCAGTGCAGACGTTGAGTCAGCTCGACGGATAAAGCGTCGAACCTGCCGCACTGGGCGTCAGAGGAACCTGAGGGCGTGCGGTCCAGTAAAGTCTTGGACCGCGCGGTTAACAGATGGTTAACCCGGCTGAACGCCGCCTGTCGCGAGGTTTTTTCTGTCGGATGATTCGCTCGGAAAGCGTCTACGAAGTCTTCGGCTCGGTCCTACAAGGTCAGACGCCTTGTCGACTTTCGCCTGATGGGTTGGAGCGATTACTGTTTGGGCTCGCTGCAAAATCAGCGGACAGGTTTGGTCACCTGATAACACCGCACATACATGTGCCTTGATTCGCGCTGCGGACTTCTACGTCCTCGTAGTGCGTTGCAATGGTGGCTGTGTGCGGGACGCCTTCGGGCGAGCCGATTGGGTGTTGTCGGTTGACCAAGCCTGTACACAGCCGCCTCCCATCGTTTGGTCACGGTGCTGGCGATTACTAATAAATACCCGAGTAATTACTATGCATACGCTAAACCCGTTTCCCGATCGCTACCGTTCAATCAACAGCAGAGTTACCGACTCAAGTCCCTTGGTGATCGACACAGAAGCCAATCCCCAAGACATTCTCGAAGCCGCCTTACAGCGGGTCCGGGCCTCCAGCCAGTTACTTGAAACCCTCCATTGCCAATGCTTCAAGCACGGGGATGTTCAGGATATTCCGCACATTACCCATGCGCTTTATCTGCTGACTCAGGATGGTTTTGATCTGTTGCAGGTGGCACAGCAGCGGATGATGGGGTGGAAGGCGCCGGTCTGACGACTGATCTTTAAAAAT
>NZ_NMOJ01000070.1 GCF_002251635.1 Pseudomonas mandelii
GGAGGACCGGCCATGCGCCTGATCAACCGTCACCCGGAACGCTCNAGTCGCCTGCTGTTGGTGATGCTGCCGTTCGCCCTGCTGCTGTTCGCCTACTTTTTGGGCTCGGCCGAGCGCCTGGCGGACAACCCCAACGACAAGCTGCTGCCCAGCGCCGTACAAATGGGCGACGCCATAAAGCGCCTGGCGTTCAGCGCCGACACCCGCACCGGTGAATACGTGCTGTGGCAAGACAGCGCGTCGAGCCTGCGCCGCCTGGCCATCGGCCTGGGTATCAGTGCCCTCGCCGGCCTGTGCCTGGGCATCGCCGCCGGAACGCTGCCGCTGTTTGGCGCGCCGTTGTCGCCGCTGCTCACGGTGCTGTCGATGGTGCCGCCGCTGGCGATCCTGCCGATTCTGTTCATCGTGTTCGGGTTGGGGGAATTGTCCAAGGTGATGCTGATCGTCATCGGCATCACACCGGCCCTGGCGCGCGATCTGGAACAGCGCGCCCGGGAAATTCCCGTCGAGTTGCTGGTCAAGGCGCAGACCCTCGGCGCCTCCACCTGGACTTTGATGCTGCGCGTGGTGCTCCCGCAATTGCTACCGCGCCTGCTGATCTCACTGCGGTTGATGCTCGGCTCGGCGTGGTTGTTCCTGATCGCCGCCGAAGCCATCGCTTCCACCGACGGTTTGGGCTACCGGATTTTCCTGGTGCGCCGCTACCTGGCGATGGACGTGATTTTGCCTTACGTGGTGTGGATCACCCTGCTCGCCTGGCTGATGGACTGGGGCCTCAAAACCCTGACCCGGCGTGCGTTTCCCTGGTATGAGGGGGCCCGCGCATGAGCTTCATCACCGTCAAAAACGTCTGGCAGCAATACGCCGATCAAGTGGTCCTCGAAGGCCTGAACCTGAACGTCAACGAAGGTGAATTCTGCACCTTGGTCGGTGCGTCGGGTTGCGGCAAGTCGACCTTCTTGCGCCTGTTGCTCGGCCAGGAACGCGCCAGTCGCGGCGAGATTCTGCTGGACGGTCAGGCGCTCGCCGCCGAGCCGGATGCGAGCCGTGGCGTGGTGTTCCAGCGCTACTCTGTGTTCCCGCATTTGACCGTGCTGGATAACGTCGCCCTCGGCCTTGAGCTGCCCCGCTCGCCGTTGCTGGGGCGGCTGTTCGGCAGCGCCAAACANNAAGCCCGCGAACAGGCCTCGGGGCTGCTGCACAAAGTCGGCCTCGGCCATTCGCTGGACAAATACCCGGCGCAGCTCTCCGGCGGCATGCAACAACGCCTGGCCATCGCCCAGGCCCTGATCATGAAACCCCGCGTGTTGCTGCTCGACGAACCGTTCGGCGCCCTCGATCCGGGCATCCGCAAAGACATGCACGCCTTGCTGCTGGAGCTGTGGCGCGAGACCCGGCTGACGGTGTTCATGGTCACCCACGACCTGAGTGAAGGCTTCAGCCTCGGCACGCGCTTGCTGGTGTTCGACAAGGTTCGCCTCGACCCCCACGCCCCCGGCGCCTATGGCGCGCGCATCACCTACGACATCCCTTTGAACAGCGACCGCCGCGTCAACCGCGCCGCCGTCGATGCCTTGCCGGCAGCGCTGGCGGGCACGCTTCGTATCGCTTAGAGGAATTTTGAAATGACTGATTCGACTCAACTGTTCCCGCCCTTCGCCGAAGAAATGCTTCCCGGCGGAGGCCATCGTTCCTTCGTGTTGAAACGCGGCCAATTGCTGCGCCTGACCGACCTGCGCGGCGGCGCCAACGTCAGCCTGACGCTGCTTAATGCCAACGAAAAAACTGAGCGCCTGAACCTGCCCGACAGCCTCAAGTGCCAACACACCGCCAAGCTCACCAGCGGCCACTGCCTGTACTCGGACATGGGCCGCGTGCTGGCCGCCATTACCGCCGACACCTGCGGCTGGAGTGACAGCATCGGCGGTGTGTTGTGTGCGTCCGAAGTGGCCGAGAAATACGGCCAGGGCCGCTATCAGGAGCTGCGCAACGGCTTCTTTCGCAACGGCACCGATAACCTGCTGGTGGAATTGGGCAAGTGGGGGCTGGGGCTGTCCGACCTGCTGATGACCCTCAACCTGTTCAGCCGCGTCAACGTCGATGAGGCCGGACGTTTCCACTTTGTCGAAGGCAACTCGAAGGCCGGCGACTACATCGAGTTGTACGCGCCGATGGACACACTGGTGGTACTCACCGCGCTGCAACATCCGATGGACCCGAAGCCGAACTACGCCCCACAGCCGCTGAAACTCAGCTGGATGAACGCCGACCCCAGTGTCGCCGAACACTGCCGCACCTCGCGCCCGGAAAACGAGCGCGGCTTTATCAACACCGACCGTTTGTTCGCCTGAGGATCGCTGCCATGTCACTCGCCATCGCAACCAAACACCAGCAGCCTGAAAACGCGGTGTACCGCGCCACCATCCCGGCCGGCGAGCCCTGGCTGATGGAGGTCAAGGCCGGCCAGACCTTGCGCATCCTCGACCTTGAAGGCAACCAGGCTGTCGACACCTTGTTCTACAGCGTCGCCAATCCGAAGGAGCGCTATGACGTGCAACGCACTTTGCGCCGGCAGAACAGCGTCTACCTGAGCACCGGCAGCGTGCTTTATTCCAACCTCGGCAAGCCGATGCTGACCCTCGTCGACGACACCTGCGGGCGCCACGACACCCTCGGTGGCGCCTGTGCCCAAGAGAGCAACACCGTGCGCTATGCCCTGGAAAAACGCTACATGCACAGCTGCCGCGATAACTACCTGCGCGCCTGCGCCCACGACGGTCGGCTGGGTAAAAGCGACATCGGNCCGAACATCAACTTCTTCATGAACGTACCGGTCACGGCGGATGGCGGGTTGACGTTTGAAGACGGGATTTCCGCCCCCGGCAAGTACGTCGACCTGCGCGCGGAAATGGATGTGATCGTGCTTATTTCCAACTGCCCGCAACTGAACAATCCGTGCAACGCCTACAACCCGACCCCTGCGGAGTTACTGGTATGGAACTGAAACTCAAGCGCCTGCGTAAATGGTTGTTCGCCTTGTGCCAGGCGCGTTCCGGGCAGTGCCTCAAACCTCAAAAACACCACTAAACCCTGTGGGAGCGGGCTTGCCCGCGATAGCGTTATGTCAGTCGACATCAATGTTGAAAGTGCCGGCCCCATCGCGGGCAAGCCCGCTCCCACAGGTTCGGTGGTGTTCTGAAGAGTTGTGATTTTGCCGTCGGGGACGACCCCGGCGCTCATCGAAAAACTGCGGGACGGCCCGCATCCCCTCCGGGGTCTATGCCATGTTCGAAAAAGTCCTGATTGCCAACCGTGGCGCCATCGCCTGCCGCATCCTGCGCACCTTGCGTGAGCTGCACGTCAAAGGCGTCGCCGTGTACGCCGAAGCCGATGCGGCCAGCCTGCATATCCAGCAGGCCGACGAAGCCTATAGCCTCGGTGAAGGCGCGGCGGCCAGTACCTACCTGGCGGTAGAAAAAATCCTCGCCACCGCCAAGGCCTGTGGGGCCAGGGCGATTCATCCCGGCTACGGCTTCCTCTCGGAAAACGCCGCCTTCGCCGAAGCCTGCGAAAACGCGGGTATCGCGTTTGTCGGGCCGACGCCTGAACAACTGCGCGTATTCGGTCTCAAACACACCGCGCGTGCCCTGGCCAAGCAACACGGCGTGCCGATGCTCGAAGGCACCGAACTGCTCGCAAGCCTCGACGCGGCGCTGATTGCCGGTGAACAGGTTGGCTACCCGGTGATGCTCAAAAGCACCGCGGGCGGTGGCGGCATCGGCATGCGCGTGTGCCGCAGCGCGACCGAGTTGAGCGAANCCTTCGAGGCAGTCAAACGCCTGGGGCAGAACAATTTCAGCGACGCCGGTGTGTTCATCGAGAAGTACATCGAGCACGCTCGCCATCTGGAAGTGCAGGTGTTCGGCGACGGCACTGGAGAGGTGATCGCCCTCGGCGTGCGCGACTGCTCCGTGCAACGGCGCAACCAGAAAGTCCTCGAAGAAACCCCCGCACCGAACCTGCCTGAAGGGATGGCTGATGAGTTGTGTGCGGCAGCGATCAAACTGGCGAAAGCGGTGAATTACCGCAGCGCCGGCACCGTGGAATTCGTCTTCGACAGCGAGGCTCAGCNCTTCTATTTCCTAGAAGTGAACACGCGCCTGCAGGTGGAACACGGCGTCACCGAGCAAGTGTGGGGCGTAGACCTGGTGCGCTGGATGGTGGAACTGGCGGCCGGTGATTTACCGCCATTGAGCGACTTGAGTCAGGGTTTGAAAGCCGACGGTCATGCGATTCAGGCGCGGCTGTATGCCGAAGATCCGGGTCGTGATTTCCAGCCGAGCCCAGGCTTGCTGACGGCCGTGAACTTCCCTGCCGCCGATGGCAAACACCTGCGCATCGACACCTGGGTCGAGGCCGGTTGCGAGATCCCGCCGTACTTCGATCCGATGATCGCCAAGGTCATCAGCTGGGCGCCGACCCGTGAAGAGGCCGCTGCCGACCTGCATCAGGCGCTGGGCGACAGTCTGCTNTACGGCGTGGAAACCAACCGCGACTACCTGCGGCAAATTCTGCTCGATGCGCCGTTCGCCAGCGGCCAGCCGTGGACCCGTTGCCTGGAAGGCCTGGTGTATCAGGCCAACACCTTTGAAGTGCTCAGCGCCGGTACTCAGACCAGCGTTCAGGACTATCCCGGCCGTCTAGGTTACTGGGCGGTGGGCGTGCCGCCGTCAGGGCCAATGGACAGTCGAGCGTTGCGGCTCGGTAATCTTCTGCTGGGTAATGACGAAGGCGCCGCCGCGCTGGAAATCACCATGAGCGGGCCGCTGCTGCGCTTCAATTGCGAGGCTGTGGTGGCCGTCACCGGGGCCGTCATTCCACTGACGTTGAACGGTGAAACCGTAGCGATGAACACCGCGTTGCTGATTCCAGCCGGTGCCACGTTAAGCCTCGGCACGATTGCCGGGGCCGGCGTTCGCAGCTATCTGAGCCTGCGCGGCGGGCTGCAAGTGCCGGACTACCTGGGCAGCAAAAGCACCTTCACCCTCGGACAGTTTGGTGGGCATGGTGGTCGTGCATTGCGGGCGGGTGATGTGTTGCATGTGCCTGCCTTGATCGACCGCAGCGTCGGTCAGCAACTGGACCACGTCACCGAGCTAACAGCCGTGCGGCAGATCCGGGTGATCTACGGACCTCACGGTGCCCCGGAGTATTTCACTGAGAACTACATCGGCACCTTCTTCGCCACCCAATGGGAAGTGCATTTCAACTCCAGCCGCACCGGCGTGCGGCTGATCGGGCCGAAGCCTGTTTGGGCGCGCACGGACGGCGGCGAAGCGGGGCTGCACCCGTCGAACATCCATGACAATCCCTACGCGATAGGGGCAGTGGATTTTACTGGCGACATGCCGGTAATCCTCGGGCCGGATGGGCCAAGCCTGGGCGGGTTTGTGTGCCCGGTGACGGTGATCGAGGCGGACCTTTGGCAGCTTGGGCAACTGAAGGCCGGCGACAAAGTCCAGTTCCTCCCGGTCGATCTAAAAACCGCCCGCAACCTCGCCCTGAAATGGAATACCCCTTGTAGGAGCCGGCTTGCTGGCGATGGGGCCCTGGCAGAAACCGCGTCAACTTCATCGCTAGCAAGCCAGCTCCTACAGGGGGTTGTGTCGCCGGTGGTGTTGGAGTTGGGTCAGGGAGACACGCGGCTGGTTGCGAGGTTGTCGGGGGATACTCACCTGCTGCTGGAAATCGGCGCGCCTGAACTCGATCTTGTTTTGCGCTTCCGCGCCCACGCCCTGATGCAAGCCCTGGAAAGCAAAACCCTGCATGGCGTCATCGACCTGACGCCGGGCATCCGCTCGCTGCAAGTGCACTACCAGCCCGAGCAACTGCCGCTGGCCGATCTGCTCGGCATTGTCGCCGGTGAATGGGACGCCGTGTGCGCCGCCAAAGACCTGCAAGTGCCCTCGCGCATCGTGCATTTGCCACTGTCGTGGGACGACCCGGCGTGCCAGCTGGCGATCGAAAAATACATGACCACCGTGCGCAAGGACGCGCCGTGGTGCCCGAGCAACCTGGAGTTCATCCGCCGCATCAACGACCTGCCGAACCTCGACGAAGTGCAGCGCACGGTGTTCGACGCCAGCTATCTGGTGATGGGCTTGGGCGACGTTTACCTCGGCGCACCGGTCGCCACCCCGCTCGATCCGCGCCATCGCCTGGTCACCACCAAGTACAACCCGGCCCGCACCTGGACCGCCGAAAACTCGGTGGGCATCGGCGGCGCTTACCTGTGCGTGTATGGCATGGAGGGCCCGGGCGGCTATCAGTTTGTCGGGCGCACGTTGCAGATGTGGAACCGCTACCGGGAAGTTGCAGCGTTTGACGGCAAACCGTGGCTGCTACGCTTTTTCGACCAGATCCGTTTCTACCCGGTGAGCGCCGAGGAACTGCTGCGCATCCGCCGGGACTTCCCGCTCGGGCGCTTCGAACTGAACATCGAACACAGCCAGTTGAACCTGGCGGATTACCAGGCCTTCCTGACGAAAGAGGCCGAGACCATCGCGGCGTTTCGCGATCAGCAAAAAAGCGCATTCAACGCCGAGCGCGAGCGCTGGATCGCCAGCGGCCAGGCGCATTTCGACAGCGAGGAACCTGCCCCCGAAGCCACCGAAGACGCACCGCTCGCCAGCAATGAAATGAGCGTCGACAGCCACATCGCCGGTAACCTCTGGCAGGTCCAGGTGGAGACCGGCAGCCGGGTCGCCGCCGGTGATGTGCTGGTGATTCTGGAGTCGATGAAGATGGAAATTCCGCTACTCGCGCCCATGGCCGGCGTGGTGCGCGAGGTCCGCGTACAACCGGGTTCGGCGGTGCGCGCCGGACAGCGCGTCGTGGTGCTGGAACTCGACTGAACCCATTTTGAAAAGGAATGACGCCATGAATATCAATCTGCAACTCGACGCCCTGCGCAGCGCCTATCGCGTCGGCAACATCACGCCCCGTCAATTGCTGCTGGGCCTGCGTGACAAAGCCGCAGCGCTGAACCCGGATTATCACCTGTTCATCCACTTGCTCAGTGACGAGGAACTGGAACCGTACCTCGCCGCGCTCGACGGTCGCGACCTCGACAGCCTGCCGCTGTTCGGCGTGCCGTTTGCGATCAAGGACAACATCGACCTGGCGGGCATTCCCACCACAGCGGCGTGCCCGGCCTTTGCCTATTTGCCGCAGCGTTCGGCGACCATCGTCGAGCAGTTGCTGGCGCTGGGCGCGATTCCGCTGGGCAAGACCAATCTTGATCAGTTCGCGACCGGGCTCAATGGCACCCGCTCGCCCTATGGCGCCTGCCCCAACAGTGTGTTGCCGGAGTATCCATCGGGCGGCTCCAGCGCGGGGTCGTCGCTGGCCGTCGCCCTGGGCGTGGCGAGTTTTTCATTGGGCACGGACACGGCAGGATCGGGACGGGTGCCGGCGGCGTTGAACAATCTGGTCGGATTGAAAGCCACCAAAGGGCTGATCTCCACGGCCGGTGTGGTGCCGGCCTGTCGCACGCTCGATTGCGTGACGACATTCACCGCGACGGCCCGGGAGGCCAGTCAGTTGCTGGCGCTGACCGCGCACCACGACCCGCGAGATGAATACAGCCGCAGCAACCCGCTGTGGAATGACGGCTCGGCGTTCGGTACGCCGCGTCCGTTCCGTTTCGGCGTACCGCGTGCGCAGGACCTGGAATTCTTCGGCTGCCCTGAAGGCCCGTTGTTGTTCGGTGATGCCATCGATCGGCTCAAGACGTTGGGCGGTACCGCTGTGGAACTGAATCTGTCGCCATTCCTCGAAGCGGCGCGTTTGCTCTATGAAGGCCCTTGGGTGGCAGAGCGCTACAGCGTGGCCGGCGAGTTGATGGAGCAGNATCCAGAAGCGGTGTTGCCGGTGATTCGTGCCGTGTTGGCCAAGGCGCCAGCGGTGAGCGGCGTCGACACCTTCCGCGCTCAATATCGACTGCAAGCGTTGAAAGCGCTGTGCGACAAGGCGCTGGAACATCTTGATTGTGTCGTTACGCCTACCATCGGCCGCCCCGTCACATCGGCGGAACTGGACGCCGAACCGGTGCTGCGCAATGCCGAACTGGGCTACTACACCAACTTCATGAACTTGCTCGACTACGCGGCCGTCGCCGTGCCCAGCGGCTTGATGGAAAACGGTTTGCCCTGGGGCGTGACGCTGTTTGGTCGGGCGTTTACCGATCAGTATTTGTTGGGGGTGGCGGATGCTTTGCAGCCCCGCTCGGCTGAGCCTGCACCGACGACTGTCGCTCGCCATGACCGCGCACGACTGGTGGTCTGTGGCGCGCATCTGGACGGGTTGGCGCTGAACTGGCAACTGAAGAAGCGCGGAGCCCATTTGGTCGAGACGACGCTTAGCTCGCCGGACTATCAACTGTATGCGTTGGCCGGTGGCCCACCGTTTCGTCCGGGGATGGTGCGGGTGAAGGACGGCGGCGTGGCGATTGCGGTGGAGGTGTGGGAGTTGCCGAGCAGTGAGTTGGGTTCGTTCCTGACCGGGATTCCGGCGCCGCTGGGGCTGGGCAAGGTGCAACTGGCGGATGGGCGCTGGGAGAGTGGGTTTATTTGTGAGGGGTACGGGTTGGAGGGGGCCGCCAATATCAGCCATTTGGGTGGATGGCGTGCGTATCTGAAAACCCTGCCTTAAGAGCGAAAACCTGTGGGAGCGAGCTTGCTCGCGATAGCGGACTGTCTTGCCTGTTAGACCGCCATCGCGAGCAAGCTCGCTCCCACAGGGTCCGGGTGCATCTTGCATGGCGTGAGTGGACAATCATTCGCGCTGCACATAGAGGAGTTATTTCCCGGCAGTGCCTTTAGAATGCCTGCCATCGGGTTACTGCCAACGGAATCGTCATGCCGCTTCACTCGCCGCTGTATTCGCAACGTTCGTTGGTCCTCACGCTTATCGCGTTGCTGGGCGCAGGCTTTCTCGCGACCTCTTTCCTGAGTTACTACGCTTCGCGAGCCTCCATCCGCGACAGCATCGTCAACACCGAACTGCCGCTGACCTCGGACACGGTCTACTCGGAAATCCAGAAGGACCTCGTCAGACCGATCCTGATTTCTTCGATGATGTCCCGCGACACCTTCATGCGTGACTGGGTGGTAAACGGCGAGCAAGACCCCGAAAAAATGACCCGCTACCTCAACGAGGTCATGACCCACTACGGCGCCTACACGGCATTTTTTGTCTCCAACACCAGCCTCACCTACTACCACGCCAAAGGCGTCCTCAAACAGGTCAAGTCCACGGAACCCCGCGATGCCTGGTATTTCCGCGTGCGCGACATGGCCGATCCCTACGAGATCAATGTCGACCCGGACCTTGCCAACAAGGACAACCTGACCTTCTTCATCAACTACAAGGTCTACGACTACAACAACCGCTTCATCGGCGCCGCCGGCGTTGGTCTGACGGTCGATGCGGTGATCAAGCTGATCGACAAATACCAGCAGCGTTACCAGCGCAGCGTGTACTTCGTCGACAACTTCGGCCGCCTGGTGCTGACCGGCGCCGAAGGCGGCCCGCAAGGCGCGCACATCGGTCAGAAGCTCGGCGAACTGGACAACATGAAGAGCCTGGTCAGCCAACTGCCGAAACCCCATAGCGGCAGCTACGAATATTCCGTCCAGGGCCAGGGCCATTTCCTCAACGTTCGGTTCATTCCCGAGCTGAACTGGTACCTGTTTGTCGACAAGCGCGAAGACAGCGCCCTCAGTGAAATCCGCCAGTCGCTGTACCTCAACCTGCTGATCTGCCTACTCGTCACGCTGATCGTGCTGGCCCTGCTCAACCGCGTGATCAAGCGCTACCAGGGCAAGATCCAGGCGCAAGCGACGCTCGACAGCCTGACCGAACTGCCGAATCGTCGTGGTTTCGACCTGTTGGCGGCGCAAGCCATGCTCGAAGCCGAGCGCGAGCCCAAGCCACTGACCGCGTTGTTGCTGGATCTGGACCACTTCAAGGTTTTGAACGACACCTACGGTCATCTGGCCGGCGATCAGGTGCTGATCGGCTTCGCGCGGGACCTGCAGAGTTGCCTGCGGCACTCCGACATCGTCTGCCGCTGGGGTGGTGAAGAGTTCATCGTATTGCTCAAGGACACCGACGGTGAGACCGGTCTGATGATCGCCGAGAAAATTCGTCAACATGTCGAACAGCAGCGTTATGCCTACGACGGCAAGGAACTGCAGCTGACCGTCAGCATCGGCCTCACCACCTTGCAGGTCGATGAAACCTTGCACACTCTGCTCTCCCGGGCCGATCATGCGATGTACCGGGCCAAACAGGCCGGCCGTAACCGAACTTGCGTGGAAATGCCTCACTCCCGTTATGAATAATCCTGCATGAACAAGCCTGACCAATGCCCCGCCTGCGGCGCCTCCAACGCCTGCACCCTGGCCGACCCGCGCACTGTCGATCAGGCGTGCTGGTGCTTTGGCGTGAGTATCGACCCGGCGGTGCTCGAAGCGCTGCCGGCCGAACTGCGCGACAAATCTTGCCTGTGCCCGCGTTGCGCCGAGGTCGAGGCACAGCTGTAAGCAACCGCCCGGCCGATCACGTAAGATACGCGGCCCTTTTCCGACTGATTCCCAGCCATGCGCGTTGACCGTTTCCTCAGCAACCTGCCGCGCTTCAACCGTAAGCAGGTGCGCCTGTTGCTGGTGGAAAAGCGCGTTCGGATCGACGGAAAAATCGTCAGCGACCCGCATGCCGAAGTGCTTGAGTTCAGCCGCGTCGAGGTCGCCGAGGAAGTCCTGCAAGTCGGCAAGCCCGCTCGCTACTTCATGCTGCACAAACCGCCCGGCTGCGTCAGCGCCACCCGCGACCCGGAGCACCCGACCGTGCTCGACCTGATCCATGAGCCGAACCGCGATGACCTGCACATCGCCGGTCGCCTGGATTTCAACACCACCGGGCTGATGCTGATCACCAACGACGGCCAGTGGTCACGGCGCCTGACCCAGCCGCAGACCAAACTGCCGAAGGTCTATTACGTCGAGACCGAGCAGGAGATTGGCCCGCAATACGCATTGAAGTTTGCCGAGGGCCTGTACTTCGCGTTCGAAGACCTCACCACGCAACCGGCCGAGCTGATCGTGCTCGGGCCGAAAGCGGCGCGGCTGAGCATCGTCGAGGGTCGGTATCACCAAGTGAAGCGGATGTTCGGCCACTTCGACAACAAAGTGTTGCGCCTGCACCGCGAAAGCATGGGTCCGCTGGTGCTCGATAACGCGCTAAAACCGGGCGAGTACCGAGCATTGCGCACCGAAGAGATCCATTTGATCTAAGCAGCCTACCGCTCAGCAGAAGTTGTCGAACAATTTACGAATGACACTTGCGCGAAGACGTGACCCCTGCTTGAATCAGGACGTCGGCCGAAATGTGACCGACGAGTCACAACATACTTCTAAGAAACTTTTTGCCGGTTAGAGAACCCTCAGGTTCCGCCTCAGACCGGCAGACTGCCCGCCAATAACAATACCCGTCGACCGGACTGCATTGGATCGACATGGGCCTCCAAATTCAAGGCGTATGCCTACCTGTCACAAAGCTCGTGCAGAGTGATCTGCGCGCACTACCCGCTTGCCAGGAGTCTTACGACATGAGGCCAGAAATCGCTGTGCTGGATATACAGGGTCAGTATCGGGTTTACACGGAGTTCTATCGCGCGGACGCCGCAGAGAAGACCATCATCCTGGTCAACGGCTCGATGGCCACGACTGCGTCGTTTGCACAAACTGTGAAAAACCTTCACCCGCAGTTCAATGTGGTTTGCTACGACCAGCCCTACGCGGGCAAGTCAAAAGCGCACAACCTGCATGAGAAGTTGCTGACCAAGGAAGTCGAAGGGCAGATCCTCCTGGAGCTGATCGACCACTTCGCCGCCGAACACGTGCTGTCGTTTTCCTGGGGCGGCGCCGCGACCCTGGTCGCCCTGGCCCAACAGCCACGGCGCATCGAAAAAGCCGTGATCAGCTCGTTCTCCCCGGAGATCAACGCGCACATGCTCGATTACCTCGAGCGCGGCATTGATTACCTCGGCAGTCGGGACCGCGACCGCGTCGGCCACCTGGTCAACAGCACCATCGGCAAACACCTGCCGTCGCTGTTCAAACGCTTCAACTACAAACACGTCAGTAGCCTGGCCGAGCACGAATATGGGCAGATGCACTTCCACATCAGCCACGTACTCAACAGCGATCGGCTGTGCTACCTCAAGGCTGCCGAGAAAATCAACGTTCCGGTGCTGTTCATGAACGGCGAATGGGACGAATACACCGCCGCCGATGGCGCCCGGTTGTTCGCCAACCACGTGCAAAACGCCACCTTCAGCACCCTTCAGGCCACCGGCCACTTTCTCGACATGGAACACAAATCTGCCTGCCGAGACAGCCGCGACGCACTGCTGGGCTTCCTGAAACCGGCGCAACACGCCAGCCGACCGCGTTACCATTACGTCCAGGACCACCATGCATTGGCCATCTGAAACAGTGTCATCGCGAGCAAGCTTCGCCCCGCAGCGTTAAACGCATTTCTGTAGGAGCGAGGCTTGCCCGCGAACGACCGTCATGCGGTCTGATGTCCTGTTTCACCTGCGCTAAACGCATCGCGCGCAAAGAAAAACTTCATTTCCACGCGCACATCTGGTACAAAGTCAGCCGCTCTGAGCGGGTGTCGTATAATGGCATTACTCCAGCTTCCCAAGCTGATAACGAGGGTTCGATTCCCTTCACCCGCTCCACTGTTTTCAAGGCATCTAGCCTACCCCGCCACTCCAAGGTGTCTGTTAAGGTGTCTGTTACCGTATTTACGCGACTGGCAACGAACAGAAACAGACACCTCCGTCATCTGCAGGCCACCGTCCACAACTGATCGAGCCTGACCCTATAGCTCTGACTCTTCATCCCGCACCGCACCCCACATTCAGTACAGGTCATGATCACCCCTTCGCCACTCCCCCTGCACGCATTGCACTAACTTGAACACTCATTTGCATGCATTGGCTCGCTGGTGAGATCCCTCGGCGCGGCCAATCGCCACCATTCAAAACCTGGCGTGAGAGCGGTTATCCTGCTCCCAGACATGACATGACAGGGAAAGGAAAGCGGAGCATGGCATTTAGGACTTGTCCTACAGCCTGCGCCAGTGCTTCCCGGTAACGTCATTCTGCCCCAGCTACAGGCTGGAATTCCCCAAGGATGAAAAGGAAGCTCAACGTGAGCGGATACGTACCAAACCCGCCGAAGGGCTACCGCAACAGCGGTATAGAACCTGTTGATATCCACGCCCAGCGTTGGGCGGAATACAAAGACCTTCCACCAAAGGAAAAGGCCAAACCCAACACCGTGGGTTGTGTGTTCGCAAAGAGCTGCGACCTTCCTGACGGTGTGATCGACCATAAGAAACCAGCCGGGTTTATCCCTGTCGAGAAAGTGGCCAACTACGGCGAATTCACCATTCTTGGTGGTCGTGAAACAGATGCAGACGGGAACATCCCCCTCAAAAAAATCAGTGGTAGTGCACTGGCAGTGCAATTGCTCAACGTCTCGGCGGATCACTGTCACTGGGTCTACTGGAAGGATCAGGCGTTGTGGCTGCTGGCTTTGTAACGGGCATCGTTGGAATGCTGATACCGAACACCAGCATTTCACCAGACAGCGCTTTCTACACGAACGACCAGTACGCAACGCTTGAAACTGGCCGCACCCGTGTGCGGGTCAACGTGAAGACATTGCCGGACGGCTCCATCAACGCTTACGGCTTCTACACGGGCGGTAAAGCGGAATGGGAAAATGTCCCTGTCATCAAGGGCGAGAAAGTCGGCGAGACGTATGTCGCTGACATCGGCAACGGGATTGGGCTCACTTGGACCCCAGCGGCAAGTCCTGACGGTGTGCTGGGTATTCCTGCCCTGGAAGGCGCCCCACAATTGCCCCCCGTGTGGGTGTATCCGCCAACAGCACAATCTGACACGGTGCTGGCGAATCCTGCGCATCCCCCTGAGTTCCAAGATGCAATTATCTGGTTCCCTGACTCGGGCATTGAGCCAATCTACATTGTGCTCAGTACGCAGTTGGAGAAGAACAAGGAAAAGGGCAAAGCCTTTGAAGACTACAAGGAACGCGAGCTACGCGAAACAACGCCCGAAGTGGGCCGAGAAGTGACGGCCAAGACCAAAAGCGGAGTACGCACGAGGTTCGATATGCTAGGGCGGGATGCAGACGGCAACATTTCCTGCATCGAATGCAAGTCGTCGGATACAGCGCCACTGACTCGCAACCAAAAACTGGCGTATCCAGAGATCGAAGAAAGCGGTGCAGTCGTTGTAGGTAAAGGGAAACCTGGCTTTCCCGGGGGCACCGTAATCCCACCAACCAAAGTCGAAATAGTTCGACCAAAACCCTGAGGAGCAGACATGTCCATTACAAATCCGCAGGTTATTGATATCTGGGCCATCCCGACGTGGGAACCTGACAACGTGGTGTTGTATATCTCTGACCACCTTGAATGGGGCGGCAAAGCTGAGCAAGGCGAACACCTGCAGCTGCTGCAAGACAAGCTCAATACGTACGTTGCGTTCATCGAAAGCGGCGAGATCTATACCGAGATCCCCAATGCACTAGGGAAACATCCCATCATCCGCATCAACGGCTTGTATGAGCTGCCAGAGCAAGGCGAGTTCTTCATTGACCGCGCTGCAGAGGTGCTAAAGGAAGTGGGTATTGGACTAGAGTTTGTGCTCGACGAGAACGATGCGATACGCAATATGTGACCGAGGTAATACTTGCCAGTACCTCGCCCCGGTATCTTGATGCTACAGAAGCTGGGGCCGCTCTCTGTCTTCATGCGCGGGCCGCATTTGATGGATCGTCCCCGTCCGACAGAGCTAGATATGGTCAAACCAAAGGTTTCGTGTAGTGACCGGCAAGCCTGACGACTTCCAATATGACCTTAATTGAAAGACCACTTTTGACCAGGAGAGCACATTAGACTGTGCGAATGAAAGCAAGACTGGCTCAGGGTCGTCAGTTATGATCCCGTAGTGGCGCCCACACCGCCAATTCAGCTACCTAACAGGTGATGCAAGGCATTCTCTACGCCCATCAGGAAGTGCGCATCCCCGTTCGCTTGGAGAGTATCGGTTTGGAGTGTGGATAGAGATTCAACAGCACAGCCTGTAATTCATTAGGATGGGTAATCATGAGCCAAAAAAACTCAACTTTCCGCGGCGCCCACCCGACTTGGGCAAATGCTTGTGTGGGCGATAATGGAAGCCCTAGCTACGTCGAGTACTCCAAAGGCTTTTCAAAAGCAGCCAACATGCTGATTGCCGCCGTACTTAAAGACCGCTCTTTACACTTAACAACCGACGTCTTTGTCTACCCTATATGCTTCAACATGCGACACTCTGTTGAGCTACGCCTCAAAGGAGCCATATCAGCTCTTCAGATTTTAGCAAGGCTCAAAAACAGGGAAATCAAGTTCGATTTTTCTGGATCACATGACATTTACAAGATTTGGCAGTTTTTTTTAACAGAATCCGAAAAGCTCGACAACCGCTTCAAAACAATCAATATCCATATAGAGCCAACGATACTCGATATAGCTGAAGTAGATCCTTCAGGGCAAACATTCCGATACCCAATTAGCACACAGTCAACAAAACACCTAACTGAAGTATCCTTGATTAATTTCGTAGTGCTGTATAAAAAATTCCGCGACCTTGAAGCAAAGCTAGACGAATTATTGAGACTCTATGAATGGTTGCAGGATGAATACAGTCAAGGACTATTCAACATATTGCAACGAAATGAGATTTTTTATCTAGCGATGGAGCTCCCTCGCAGAGAGACTTGGAACAATGAAGCCTTTACCAAAACGAAAAACCATTTAAAAATAAAATATCACACCTCAAGTACTGGGCTTTCAAAAATCCTTAATTTAATTCAGAATCATTATACTCTTGCCCCACACATCGGCATTTGCAAACCGCTTGCCGGAATCACTCCCACCCAGCTACTACACATCATCGACATTTGGATTGAATCCAACCAGGAGATAAAGACACCGCAAACCCAGCAGGACGAAGGCATTACTATTACCTTTGCTGAGTTGCTAAGCGAAACGATTAGCGATAATTCATCATGGTATGACTTAGAAAACATTGCCACACCCGAACTTACCGCCGGCCTACATGCATTATTTTACTTTGCTTATGACTACGCATTCACAGAGTACTATGAATCACTGTACTCCCGTTACGCATCCGAAATTAACGATCAAGCAAATATCGATCAAAATTCGATCCAACATGAATTCATGCATGTATTTGACAAGTCAAACTTTCTCCACCATATAATTCAGTCGCTATATGCTTTAGGCCATCACATCCTGGCCGAGCAAATTATTGCCCACCATAACATTGAACATGCCTTTCACTGGCTCAATGAAGCTCGGAGCGGCTCTTTATTCGCACTACCTGTCTTTGCTCAATATCCAAAAAACCCTACGGAGGAAGATAAATATATTCAGTAAAATCTTTAATCATTACGATGAAATTTTGAGGATTTGGATTCCATTGCGAAAAAGTCCCGGGGGCATGGGAATCTCTACGATTGATGCTCGGTAGCACTTTCACTCGATCTAGCTCCGGTGAGGCTGGAACCAGCGCCCCCCATAAAATGATCTGAACATGTTTCTTTGCTTCAAGGCGAGTCGACCGAGAACCTTGAATGGTTCATGACGGTCACGACTTGGGCAATATTCGTAACCAATGCGAGAACTTTACCATCCCTGTCGAAAAATAAATCAAAATGATATGATCGATTCTTTTCAAAAGGAATGAACACCGATGCGACCATCAGATTCGCTGCCAAAAATCCAAGCTTATACTTCTATCTTTTCCTCTATAGCTGTTCCCGTTTTGATAGCAACATTCGGATGGCTAATCCAAACACAAACTTCTGAAGAAGGCGTGAAGAAAGATTATGTCCAAATGGCCTTAACTATTCTGAACGCAGAAAAAGGCAAAGCGGATGATGACATGCGAAGTTGGGCCATTGCAGTACTAGATAAAAACTCACCAGTTCCGTTTTCTAAAGGACTCAAAGAAAACTTGAGCAAAGGAAACACCACATTTATTAACGTAGGCTATAAACTCCCTCCCGAAATATTCATGGAACCACCCAAAGAACTAATACCGTTGGACAGCAGCAAGCATCAAATCACAAACGGAGATCTTCTACTAAATATAGTTAATAATTACGGCATCTGCAATGAGAACTCTTTGAGACTTAGCGGCCTTCAAAAGCTACTAAAGGAGTACGATAAAATATATAACAAAAATATCGGAGAGAGGAATACCAGCAAAGGTAGTTGATACGCCTCTCCGACGCGAGGCGACTCTATAC
>NZ_NMOJ01000071.1 GCF_002251635.1 Pseudomonas mandelii
GCTAAACTAATATGAACCGGTTCCGCACCGAGCAAAAATGCTCCGCACCAAATCCTTCACTTTAGAACAACCCTCCCAATGCGGAAGGTAGCCAATTCATGATCACTAGTTCGCCGCTCACCTCAGCTTTTCCCTGCCGCTGATTGGTGTTGCTGTAGCGGATGTCCAGAGTTTCGAAATGGAAGCCTTCGAACACCCGGCGGATATCCGGATGGTCATTGATGCTGACCATCACCTTGCCTTTGCAGCGGCGCATGAAGTCGGCCAACCAAGCAGGCCTGCGCATGAGTTACGCCATGCTGAGAAATCGGTGGGATGAAGCCCGAGAAAAAGCAGCCACGAAGGCGGTAACTGAAGGTGACATAACGCTTGCCGCCGCGATCCGTCAGGGGAGATTTTCGACATAGGTGCCGGACAGACGCTGCCAGGCAGCCGAGAGGTTTTCCTCGATCCGCAACAGGTTGATGGCCGGGCCAGTGGTGGCAGTACCGAACGTCTGCCCGGTGACCTTGCCGGCAAAGGCATGGTGCTGCAGGTAGAAGAATCGCGCGGCGCGCTGGATGTCGGTGAGGGTTTCGGGGCGGGTCATCTTCTGCCACTCGAACACTTGGCGTGAGCTCAGCGCCCATTTGAACTGGCGCACGAATTCTTCCAGGTGGTTCTGCACGACGCGGTACAGCGTCACCAGGTCGCCGTTGATATCGTTGAGGACTTCAACGGGCGCAGCCTGGGGCCGCATGAAGTACAGCGCAGCGCCGCCGGCAAAAACTTCGACGTAGCATTCGTGAGGCGGAAATAGCGGAATGAGGCGGTCGGCCAGGCGGCGTTTGCCGCCCATCCAAGGGATGATGGGTGTAGACATAGAGAGCAAGACCTTTACTGTATGGATAAACAGGTGCTAGGCTCGCCGCGCTTCGTGCACGGAGTAAGAGCCTTGGCTGGACTTGCAGGGACCATCTGCAGGGACGGCGGTCGGGTTGGATGTTGACGCATCCAACCCGGCCGCTCTTTTCACTTCGCTGTTGAGACTTCTTTGGCGTAGGCCTGACAAGCTGCCAGGGCGATCAATCCTTGGTCGCCGGCATCGGTGATGCCGATAATTCGTTGAGCATGCGCTGGGTCAAGGTGGGCTCTTGTGGGGCCATGAACCACGCCGCTGGAGGCGGCGGTGGCTGACACTGAGTCGCTGCCGGCGGCAACGGTTGCGTCGAGTAGGACTGACAGGCGCAGATCAGCAGTGGCAAGACGGTCACGCAGGCGACCTTGATCACGTTGGACATCGCTCAAGACTCGATAATGGGTTTGTTCACTGGCCGACAGCCGTTGTTCCAGAGCTAGACGTTTGTCCTGCTCGGCCTGTTGTTGCGTCGCGGCGACATGGGTCAGCTGATTCAGCGTCTCGGTCTGCAGGCGGGCTTGCTCCGCCAGTTGCTGTCCGTAGCGCCAATCCTGAACCTGCCAGGCCATCGCGGCCGATCCGCTGGCCAACGCGGTCAGCAATAGACTGTTGGCTAGCAGCCGATACGGCGCAGGGATCAGGTCGAAGAGACGCATAGCACCGCCCTCGCCCGTCCCCACAACTCCAGCCGATCTGCCAAACCATTGAGGCCACCATTGATCTTGCGGGTGATCGCTTCGAACTCCTCACGATCGGCCAAAGCGTTCAGCTCTCGAACCCACCAGAACCACGCGGCCGACTCGGCGGCCCATTGCGGCAATTCCAGCAGCTCAGGCGTGCGCAACAGTCGCTCATCACCAAACAACGCCAAGCTACAGCGCAGGTAATTGTTGCGGCCGGTGATCTGGATCAAACCGCGACCGCGATAGCGTTGACCATCACCGTCCGCTTCGGGTGTGTTGCCCAGTTTCGCGGCGAGGTTACCGGTGTCGTATTTGCTCAGGTACTGCTCGCCGCCCAGCTCACGAACGTACTGTAGTTGGCCGGACTCGTGACCCACCTGCGCCAGGAACACCGCCTGACGCTTCGATGTATTGATTTGCCGGTGCGCCATGGCTGCATTGAGGGCGGATACAAAAACGCCCGCTTGGCGACGGGCGTTCGGCATGATGCGTTGTAGCTGTTGCTCGGTGATGGCCATACAAACTCCAGGCATAAAAAAACCGCGCTCGGCGGATTGGGGTGCGCAATTGCGCGGTTACAGGGTCACAACTTTGAGCGGCTTGGTTTCCTTCTTCTTTTTATTGCCCTTGGCGCTGGCCTTGCCCGTCTTGCCGCCATTGCATTCGACGGTGGTCGACCAGCCGGCTTGGGTAAAAACCTGCTCGACGGAGTCGGCAAGGTATTCGCCATCGAGGCCGACCTTGAAGCCCTGGGCGATGATCGAGCGTTCGGCAAACAGGTCCGTGCGGCCGGGCATCTCAAAACGCACGCCGGCGCTCGATCGGTTGAAGGCGGCCAAGCGCGCCTTGGCGGCGGATTCAGCGGCGGTTTTGTCGGGGTAGATATGCCGATCGGTATGCACCGCCGGCAGCCCGGCCGGCAGGTCGGCATTGTCCAGGGACACCACCACCAGCTTTCCGGTTTTCTTGTCCTGATGCTTGGCCCCGACCGACTTATGCGTGTTGCGATCGCCGAGACTGAATTGCCAGCGACTCACGTCACGGCGCGTCAGGGTGATCGCGCCGAAGGCCTTACCGCTGGCGGTCTGCCCGCCCTGACGCGGCATCACCAACAACTTGCCGTCCGCCACCTTGGCCGTGCAGTCGTATTGCTTAGCCAGGCGCGTGATGAAATTGAAGTCCGATTCATTGAGCTGGTCCGCCCGGGCGACCTTCGTCGACACCGGACACCCCGGCGCCCAACCGTTACGCGCGGCGATGTGGCCGACGATCTTCGACAATGGCACGCCCTCCCAACTCCCGCTGCGGATGGTCTTGCCACTGCCGCGCATGTCGCTGGCCTTGCCCTTGATCACGATCGTATCCGGCGGGCCGGACACCGTGACTTCGTCGACAACGTAGCGGCCCAAGCGGGCCAGCCCCGTCTCGGCATAGCCCAGGTAGACCTCGATCCCGATGCCGCGCCGAGGCAAGGTCACCTGCCCGTCACGGTCATCAATGCGCAGTTCGAAGGTGTCCGAATCCATGCCCGGCTTGTCGGTGGTGCTGAGCTGAATCAGCCGATCGTTGATCAGGCCGGTGATGTCGGTGCCATCGGCCACGATGCGAAACATGGGAGTCATGGATTTTTTCCAAAAGAAAACCCGCACAAGGCGGGCTCAGGGCAGGAGTGGCGCGTTACGCGTAACGAACGGATTCGCCGGCAAGCGCTCCGGACGGCGTCAGTCCCACAAGGTGACTTGCTCTTGGGCGGGCGCCGCCAGATCCGGCAGCACGATCACCACGCCGTCGCGGTACGGCTGGGGCTCATCGGCCAGCCCCTGATTGGCATCAAGGACCGCCTCCACGCTGCCGCTGAGGTGGCCATAGAAGTTATGACAGATGGTGTCCAACAGATCCCCGTCAGACGTTCTGCATGTCGTCGCCATAGCGCACAAACTCCAGAGTGAACCCTTGTTTACGCGGAATGCCGCCCTGCATCAGCGCGCTTTGTTCTTCGTCGAGGCTTTTCAGGCACCAGGTGCCGAGCGCGTCGCCATAGCCCGTGGTCAGGGTCAGCGGCTTGAGCTGGGCGCCGAGCGCGCGCAGCGTGTCGAGCTGCTTCAGGCCGCCCTTGAACCCGGGAAAGATCGCGCCCTTGAGCGTGATCTTTTCGTCGCCGATGCCGACGCCCTGTTGCGCCGGGCGACGCGACAGGCGTTCCTGAGAGGCCCAGCGGAATTCGGTTGAGCGGCGCAACTCATCAAACGCCGCCGTGTCGAGGTTGAAGAAATACGGCGGGGCTCTGGGGTCTTGCGGCTGGATGATCAGCAGGTGCGGGAACGGCTTCACCGCCTCCGGCGCCGGCGTCTGATCCGTGGCAAAGGCGCCCGTGGGCACGATGTTGGCCAGCGACGGACTGACCTTGCCGGCGATCTTGTTGATCGCCGTCGCCGCCTTGCCCGCCTGTTCCTTCAGCACCCCCATACGCTCATCAATCTGCGACAGCGCCCGGGTGGCCGTACCGTACATGGCCACCACTTTTCCGACCTGGGCCTGAGCCGCATTCACCCCCCGCATGACGCGCTGAAGCTTGGCCCCGATCGCCGGCCCGACGAAGGGCAAGCCCTCCAGCTCGGACGCCGCGCCGGTGATTTCCCCGATCGCCCCATTCACCGGACCCAACATGCCATCCAGGCTGCGCCGGCCGGTTTCCCCAGCCGTGGCCAGAAACTTCATTCCCGACTGTAACTGCTGCAATGCAGTCTTGTTTTGATCAGACATAGGCCCTCCCGATTAAACGTGCGGTGCATCAAACAGCTGAGCGCTCCCCATTTGCTTGGCCATGTCGCGATAGTGCTGATCAAGCAACGGCTTGAGCTGGCCGTACAGCTGCGCGGCGTCCTTGACGTCACCGTTGACCGTCAGCGAAAACGGCGCCTGAATCGCCACGTTGGACTCAACCTTGGGCGCCTCCGCTTTCGCCGCCATCGGCTTGACCAACGCCCCCGCCGCCGCGTCGGCGCTGGCCGGCGGCAGCATCATGGCCTTGGCCGCCTGCCCCGGTTGCGGCGCCGGATCTTCCAGGCCCGAACGAATGACTTTCGGTCGACGCAACTCAGAGCCCGGGAAGCGCACCTTGTTGGCAAAGTGCGGCATCAGCATGGCGTCTTTCGAGTCGAGGTCACGCGGGTCATACGACACCGGCGGCGCAGCGGCCTCACCCGGTTGCGGCGCGGGATCTTCCAGGCCCGAACGAATGACTTTCGGTCGACGCAACTCCGAACCCGGAAAACGCACCTTGTTGGCAAAGTGCGGCATCAGCATGGCGTCTTTCGAGTCGAGGTCGCGCGGGTCATACGACACCGGCGGCGCAGCGGCCGTCGTCGCGGCGACACTCGCCCCCGGGCCGGCGGCGGGATTGGCCAGCATCAGCGGCCCGGTGGTCGACGGGGCGAACGATTGGGCAATCCCGCCCAGCACCGGCGGGATGTCCTTGCCGGCATTGGCCATCATCAGCGGCCCCGCCGCCGGAAGGCGCTTCAGCTCGTCGGGCGTGCCAAACGCCGCCTTGCCCAGATAGCCCCCCAAAACGTCGCCGCCCATGTTGCCGAGGACACCGCCGACAAGGCCGCCAATCGCCGTACCAATGACCGGCAATAGCAGGGTGCCCAACGCGGCGCCCGCAGCAGCCCCGGACAACGTACCCGCCAAGCCCCCAGCAGCCGCGCCGTAGCCTTCGGCCTTTTCGTCCTGCGTCACCGCGTTATCGTAGGTGTCCTTGGCTTTCAGACCCGCCTCAACGACCGCAAAGATCGCCGGCCCTTTGACCCCCGAGGCCACGGTTCGACCGACGCCACTCACCGCCCGCCCGACTGAACCGGCAGCGCCGGCCGTGCTGGCCGCCTTGGCCGTGTTTGCGGCGGTCGAGGCGACACTGGCCAACTTGCCGCCTTTACCACCCCGGCCGCCCTTCCTGCCCTTCTTGTCGCGCTTGCCGTCGTTGTCCAGATCGCCAGCATCCAGACCACCACCCCCACCGCCACCACCACCGCCCACCACAATGACTTTTTGCGGGATGTTCGGGTTACCCATCAGCGAACCGCGCCCGATGTTGAGCAAGCCCTTGGCGATCTTGAAGGTACTCATGGCGCTCTGAAAGGCGATCACCGCCGCCACGGCCGCGCCGATCCCGGTCACCAGCTTGGGCGATTCATCCGACAGTTTGCTCAGGCCTTGGGTGACGTAGGTCAGCCCGTCCGCCACGGCATCGGTGACCGGGCGAAACGCGTCGCCGATCGCGCGCATGGCGTCGTCCGCGCCCTGGGCCATTTCCGCCCACTTCTGCGCCGACGATTGCCGGCGTTCCTCAAGGTTCTTGTCCAAGATCCCGGTGGCGTTGGCCGAGTCCTTTTTCAGACTGGCGTACAGCTCCTTGTTTTGCATGAACGCCGTCAAGGCGCCCTTGACCTGCATGTCGGCGAACAGATCGCCGGTGCGCAAGGCTTGCTCCAGGGACGCAATCATGGCCTTGGCTTTTTCCGGGTCGGCCTCCTTGCTGATCTTGGCCGTGGCCTCGGCCATGGCGGCGGCTTTCTTCGGATCGGTCGCGGCAATGTACTTTTGCGCCAGTTCAAAGCTGGATTCCAGAGTGGATTTACCATTCTGCAGCCCGGTATTCATCGACGCCTGATAATCGATCCCGGCCTTTTTATAGGCCTCGACCGTGTCACCCGAGCCGATCTTTTCCATCCAGTTTTTGAGGTTGTTGGCCGCCTCATCGGAGCCGCCGGCAGTCTTCATTTGCACCTGAAGCATGGCGCCCAGTTGCGACACCGAGTCCATGCCGGTGATGCCCAGCTTGCCCATCCCCGCCAGCAACTCGGGGAACCAACGCGCCATGTCGGCCGCCTCGAAACTGCCCGCCTGCCCTTGATAGGCGATCGCCTCCAGGGCCTTCTGCATCATCGCCGGGTCGGTGATCTTGGCGTTCTGCCCCAGGGCGTTGATCATGCGCGCCGTTTCGCCACCGTCGGAGCCCTGCCCCACGGCGAACTTGGCGGCGGTCGGGGCGTATTGCAGGGCCTTGTCCAGCTCCATACCGGCGCCCACCAGGGCGTTGACCACCTCGGCCACCTGATTGCGCGCCATGCCCGTATCGCGCGACGTGTCGACGATCTTTTTCGACAGCTGCGCTTCTTCGGGCTTGTTGGCAATGTTCGACTTGATCGCAATGTCGCGAATGATCGCGCCATAGTCCGCGCTGACCTTGGTCGGGATCGCCATCGCCGCCGTGGCGGCCACCGCTTGGCCGACACTGCTTTTGAGTTTCTGCTTGCCTTCGTCGAGTTGCTGGTGACCTTTGGCCTTCAGCTCGGCCTTGTTCGCCGCCTGCCCCATGGCCGCATAGGCCTTGGTCAGATTGCGCACCTCCACGCCTTCTTTCTTCAGGCTGTTCAGGTTGCTTTCGAGTTGCTTTTGCAACGCCGAGGCACCCTTCTCGCCCGCCATGTGCGCCCGGCGCCATTCGTCGCGCAGGCGCATGGTGTCGCCAATGGTCTTTTCCAGCACCCGGGCTTTTTTGCCTTCCGTCTCCAGGCGCTTGATGCGACTGGTGACGTCCTTGAACGCCGAGCCCACCGTGGAGCTGACCGCCCCGCCAATGACCAGACCGAGCGCGAGTTTGTTCGCCATGTGCGTGCCCTATACGTCGGGTAGTTCAAAGGCGGCTCAATCCGTGAGCCACCACAGCATCTGATCGAAGGGCAGGCCCTCAATCTCGGCCGCCGAGAACCCTGTCTCTTTGGCCAAGCGTTGAGCCGTGTCCCTAAGCGTGACGGCGTTAAACGTCGTCTTCTTCGACCAGGCGAAAATAGCCCGCCGTAAGGCGCTGGTAGTCCTTGAATTTCAAGGTCAACAGCTCGACCTCAGACAGCCCGGTCAAGCTGCCGAACAACGACAGCTCTTGCTTTTCATAGTCGCCATTGCCGGCGATCTTTGACGCGCGCCAATCCTTGAGACTGGGCGCACGCATGGTCAGCGAATCAGTCAATACGCCGCTGATCAGGGTTGGGTATTTGAGCGTTACGGTCACGCTCTCATCGACCAGCTTCAGCCACTTCGGCAAAGTCGGCTCGCTGGTGTCCTGGGTTGCTTGAGTCATGTTCTTTTAGTCCTTAGAGGCCGAGGGCCGAACGTTCTGCCGCCAGTTGATCGACACCGTCGACCACCTGAATCATGTTGAGCGGGTCGATTTCGAACATCACGCGACCGTCGATTTCGAGCTTGTAATAAACCGCCTTGATCGCGTGCTTGATTTCCGCCTTGTCGCCCGGCTTCCAGTCGCCCATGTCGACCTCTTTGATGCCGCCGCGCAGGGTGACCACGACCGGCGTCACCACGCCTCGCAGGCCCCGGAAGGCGCCCCGAAAGACGATGGTGCAAGCGGTCTGATCGGCCAGACCGAAGTACTTCAGCGACTCGCGGCGCACGCCGTTGGTGGTAAATGCCGCTTCCAGCTTTTCCAGGCCCATGGCCATTTCAATCGGCGCCGACATGCCGCCGCCCTGATAGTCGTCGGTCTTTTGCGTCAGCTTGGGCAGCGACAGGGTCGGCACGTCGCCGGCGAAACTCACACCGTCGACAAACGCGTTCATGTTGGAGAGAACTTGAGGAATCATTGAGCGGCCCCCTTAGGCGGTTTCAAGAACTTCGGTCAACCATTCGTTGGTGACTTCAATGAGGAAATTCGGGTTTTCTGCCGGCGGCACGTCGGTGAAGCGGATGCGCCAGTAAATTTTGCCCTGCTCGATTTGGCTGGCCGTGTTCATCTCCTTGTCCGCATAGACTTCGAAGTTGATCACCGCGCCGGCGTTCTTCTGGTCGCGCATGAATGCCTGAAGGCCTTCGGTCACGTCCTGCACGTAGGTCTTGGTAATCGAGCGGTCGACCGCCCATTTGTGCCCGGCCTGAATCGCATCCATCAGGATGTCGCAGGTGCGCACCCGGGTAACGAACGCCCATTTCGGATCGGTGGACAACGTGCGGTTGCCCCACAGGCGATAACCGCCATCGCGCAGAATCGTGGCGATGTTCGCGTTATTCAGCAGGTTGGCCCGGCAAGTTTCGTCGCCGTCCAGGTACTCGATCGGGCGTTTGGTGCCGGTGATGCCGACAAACTCTTTGTTCGACGGCGACGCCCAGTAACCGTAATTGGCATCGGTCCAGGCAAAGAGCCCAGCGACCCACGCCGAGGCCGGCGCGTCGACGGTGGCACTGGCGACGGTGTCCCAATACTTGACGCCGGGGTCGACCAGATACAGGCGCTTGCTGCCGAACTCCTGGGCGTAAGCCATAACCGCCTCATCGGTGGTGTTCGGGCCGTCGATGATGGCGATCGCGCGCAACTTGCCCGCCAGGGCGTCCATGGCCGTGGCCACCGCTTGCGTCGAGGAATGCCCCGGGGCAATCAGTAGTTTCGGCTGGGCGTTGTGCTTGCTCTTGCCATCCAGCAGCGCTTGCAGGCCAGTACGCTGACCATCGGCCAGAACGCCACCAATGATGGCGGACGTTTGCAGCGCGGCGTCTTCCAGCTTGGGCACGCCGATGGCGACGATCACCGCCTTGGCGCGCACGTAGATCGCCTTGGCGGCCTTGGTGATTGCCGAGTCAGGACCGAAGGCGGCAATGGCTTCGCGTTCGGACGTGAGCAACACCAGCTCGCCGGCCAGAGCCTTACCGCCGCCCAGCAGTCCCGGGGTGAAGGTGTCGCACAGACCAATGATCGACGACGACGGCAGCGAGATGGTGCGCGCACCGGTGTCGATCAGCGTGGTGGTGACGCCATGGAAAAATCCAGTAGACATTTATCAATCTCCAGAAACGAAAAAGCCCCGCGTGAGCGAGGCTGTCGGGGTGGTTCGTGTTACGCGTAACGGAAAAGAAAATGCCCCGTCAGTGCAGGGCGTTTAACGAACTTTATTGCGCGCCCTCCGGCACGGGCGCCGGTGTGTCGGTGCTGTCGGCGGCCGCTGCAAAAAACGCACGGATCATGTTGACTGCCGAGTTTGCAAGCTCCTCAGCGTCTTCCTCCTGTTCGCTGGCCATACACGCCCGGATTTGTTCCTTGGCGGCCAAACGGGTAGTTCGAATCCACACCAGGTCGGCGCTATAGGCCTCAGCCTCGGAAAGAATGTTGTCAGCTGCTTGCTGTGGCGTTCGACCATTGATTGCCCATGCCGCGACCATTGGCGGGATTGCAGCCACTGGATAGCCGGCGGCCTTGAACGCCTGCGCCTCATCGGCCGTGCGCTGATACTCCAAAGCTCGCAGAGGATCACCCGCAACTTCCACACGGGCCGCATCTGCGGCCTGATCGACACGCAAACAAAGTTCCTCCACGGTGGGCAGGACAATGGAGTGCCCACCATTCACGCGAGCGACATAGTCCAGATACCGAGGATCGGCAGCGTCAATCTCGACTTGATTCGGCCACACACTCGGATCTTGTGGGCCGCCGAAAGTCCCAATTACTCGACTGAAGGTATCGTCTGAAAATTGAACGCAAACTGTTTCAGTGATCATCAGAATTTGTACCCGTAGCAGTTAAATTGGGTGGTCGTCAAAGGCCCAGTGGCTTGCAGCCAAATGTATTGCGTCGTAAACAATGGCACGTCGCGAAACGTGAACGTAACGTTCTGGCCTGCCGCCGTCGACTGGCCCACATACGTCGTAAATCCAGGGTTGGCCGAGCCCGCCGCAGTGCCGGCGGCGATTACAGTGCATTGCCCGGCAGCATTGACAGTGCTGGCCGCGTTCATGTTGATGCTCTTGGCATTGGGTGGCACTGAGGCAGTAAGGGAAACGGGCGTGAGTGTCGCCACGAGGCCGCCATAGATCGACTTGTAGGTCATCACCTCCCGGTCCACCACTTCCAAAACAGGGAACTGACCACTTGCGTTAATCGGAACTACCGCCACCAGCGCAGAGGCGGTATAGCCGGCTGGCAAGCTGGCGGGCGGGCATTTTTCTGACAGAACGCCGGGGGTGCCATTCACGCCCACAAGCGCCATGGCTTTGGTGTCAGGGTTGTAGACCACGTAAATACCAAGCCACCCATTGACCGGCGCACCGCCAGCCACGCCCATGCCGCCCGCACCTACGGCAGATAAGTTGATCGACTTGTTGACGCCGACCAGCCTATGGAGACCTCCATAGGAAGCCATTACAAGTAGTTCATCGGCCTTGTAAGTTGCTGTTAGCGAAGGGGCTGTAACCGACATGCGACCGTTGCGCACATCACCGATCACCCCGCCGAACGATTCTCGAACAGTGGAGTATTGCAACTGAGCCGAGCCCGATGCCCACCAGTTCGTACCCCCAGCGTTGACCAGCTCCAGGCTGGCGCCTGGCTGTAATGTGATGTTCGCAAGCGCGATGCCGCCGGCGTCAATTATGTCAGCACCAGCACAGGCTACGGTGACAGCTCCGTCGCCAACATTGCGAAAATGAATTGCCTCTCCTCGATTAACGAGATTTGATGCCGGCAAGGTGACTGTGAAAGTCCCGTTAACCGAGACCAAGTTGCCAATATCCGCTACCGTCAATGCTGCTGCCGCCGTCAGAACGGTGAATCCTCGATAGCCACCCTTCGCGCGCTGCACAAACTCGGTGTTCGCTACCGACTTATCATTGTCACCAGCGGCCGGCGTTGGGGTCGTCGGATTGCCGGTCATGGCAATGCTGTCAAAGTCGCTCTGCTGCTGAGCGATGGTATTAGCACCCGTGACGAACAACAGCGTGGACGTCCCTTGCGTGACCGCAACACCCGCGCCGGCCGCCGTTTTCACCGTCAAGGAAAAGGCGCCGGTGGTGCTGTTAACTACTTGCAAGCGCGTCTGTACGGTTGGAACCACAATCGTGCGGTTGCCGGTCAAGGCGCCAAACAAGGTCAATGTCCCCGTCCCTGCCTCAGCGGCCGTCAGCGCAAGAGTGCCCGCACCAGAGATGTCAATAAACGTGCTTCCATGCACGGCCGTGCGCACAAACTCTGCGTTGGCCAGTTGCCGTGTATTGCTGCCAGCCGGTGCCGTATTCGCCGTAGGCGAGCCCAGAAACGCCGGGGAGTTGATCGGGGCGTAACCTTGGGTCACGTCCTGAAACACCAGCGACGTACTGCCGAGAATAATCACCCCGTCCGTGACCAACTGCCAACGGCTGTCGGCCAGCGTGGCGCCCTGCTCGACCGCCACCACCAGCGCCGACGTGACTTCGGCACTGCTGTCGGCATCCAGCGCACGCGGCCAGACCCCAGCCGCCACGATATACAGACCGTTGTCCTTGGCCACCGTCTGGTTTTTCACCAACACCCGATCGCCCGCCACCAGGGCGACGCCGTCGACGGGCTGCAAACCCGCCAGCGCGATGTTGGCCGTGGTGGCCACGCGCACCGACTGCTTGCTGTCGAGCTTGTACAGTTCTTCCAGAACCTTCGAATCGACATACTCACGCGTCGCCAGCACCACCGACGGGTCAATCTTCAGCGTGATATTGGCAGCGCTGGACACAATGAAATTCATCCGCACCACTTGCGTGCGACCCGAGCCCTGCGACAGCACCGGCTTGAAACTCGGCGCGCAGTTGGCCACAGCCACCAGATCGCCGTCCGCGTCATACAGGCCGATTTCGCGAATCCAGAAACCACCCTCATCGGCCGGAATGACCTGCTCGGCAATGATCACCGCCGGATTGGCTGGATCAATCTTGAGCTGATTCAGCGGACGGCGGCGCCATTCGCGGATCAGTTGGGTTTGCGTTGCGCTCGGAATCGGGTCGGTCAGGTTGGCATCACCCACGCCCATTTCCGTAAGCTTCCAGGGAATGCCGAGCGCGTCGGCGTTCGCCTGCTTGGCCATCCCCACGTTCGTGAGGATCGCAAAAAACTGCGAATTCGCATCAATCATAATAAACGTCCAGGGTGTCTATGGAGTGTTCGCGGCCGACTACGCCGAAGGTGCCGGTGACTTCGATGTCACGCATGACCGGCGGATACACGTCGATTTCGTCGCCTTCATACACGGCGACACTGATGTCTAAAACGCCTTGGGTTTCCAGGCTGATCGCCAGCCCGGTCAGGTGCCGCGTGACGGGTTTCGCGTCATCAATCAGGCGCTCCAGCTCCTGATACATTTCTTCGGTGATCCCGGTATCCAGCACACCGACCTTCAGCGCAAAGGTGCCCGGCGGGCCTTCCGGCACCGTGTTAAACCACTCGACGATTTCAATCAGATAGCCCAGGGGCTCGACCACCCGGCGCAACGCGCCGATGGTCCCCTTGTGGGCATGGATGTAATAGGACGCCTTGATGGCCGCGCGCTTGGTCGCCTCGGTCCATCCGGGGTCCCAGCGATCGACCGACCACGCCCACGCCAAATGCGGCAGCAGATGCACCGGGCAGGTATCGGCGTTGTACAAGGTGCGCAACGGGACAATGGTTCGCTCATAAAACGCCGCCTCCAGGGCGCGCTCCAGTTGCGTGCTATTGCTCGGCAGCAGGCTTTTCATGATGCCCCCGCCAGTTTCACGTCATAGCCCACGCAGTACGCCGCCTGCGCCTTGGTCGGGGCCAGATCCGCCCAGCCGACCAGCTCAACCCGGGCCACGCCGGCCACGTGCAATTGCGCGTCGACCGCCGAACGGGCCACCTCGACGCCCAAGCGCTTGCGCGGATTGATCCACGCCGCCAAGCGTCGGTTGGCTTCGGCCAAACTGGCATCCCCTTCAGGCCCCACGCCGGCCATGTGCAAAATGGCGTCAATGCGATAATCAATAATCTGCGCACTCTGCACCGTGACCCGATCGCACACCGGCCGCACGTCTTCGTCATTCAGCGCCGCCTTGACCGTGGCCAGCAGCTCGGCACTGGCCACCCCCTTGCCTTCGGAACTCAACACCGTGACGGTGACGTAACACGGCGCCGGGCTTTCCGCCGTGGCGTCCATCACCAACCCCGAGGCGTTACGGGCATGCAGGATGTAGCTTGCGCGCGGGCCGGCCGTGGTCAGCCCCTCAAAGGCCAACTGGATGCGCTCGCGAAACGGGTCGTCCTGCTCCTTGACCTCCGGCACCGGCGGCACCGCCGACAGATCCTCGGCCTGAATCACCAGGCGCTTGAGGTTGTAATTGGCGCCCAGGTGATCAAGGTCAGGGCCGATCGCATGGGCCAACAGCAGCGCCTTGCAGCCATCGTTAACCCGGGCACGGTTAGCGACCTTCATATAGGCGGCCACCTCCAGCAACTTCACCACCGGATCACTCTCAAGCGGCGCGCTCCAGTTATCGCCCATGTAGCCGCGAAAGGTGCCCAGCGCTTCGTCGTAAGTGTCTTCAAAGTCCAGACCTTCCAACACGTCCGGCGCCGGCAACGCCGACAGATCAACGATGCTCATACGCTCACCTCAAACAGAAAACGGTCGCCGAGGTATTCGCCGGCAATGCTCAGATTGATTTGCCCGCCCAGCACCGAGAGTGCGCGGACGCGCTCCAGCTTGACGCGCGGCTCCCAGCGACTGATCGCCCGGACCGCCTCGGCCTGCACCGAGCTTTTCCAGCCTTCGTTCACCGGCATGTCGACGTACAAGGGGATGTTGCTGCCGTACTCCGGCCGGTGCCGGCGACTGCCCACCCGCGTGCCCAGGATGTCGGCAATGCACTGGCGCAGATGCGCGATGCCGGAAATGGGTTGGCCGGTGTGGCGATCCATTCCGATCATTTGATTACTCCGGCAATAGCTCCAAATCTGGATGCGCTTTCAGAAACTCATATTGATCATCACCAAAGGCAGCGACACGACCCGCGACAACAGCAAGAGTGCCGCCGCCGGGTAGGATCAATGTCCGCGAGGTGAAAACCTTGTCGCGAAATACGCGCAGTGGCCCGACGGCCTCAACCGCGTCAGACATAGCCGGAAAACCCAACGGTGCCGGTTTCAATCCCGGCACTGCGATTGCTTCGCCAGTATCATTCGAATTGGCATCGGTTCTAGACTTACTCATAAGGCCCACTCCAGGCATGAAAAAGCCCGCACTTGGCGGGCTGATTTGGAATTGAAATCAATGCGTGTGGTGATTGCTGTTGCCACCGGCGTCAATAATCGCCCCAGCACTGGTGATGCCCTGCGTGACGTGTAGCGCGCCGTCGATGGTCACCGCCGCTTTCAGGTTGATATTGCCGGTCGTAACGGTAACGGCGGCATCGGTGACGACCGCCTCAGTACTGGCGACTTTGATGGTCACCGTCCCGCTCGGCAAGGTGATGGTGTAAGACTTGGCCTGCCAGTCGTAGACCAGCGAACCACCGTCATCAAAGCGCCAAACCTCCACATGATCGCGGTTATCCGGCGGCGCGCCAGCATTGCCGTACAGCCCCGGAACAAAAGTACCAAGGCCGGCTTGGCCGCTGGGGTTGAGCAACACCCCTTGCTCGCCCAAGCTCGGTGACCGCCAGTGCCGCGCCTTACCGGCGGCCAAGCTGTGCCAACGCACCCAGGCGCTGGTCCACTCGCCATTGGTGACGCGCACCATGCCCGCGGCCAGATCCACACCGACCACCGCACACGGCATCAACATGGCTGCAATCATGCGATCATGCTCGGCGCTCGCGTAACTCACGGCAGGTCCTCAGGTTTGAAAAAGTCGGCTTTGCCGTCGTCGTTGAAGCCCAGCATCAGGGTACCCGGTGGCTCGTCAGGCCATGGCCATTCTTCCTCGCCGAGGTAGATCTGCTGCGTCCACTCCACTAACCAGACCACGTAGCCATCCAGCTCCGGTTTGGTCCAGTCCTGCATCGCCTGAACAAACTCGGCATGCTCTACCTCAAGCCCCCACGTTTGCAGTCGCAACAAGACAGCCAGCTGTGCTGCCAGGTGCGCGGCTTGCTGGCAATGCTGGGGGCGTATGGGGTCGACAATGATTCGGGCCTCAAACTTGCAAATGACGCTCGTCTGCCCTGTGCCGATGTCGAGACCGGGTTCCATCTCAGCCAGTTCAATGAACACCGCCGGCAATGCAATGCGATCCTTGATGTTCGGCCAAGCTGTCACCGCGTGAACGCCCGGCAGATTAGCCTTCAGGTGCTGCTCAATTGCCCGGTAAAGCTGGTCAAAACTAAAAGGCTCGTCAGGCATTGGTCGTCCCCTTCAAATACTTTTGCAGCTCAAAGTTGAATTCCTGCCGCAAGATTTCCAGCAGGCGCGCGTCGGCGCGTTTGACCCAACTGTCAAAGTGCGGCCGGGCTTGTTCCAGTGACACCTTGGCTTTGGCCAGCGGAAAGCGACTACCGTTTTCCGCCACCCAACCCGAACTGGCGCCACGATTTGAAGACACCGTGGTATCGGGATAATCGCCCGCATTGAAGTGCTTGCTCGCGGTGCGGATCCAGATGTCGGGCTTGTTGCCGTAGACCTTCTTGAGAAAGGCGCCCTGATAACGTCGACCGGCCACCGACACGCCATTACCAGACTGTCGTGCCCGACCTATCCGACTGGACTCGATGGCATTCAAACCGAACCACAACTTGCCGCTGGTGGCCCCGCCGGCGACCGGGTAGCTGCGCAAGCGCTGACGAACCGCTGCAACGGCAATACGTTCCTGCCGACTGACGGCCCGGGCAATGTGCGTACGCAGCCAACCCAACGTTTTGTTGATCGCTCGACGTTGCGCGGCTGCGGCGGCTTTGGGCACGAGCTTGGCGAAGTCCTCGAACGCTTTCAGGTCCGACGTCGAGGACTGGATGGAAATCATCCCGCCACCGGCCGAGGGCTTGAAGTAACTGCCGACACTCATGCGCGCATCCTCAGGATCAAGGCGACCAGACCGTCACCGCTCGGTTCCAGCTGCAGCAGGTCGTAATCGCCACCGCCATCCAGCGCGGGCAGATCAATGCTGACCAGCATGCCCTGCTCCAGGCCATGCGAATCGCTGACGCGGATCTCGAACCTCGGCTCACGCAACCCGGTGTTGAGCTTGCCGAACTTGGGCTGTAACCAGGGCGCGGCGAACATGCCGAGCACCGGTTCAGCACGGCCCTCGATCCGCGCGCTGTCGCCCAGCGTTTCGAATACCACCGCGTCGACCTCGGCAATCAGGTCGCGAAAGCCCACGGTCAGAGCTCCAGCAGAATCTGTGCGCGAGGCCGGGTGCACAGGTGCAGCGGGTTGGACTGCGCTTCGCCGGCCATGCCCTTGCCGAACTGCATCGGCTCAATCTTGCTGTAGTACGGGATACCCTGGGTATTGACCGTTTCCATGTAGTCAGCCGGTGCGAACACCGAGATGTACAGATCCGGGACGCCTTCAGGAACCAGCAGGGCCTTGTCGTCGTGGACAAATGACACACCGGCCACCTTGCCACGGTAGCGTTCCCAAACAATGCCACCGAACTCGAAGCTTTCCCGAGCATCACCGCGCAACGCTGCCGCTTGCTGGCTGTTGAGGTAGGTTTCTTTGACTGCCTTGTGAACGATCAACTTGTTCCAGAAATGCTTGCCGCAGAAGGCGCGAGAACCGGTACTGGTCACACTACCGAGAGCGTCCTCTTGCATATCCAGTGCTTCGCCGCATTTAACTCGCAGCTCGGTACTCTGATCGGCCAGGCCCATGGGCAGCTTCTGACGCTGCACTCCGAAGGATGCATAGATATCCAACAGCGGTGTTTGGCCATCGGCGTCGAGAATCAGGCCATTGAGGGCGCCCATGCGCTGGAATTCGTGCGTGGCATCCAACTGACGTCGCGCTTTGGCTAGGCGGGCATTGACCACATCTTGCACCGCCTGCAATTCGGTGCGGGTACCGAATGCACGAATGCCCTGGATCTCGTCGGCTTTGATGGTAAAGCGTTCTGGCAAGTGCACGGTGTTGAACGGGATCAAGTTGCGCTTGCTGGCTGCGACTACCAGGCCAGAGCTGCCGCGTTCCCCGGCTGGCACCAGTGCCAGGGTGTCGCCGTCCTTTTCGATCTGAACGGTCAGGGTGGTAATGCCTTCCTCGCGGAACAGGCCCAGGGCGCTGATGCGGCCCGGCACGTAGGGTTGATCGTTGAGTGCAGCAGTCAACGCGGTAACGGTAAACGCTTCGTCGTCAAAAATGGCGATCTCGGCCATGGGTACTCTCCAGAAATGAAAAAACCCGCTCAAGGCGGGCTGGGCAAACGTGATTGACGGTCTTAACGAACGATCACGAAATGGGCGGCCAGGTCTTTTTCGGCCTCGGGGTCCAACCCGGTCAGGTGCACTTCGCTGACCTCCGCCATGCGCACAACGGCGCGACCCCGGCGTACGATGTCCGACTCTCCCAGTGGCCCGTAGAGAATCGCCACGGCAGCCTGGGTACCGTCTTCAGCGGCCGGAGCATACGGCGCAAATTCGCCTGTGGCCGTCACCAGACCGAGAACCTGACCCGGACTCAGCGCAGGGCCAGCGGCAACGTTGATCGTTTCCCGCGAGATGTTTCCAGCGCCCTCGGACAGGAGAAACTCACCCGCGTGGAACGGTTCTTTTTTGATGGTCATGTTCTTGCTCCTTTCGCGCCGTGCGCGGTTCCAGATTGAGCCGCTTGTCGCGAAGCCCAGATCGAGGTGGGATCAGGTTGTTTGGCCAGCACCTTGGGTGCCGGGTCGTGGTCGAGCGGCAGGCTGTTGTCGATTTCAAAGCCCTTACCGCTGGTGACAATTTTGTCGAACAGACGGGCTCGAACCGCCGCCGCATCCAGTCCCGCTGAAACGTACTCGGCGCTGAACTCCGGCAAACGGGCCGCGACGCACAGGTCATTCACGGCCTTGGCACGGGTAAGTCCGGCCAGGACGATCTCTTCGCTTTCGAGCTGGGTCGAACTGAGCAGCGGCTCAACAAGATTGCTGATGCCCGCCGCCGTGCAGCGCTGGGTGATCATCAGTGCCAACTTGGCCGAATCGACCACCGGCGGCACCAAGGGTGGATCGAGCTGATCCAGGTCGGGATCCACTTCCGGTGGTTCATCGAGTTGAGCCACCAGTTCAGCCGGTGCATGCTGGTAACGCTGCAGCACGGCCCCTTGGCCGAGGCAGGCCTTGACCGTAATGCCGTCGCCGACTTCATCGGCCAGGCCCAGTGCCACCGCTTCATTGGCCGTCAGCCAAGTTTCGGCGTTGACCATGCGCCGCAGCTCCGCGTCATCGATGTCCGACGCCTTGGCCTTGTAGGCCGCGATGATCGCCTCCAGGGTCTGATCCAGCACATCAGCGACCCGGCGGAAGTCCTCAGCGTCGCCTCCGGCATAGGTGTAAGGGTTGTGGATCATCAGCATGGCGTTCGATGCAATGACGACACGGTGTGCACCACACACCGCCACGCTGGCCGCACTGGCGGCCAACGCATCAATCCGGCCGGTGCAGCGCTCGCCCAGACGCGACAGCGCGTTGTGCATCGCCAACCCGTCAAACAAATCTCCGCCGATGCTGTTGAATGCCGCGATCACCGGCGAGACGCCGTCGTCCATGGCGCGCAGATCCTGCACGAATTGATTGGCAGTAATGCCCCAAGTGCCGATCTCGCCATAGACAAAGACTTCGATCACTCTCTCGGTGTCCTCGCCGCTAGACTGCAACGCGTACCAGGTTTTGTCCTGAACTTGCACACGCTGGCCTGCCCGGTTGTAAACGCGCGGTCGCGCTTTTTTGCTCATGGTTGCTCCTTGTCGTCGATTGGCTCGACGGCATCCAAGGTGTTGTAGTTGAGTCCCAGTGCGGTGGCCCGCGCCAGATCGGCGGCGTTTTCCAGGTCGACTGTTTCGGCGTCGTAGCCAGTGCGCAGGACCATCTCGCTGCGTGAGGCAAAGCCGGCCTGCACTTCCATCCGTCGTGCCTGAACGTCCTGCACCGGTTGGATGTAGGCCCAACCTTGCGGCACCCAACGGGTACGCAGGTAGTCGCGACGCTTTTGCGCGTAATCGCCCAGTACCAGGACACCCGACAACACGGCCATGTCCATCCAGGCGGCCCGCACTGGGCGGCAGAGCTGGTGGACATAAACACCGAATTGCAGTTGTTCCAGGCGGCGCCGAAACTCGTTGAGCACCACACGTAACGCTCGGTCGTTGATCCCGCGCATGTCGCCGGTGAGGATCTCGTAAGGCGTGCCGGACCCAGCGGCGGCGGCCATCAGTTGCTGCCGCATGAAGTCCGGGTAGTTGTTGCCCGCGTCCGGTGGCTTGGAGAACTCCACCTCTTCACCTGGCCCCAGTTCCTGCATGGTTCCGGGTTCCAGCGCGACCATCGGTGTGAAGCCGTCACGATCGAGATCCAACAGCTGGCCGGTGACCGGATCTCGTGGCGTCTGCCCCGAGTCCGGAGCCGGCCGGCTGATGAAGCCGGCAAACAGGTTGGCCACCTCCTGGCGAAACAACACCGCGTCATCGTAGTTGTCGAGACTGCGCAAACGCTTGAGCACCGGCGACAATCGCGGCACGCCTCGCAGCTGACCCGGCTCGACCGGTTCAAAAATGTGCAGCACCTGGGCCGCCGGCACCCGCACCAGCTGGTTGTAGCCGGCGTTCAGCGACGACGCGTCGCGTGGATGTGACAGGTACATCCAGTACGCCACCCGTTTGCCGCCGGGATTGAACTCGATCCCGGCGCGGATAACGTTGCCGGATTTGGTGCTCTCGTACTTGTCGTGCGGGACAAACTCCGGCGCCAGAATCTGCAGCTGCAGCGGAACCGCCAAACCCTCGTCCAGGCTGCGCGGTCGCAGCCGCACAAAGCACTCACCAGAGGTTTCAACCGTGCGCGCTACCAGGGCCTGCTGGCCGTAGAAGTCGGTGCGTTCATCCGCATCCGATTCATCGACCCAATCGCCCCACAGCTCCTGCAGCAATTTGCGTAAAGCATCGTCGTCAGTGGTCGGCCGGGGGGTGATGCCCGTGCCGATCAGGTTGCTGACGCGTTTATCGATAACGTTGAAGGCATACGGGTCATTGCGAACCGCTGCCCGAGAGCGCGAACGCAGGTTGCGCAATGCCGGGGTGTTGATGCTGTTGATCCCGTTGTCGGGAGCATCCCAACCAGTGGAACGTCGGCCCTCCCCGGCGCCTTCGTAACTGGCCTTGATGTTCGACGGCAACACGAATCCGTTACGGGTGAGCGTCGGAAAGTGACGGGCCATTAGACTCCCTTGCCTCCGTGATACAGCCTGACCACGCGAGAGCGTGGTCCAGCGGCGCTGATCAGCGACGTGCGAATCTCTTCGCGTGCCTTGAGCAACTCGTCGACGGTGCGGTACTCCACGGTGCGATCGGTGTAGCGGACGACTTTCTCACCGCGAGCGATGGCCGCCTCAACCGCGTCGAGGTGCTTCTGGGTAAATGACATATCAGCGTCTCTTCAGGTAACCGCTGGTGGAACTGCGGCGTTGAGGTGGTGTTGCTACGGGGCGCGTTTGCACGAGCGGAACAACGGGTGGTGACGCCGGTTGCCGAGAAGGCGTTGCTGGACCAGGACTATCGACCCGTTCGCCTTGCACCGGTTTAATTCCCAGCGCTTCGTCGAACAGACCCGATTGCGCCAGGGACTGACGCACGCGCTCCCAGTCGTGCTCCTTGTAGCGATTCAGGCCCAGGTAATGCGCCATGGCCAGGCAATACACCATCAGGTCGAGCGCTTCGTTGCGCTCGGCTTTGCCCTTGACCCACTCGATGCGCTTATGACCGCGCACGTAGCGCGCAACCTTGCGCTCTGCGACGCACTGATCGAAGAAGTCATCCGGCAAGTCATTGGCAAAGTGCAACGCACCCGGACCGGATTCGAACGGGTAGCGGTTGTAGATCCAGTCCTTTGCCGTGTCGGTACCGACGAACCACAGCTCAGCACCGTTGCGTTCGGTTTGGCCTTTCCAGGTCACGTCGACCATCGAGGGGCGTTGAGCAATGACCGGCTTCCCAGGTTTGCTTGCACCTTTGATAGCGAACACGTTGCGCCAGCGACGAACACGGCAGAACTGGTAAACCTCATCGGTGTGGTGACCGCCGGAGTCGACGGCGGTGGCCAGAATACCCAAGCCCACACCGCACGGATGGCGATATTTAGCCTTGAGCAATTCATCCAGCGCCGCCCAGGTGCGTTCGTCTGCGGGATCGCCCGAAACGATCTGGAAATCAATAACCCAGCGCTCCATGCCGGCACCCCAGCCCATGGCCATGAATTCCAACCGGTTTGCCTGAACGTCGACGGCCCCGGTGATCATCATCACCGCCGCTGACATTGAGCCAAGGCTGTATCCTTCCAACCGCGCCCGCTGCCTCAGGACGTCTGCTTTGGTCTGCTCTTGCGCCGCGTCCCAAACCTTCGCCAGACGGGTGTTGTAGAACACCTGCATGGGCTCAAGATCGCCTTTGGCCTGGGCCTTTTTGGCCTTCTCGAATTGCTTGGCCAGTGACTTCCAGTCCATCCAACCCAGCGGCGAATACAGGGCGTTGAGGTGGAAGCCCACCGTTTCGCCGTCGCCTTCGGAGTGAGCTCGCCATTCGCCGTTGGCGAGCATTTCGCCCTTGTGGTACTCCTCGATCAGCACGTCACACTCAGGTCCGGCGCACTGGTAATGCACCACGCTGAAGTCCGGCGAGTAGTGCAACCGCTCCCACTCAAGGATTTGCATGTGCCCACAGGTCGGGCATGGCACGTAGTAGTGACGCTGGTCGCTGCCATCGAACAGGTCGGAGATTCGAGAGGCGCCCTTGATCGTCGGCGAGCTGGAGAAGTAAAACTTGGCGTTGCGGCCAAAGGTACTACCCCGGGTTTCTGCCAGCTCGATAGGGTCACCCTCCTCGCCGATGTCCACCTCCCAGCGGTCGATCTCGTCGCCGTACACGTAGCGCGCTGACAGCTCCGACAAGTTGGCGGCCGAGCCGGCGGTGGTCACGTACAACGTGCCGCCCTCGAACTCCTTGGTGTCCATGGTGTTGCGCGAATCCCGCGAGCGGTTAGCCGCCACACGTTCGCGCAAAACCGGCGTCGCCTTGATCGTTTTGCCGATCCGAGAGGACACCCGTTTGGCCAGACCAAGGCTTGGCAGCAGCGCCAGGATATTCGACGGCGCCATGTGCATCAGGCCGCCGATCCAATTCAGACCGATCTGGGTTTTCATTAACTGCGACGCGACCATGGTGATCACGCGCTTGCAGGGGTGAGCCGGTGACAGACAACGCATGGGCTCGCGGGCATACGGCGTACGCGAGGTGCGGTACTGGCCCGGCTCAGCGGCGCCGGTGTCACGCGGGATCCGCATGTACTCGTCGGCCCACTGATCGATCCAGACGTCCGGGTCGGGCCGTAGCCCACGGAAATACGCCTCGCGGTACACCTCTGCACCGTCAGGGATTCCAGTGGGCATGGGCTTAACTCGTGGTCAGTACGTGTTCAAGGTCCGCTGAAGACATGCGTTCGGCGTCTTCCAGCGAGCGGCGGATCGCCGCCGTGAGGTGCTTTTCGATTTCCCAAGGATCGGTCATCGATGCCAGTTCCGGAGCCAGTTGCGGAGGCATCCCCAGCAGTTGATCGCGCAGCATGCGACCGGCGTTGTAAGCACCGGTTTGAACTGCCGACAGAGCTACCAGCGATCCCTTGGCCTTGTGCAACTCGATCTCGGCGAGCTGGGCCAGGTTGTGCTCGCGCAATGCGCGGGCCTTCTGGAAATCGGGGAGCTGTCCCGCAGGGGCCATCGCGAGCGGCGGCGCAGCCGTTGAAGTCGGCTCGACCTGGCTGGATAGCTGACTGTAAACGTCACGCTGAAGCCGATCTTGGTGGTGGCGGTCAGCGACAGCAGTCTTACTGGGGTCAGCGGTGTCGCGAATCAATGCTTCGCTGGCCGAAACATCGACCTGTTTACCATCGGCAGTCAGCACCAAGCGGTTGTTGTTTTTCAACCAGGTGATGTAGCTGGGCGCCCTGCCGATCCGAGCCGCGAAGGCGCTCTTTGACAGGTACATTGGTTCTGTCATAAGCCCCTCCTTTTCAACGGCTTTTCAATGGAACCTTTCGATTTCAATGGATTGAATTTCAGTAAGCTGGCAACCCTGCCGCTAACAACTTCCCGCGGGTTTCCGACCCCGTACCCACCGAATACCCCCAGGGTCCCCGGCGATTTTCGGCGCCCCGGAACGGTGCATCACCCCTGTTCGCCGCCTGCCGGAGGCGCCTCGCTGACGCCCAGCCGCTTGACGGCCCAGGGTGCGCAAAGCCGAGTACTTACGCAAACTCCCGCAGCGCCTCTTGCAGTCGCTTGGCTTTCACAATGGCTTCAGCATTACTTTCGCGCTCAGCCTCTACCGACAGCGCCACCTCTTCAATGCGGCCAGCCAACACCTTCATGCGCTTGCTGAACTCATCAGACAGGCTCACCACTTCACCCGACAGGGCCGCCAAAACGTCCAGCGCTCCAGCGGTTGTTTTGGTCAATGCAACGGGCTGCTTGGCTGCCTGAGGCATGGTTGTCTCCTTGTTGGATTTAGGGGTGGCTACATCGCGCCGAAACTTTCCGCCGATTGGCTCCCTGATCAGCCCGGCATCTTTGAGTTCACCAAGTGCGCGGCGTATGGCATAGGCGGATGCGCCACTGACGTTGGCAGCCAGGACGGCGCCGTGAATATCACGAGCGGTCCAGCATGATTGAATGGGTACATAACCAAAGATTTTTTGAGCGATGGAAGATTGCCCTGCGAGCATCTGCTGCTGCCTGGATTCATTCATGTCTAGAGACCTGCTTAACGAGTGGCTGGGTGAGAGCTATTCAGAGCGATTCGATTCGGTGGGCACTTCGCTGACGCCCAACCGCTTGGCAGCCCAGCGTTCATAGAGACCGATGGCAACATCGGCACCGGCCATTGCGGTCAGGCAACCCAAGCTGCCCGCTGCCCAGATCGACATCCCAGCCGCGATCATCAGCATCATCGCCGACACCCCGCAGGCAATGCAGGCACCGGACCGCAGCGCCAATCGGCGCAACAACACCCAACCGCGCGCGCCGTCTTTGTCCGCTCGCCACATCTCACCCGAAACGCCACCGACCAAAGCCAGGACGATCACTAACCAGATCGGCATCTCTGCCAGCGCTTGCTGCTCATTTGTCATGTTGTGCCTCAAGTGAAGGAGTGTGCCGGACACAAAAAAGAAAACCCCGCCGGGGGGCAGGGTTTCAGTGTCATGACAAAAGCCAGGACGGAGTGCACAGCACGTGCTCGGGGAGCGCCAAGGCGCAAATTTCATATCGTGGGCACTTTTTACCCCCCTCCGGAAAAACCGAAAAGGGGTGATTTTCGGTAGGTCAGTAAACGACATGAATACGACCACAATACGACCACAATACGACAAAACACCCCGACGAACGGTAGTTAGTAGGCCCGAGCACGCTTGCTTGTTGATGCTCGGATTAGGTTGGTATCAAGCGCACCGCTGCGTCGATCAAGTCCCCGGGTAGTAGCAGTGCGAACCGTGAGGATGAGTTGCACCTGTTGATGCAGACGATGAACCCAATTCCTGTAAGTCCGGTCTGCATCCTCGGCGAGCTGCAACAAACGCATCTGTTCACGCACGGTCATCGGCGGCTGGGCCAGGTAACGATTGCGAGCCAGTAAAGCCAACTGAGCGCCCTTCTCCGACTGACGCTCAAGCTGTGCAACTGCGGCGGCAACCTCGGTACTGGCGTGATCCATACCACCACCGGCCGACATCATCAGATCGCGCGATCCAGGTGTGCCACGTGGAGCACATCCACCGTACTGCATGATTGTCGCCATCGGACTTCCCAAACCACCACCGTCGCCAACCTGGCAGTGCTGGGCGCCCCAATGCTGCATCAATGCTTCCATTTCTTCGATCATCGCCCTTTCCCCCGAAAAACCGAACCCAACACAGAAAAACCACTACCCAACACAAACCCAACACAATTAAATCTCTTTAAAATCAATACTCTTATTAACTTTGAGTTGGGTGTGTTGGGTTTGTTGGGTTTTTCTGTCCTCGCATAAGAAAAATTTACGACCATCGCCTTCGGTGAAAATAACGTCATGCATGCGCGCACGCGACGCCAAACCCAACACACCCAACACAACCACCGGAAACCCGCGCAAACAAAGGACTTACACTGTGTTGGGTAGCCAAAACCAACCCGACACACACCCGACACACCCAACACACTTTTAGGCGTAGTCATGCGGCAGCCGCCTTGATGTGGTCCCAGTTGTCCACATTCCAGCCTGCCAGCTTCGCCTTTGCCCGCCAGGCAACGACCATCGCACCAAGCTCGGCCGACTTCAGTGATGGGGGCGGGGAAGCATCCTGATCAACCGGAAAGAAGAACGCGCCAAACTTGCGATTACTGCCATCCGTCCACGGTATCGAACGCGTTTTTTCCACTTCGGAGTTGATGAAAAGCGAGAACTTCGTCTGACTCATCACGTGTTCCTTGTTGCGCTGACACCACTCCAGGAACAGTGAGTAAAGGTCAGTGGAAAGACACGGCCCCCAAAGCCCCTGACCCAACTCGCTGTATTTCCACAGGTGTAGGAATGTCTGCCAGCCGGCCCGACTCAGGGCTACCAGTCGCTCACGGGCGTCAGTGGATGGCGGGCGTGTTCGCTGATTGAAGTCGCCCAAATCAACCGACAGCAGCCAGCCGTAAAGGGCCGCGACGCCACCATGCTCCAACTCCTGGCCGATGGCTTTCTGGCGGTCCACCGGCAAAGTCTCCAAGGGCCAAACCACCAACATCCGGCGGTCGCTGTCACTGATCGGCCACGGCATGATCTCATTGCTCAAGAAAACCGCGTTCATATGGTTGGATTCCTCCCAGCCATTGATGAACTTGGATTCCATCCGAACCGTTTTGCCAGTGACCAGGTGCTTGATCTTGCCCACCTGGTTGTAGCGTTGATCTCGACTCACGACCTCTTCGAAAACTGCCCACAACTTACGGCTTTGCCAGGCGTTGAAATTGCTTTCCAACTGGGTCTGCCCAACTGTTGCAGCGTACTGACCGTAAAGTCTGCCCAAGGTATCAGCGAAAAACAGACTCTTACCCGAACCCTCCATGCTGGAATGCATCAGCACTGCGGTATCCATCTTGGCGCCCAGATGCTGTAGCGGAAATGCCAACCAGCGCGTCAACCAGAGCGCCGCATTTTCATCGTGGTTACACAAGAACGAAATTAGCCACCGCAAGTTGGCACAAGCCGCATCGTCCCTGACCGGCTCCAGCGGCAGTCCATCAAAGGTATTGATGTACACCGCCGGATCCTTGGTCATGGTCGGGTCAAACACGATGTGGTCCACATCCACCGTGCGCCGCTCGCTGCTGTTCAGCCACAGTGCATAAGCGTCACCCAAGGCCATTTTTACCGCGCCTTCCGCTACACGTCGTTTCTTTTCCCGGTCCCACACATCCTTGGTGCCGTCGATGTACACATAGCGATCGGTAGGCGGCATGCCCAAGGCACCACCTTTTTTGCCCGACATGCGTCGCGTCTGCTCGATGTCACGGACATGCTCATCAGAGATCAACCGCTTGCTCGTGTCATCCAACCAGGCTTTGGCCAGCGGCTTGCCGACCCGCGCTTCGAATGCTGATTTTTTCATCACTCGCGATTGGTCACAGTCCCAAACGTGCGTGGTCCCCTCGACCAAAGCAAAACGACGGAGCAAGTGTTCAAGTGTCATAACCTCCCCCGCCCCCCCGTCAGATGCAGGAGCGGCTTCGCTGGGCGCGACAGCGGCCGCCGGGTGCGGCCCGCTCGAATCACCGGATGGGGGCGGGGGAAGATCACGCGGGTCAGGCTTCACTGAATACTGCATACCCAGCATCCGCGCAGCGTCCTTCACCGCCTTCGACTGGTCACCACCATGCTGCAACAAACAGAACACCTCGAACGCGTCGTTCTGATGCCCGTTCGCGAGCGGATCAGCGCCGTGGTGGGAATAAACCTTACCATCGTCGCTGACCGTCACACCCGGCATCCCGGTGCTACTGTGCGGATACAACCACTTACTGCCGCGCTTGATGTAGTCGTGCGCCCGCAACAGCTCTTCAACGTCGTGGCTGCGATTAAATTCATCGATAACAGACGGCTTGTCTGCGGCAGGCGGTGGACGTTTGATAACTTTCGCCGGAGGTGTCTTCGGCTTGGGGGCCCACGGGCACGCGGCCTCGGCGTCACGCTTGAAGATGTCCCAATGGTTCCAGATCTTCAGCAGCTCAGGCGCAAGTACGGGCAAGCCATCGACAGAGCTTGGTGGTGTGCGCCAGGTGTAGGGCTTACCAGTGCCAGGGTGAATCGATGGCGGCAACACGTCTTGCACCGGCCCACCACGCAATTCGAACACGGTGATGCGCTGATATTCGTCGGCCTCGGCCCGCGCCTCGGCCTCACCTACTGCATCACCAGCGTCTTTTGCCGCTTTGGCCTTTGCGGTCAGAGTCTTGTGGATCGAACCATCAGGGTCTTTTTCATTGGGCCACGCAAGTGCAACCCGGCTCAACTCAACACCATCAGGAACGCGGAACATAATGCGGAAGCGCACCGGGTTGCCAACTACAGTCGGAAATACCAGAGCCATCGCATCAAGGTCAATTTCCAGCAGGTCATACAGCACGTGCCGAGCCCACTGAACATCATCAACATCCAGAGAACAGATCCGACTCGGCCCCAATACAACACCGAGGTTGTGCTGGGGCTTCTTTTCCCAGAACGCGGCAGCCTTCGCCGAGTCCGTGAAGTAGCCGCCCGGCTTGTTCCACCCCTTCCCCTTCGGACCCTTTTCACCGGGCTCTATCGGGACTAACGCCAAACCGAATGCATCGATGTAAAACTGAGCCCAATCAGCGGTAGGCAATCGATTGTCGTGATCACTCATCTGCGCCGCTCCCGCAACCCCTGGCAACTGACGCAGGTCGCACAACCCTGGATCGTCTGTTGGCGAAGCAACGGGATAGGTTCGTCGCAATCTTCACAGATTTGCGCGCTGACGGCGCTCGTTGGGCGCGGACGGCGATCCAACGCCACTTGCAGGAAGTACTCGGCCTGGTCGTTGGCAATATCGATAACGTCAGTCATCTTGGCGGGCCTCCATCGCTTCCCTGGCCCCGGCCATGATGCCCAACACCGCGCGGATAACGTCGGCGCCGTGTTTCTCCAAGCATTCAACTTCGCGCGGCTCCCAGACGTTGTCGGCCGCACCTTCGTGCATGCTGGAAACAAACAGGCCGGTCTGGTGCAGCACCTTGCTGACCGCCAGCAAAGCTTCCTTGGTCGGCGCCGCCGCTTCCGGCTTGTACCAGACCATACCAGCGGGCCGCATCAGGGCGTCCAGCAACAAGGGATTTGCCGTCAGGCGTATCACCTCTTCCAGCTCATCAGGATCAAGCCACCGGCGCTCTTCGTCGTGCTTTAGTTTCTTCTGGAGGGTGTCGTAATCGATGACCATGTCCAGTGCCAGAGCAGTCACACCGCCCCGATAATCATGGCCTGCCCGGTAAAGGGCTTTGCGTAGCGAAAGAACCGGACCTGCGCCCGGCAAAAGATCTGTGCGACTCATAACCGTAAATCCCCTGTTTACGGTGTGGCCGTAGAGCCAAACACGCTCTATTCTACGACCACGACCGATGTGCTGTGCGAATCGTGCTGTGCAGCACGGTTCATCGTTCCAGTCGGCCCAGGGGATTCTTATGGTGAGAGGTCCTGGGCCGACGCGCTATGTAGCGACTTGCATGTACGTGTAGCTCGTTACTTCCGGCCTGGTGTTTCTTTGGTGAGAGGTTTCAGGCTGGTGTTTCATGTGGCGGTATGGTGTGTGCTGCGTATCGCCACCGCTGGGCTGGGGGATTCTTATGGTGAGAGGCCCCAGCTCGGCACCCTTAGGTATCTTCGTTACTATTCAACTCCGGCCAGATCGCCAACCAGTCGTCTCTCAGATCCTTTCGAGTGACTGCCGCGTCGGTCGCCAACTCTATTGCTGAAGCAATCTCCGCCCCCGCAGTTTTGTAGCCATAACCAATAGCCCGCAGGTAAGAGCGAGTTGTCCCCGTCTTGGCAACAGACTCGTCATCTGCGGTTTTCAGCCATGCAAGGAGCTTTGTGTTTTTGGGTCGCATGTCGCGTCTCCTAGTCGTCACGACGACAAATATTACCCAAAGGTAATGACAAAGCAATACCTACAGGACATTTACCTCTGAGTAACAAGGAAGGAATATCAACAACATGGATATTCATGACGTTCGAAGACAAAACCTTCAAAAAATCCTAACCGTTAGGTTTCGGGGCTATCGGGCCGGCTTGGCTGCTGCGCTCGACCGGCAGGCAAGCTATGTCTCTAGATGCCTCACGACAATTGAGAAAAACCGTAAAAGAATTGGCGAAGATTTCGCTCGCCATATAGAGAGCAAATTGGAACTCCCGCCGGGGTCGTTGGACTCAACCGATGGCGTAAAACTGGATGACAAGGGTCATTCGACCGACCTCAACACCCTAGAAAAAGGCCCGGAGTTTTCAAGGCCCTTTAAAAGAGCGTCAATTTTAGGAACTGCGCAATTGGGACCAGATGGATACTGGGAGGCCTTGAGTTTAGCGGACGGCTGGATTGACGTCCCAAGCTCAGACCCCGGTGCATATTCGCTACGAGTCAAAGGGGATTCAATGGCACCCGCCATACGTAGCGGTTGGGTTGTTTGGTGCGAACCCAATCACAGGCTTGTACCTGGTGAATACGTAATGGTGCGAAGGTCCAATGGCGAGTGCATGGTTAAAGAGCTGCTTTACGAAAATGACGATGAGGTCAGCCTCATGGCTGTCAACGACGGATATGGACGCCTCTCTATAGATCGGAAAGAGATCGAGCAAATTCACTACGTTGGTGGAATTGTCCCCCCTAGCAAAATTAATTACTGAGCATCAATCATTGAACACAACCGCCCTGATGGGCGGTTTTTTTTCGTCATAAAAAATAAAAATTACCTGAAAAACAAAATAAAGTACCCACGGGTATTGAACGAATAATTTACCTTGAGGTAATGTTGACTCGTAAGCCTCTCACCAAGAGTACGAGTCATGCAAACCACACAGCATAGCAACACCCGCTGCCCCGTCTTCCTGCACCCATCTGCATGCAGTAGCCGGGCCGCCGTAGAAGCCATACAGCGCCGCACCGGACTGCTGGTGATCACCAGCCCCAAAGGTCGCACCGAGGCTATCAAGCCCCTCAACACTGCCGCCGCCGATGACAGCTCCTGGCCGTTCGGGGGTGATGCAGCATGAACAGCTATCTCATCCCACTCGCAAAACAAGAGCTCTTGCACCTCATGTTGCAGGTTGGCGGCACCGCCGTGTGCCCCCTTCAACGACCAGAGCAAACCATCCACGCAAGCTTTGAAGTCGAGCTCACCGACGACAACGCAGTCATCAACGTTGACCTAGGCGGGCACTCGGGCCACTTGACCCTCAAACGCTCAGATCGAGCAAACCATCTGCACCTTCGTGACTTTATCCAAGACATCGCGAATGGGCGCATTGAGTCGGCCCTGCTTGCTCCGGCCTCAATGACGGATGACCAGAAGCCCGACCCCGACCCGCCCGAGCCAACTCCGGAACAATCCAGCCGCGATGCGCAAATACATCGAATGCTGGACGAGTCGGAAGCCTTGATTAAAGGCGTACGCCAACTGCTCGCCGCTTGAGGACCGCGCAATGAACCGCACCCTGGACGAAACCGCCGCCGTGCTCGGCCTCAAACCCCGTAAGTTCCGCGACCAACTGCGTGCGCTCCGCGTGCTGACGCAAAGCGGCGACCTGGCCAGCCACCACCGTGGCGGCGGCAATCTGTTTTCAGACCCTCGCAGCGTCCAGATCGGGACCACCAACCGTTACAAGCATTACGCCGTGGTGATGGTCACCGAGGCCGGCGTGCCATGGCTGGCAAAGAAGCTTGGCATCGCCATCACACACAAGGACGCCGCCGCATGAAAACCAATTACTTCAATGCGTACACCCAAGCCCTCGGCGCCCTGCGGCTGATTCCAATCTATCTGGACAGCCCGGGCGTGGTCAGCCGTGCCACGCTCATCGGGGCCGCCAGCGAAGCCATTGACCTGCTGGACAGCATGCCTTGCCGCACAGTGGAACTAGCCGAAGTCTTTCGCTGCGTCAACGACGTGATTCAAGAAGGCCAGGTGGCCTATGTAACACCGACCAACTCGCCCGAGTATCCATTCGGCGCCGTGGTCGCCGATGCGAAAGGCCAGATTTGTGCCGCTGCCAAGGGCAAAAGTAAAGAAGGCCTAGCCGAATTGATCCGCCTCAAGTTGGTGCCCCGATTGGAGGGGTTCGGGGAGGACGCGGCGTGAGCAATACCATTGACCAACTGCGAAAGGAATGGGCGACACCATGCCCAACGCTATCGGCCATCCGCGAGCGTTACTTCTCTCACATATCTAGCGATCGCTACCTACTACGCCGCATCAGCGCCGGGCGGATTCAGTTGAAAGTGACCCGCCTAGGCGGAGCAGGGAATAAAGGCACAGCAGTTGTGTACCTGCACGACCTGGCCGCCTACCTCGATGCCCAAGCGGCGAAGCAAGCGGCCTAATGCAACGGTAGCCCCTGCCGTCCAGGGGCAAACAACCAGCACTCAATGAGGCACAGCACATGAGCAAAGCACGCCCCTTCATCGACACGTTACGAGATATCGAAGCCGGAGGTCTGCTCGATGAACTCAGCGAAACCCAACACAGCCTGATCGACGCTATCCGCCAGACCGGCAAGGGCGGAGAGCTGACCATCAAGCTGACTTACAAGCCAGACGGCAGCGGCCAGATGACCATCAAGGCTGACGTCAAAGCGAAAGAACCGATCCTGACTCGTGGCACATCGCTGTTCTTCCTGACGCCTGAGGGCAACCTGACCCGCCGCGATCCACGACAACAGGACCTGCCGCTACGCACGGTCAGCGAAGATCAGGCGCCGGACAAACTGCGCCACGTCAGTCACTAATCCTGACTCCAAATCCTCTCACCACAGCATCACCCAATGGAGCACATCCAATGCAACAAGCGATTCAAGAACTGGTCACCCTCGCCCAAGCAATCGGCAAGCCGATTGATCACCCAGGGCTGTCGGCGCCCATTGCACTGCTGCCCGATAGCGTGAGCATCAAAGACCTTGAACACCTGCTGCCGAACCCCACTCGCACGCGCCAGAAACTCACTGTGCTGGACGCAGAATCGTTCATTGCGTATGTGAATCGATTTGCCAATGACGCTACCGCAGTGTTCTGCAACGGCCCCGAAGGCCGCACCTTCTCTGCTGTCATCGACTATCACCAACCAACCAGCCCCGCCTGGCGCGACCATGTCGCCACTTACCGCTGCCCGACCACCATCGAATGGGGCCGCTGGAAAGAGACCGACCGTAAGCGCATGGATCAGGCCACCTTCGCCGAATTCATCGAAGAGAATGTCAAGGACATCACTCAGCGCGAAAACGAAGCAAACGACCCAAGCGCTGCCGACATGCTGGAGATCAGCCGCACTCTCGAAGCCAAGAAAAACATCACCTTCCGCCAAGGCACCCGACTCGACAACGGCCAGGTTCAACTGACCTACAACGAAGAAATCGACGGTCGTGCCGGCGAAGCAGGCCAACTGCGCATCCCCGAACAATTCTTCATTGCCGTGAAGCCGTTCCTTGGTGGTGACGCGTTCTGCGTCCCTGCCCGGTTTCGCTATCGCATTCTGGAAGGTCGCTTGCAAATGTGGTTCGAGCTGGTGCGCCCCGACAAGGTGCTTGAAGAGGCCTACAACGCCGTTCGGCAGAAGATCCAGAGCGCAATCGGTGACGTACCACTGTACGAAGCCACCCTGTAACTAAACCCCAAGCAACAACCCGCCGCCGGCCTCTCACCAAAAATCACGGCGGTGGGCTCTACTGAGGTTCACAGCACATGACCACAATTCAAGTTGGCGCGCTGATCGTTCTGATCGTACTTGTTGGCCTCACCTATTGGGCAGGCTATCGCGGTGGCCTGATTGATGGCCGCAACGAAGGTATCGACGAAGGCAAGGCCATTCAGCAATCCGATAGCTCAGGGACGATCCAGGACCTGAAGCAGATGCTTGATCAGGCGCAGGACCACCGCAAGCATCTGTACGCCCACTATGAGCGCGCCTTGGCCGCCTCAAAACTAGGGGAACGAGATCGGCTGACTCTGCTGGACATCGCAGAAAAACTGCGAATCGCGGCCGAGACATTCAGCGCATTTCGCACTGGCAAAAAACTCGAACGAGACACGGTTGCACTCCGCGATCAAGCGCTCGCCATGGCGGATCTTCTGGCGCCGGTAGCTCAGGAGAAAGCAGCATGAGTGACCAAAAAATCGCTACCCTCTGCATCTATCACGGCAACTGTGCTGACGGGTTCGGCGCCGCCTGGGTTGTCCGAAAAGCTCTGGGATCCGATGTCGAATTCCATTCTGCACGCTACGGTGACCCCGCCCCAAACGTCACCGGCAAGAACGTCATCATTGTCGACTTCTCCTACAAATACGACGTGCTCGTCGCGCTGGCAGATACAGCCGCGTCTGTACTCGTGATTGATCACCACAAGACGGCCATGGCTGACCTGGTCGACATACCGCCGGCAGAACCGCACTACGAAGCACAGGAAAAAAATAGAACCGGCAAACTTCACGCCCTTTTTGACATGAATCGATCAGGCGCGGGCCTGGCCTGGGACTTCTTTTTCCCGGAACAGTCACGTCCGCCATTGATCAACCACATTGAGGATCGTGACTTGTGGCTATTTAAGCTCGAAGGCACCCGCGAGATCATGGCGGACCTATTCAGCTACCCACAAAACTTCGCGACCTGGGACCGCCTCTTCGCCGACGAAATCAATTGGATACGCCTCGATGGAGTAGCCATCAATCGCCAGCACCAAAAGACCGTAGCAGACCTGGTGAGCACCACCAGACGCCGCATGCTTATCGGCGGGCATGATGTGCCCGTGGCCAATCTGCCATACATGTTTGCGAGCGATGCCGGGCAGCTTATGGCTGAAGGCGAGCTCTTCGCCGGGTCTTACTTCGATACTCCTGATGGTCGAATCTTCAGTCTGCGCAGCACGGACGCCGGCATGGACGTATCCGAGATAGCCAAACAATACGGCGGCGGCGGACATCGCAATGCAGCTGGGTTCAAGGTTTCGTTCGACCATTCTCTTGCGCAGGGCCGAGCATGAACAATGAATTTCAGCGCGAAGAGCGCTACGTCGTGTTCAAAATTTCAAAACTCGACTCTGATGCTTTCGTTAAGGCAAAGCAGCTTGAAGCCTTGAACAACGCCTTTCTTGAAGACGCTCGTGTCGAGTGCGTCGTTGTTGAGGCGGATTGGCCGGAATACGAACGTGTGTGGACGATGATCGAAGCGCGAGTGACTGGCAAGGTATCTGCCGTCGATACACCAGAAGTTTTGGCGGTCGTAGCGGAAACGGAAAGTGCTTTTCCGGAAACGATGGTGATCCATCGGGATGCCATTGACGCAGTACCCGTCGGAACCGAGTTGATCGACCGCGCACACTTCACTCGACTGCAAGCCGAGATTTTCGCGCTGATAGGTCTGACGCCAGGTCTGCCGCCCCGTCCACCCGAGGGACAAGGGTTGCCACGCTATGGACTCCGCTGGAACGGCCCCAGCCAACCACTGGTGGTACCCATGGAGGATGGATATTGGACGCCTTGGCACCTGGCCGACCAGCTCAGAACGGAGAACTTAGAATTGCAGCGAGCAGACGAATGTTGGTCCGCCGTTGTGAGCTATATGACCGGCGCCGGAAGAATGGAAGAGCCGATGGAGTTCCTGCGGTGCTGGAATGAAGGCAACTTTGAGGCTATTCGAAAGGAATGGGCGGACGCTCCGAAGGAAGTCTTTTATGCCGATCCTCTATCCAATGGGGAGGCATCATGAACACTGCCACTATCAAAGAGCGCCCGATTCTATTTAGTGCACCAATGGTGCGCGCAATTCAGGAAGGCCGGAAGACGGTTACGCGACGGCCTATCCGGTTCCAGCCCGACGTGCCAGTTACCGACGCCATTCCCCGGCGCAACTTCCCGCACGGGCCTGCCACGATCGATTGGTACTGGCGACCCAAGCATGGGCACCTGAATGGCGTGCCAAGCGCCGGCTGGGACTTCAAGTGCCCGTATGGGCAGCCTGGCGACAGACTGTGGGTACGCGAGACCTGGTTCTGTGATCATTTCGAAGCGAGGCTGCGCGAATTTACCGTGCATCCTGCACCCTTGCCGAGTATGGGCTCTGGCAAATCCCCGAGAAAGCGGACTGGAAGCCGGATACCGAGGAAATGTTGTATGAGGGCGCGTGGCGTCCATCAATCCATATGCCCCGCTGGGCCAGCCGCATCCTGCTGGAGATCACCGACGTGCGCGTCGAGCGGTTGCAGGACATCAGCGACGAGCAGGCCAAGGCCGAAGGCGTGCGCCTCTACACCGATCATGCTGAGCTGGGTGATTGGTGGCACGTCGAGGGGATCGAGACCTACAGCGCTGACCCGCTAAAATCGTTTGAGCTGCTCTGGTCATCCGTCGCCGGGACGCAAACCCAAGGGTCTGGGTAGTCGAGTTCAAACAGGTGAAACCATGACCGCCCTTCGCCGAACAGTCCGAATCCGTCGCGGGCAAATGCCGCCCCTCGACCTGGTCACGATCTGCGACAAGTGCAACAAGTCGCGGGCCCATGGCAACCACGAACAATGCAGCAAGCAGCGCCAAGCTGAAGGCATCGCACGTCGAGCCCAGGAGAGTCAGTAATGGACGGACTGGACAGATATCTTAGGGAGGCAGAGGTGCTACGAGTAACTTCGCTTTCCCATGCAACTCTGTGGCGCGAAGTAAAAGCGAAAAGGTTCCCCGCACAGGTACGCATTTCACCTGGTCGAGTTGGCTGGCGGGCATCCGAAATTGCCATCTGGCAAAGCGCACCCGCCGAGTGGGGTCAGCGTGAAGCGGCCTGATCAGGCCACCACTTTTTCCTCATCTACCAACATGCAGCCTTTGAATCAAGGGCTGCAAGTTTTCCCTGAAGTAGACATAGCAGTCGAAATGTTAAGCAAGAGACTGAGCCTTGGCATACTTCATGATCGTCCTCTCCACATGAGCGTTTGCAAGGCGATATACCTCTTTAAGCTCGATCCCAAATGCCTTCGACACGTCATCAAAAGTTGGAACCAGCCCGGACAAATTCGTGCGCCGTAGACGGCTTTTCACTTTCTCGAAAACTTTATTCAGCACCTGCTCCTCATCGACATACCTTCTCAGGCTGGCTAGCTTGTAAGGATCAGAAAAGCAATCGGAGGAAGCTTCAACAATCGACACGTATTCCGACATGTCTACCGAGAAGGCGGGCTCTGTGTAGAAGTGGCGGATGCAAATTGCTCTAATTTGCTCATCGGCCTCAGAGACCTGCTCCCACATTTCCTGCCTCTCACGCTCAGCCTCTTCTTCAGCGTCCTCTTCGGCCTTGATGAGCCGCTCCACCTGCATCTCCACCTTAGTGGCGATGGCGAGCAGTTCCAAATCGTCCTGTTGATAAGCGACTTGTTTCAGAAACGTTGCAGCGCCAAGGACTTTATAGTCTAGAAAATATTCGTAATCGTCATAGTCTGTTTCAGTGGCCGTTTGAGCTTCCAAGCGGCTAACCCAGGCTTGCAAAGTAGCCTTGATCGAATCGCGCATACATCTTCCCTATCGACTGCGTAAACCATTTATCACGGTAGCAAGTGTTCACCTGCAACCAACTCATCCACTATTTTCCATGGGATTGTATCGCTATCGACTCGTGGTCGAGAACGACCACCCATGGAACGTCAATAATCCCTAAACTACGACCTTTGCTTCCTTCATAAGCCAAGCAGCCCAGACATCCAGGGCTGCCTGTTTTTCTTTGAAGTAGTCATAGCGGTCATAGTGCTTGGACGAAACATCAGAAAATGCATGCCCCTGAATCCGGTCCCGGATTTCCTTGCTGATCCCAGCCACCCCCATCAAGGTTTTACACGTCCTGCGAATATCCCTCAGCGTGAATGGTCCGGCGAAGTCTTTCTTATGCCTTGAGTAAAGCTTGCTGACCGCCCGCGACAACGAGTTGGTGTGAATTGATTCGGTGAGATCCTTGCCGGAGAACGGGTATGCATCTTTGGCAGTGATCATCGACAATCGCTCCAGGCAACCCAATGCCAGCTCATTAAGCGGCACAGCGTGCGCAGTGCGCTCCCCCGCCTTGCCTTTCGCATCCCGGATCAAGACGTGATCCTTGTGATACATGCTCCGGTCCGAGGTCAGCAATTGGGTAGGTCGCTGGCCACCCGTGGCGATAAGAAACTTGATTAGCTCAGACGTCACGATACTCAGCTCTTCCGGCAGCAGGTTCCACAGCACGCCCAGCTCTGTTACCGATAGCGCCCGCTCTCCCGGCTTCTCCCAATCTTTCTGCACCGGCACTCCCGCCACCGGGTTGTGTTTCAGCCCGAACTGAATACCGTCTTTCAGATACTCCCGAGGGTTGTTTTCCTGGTTGAGTCCGTGCTGAAACGCCGCATGCAGCCGGGCTCTGACTCGGTTCGTAAACGTGGTCACACCGGCCTGAATCATCTTCGACAGAATGTCCTTGATGTGGCCAGGTTCAACCAGGGTGGCCGGCAGCTTCGCAATCTCTGGATGCGGCTCGGTGACGTATTTCTTGAATGACCACTTCACATCATCGTGCGATGCCGCGCCTTCGGCCTTGAGCTTTGAAACATACGAATCGAGGAGCAGCGAGAGTGAACCACCAGACGCATCGGTTTCGCCGGCCTCACTGCAAAGGAGCCGCGCATCGGACAATGTCATGTCCGGCCAATTGCCCAGCTTTTTGCGGCGGATCTTCTGCTGGATATAGCGAACGTAATAAAGCTCTTTGACGCCGGTGGTTTTAACCTTGACTACCAGTACACCGCTGCCGCGAGAACCTCGCTGATCGGATCGCGTGTAGTCGGTCTCGCCGGGTTTCATTGATCGTATCTGTTTGTCTGTTAGCATCAGGTAAGGTGTCTGTTAGAGGTGTCTGTTAGCCGGAATTAACAGCAGATTACCTGATACGCAGTGAGACTAGAAATGTGGTTTTAATGCATTGATTTATAACGATTTTTAGCACCGTCAGCCGCTCTGAGCGGGTGTCGTATAATGGCATTACTCCAGCTTCCCAAGCTGATAACGAGGGTTCGATTCCCTTCACCCGCTCCAATCGAATTTTTGTCTCACGTTGATTTTTGACGGGAGATGCAGGTAAAGAAAAAACCGGCCTTGATGGCCGGTTTTTTTGTGTCTGGGGTTTGGTGGAATTGCCTTTTGCCCTTACCGGTACGGCGGTTACGACTAAGCTGAGTTTCGTTAACGTTTTTTTGGGAATGACAGTTTTAGTATAAAATATCGAGGCCAAAACGCCGCTGGTCGAGCTGTATCGCCACATGGAGAAGACTATTTACGCCACGCCGCAGGCACTCAAAGATGAGCTTAGAACGGCGAGCATTCTCAAGGGCGGCAGGGTTGTTTTCAACGTGGGCGGCAACAAGTACCGAGTGATCATGGCGATCGACTATCAACGACAGCTGGGTTTCATCCGTTTCGTAGGGACCCATGCGCAATACGACCAGATCAACGCGGAGACCGTGTGATGAACATCAAACCTATTCATTCCCAGGAAGACCTGACTGCGGCGCTCACACGCGTCGAGCAGCTATGGGGAGCGCAAGTCGGCTCGCCAGAGGGTGACGAGCTGGAAATCCTCGCCGTACTCATTGAGAAGTACGAGGCGGAACATTTTCCAATGCCGGCTTCGGACCCAGTGGAAGCGATTAAATTTCGCATGGAGCAGTTGGGCATGACTGCCCGCGACCTGGAGCCTTTTATCGGTACGAGCGGGCGAGTGTCCGAAGTGCTGAATCACAAGCGAAAGCTGAGCCTGGCGATGATCAAACGTCTACACGACGGGTTGCGGATACCTTACGAAAGTTTGCTTGCGGGTGTTGCCTGACGTGCAGCCCTGACAAAAAACCGGTCCTTGATATCGCTTCGGAGTTTTCCTTGCTACGCTTTCAATCCTTCGAATGGATTCGAATCGATGCCTACACCAGAATACTCTCTGCATGATGTCCTTGAGCACCTGTAAAACAACCAGCTAATCTTTCCGCTCTACCATCTGCTTTATTTTTACGGCCTTTTCAAAATGGTCGAGCTTGTGCTTAGCGATCCACCATTGGGCTGCTTCCATTAAAAGCACTGGATCATCATTTTTGTTTGCAAAGAAAGCATAGAACGAGAGCCCGACAGTCGGTCCCTTCTGCTCTATTTTCTTGTTGCAGACCTCGATCATCTTTTGCCTCAAGGTTTCTCGCATCATTTTCTCTCAATCCATTAATGTCTCGGTCGCGGCCAAACTCAGTACCGATTGCCCATCTTTCGGGGCTTCGAGCGAAGCCGACTTTCAGAAAGGCAAGGTCCTACACGACGGTGGGAATTGTCCGTAGACTTGCGCATTGCAGTGTTTTTGTCACGAGGCCTATAGTCCGAGCGCGTCCAAAAGACGCATCGGGTTTGGCGACTCGATGACAACGATTCAGATTCACTCCGAGCTTTTTCGGAGTTTTCTGACTGCACTGTGCTGCGTTTTTTTGGTAGCTGTGCGTGGGAGACCTACGGGTCTGCCGGTTTTACCGTTGTCCGGTTCGCCAACCTGCGTACAGCTGCCACCCTATTGTTTGGCGACGATTGAGTGGTAGGTCTTTCCCCTACTAACGGTACTCATTCATAAACGAATATATGGCTTTAACCAGCAACGCCGACGACCTTTCCTCGCTCTACGTCAACACCACTCAACCGCTGCATTCACTGCTCAGCACCGCCAGTTACAGAATCCTGGCCGTGACGCAGCTGCTTGAAAACCTCGCGATGCGAGGAGACATCACGTCTGACGCGGTGATCCTCAGCGACTTTGCGTTGCTCTGTTGCGTACCCTTGCGCGACGGTTGCGATGTGCTGGATGTCATTGCTCGACGCATGGATGCAGAGTAGCTCTAACGTGACACCGGACGCAGTTGGCGTTCCGTAACGCNGTTACTAATAAACGGTTAAATCCGTTATCCATTTAGTTAAAGTTTATCCATTTGAGGCTAGGGAGCTTGCTCCCGCCGGATCGCGAAGCGGCCCCGAAGAGGGACTGCTGCGCAGTCAGCGGGAGCAAGCTCCCTCGCCACAAGTTCAGTGCTGTGAAAAGGGGATGTCGCATGTCGCAACCGACGCAAAAGCTTCGCCTGAGTGCGCTGATCGCCCTGGTGGTGGGATCGATGTCCCCTCCCCGCCCAACCCGCTAGCATCGAGTATGTGCTGCATCATCCTGAGGAAAAAAGCCGTTCCGGGTTTCTGGCCTCGGCAGCGCTCAAGGTATTGCAGCAGGGTTAATGGCCGCGATATGAAAGTGTGATTTTTATTGAGCAACCCAAAAATGACTCAAAACATCTACGACGACCCGGAGTTTTTCCAGGGCTACAGCCAGATGCCCCGCTCCATCGGCGGCCTCGACGCCGCACCGGAATGGCCGGCCCTCAAAGCAATGCTGCCATCGATGAAAGGCCTGGAGGTTGTAGACCTCGGCTGCGGTTACGGCTGGTTCTGCCGCTGGGCCAGTGAACACGGTGCCGACAACGTGCTGGGTCTGGACGTCTCGGAAAAAATGCTGGAGCAGGCGCGCAAGACCACGTCTGCGGACAACATCCAATATGCCCGCGCCGATCTGGAACATCTCGACCTGCCCGCAGCCAGTTTCGACCTCGCCTACAGCTCCCTGGCGCTGCACTACATCAAGGATCTTCCGGGTCTGTTCGCCAAAATCCACACAGCCCTAAAACCCGGTTCGCGCTTCGTATTTTCCATCGAACACCCAATCTTCATGGCGCCGCGTAATCCGGGCTGGCTGATTGATGGCGAAGGGAACAAGCGCTGGCCGCTAGACAGTTATCAACGGGAAGGTGAGCGGGTGACGAACTGGCTGGCCGAAGGTGTGATCAAACAGCACCGCACCCTCGGCACTTTGCTCAATACGCTGATTGGCGCAGGTTTCAGCATCCGGCATGTCAACGAATGGGGGCCAACCGATGCTGAGGTGGCGGCACAACCGGCCCTGGCCGAAGAGCGGGAGCGACCGATGATGATGCTGGTCAGTACCCAGCGCTGAGTGTCGTGCCCTGTACTCGTATAGTTTGCGTATAGATGCCTGCAAGCCGGTAAAGAAGCCGTAGCGCTGCGTTGGGCCTGACCGCAGATACTTTATGCTTCAGGCTCACCTACCACCTAGAGATCAACATGGACAATTCAGAGTTGGGGATCATGATCATTTCGATGATCGGGTTGTTCGGCTTTGCTTCGTTTATTTTTGAATACCTGAGTGCCAGACAAAGGGACCGATAACGTTCGGCGTTGTCCGTCCCTTTTTGCCCTAGCGCGTCGCGACGATAAACAACCGCGGAAATGGCAACAGCACCGAACCATCGCTCAGCGCCGGATAAGCCTGCTTGATCGCGGCTTGATATTGCTTGAGGTATTGCGCTTTTTCCGCCTCATCCAGCGGTTCGAGAAACGGCCGCAAGCCGCTGCCCTTGAACCACTCGACCACACCCGACGCCCCGCCCGCGAGCGGGTGATGGTAGGTGGTGCGCCACACGTCGACTCGCGCACAGTGCGGTCGCAACATCGAGTAGTAATCGCTGGCACTGGCCATTTCCGTGCGTTGCCCGGCGGCGTCCTCCAACTTGGCGGCCCACGGCCCATCGGCAGCGACTTCGCGCATCAGCCGATGGGACGGCTCGTTGAGGTTATCGGGCATTTGGATGGCCATGCTGCCGCCCTGGGTCAGTCGGGCGGCCAGCGAAGGCAGTAACGTCGCGTGGTCGGGCACCCACTGCAACACCGCGTTGGCGAAAATCACATCGAACGGTCCCGGTTCGTTCCAGGTATCGATGTCAGCCGTGTCGAATTGCAGCTGCGGCAAGCGCTTGCGGGCGGCCTTGATCATATCGGTCGAACTGTCCAGGCCACGCACCGAGGCATTGGCGAAGCGCTCCACCAGCAACTCGGTCGAATTGCCGGGGCCGCAACCGATGTCGATGGCCGAGCGCGCGTCCACGGGCGGAATCGCCGCGAGCAAATCACGAGCTGGGCGGGTGCGTTCATCTTCAAAAGCGACGTATTGTTTGGCGGACCAACTCATTGCGTTCTCCTGTCGGTGCGTTGTTGTGGCCAGCGGCGCACAACCGGTTCGCTACGATACCTCGACCGGCAGGCCCTGCCCTATCCGACCTATGGCGCAAGAGGTTTTGAGTGAGTGGTTTTTTATCGCCAAATCATCGGAGGTCATAACTATATCGACCGTTCGTCGAGCGATAGGTCAANAAAGATCAAGATCAAAAGATCGCGGCCTCGTTTCACTCGACAGCTCCTACACAGCGCCTACAGAGGTTGGGCGTCGCAGAATTGGGGTTTTTAAGTCGAATTTTCAACCCGCCGTCGCTGTCTGAAAATCAGGCGCATCCCTATAAGGAACACGGCAATGAAATTCGCAAAAATCTCACAGAAACTCGCCCTGTGGGCCGGCAGTCCCAAGACGTTCATGGGGGCTTTGATTCTGATTGCGTTGTGGGGGTTGAGCGGGCCGATTTTTGATTACAACGACACTTGGCAACTGATCATCAACACCTCAACCACGATCATCACGTTCCTGATGGTGTTTCTGATCCAGAACACGCAGAACCGCGACACCGACATCCTGCATCTGAAAATCGATGAGTTATTGCGGGTGAACAAGGAGGCGCAGAACGCAATGCTGGGGCTGGAGTTACTGGACCTCAAGCAACTGGAAGCCCTGCGTAGACACTATCGCGCCATGGGCGAAAAAGACGTGCATGGCCTGGCGGGGCTGGCCACTACAAGCAAGCACAAACAGGACTTGAATGAGTGCTGAGCACAAACAAAACGGCGCGTGATGTGAATCACGCGCCGTTTGCATCCAACAGCGTTAACCGCCTGGTCTAGCGACTGGCTTGCAGCGCTCTGGCCATTTCCAGGTGGTTTTGCAGTTTGGGCAAGGTTTCCTCTGCGAAGGCTTTGATTTGCGGAACGTCGGTTGTCTGAGCGACCTGTTGAAGCTGTTCGATGGCTTCCTGGGTCGTCTTCACCTGACTGGCGGTATAAGCCTGGTCAAAGGATGCGCCGTCCTTCACTTCCGGCATCAACGCTTTGGCCTTGTCGACCACTTCTTCGCGAGGGGCAACCGGCAAATCCAGCTGCTTGGCGATTTTCGCCAGGTGCTGGTTGGCGGTCGTGCGGTCATTGATGACCACGATGGTGTAGTCCTTGACCTCTTTGGATTCGGTTTTCTGGTGCGCCAGGCGACTGGCTTCGATGTCGGCCATGCCTTTGGCCGACGCATCGTTAATGAATTCGGCGGGCGACTGGGCGAAGGCACTGTTGGCAAACAGGCTCAGCAACGAGACAAAACTGGCAGTGCGTAATCGGGTGGCCATCCGGCTCATGGTCGCGCCCTCCTTCTATAAAAATTCAAGCGGGAGCTTTCGCCCCCGCCTCTCAATCAAAACTACCTTGCGACTACTTCGACTTCTGACCACCTTTGCGGCCCATGTCGGGTTTCGCAGGGTCTTTATCGACGGTCGTAGTGGTAGTTTTCCCACCTTTGCGACCGGCTTCTGACGCCTTCGTTCGATCGTTGGCGAAGTTTCCCGAGTTCGAGTTTCTTGAGTTAGGCATGATTCTCTACCTCTTGGTGATGATCGCGGCGAGCAGGAGCCCGCATAGAATCTGAATTTCGATCACCGCAAAGGTTTAGAAAAAATGAAATCGCCGCGACGAACGGTGGTCCATTTTTTCACGCCCCGAGGTGCTGGTGATTTCGGCGCTTGGCGGCGTACATGGCCTCATCGGCGTGCCGGAACAGCTGCTTTTCCTCGGTGCCGTGCTCGGGGTAATGCGCGACGCCAATGCTCGGCTGGATGTTTACGCTGTGCCCGTCCAGGCGCAAGGGTTGCGCCAGCACCTGACGGATTTTTCCCGCAACATTATCAGCGTCTTCCGACGCGTGAATGCTGTGCAACAACACCACAAACTCATCCCCACCGATACGCGCCACGGTGTCGGTCTCGCGCACGCAGCCCTTGAGCCGATTGGCGACCGCTTGCAACAGCATGTCGCCGACCGCATGGCCGTGGGTGTCGTTGACTTCCTTGAAGCGGTCGAGGTCGACGTACAGCAGCGCCATTCGTCCGGAATCCGCTCGCGCCAGCGTGAGGGAGTCTTTGAGCCGGTCACGCAGCAACTCTCGATTGGGCAGTTGGGTCAGTTGATCGTACTGCGCCATGCGCTGCAGTCGGGCATGCAGTTGCTTGCGCTCGATGGCGGTGGCGACTTGGGCGCAGACGTATTGCAACAGCTCCTTGTCCTGCTCGGTGTAGCGCTCGCCACCCGGTACGCTTTTGACGATCAGCGCGCCGATGGTGCCATTTTGCGAGCTCAGCGGGACACCCAGCCAGCAAGGCGAGTCCTGTCCGGCGACCGATGCCTCAAACCCTTCTGGCAGAGTGTCCTGATCCAGGGTCAGCAAAATCGGCTGGCCGCTGCGAATCACCTCGGCGCAGAGTCGCCCCGTCATGGTTCCGGGCTGCTCGGGCTGCAGTTCATGGTCGTCGACGTGATACGGAAAGTTCAGCTGCGCGCAGTGCTCGTCATACAGCGCCACGGAGAAATTCAGTGCCGGCAGCCATTCGCCGATGATCAAGTGGATGCGCTTGAACAACGCCAGCAAATCTTCCGCTGCGTGAGCCGCCTCGGAGATCGCGTACAACGCCGCTTGCCGGGATTCGGCCTGCTTGCGCTCGGTGATGTCCCGGGCCACAGCGATGCGCAACTGATCGACTTCAGACCAGCGCGCCGACCATAGGATATGCACCACGCCGCCGTCCTTGCGCAGGTAGCGGTTTTCGAAGTTGAGCTTGGGATCGCCGCCCATGATCTCGCGTGCAGCGTCGAGGGTGCGTTGGCGATCGGCGGGATGCACCATATCAATCATCGGCTGGCCGATCAGTTCGTCAGGGGTATAGCCGAAGATACGCTCGCAGGCCGCGCTGACAAATACGAAGCGACCTTGTTTATCCACCGCACAGACGGCGTCCAGCAAGAGATCGATGTAGCTCGCCAACGGCGCGGAATTTCTGGTTGCCATGGTGCGATAAGCGTTTCCGGACAATGCAGCAATAAAAAGCCCCTCCATGACCCATCGGGCATTGACGCATCCGTGCGCTCAACCTCAAGCCTTGTTCGTCACCAGCCCCGGCAGTGCATGAGCGAGGGCGTTGATGGCGAAACCGATAAACATCACCCCGCATAACCGGGTGATCGCCAATTCATGGCGTTGATACAAGGTGCGAACCTGCCGCGCACCGACAATGCCAATGAGAATAGCGTAGGCCATGAGACCACCGACAAAGCTCAAGACAATCAACCACGGCAGCATTGACCAGTGCAGCAACTCCGCACGACTGGACAGCAGCGCAGTGAACGTCGCTACTGCCACGGGGTAGGCCTTGGGATTGGTCAGGCCAAACAGAATGCCGTGCCAAAAGGGCTGGCGAGCCGGGCCTTGAGGCGTATCGGCGCTGCTGCGCTTCGCCCGTATGGCGCGCAACCCGAGCCAAAACAGGTACAGCCCGCTGAGCACGCCCAGTACATCAAACGCACTGCTACCGACTTCCCGCGCGCCAACAATGGCGATCAGCGCCGTACTGCACCACACCACATCCCCGAGCAAATGCCCGCANAGNAAACCCGCCCCGGCNCGTCGTCCCCGCGCAGCACCGATGCCAAACACCGCCAACACACCCGGCCCCGGCGTGATGCCGTAGATAAAACCCGAGGCGAGAACGGCCATTAGCAACGATGGAGTCATTGGAAAACCTTTTAACTATTTGGTGAATGGGCGCAAGTCTATATCAGGTCCCGGGAATATCGACTGACTGATCGTCGAAGAACTTCATTCCCGCATACGGCCGCACGCGACAGGCGGCCAGCCGAGACGCCAGATCGCCAACGTGGGCTTCGAGCTTGTGGCCGTCCGGGTCGAGGAAATAGAAGGACGCGCCTTCACTGCGGTTGTCGCGCCATTCCTGCACGTTGGCGGATCGCAGGCGTTCGACGAACACGGGGAAATCGGTTGCGCTGAGGGTGAAGGCGTAATGGGTGTAATCGGCGGCGGGTCCCGAGTTGCGCAGCGGATCAACGGACAAGCACAGCCACAAACCCGGCAGTGACAGATAGGCGCCGGTGTCCCAAGTGGCTTCGAGGCGCAGTTGCAGCAGGTCTTGATAGAACGCCACGCTGCGGTTCAGGTCTGTGACGGCGAGGGTCAGGTGGTTGAGGCCGGTGAGCATGGGCGATTAACCTTTGAGTGCTACT
>NZ_NMOJ01000072.1 GCF_002251635.1 Pseudomonas mandelii
AAAAAAACGAATGATTTCAGGCGCGCACTATCCCCTCCCCAATCCGCCCATTCAACCAGTTCAACGCCTGATCCCCGCCCCGCCGCTTGTGCCAGACCAACACAAACGTAAACGACGGAATATGAAACGGCGGCGCAACCACGACCAGCGAGCGCTCATCAATCTCGCGCAGCCCACGTGAAGCCACGGTAAGAATCAGGTCCGTGCCGCTGATGAATTCCGGGGCGACGCTCCAGTGCGGCAGGCTGATCGCGACGCGACGGCGTTCACGTAACGCCGTCAGCGCCCGCTCGATTTCAGGCGTGCCGCTGCCGCGCATTTCCAGCAGGACGTGTGGCCGTGCGAGGTAGGTCGGCAGGTCGAGTACGCCATTGGCAGGCAGGCTGTTGCGGTCGACCAGGCAGGCGTAGTGCTCTTCGAAGAGTGGCGTGCTGCGCAGCTCGTTTGGCAGTTCAGGGAAGACACCTGCTGCCAGGTCGATGTCGCCATTAAGTACTGCGTCGAGCATGCCTTCGCGGCTGGCGTGGCTGATTTGCAGGTCGATGCCCGGCGCTTCCCGGCGCAACGTGCGAATCAGCCCTGGCAGGACGATGGCGGCGCCATAGTCGGACATTGCCAGACGAAACGTGCGCTTGGCGGTGGCCGGGTCGAAAGCATTTGGCGCCAACAGGGATTGCACCTGGGCCAGTGCCTCGGCCAAGGGGGCAATCAATTCCAGGGCTCGTGGGGTGGGCACGAGCGTGGCGCCCGCGCGCACCAGCAAAGGGTCGCCCAGCAGGTCGCGTAACCGTGCCAGGGCATGACTGACCGCCGGCTGACTCAGGTGCAAGCGTTGCGCCGCGCGCGTGACGTGCTGCTCGCTGAGCAAGGCGTCGAGGATCACCAGCAAGTTGAGGTCGATACGCCGAAGATCATTCATCTGATGCATGTTCTGGATAGCAATTTGGAATTTAAATCTGCGCGACGAATACTCTAGAGTCCAGCAAAACCTGTTGGAGAACGATCATGAGTACATTGCATTGGGTCGGGCTGTTGCTGCTGGCCGTGGTGGCCGGGGCGGTGGTGCCGTTTCAGAGTGCGATCAACGCCAACCTCACGCGTGGGTTGGGTCATCCGCTGTGGGCGACGCTCGCGTCGTTGCTGGTGAGTATCGTGGTGTTGTTACCGATCATGTTGGCGCTGCGCTTGCCGCTGCCGTCGCTGGCGTTCATCAGCAAGGCGCCGTTGTGGATGTGGGCGGGGGGTGCGTTTGGGGTGTGTTTTATTTCGTTGGCGCTGATGCTGCTGCCCAAGCTCGGGGCGTCGGGATTTATTGCGTTGGCGTTGGCTGGACAGGTGGTGGCTTCGCTGGTGCTGGATCACTTTGGGTGGTTTGGGTTGGTGGAGCGGCAGATGACGTTACCGCGGGTGTTGGGGGCGGTGTTGTTGATCGCCGGGGTCGCGTTGATTCAGTTCAGTGCTTCGCCGGCAAAAGGTTTGGTGACTGCGAGTTGAGTGTTGACTGTCAGGCCGCCATCGCGAGCAGGCTCGCTCCCACAATTGATTGGCGGCGTGGCACAGATCAATGTGGGAGCGAGCCTGCTCGCGATGGCGGCCAGAACAGCACCGCAGATTCAGAACTTGTCGAGCGTGCGCAGCTTCTGCGGCAACCCCCACATCAGCAGGGCAACGGCGATCAACGCGCAGACGCCGATCATATACAGCGCCGGGGTCGTGCTGCCGGTGAGGTCCTTGATCCGCCCCACCATCACCGGGCTGACGATGCCGCCGAACTGGCCCAGGGTGTTGATCACCGCAATGCCTCCGGCCGCACCGGCACCGGCTCCGGCCAGCAGTTTTGGCGGCAAGGTCCAGAAGCTTGGGATGGAAGCGATGATCCCGGCACCGAGCAAACCCAGCGCGACAATCAGGAAGGTCGTGTGGTTGGCGAAGATCCCGGCACAGAAGAACCCCAGCGCGCCCACCGCGACCAGGCCTGCGACAAACTTGCGGCGCTCGCCGGTGGCGTCCGACAGCCGCCCGATCACCACCATGCTGATTGCCCCGCACACATACGGAATCGCTGTGAGCAGGCCAATCGTCACCGGGCTCTGGGTGCCCGCGCTGCGGATCAGTTGCGGTGCCCAGAAGTTGAATCCGTAGGACGCCACCTGAATCAGGAAGTAGATCAGCCCCAGGGTCAGGAACCCTGGGATTCGCAGCGCGGCGAGCAGCGAGCCACCACTCTTGTGCGGTTCATGGTGCGCAATGCGGCTGGCCAGCAGGGTTTTCTCCGACAGCGTCAGCCAATGGGCGTCTTCAATCCGGTCCTTGAGCAACGTCAGCACCAGAAAACCCAGGCCGATGCAGGGCAAGCCGCCGAGCAGGAACAACCAGTGCCAGCCGCGCATCTGTAGCACGCCGTCGAGATGTTCCAAGACCAGCCCCGAGAACGGAGCACCCACCANNCCGGCAAACGCCGACGCCAGGAACAGCAACGAGGTGATGCGCCCGCGAAAGTGCTGCGGGAACCACAACGTCAGGTAATACAACACGCCCGGCGCAAACCCGGCTTCCATCGCGCCGATCACGAAACGCAGCGCATAGAACTGCCATTCGCTGTTGACGAAAACCATGGCGGCGGTGGCGAGGCCCCAGGACATCATGATCCGCGCGATCCAGCGGCGGGCGCCGACCTTGTACAGCATCATGTTGCTCGGCACTTCGAAAATCACATAGCCCACCACAAACAACCCGGCGCCCAGGCCGTAAGCGGTGTCACTCAGGCTCAGGTCGGTTTGCAACTGGAACTTGGCGAAGCTGATGTTGATGCGGTCAAAAAACGCGAACAGGTAACACACCATGATCAGCGGCATCAGGCGCCAGGCGACCTTGCTGACCAGGGCTTTTTCTTCGTCGTGGTTAACGGACGGGCTCGCGCCCGCCTCCAGTACATTGAGGCTCATGGTGCTTTCTCCAGGCGGACTTCCCATGGGTGTCCGATTGTTTTTGTTGTCTGGTTCGTTGTGGTTCGTTCTGTAGGAGCCGGCTTGCTGGCGATGTGGCCAGCGCATCCAACATAAATGCTGCCTGACCCACCGCCATCGCCAGCAAGCCGGCTCCTACAAGGGGTTTTGTGTTGGGTCAGGAAGGCATTGGGTGCAAATCGCAATTACGCCCCGCCTTGGCCAGTTGACCGGGCACTTCGTGGCCCAGCAGCGCCGGCAATCCTCGGGACAACTTCAGCAACAGCGGCAGNTCGATGCCGGTGTGAATCCCCACCTCCTCGCACAGGTTGACCAGGTCTTCGGTGCAGATATTGCCTGACGCACCCGGCGCAAACGGGCAGCCGCCGAGGCCGCCCAGGGCTGCATCAAAACGGCGGGCGCCGGCTTCGTAAGCCGCCAGCACATTGCACAAACCCAAGCCGCGGGTGTTGTGAAAATGCAGGGTCAGATCAGCCGNCGAAACCCGCTGCAGAACCCGTCGCACCAGCCGATCAACCTGCCGCGGATTGGCCATGCCGGTGGTGTCGGCCAGGGTGATGCCCTGGATGCCCAACTCGCGGTAGGCATCGACGATTTGCAGCACACGGTCTTCATCAATCCTGCCTTCGAACGGGCAACCGAAGGTGGTGGCAATGCTGCCGTTGAGCCGCACCTGCGCGCCATCGACGAATTGCACGATCTCGCCGAACGCCGCCAACGAGGCTTCGCAACGCATGCGCATGTTGGCCAGGTTGTGGGTCTGGCTGGCGGACATCACCAGGTTCAGCTCATCAGCGCTACAAGCCAGCGCCCGTTGCGCGCCCTTGAGATTGGGGATCAACGCAACGTAGATCACCCCCGGTTGCCGAGTGATGCCCTTGAACACCAACTCGCCATCGCGCAGTGCAGGTATGGCCTTGGGCGACACGAACGAGCCGGCTTCGATGTGGCTGAAACCGGCCAGCGAGAGTTGATCGATCAAGGCAATCTTGTCGACGGTTTCGACCCAGGTCGGCTCGATCTGCAAGCCGTCGCGGGGGGAGACTTCCTGAACGATCAGGGTCTGGGAAAAATCCGTGATCATTGCACCACCCCTTCGGCTTTCAGCCGTTCGATGTCCTGCGCCGTCAGGCCCAGTCCCGCGAGAATACCGTCGGTGTGCTGGCCCAGACTCGGCCCTGACCAGTTCACGCCGCCGGGGGTTTCAGACATTTTCGGCACGATGCCGGGCATCTTCACCGTGGCACCGCCAGGCAAGTCGGCGTTGAGCAACATGTCCCGCGCCTGATAGTGCGGATCGGCGACGATGTCGGCGACGGAATAGATGCGCCCGGCCGGGACTTCGGCGGCTTCCAGCGCCGACAACACTTCATCGATCGGCAGGCTGCTGGTCCAGTGAGTGATCGCCGCATCGAGTACGTTACTTTTCAATGCACGACCGTCGTTATGAGCAAACTCCGGCGCGTCGGCCAAGTCGCGACGACCGACCACCTCCATCAGGCGCTTGTAGATCGGGTCACTGTTGCCGGCGATTACCACATATGCGCCGTCGGCGGTCAGGTAGGTATTGGACGGCGCAATGCCGGGCAAGGCGCCGCCGCTGCGCTCACGCACATGGCCGAGCATGTCGTATTCGGGCACCAGGCTTTCCATCAGGTTGAACACACTTTCGGCCAGCGACACATCGACAATCTGCCCGTCGCCCTGCCCGGTCTTGACCCGCAGCAGCGACATCAACGCGCCAATCACACCGTGCAGTGACGCGAGGGAATCGCCCAGGCTCACACCCACCCGCGCCGGAGGCGAATCCGGGTTGCCGGTGGTGTAGCGGATGCCGCCCATCGCCTCGCCGATGGCACCAAAGCCCGGGCGGTCGCGATAAGGGCCCGTCTGGCCGTAGCCGGAGATACGCACCAGGGTCAGCTTGGGGTTGAGGGCGTGCAACACGTCCCAGCCCAGGCCGAGCTTTTCCAGGCCGCCGGGGCGCAAGTTTTCGATCAGCACGTCGGCGCTGGTCGCCAGTTGCTTGACCAGTTCGATGCCTTCAGGGGACTTGAGGTCCAGCGCCAGGGACTTCTTGTTGCGCGATTGCAGGTACCACCACAGCGACGTGCCTTCGTGCAGCTTTCGCCATTTGCGAAGCGGGTCGCCCTGGCCCATGGCTTCGATCTTGATCACTTCGGCGCCGAACTCGGCGAGCATGCGCGCGGCGAACGGCGCGGCGATCAGCGTGCCGATCTCGATCACTTTGATTGCACTCAAGGGGGCAGTCATCGCGGGGTACCTCTATGTTGTTCTTGGAATATGAGCCAAGGCTAGAGGACCCGGGGGCGATGAATCCAACCGTCAGTTGGCAACGTTCGTTCGCGAAACGCGAACGCCCTGAAATTTCCGCGACCTTGAGGCCGCCATCGCGGGCAAGCCCGCTCCCACAGGGGATTTGTGAACGCCGCAGCATACTGTGGGAGCGGGCTTGCCCGCGATGAGGCCGGCCCTATCAACGAAAATTTCAGACCTGCCCACGCAACTGCTCAAACAACATCCGGCTCACCGGCGACAACGCCGCTTCATCGCGCACCACCAGAATGAGCGCCCGGTCCGACCAGTCATCCGTCAACGGCACCGCATGCAACCCCAACGCCCGGCCAAACAATTCATAGGCCTTTTGCGGCAGGATGCCGATGCCCATGTTGGCCTGGACCATCCGGCACATCGCATCAAACCCCGGCACATGAATNCGCAACCGCAGCACCTTGCCAGCCTTGCGTGCTGCCGCGTGGGTGCGCATGTTGATCGAACTGGCGGCATGCAGACCGACGTAATCGCTGTCCAGCGTATCGTCGAATGCCAGGCTGGAACGACTCGCCAACGGATGATCGGGCAGCATCAACACCACCAGTTTGTCCTGGCGATAAAACACGCTGTGCAGGCCTTTGACGTCGCTGTCACTGGAGCAGATTCCAAGGTCGGCCACGCCATCGAGTACGCCCTGAATCACCCCGCTGCTGGGACGTTCTTCGAGGTCGGTCTTGACCTGGGGATGACGCTCGGAAAAGTCCCGCAGGTCTTCAGGCANGAACTGAATGATCGCCGACAGATTCGCCAGCATCCGCACATAACCGCGCACGCCGTGGCTATGTTCACCCAGTTCCAGGCCCATTTTTTCGACGTTGAACAGCATCTGCCGCGCATGGTGCAGCAGGGTTTCACCAGCCGGCGTCAGGGTCATGCCCTTGGCCTGGCGCACAAACAGACTGATGCCCAGCGCTTCCTCCAACTCCATCAGCCGCTTGCTGGCGGCCGACACCGCGATGGCTTCGCGGCTCGCGGCACGGGTCAGGGTGCCCTCTTCGTGGACGGCGACAAACAGCTGGAGGGTGATCAGGTCGAGGCGGCGGATCAGGCTTTTTTGCAGCATGGAGGGCTCGATGACTTCAGTTCGGCTGAGTCGGCAGGATAGCCCGGTTTTGGCCCACACCATCACATGGCATCGCCCTACTGAAAAAGTCGCGCCACTTGATGTAGCTTTACGCACCCACGTCGGGGACGTCGGTTTCTGAAACCCAAGGAAGACTCCATGAAGAGCAGCACCACCCTCCTCGTCACCTGCAGCACGGTGTTTCTCGCCCAACTGGGCATGAGCATTTACCTGCCGGCGTTGCCGGAGATTTCCCGGGACCTGTCCGCCGGCGCCTCGCAGGTCTCCTGGGGATTGGCGGTGTACCTGATCGGCATGGCGCTGCCGATGTTGTTCTGGGGCAGCCTGGGTCAGCGCATTGGCCGAAAGCCGGTGTTGCTCGCGGCACTCGGTATCTACGGGCTGGGTAACCTTGCCCTGCCCTTGGGCCAGACACTTGAAACGTTCCTGTTCTGGCGACTGGTCCAGGGGATTGGCGCCAGCGGGATTTCAGTCATGGCGCGGGTATTGATCCGCGACAGTTTCCGCGGTGACCTGCTGGCCAAGGCGCTGTCCTGGATCTCGATTTCGTTTGTAGTGGCGCTGGGGATCGGCCAGTACCTGGGATCGATTATTCAGGTGGCGCTGGGCTGGCCGGCGATTTTCTATCTGTTGGGTGGCGCGAGTCTGTTGATGGCAATGGTGGTGGCGCGGGTCACGTTCCCGCTGCTGAACGAGGAGCCTGTTCAGTCGTCTGCCTGGCCGAGTTACTGGCGCATTTTGCGTGATCGAGCCTTCCTGCTGCCGGCACTCGCCGGCGGTCTCGGTTATGGGGTGATCATTGCGTTCAACACCGCAGCGCCGCTGATTCTGCAAGGCCCCTTCAACTGGTCGGCCGTGGAGTACGGGCTGTTGGGCTGGCCGATCAGCGCGGCGTATTTTCTCGGCGCGCTGGGGGTCAATGCCTTCGTGCTTCGCACCGGGCAACGCTGGCTAATGACGGCGGGCGTGAGCCTGGTATTGGGCGGCAGCGCAGTGATGTTGCTGGGGAGCATCGCGGGCACATCCGTTGCGCTGCTGTTCTGGTTGCCGTACTGCTTTGCCGTGTTCGGGCAGTCTTTGAACTACCCGATCAGCCTGTCCCTGGCCAACGACGGCTCACCGGTCGGCGGGGCTTATGCGATGGCGTTGAGCGGTTTCATCCACCAACTGATGGCCGCCATCATCGGCGCGATTGCCAGTCTGATCGCGAGCCAGCAGGCGTGGCCACTGTCCCTGTTTTGCACCTTGCTGGCCTTGGGCGCGATGCTCTGCGTGAAGCTCGCGCGCGGTCGTCAAACCGATTAGAACGCGTTGCGGAAAATCTCCTCGATCTGGCGCTGATCCGCCACCCGTGGATTGGTCAGGCCGCAGGCGTCTTTCAGCGCGTTGGTGGCGAGCGTCGGGATGTCGTTGAGCTTGGCCCCGAGCTCACGCAAACCGGCGGGAATCTCGACGTCGCGGGACAGACTGCGGATGGCGACGATGGCTGCCTGGGCACCCTCTTCCGGGCTCACTCCACGGGTATCGGCGCCCATCGCGTGGGCCACATCCGTCAAGCGCGGGGCGCACACCAGCGCATTGAAACTCTGTACGTGAGGCAGCAGCACCGCGTTGCAAACGCCATGCGGCAAGTCATAGAAGCCGCCTAACTGGTGAGCCATGGCGTGGACGTAGCCCAGGGATGCGTTATTGAACGCCATGCCGGCGAGGAACTGCGCGTAGGCCATGTTTTCCCGGGCGGCCATGTCGCTGCCGTCGCGCACGGCCAGGCGCAGGTTGGCGCTGATCAGTTCGATGGCCTTGATCGCGCAGGCGTCGGTGATCGGCGTGGCAGCGGTGGACACGTAGGCTTCGATGGCATGGGTCAAGGCGTCCATGCCGGTGGCGGCGGTGAGGCCCTTGGGCATGCCGACCATCAGCGCCGGGTCGTTGACCGACAGCAGTGGCGTGACGTTGCGGTCGACGATGGCCATTTTCACGTGGCGGGTTTCGTCGGTGATGATGCAGAAGCGGGTCATCTCGCTGGCGGTGCCGGCGGTGGTGTTGATGGCCACCAGTGGCAGTTGCGGCTTACTGGACTGATCGACACCTTCGTAGTCGCCGATATGCCCGCCATTGGTGGCGCACAGCGCGATCCCCTTGGCGCAGTCATGGGGCGAACCGCCGCCCAGCGACACCACAAAATCACAGCCACTTTCCTTGAGCAGGCCCAGGCCGCGCTCGACGTTGGCCATGCTCGGGTTCGGTTTGGCGCCGTCGAAGATCACCGAGTCGATGTCCTGCATCGCCAGTTTTTCAGCAATCATCTTCGACACGCCGGCCTTGGCGAGACCCGCGTCGGTGACGATCAGCGCCTTGCGAAAGCCGTAGTTGCGGATGGCGGTCATGGCTTCGTCGAGGCAGTCGGTGCCCATGATGTTGACGGCGGGTATGAAAAACGTGCTGCTCATGGACGACTCTCCTGGCTGGGCCAAATCGGCAGCGCCGATCCAGCGGATACCCACAGGATCGACCTATCGGTTACGCAGTAACTTGATCTGGCTCAAGTCCCCGTCGTGATAAAGTCGCCGCCCATCAGACCCTTTGCTTTGAGACTTTGAACCGCAATGACCGATTTCCAGGATGTTGATGCCCAACTTGAAGACTGGAACGCCTTGCGCGCCACCGCCTCGTTCAGCGGTTTGCTGGTGGGCAACGGCGCCAGCCGCGCGGTGTGGGACGACTTTGCCTACGACTCGCTGTTCGAAAACGCGCGCACCGTCGAAGAAAAACCCCTGAGCCAATCCGAGCTGAGTGTGTTTGACGCCCTGCAAACCCGCAGTTTCGAACAAGCACTGGGCGCACTGAAAACCACCAGCCGGGTCAACAAAGCCCTGGCGGTCAGCTCAGCCGCGCCGCGCAATCGCTACTATGCGATCAAGGAAGCGCTGATCAACACGGTTCACGCGGTGCACATCCCGTGGCGACTGGTGGTGCCCTCTACCCTGGCCGCCATCAGTCAGGAACTGGGCCGCTATCGAACGGTGTTCACCACCAATTACGACTTGCTCAACTACTGGGCGATCCAGCATCAGCCGGATGCCATCACCGATCTGTTTCAGGGCGCCGAACCGGGTTTTGACTTGAGCGCCACGGCGACCGACAAAACCCGTTTGCTGTACCTGCACGGTGGCCTGCATCTGGTGCGCAATCAGGACGGCACGGCGCGCAAGCTGATGTCGACCGACAGCACCTTGCTCAGCAGTTTTGCGATCAACAATACGATCAAGACTCTGGACGATGTGCCGCTGTTTGTCAGCGAAGGCAAGGTGGAAGAGAAGCTCAAGACCATTCGCAGCTCGGATTATCTGTCGTTTTGCTACGACCAGTTACTGAGCCATGGTGAGGGGTTGTGCCTGTTCGGGCATGCCTTGGGTGAGCAGGACAGCCACATCATCCACGCGTTGCGCCAGGCACAACCCGAGGTGGTGGCGATCTCGATTTATCCGCGCAGCAAGGCGTTTATCCAGCATCAGAAGCGGCATTACGCGAAGGTGTTTGAAGGGACGGGGTCTGAGCTGCGGTTTTTTGATTCGAAGACGCATGCGCTGGGTAGTCCGAAGCTGACTGTACCGGTCGAGGTTTAACGGTGGAGGCTCCCCGGTGGCGAGGGCGCTTGCTCCCGCTGGGCTGCGAAGCGGCCCCTGCGCTTATTCAGATAAACCGCACTGGCAGGAATGGCGACTGCTTCGCAGCTGGACGGGAGCAAGCTCCCTCGCCACAAATATTCANCNCANNNATTCCTCAGCNCTATGCACCACCACCAACAACTGCGCCTGCACCTCCCCCACCGAGCGAAGCCGNTGCGGTTTTTGCGCGTTGAAGTGCAGCGCATCCCCGCGATTGAGCAGCACGCGCTCGTTCATGAAGTCCACTTCCACCTGCCCTTCGTGGACAAACAGAAACTCTTCCCCCAAGTGTTCCTTGAAGGTTTTATCCGCGAATTCTGTCGGTGGATAAATCATGAACGGCAGCAGGCTGCGCTCGCTGACCTGGTGGGCCAGCACCGCGTAGCCGGGGCTTTCATCGTTGGCCGCCAGGGACTGGCGTTCGTCGCTGCGCACCAGGCTGTAGCTGTCGAGGCTGATGTTGTCTTCGGAGAACAACTCCTCGACCTTCACGTTCAGCGCCTTGGCCAGTTTCAGGGCCGCCGCGATCGACGGCGTATTCAGCCCGCGCTCTACTTTCGACAGATAGCTCTTGGTCATGCCGGATTTTTCGGCAAGGGCCTCCAGCGTCACGCCAAGTTTTTTTCTCAATAATTTCAAACGGATAGACATGAAGAACGATTAATCCATCAAGGAGGCGACGATTTGTCCTTGCCAATGACACAAAGTGTCATATAGCCTCTGCTGTGTCATTTGCATGAACCACCAAGGACACCGATATGGCCAAGACCTTAGCATTACCCAAAGAGCAACTGGTCAAGCAAGCGTTGACCCAGATGCAAAATTCCCTGGCGGATAATACGTGGACCGACCGGCAAAAGCTGGCGCTCACGTGCCGCATTCTGTTCGAACACGGCCACGACTCCGGCCTGGCCGGGCAGATCACCGCACGTGGCCCCACGCCCGGCACTTATTACACCCANCAACTGGGCCTGGGTTTCGACGAGATCACCGCGAGCAACTTGCTGCTGGTCAACGAAGATCTGGAAGTGCTTGAAGGCCACGGCATGCCCAACCCGGCCAACCGGTTCCACAGTTGGGTATACCGCGCCCGGCCCGACGTGAACTGCATCATTCACACGCACCCGACTCACGTTGCCGCGCTGTCGATGCTCGAAGTGCCGCTGCAGGTGTCGCACATGGACCTCTGCCCGCTGTACGAAGACTGCGCTTTTTTGGAAGNCTGGCCGGGTGTGCCGGTGGGCAACGAAGAAGGTGATTTGATCGCCGGCGCACTGGGCGACAAACGGGCCATCCTGCTGTCGCACCACGGCCAGTTGTCCACCGGTACGACCATCGAAGAAGCCTGTGTGATCGCGCAGTTGATCGAGCGCGCGGCCAAGTTGCAGTTGCTGGCGATGGCGGCGGGCACGATCAAGCCGATCCTGCCGGCGCTGGGGCACGAGGCCCATGACTGGATCTCCAAGCCCAAGCGCCACGGCGCCGCGTTCAATTACTACGCCCGGCAGAACCTGCGTCAACACGCCGATTGCCTGAACTGAACCCACCCATTTTCTGAAGGAGACACAACATGTCGACCCCCACCATTCACGGCATCATCGGCTACACCATCACCCCGTTCACCGCCAACGGCGAAGGCATTGACCTCGACGCCCTGGGCCGCTCCATCGACCGTTTGATCGACAGCGGCGTGCACGCCATCGCGCCNCTGGGCAGCACCGGCGAAGGCGCTTACCTGAGCGACGCCGAGTGGGATCAGGTCAGCGAATTCAGCCTCGCGAAAATCGCCAGGCGCGTACCGACTATCGTCAGTGTGTCCGACCTGACTACCGCCAAGGCCGTGCGTCGGGCCCGTTACGCCGAGGCCAATGGCGCCGACGTGGTGATGGTACTGCCGGCCTCGTACTGGAAACTCAGCGAAGCAGAAATCCTCGCCCACTATGCCGCGATTGGCGACAGCGTCGGCGTGCCGATCATGCTCTATAACAACCCGGCTACCAGCGGCACGGACATGTCGGTGGAGTTGATTATGCGCATCATCAANNAGGTCGAAAACGTGACCATGGTCAAGGAGAGCACCGGGGATATTCAGCGCATGCACNAGNTGCANCTGCNCGGCGACGGCCGTGTNCCGTTNTACAACGGCTGCAACCCGCTGGCGCTGGAAGCTTTCGCNGCCGGTGCGAAAGGCTGGTGCACCGCCGCGCCGAACCTGATTGCGCAGCTCAATCTGGATTTGTATGAGGCGGTATTGGCTAACGACCTGGGCAAGGCGCGTGAACTGTTTTATCGCCAGTTGCCGCTGCTGGACTTCATCCTCAAGGGTGGCTTGCCGGCGACGATCAAGGCCGGGTTGCGTTCGACCGGGCTGGAAGTGGGCGATCCGCGGTTGCCGGTGTTTCCACTCGGTGAGGCTGGCCTCGATCAGTTACAAACCTTGCTGAAAACATTGCGCTGATCTCGAAGTTCGCAAAAAAACCAATGTGGGAGCTAGCCTGCTAGCGATAGCGGCCAGACATTCAACATCTTCGTCGAATGTTAAGCAGCCATCGCTAGCAGGCTAGCTCCCACAGTGGATGTGTATTGGGTTTGAAAGGTGTGGTCAGAGCACCGGCAAGGTCTTGTCCTTGATCACGGTGGTCGGCCCGTTGGCCTTGACGCTGGCGATGCCTTTATCCATCGCGCCAGCGGAAGAATAGGTTTCGCTGCTGCCGATGATTTCGTGGTTAGCGGCCTTGAGGTTGAAGTAAGGATGGCCATCCTTGGTGGCTTTCTTTTCGTAGCGTTCATCCAGCGGGCTGTTCTTCTGCACCGAAGCAATGCCGTTGTCGGCAGCGCCGCGCGTGGTGTACAGCTCGCTGGTCAGAATGGTTTCGGCGTTGGCGGCCTTCAGTACAAACTTGAACTGACCGTTGCTGCTTTTGCTTACTTCGTACCATCCAGACATGCTCTATCTCCTTGGCGATTGAGAGGTTTTGCGCTTCAGAGTAAAGACCAGCCTGGCTTATCTGTCGCCTGCTCCGGCCCCATCGCGGGCAAGCCCGCTCCCACAGGGATCACGCTGAACCTGTGGGAGCGGGCTTGAACCTGTGGGAGCGGGCTTGCCCTCGATGGGGTCGACGCTATTTCACCACCGCCCGCACCACCGACAACTCCGGCGCCTGCACCCGACGCTGAGTCAAATACCGAGTGCAACTCACCCGCAAAAACGAGGCGAAATTCACCACTTCGCCGCGGTAGTCCATCACTTTTTCATACAGCTTGGCGATCAACTGGTTGGTGGTCATGCCGTCGACCCCGGCGATTTCGCTGAGGATGTCCCAGAACTGATTCTCCAGCCGCAGGGTGGTGACCACCCCGCAGATGCGCAGCGAGCGGGAGCGCGATTCGTAGAGAATCGGATCGGCTTTGACGTAGAGCTCGCACATGGAAAAGTCCCTCGTTACAGCGTGATTTTGGTGCCCAGCAACCCGAGGAAACCGGCGAGCCAGCTCGGGTGCGCCGGCCAGGCGGGCGCGGTGGCCAGATTGCCTTGTACGTGGCCTTCCGTCACCGGGATATCGATGAACGTACCGCCCGCCAGACGCACTTCCGGCGCGCACGCAGGATAAGCGCTGCACTCGCGACCTTCGAGAATCCCCGCGGCCGCGAGCAATTGCGCACCGTGGCACACGGCGGCGATCGGCTTGCCGGCCTTGTCGAACGCGCGCACCAGCTCCAGGACTTTTTCGTTCAGGCGCAGGTATTCCGGCGCACGACCGCCCGGGATCAGCAGCGCGTCGTAGTCGGTTTCAGCAACTTTGGCGAAATCGAAGTTCAGGGCAAACAAGTGACCAGGTTTTTCGCTGTAGGTCTGGTCGCCTTCGAAATCGTGAATCGCCGTGCGCACGGTCTGGCCGGCGGATTTGTCCGGGCAAACGGCGTGCACCGTGTGGCCGACCATCAGCAGCGTCTGGAAAGGCACCATCACTTCGTAGTCTTCGACGTAATCGCCGACCAGCATCAGAATTTTCTTGGCAGCCATGGGGAGGACTCCTCTGGGAAAGACGTAGGAGTATTCAAGGTAGTCCTTATCCGTGGGGTCGGGTAATAACCAGCTACTACCTGATGGACCGCGTCATCGTTCATCGCGAGCAAGCTCGCTCCCACNGGNANNGNNAAACCTGTGGGAGCGGGCTTGCCCGCGATGGCGTCCTCAAACTGTACGGATAACTCTGCGCCTAGCTGTAACAGCGCGATCCCCGTGGTTTATGGCTAGATGAAGACTCTTCCCGCCACCCAACATTCCGGTTCCCCATCATGTCCTCGCGCGAAAACACCGGCATGGCCCTCGGCCTGCTCGGCGTCGTCATTTTCAGCCTCACCCTGCCCTTCACACGGATCGTCGTGCAGGAACTTCATCCGCTGCTCAACGGCTTGGGCCGGGCGCTGTTTGCGGCGGTTCCGGCGGCGATGCTGTTGCTGTGGCGCCGGGAGAAATGGCCGACCTGGAAACAGGTCAAAGGCCTGACGCTGGTGATCGCAGGCGTGATCCTTGGCTTCCCGGTGTTGTCGGCCTGGGCCATGCAAACCTTGCCGGCGTCCCATGGCGCGCTGGTCAACGGCCTGCAACCCCTGTGCGTGGCGCTGTACGCGGCGTGGCTGTCCCACGAGCGGCCGTCGAAAGCCTTCTGGGCCTGTGCGGCGTTGGGCAGTGCGTTGGTGTTGAGTTACGCGNTGATCACCGGCGCCGGCAGTATCCAGGCCGGTGATTTGCTGATGCTCGGGGCGATTGCCGTGGGCGGTCTGGGTTATGCCGAGGGTGGCCGGCTGGCCAAAGAGATGGGCGGCTGGCAGGTGATCTGCTGGGCGCTGGTGTTGTCGACGCCGCTGCTGATCGGACCGGTGGTCTATTTGGCGCTTCAACACCAGGGCGAAATTTCCGCCAAGACCTGGTGGGCGTTTGGTTATGTTTCGCTGTTCTCGCAGTTCCTGGGATTTTTTGCCTGGTACGCCGGGCTGGCCATGGGCGGCATTGCACGGGTCAGTCAAATTCAGCTGTTGCAGATTTTCTTCACCATCGCGTTTTCGGCGTTGTTCTTTGGTGAACACATCGAGCCGATCACCTGGCTATTTGCCGCCGGGGTGATTGTGACGGTGATGCTCGGACGCAAGACCGCCATCAAACCCGCCCGCATTGCCACCGCATGATGCTGGCCAAACACGAACGCATTACCACCCCATGACTCTGTNGCATTACCACCCCATGACTCTGTAGGAGCCGGCTTGCTGGCTCCTACAGGTAATTGTCAGCCCGCAGCAGGGTTTCGAGGCAGTGTTCGGTGATGTGGTAGAAATCCTTCAACTCCTGAATCTTCACCAACAACTGCGCGTTGTCCAACGGCTCGGCGCGTTTGACCGCCAGGATCATCTTGTTCTTGTTGGTGTGTTCCAACGAGATGAACTCGAACACCTTGGTCTCATAACCGCAGGCTTCAAGGTACAACGCCCGCAGGCTGTCGGTGACCATTTCCGCCTGTTGGCCCAGGTGCAGGCCGTATTGCAGCATCGGCTTGAGCAGCACCGGGCTCTGGATTTGCAGACGAATCTGTTTGTGGCAGCACGGCGAGCACATGATGATCGAGGCGCCGGAGCGAATGCCGGTGTGGATCGCGTAATCGGTGGCGATGTCGCAGGCATGCAGGGCGATCATCACGTCCAGCTCGCTCGGCGCCACGCTGCGCACGTCACCGCACTTGAACACCAGCCCCGGATGCTCGAGCTTGGCGGCGGCGGCATTGCACAGGTTGACCATCTCCTCGCGTAACTCGACGCCGGTCACCACGCCTTCGGCTTTCAAGGTGTTGCGCAGATAGTCGTGGATCGCGAAGGTCAGGTAACCCTTGCCCGAGCCGAAATCCGCGACCTGCACCGGTTTGTCCAGCGCCAGGGGCGAGGTGGTCAGCGCATGGCTGAACACTTCGATGAATTTATTGATTTGTTTCCACTTGCGCGACATCGATGGGATCAGCGCCTGCCTGGCGTCGGTTACGCCCAGGTCGGCGAGGAACGGCCGGCTGAGGTCGAGGAAGCGGTTCTTCTCGCGGTTGTGCTCGGCGGACGGCACTTCGCGCAATTGCTGAGGTTTGCTCTTGAACAGCGAAGACTTGCCCTTTTTGCTGTATTCGAGCTGGGCTTCGTCGGCCAGCGACAGTAAATGCGCATTTTTGAACGAGGCTGGCAACAGCGCGGCNATCGCTGCCACGCCGTCCGCCAGCGGGAAGTTCTTGGTGATGTCGCGCGTCTTGTAGCGGTAGACGAAGGACAGGCACGGCTGCTCCTTGACCGTCACTGGCTTGATGATCAGCCGCTGCAACTCGGCCTCNNTGCCGACGTACTTGGCCAGGACCAGTTTGATGAAAGCATTCTGGTCGAGGCTGGTTTGCAGCAAGTCGATGAACTGGGCGTGGTGATCCGGCGCGAGGCTGGCGGGAGTGGCGGTGACAGACATGGAAAAAACGGCCTCGGGCGGAGCGAATCGGGAATGGCGGGTATTTTAGGGGGGATGGCCGTCCGGGACACGCAGTTATTTACCGAACGGCGCGAATCGTGAGGCGATTCGCGTTCCCTCGCCCACAGAAGGTGTATCTATTGAGCTTGCCCCCGCTGGGCTGCGAAGCAGCCCTACCCCCTGCAACCGTGTTTATCTGAATGACCGCATTGGCC
>NZ_NMOJ01000073.1 GCF_002251635.1 Pseudomonas mandelii
GTCCGGGACACGCAGTTATTTACCGAACGGCGCGAATCGTGAGGCGATTCGCGTTCCCTCGCCCACAGAAGGTGTATCTATTCCAGAAGTGAATTCAGCCCAACACCACCAACCGGTTCGGCAACTCATTCCTCACATGCGTCACCGGCACATGCACCTTGAGCAACTCGCCGCACGCCTCGACGCACGTTACAAACCCCTGCAACGTCTGGCCCTGCTTCACCTGCTGAGTAAACGCCGCAACGATCGCGTCCCAGTTCTTGTTGTCCAGCCGCTTGGAAATCCCNTCGTCCACCAGGATTTCCACATACCGCTCCGCCTCGCAGACAAAAATCAGCACGCCGGTGCCGCCCAGCGTGTGGTGCAGGTTCTGCTCCAGAAACTGCCGGCGTGCCAGGTTNGAGGCGCGCCAATGGCGTACCGAGCGCGGGATCAGGTGGGTGGTGATTTTCGGAATCCGGAACACCAGGCACAACACAATGAACGTGATCCATTGCACCAGCAGCAAACTGTGCATGGTCAGCCAGCCTGTCAGGTAATGCACGATACCCGGCACCACCAGCGCCAGCAGGCTGGCCCAGAGCAGCGGGATGTACGCATAGTCGTCGGCGCGGGCCGCCAGCACGGTGACCAGTTCGGCGTCGGTGTCGCGCTCGACCCGGGCAATCGCCTCGGCGACTTTGCGTTGTTCGTGTTCAGTCAGTAATGCCATGTTTAAAAGTGCCTGCTCATTATTATTCTCACCAGCCGCCCGACGAACCGCCGCCCCCGAAACTGCCGCCACCCCCACTGAAGCCCCCGCCTCCACCGCCGCCGCCAAAACCTCCACCGCCGAAACCGCCCCCTGAACTGCCTCGGCCACCGCCACCGCTGGGCAGGATCCCGAGCATCTGGCAGACGAAAATCGTCAGGATGAACAGCAACACCAGAAACACGAACACACCCGGATGGCGAGACACGAAATCGTCACCCTCATCCCCTCGCGGCTCATAGACCGTCGACGGTTCATCCAGCGGGCTGCCGCCCAACACCACCAGCATCGCGGCGACCCCGTCGCTGATGCCCTTGCTGAAGTTGCCGGTCTTGAACTTGGGCGCAATCACCTGGTTGATGATCACCCATGACTGCGCATCGGTCAGCACGCCTTCAAGGCCGTAACCGACTTCGATGCGCAATTTGTGCTCATCGCGCGCAACGATCAGCAGCGCGCCGTTGTTCTTGTCTTTTTGGCCAATGCCCCAGTAGCGCCCCAGTTGATAGCCGAAATCGGCAATGTCGGTGCTCTGCAAGTCCGGCAATGTCACCACGACCAATTGCTCGCCAGTGGCTTTTTCATGGGCCTGGAGTTGTTGCGTCAGCTGCTCGCGCACCGACGGCTCGATCATCTGGGCGTTATCGACCACCTGTCCGGTCAGTGGCGGAAACTTCAACTCGGCCTGGGCTGCCAGGGTAAACACCCACAGCAACAGCATCAGGCCCACTTTCAACACGCGCATTGGCAACCTCATCCGTGGTGATGCGTCAAGCCGATCAGAACTTCACTTCAGGCGCTTTTTCGGCGCCGGGGCTGGTGGCCTCGAAGGTTTCGCGGATCGGCAAGTCGCTGTACATCACGCTGTGCCACAGGCGACCCGGGAAGGTGCGGATCTCGGTGTTGTANTTCTGCACCGCGAGGATAAAGTCTCGACGCGCCACGGCGATGCGGTTCTCGGTGCCTTCGAGCTGCGATTGCAACGCAAGGAAATTCTGGTTGGCCTTCAGGTCCGGGTAACGCTCGGACACCACCATCAAACGGCTGAGGGCACCGCTCAGGCCATCCTGGGCTTGCTGGAATTGCTTGAGTTTTTCCGGGTTGTCGAGGGTACTGGCGTCCACCTGGATCGAGGTGGCCTTGGCCCGCGCCTCAATCACGGCGGTGAGGGTGTCTTGTTCATGGGCGGCGTAGCCCTTGACCACTTCCACCAGGTTGGGGATCAGGTCAGCACGGCGTTGGTATTGGTTCTGCACCTGGCCCCAGGCGGCTTTGGCCTGTTCATCCAGGGTCGGAATGTTGTTGATGCCGCAGCCCGCCAGCAGCGTGGTGAGCAACATCAAGGCTGCAACCTGCAGGCTTGACCGAGTGTGGTGTCGTACATTCATCTGGTTGACGCTCCCTTGCACCTTCCGTTGAAAAACAACCAGCGACCTTCTGAGCGGTCTCTTGGGGCATAATCTGCCGCCGCCACTGGATTGCATCGAGCCAATGGGCTAAAAGATGCCCCAGCGCCAAACGCTGCAGAAGTGTGCTGCATTTACCTGAACAACAATAGTCGCTCCCTAAATTTTGGCTGACCGGCGCGTATTCACTGCCGTTTAGGCCTTTGAGAAAACTATTCATGAAGAAGCTGTGTTTGCTGGGCCTGTTCGTCAGTCTGGCCAGTCATACCGTATTGGCCGCCACGACGCCCGCACCTTTGGAGAACAAGGACGCTTTCATCACTGACCTGATGAAACAAATGACCCTCGATGAAAAGATCGGCCAATTGCGCCTGATCAGCATCGGCCCTGAAATGCCCCGCGAGCTGATCCGCAAGGAAATCGCCGCCGGCCGTATCGGTGGCACCTTCAACTCGATCACCCGCCCGGAAAACCGTCCGATGCAGGACGCGGCCATGCGCAGCCGGTTGAAGATCCCGATGTTCTTCGCCTATGACGTGATCCACGGCCACCGCACGATTTTCCCGATCAGCCTGGCCCTGGCCTCCAGCTGGGACATGGACGCCATCGGCCGCTCCGGGCGTATCGCCGCCCAGGAAGCCGCCGCCGACAGCCTCGACATCACCTTTGCGCCGATGGTCGATATCTCCCGCGACCCACGCTGGGGCCGCACGTCCGAAGGCTTCGGCGAAGACACGTATCTGGTCTCGCGCATTGCCGAAGTGATGGTCAAGGCCTTCCAGGGCACCAGCCCCGCCAATGCCGACAGCATCATGGCCAGCGTCAAGCACTTCGCCCTGTACGGCGCGGTGGAAGGCGGTCGCGACTACAACGTGGTCGACATGAGCCCGGTCAAGATGTATCAGGACTACCTGCCGCCGTACCACGCGGCGATCAAGGCCGGTTCCGGCGGCGTGATGGTGGCGTTGAACTCGATCAACGGTGTACCCGCCACGGCCAACACCTGGCTGATGAACGACCTGCTGCGCAAAGACTGGGGCTTCAAAGGCCTGGCCGTGAGTGACCACGGCGCGATCTTCGAGCTGATCAAGCACGGCGTGGCCAAGGACGGGCGTGAAGCCGCCAAGCTGGCGATCAAGGCCGGCATCGACATGAGCATGAACGACTCCCTGTACGGCAAAGAGCTGCCGGGNCTGTTGAAGTCCGGCGAGATCGAGCAAAGNGACATCGATAATGCCGTGCGTGAAGTGCTCGGCGCCAAGTACGACATGGGCCTGTTCAAAGACCCGTACCTGCGTATCGGCAAGGCCGAGGATGACCCGGCCGACACCTACGCCGAAAGCCGTCTGCACCGCGCCGAGGCCCGTGACGTCGCGCGCCGCAGCCTGGTGTTGCTGAAGAACCAGGGCGAAACCCTGCCGTTGAAGAAAACCGCGAAAATCGCTCTGGTCGGTCCGCTGGCCAAGGCGCCGATCGACATGATGGGCAGTTGGGCCGCTGCTGGCCGTCCGGCTCAATCGGTGACGTTGTTCGACGGCATGAACGCCGCTATTTCAGACAAGTCGACCCTGATCTACGCCCGTGGCGCCAACATCACCAGCGACAAGAAAGTGCTGGATTACCTGAACTTCCTCAACTTCGATGCGCCGGAAGTGGTGGATGACACGCGCTCTTCGCAAGTGATGATCGACGAAGCGGTGAAAGCCGCAAAGGACGCCGACGTGGTCGTGGCTGCCGTGGGCGAGTCCCGTGGCATGTCCCACGAATCCTCGAGCCGTACCGACCTGAACATCCCACAAAGCCAACGTGATCTGATCAAGGCCCTTAAAGCCACCGGCAAGCCTTTGGTGTTGGTATTGATGAACGGCCGCCCACTGTCGATTCTCGATGAGAACAAGCAGGCTGACGCGATCCTGGAAACCTGGTTCGCCGGCACCGAAGGCGGCAACGCCATCGCCGACGTGCTGTTCGGCGACTACAACCCGTCAGGCAAGCTGCCGATCACCTTCCCACGCTCGGTGGGGCAGATTCCGACCTACTACAACCACCTGAGCATCGGCCGGCCGTTCACCCCAGGCAAGCCGGGCAACTACACCTCGCAGTATTTCGATGACGTCACCGGCCCCCTGTTCCCGTTTGGTTATGGCCTGAGCTACACCACGTTCAGCTTGTCGGACATGGCGCTGTCGTCCACCACGTTGAATAAAACCGGCAAGCTCGACGCCAGCGTCACGCTGAAAAACACCGGCAAGGTCGACGGCGAAACCGTGGTGCAGTTGTATATCCAGGACGTGGCCGGCTCGATGATCCGCCCNGTCAAGGAACTGAAGAACTTCCAGAAAATCACGCTGAAGGCCGGCGAACAGAAAGTCGTGCACTTCACCATCTCCGAAGACGACTTGAAGTTCTTCAATGCCCAGCTCAAGTACGCTGCGGAGCCAGGCAAATTCAACGTGCAGATCGGTCTGGATTCCCAGGACGTGACGCAGCAGAGCTTTGAATTGCTGTAACCCTTAAAGCCGAATGAGNACCCTGTGGGAGCGAGCTTGCTCGCGATGAGGCCATNACATTCAACATCGATGTTGACTGTCANACCGCCATCGCGAGCAAGCTCGCTCCCACAGTTGTTCAGAAGATCGTCTTCAGCCCCGGCGATCCAGCAGGTTCACCACCAACCGATCCACCCATCCCCACACCCTTTGCTTGACCCGCCGCCACAGCGGTCGGCGTTGCCATTCCTCCAGGCTGACCTCCTGGCTCTGCGCAAAGTCCTTCTCGAAACTCGCGACCACTGCACCTGTCAGTCCCGGGTCCAGCGCTTCAAGGTTGGCTTCCAGATTGAAGCGCAAATTCCAATGGTCGAAATTGCACGAGCCGATGCTCACCCAATCATCTACCAGCACCATTTTGAGGTGCAGAAAGCACGGCTGGTATTCAAAGATCTGCACACCCGCACGCAGCAAACGCGGGTAATAACGATGCCCGGCGTAACGTACGGAGGGGTGATCGGTGCGCGGCCCGGTCAGCAGCAGGCGCACATCGACGCCTCGGCTGGCGGCCCTGCGCAATGAGCGGCGGACTTTCCAGGTGGGCAAAAAATACGGCGTGGCCAGCCAGATCCGCCGCTGGCCGCTGTTCAGCGCACGAATCAGCGATTGCAGGATGTCGCGGTGCTGGCGGGCGTCGGCATAGGCCACCCGACCCATGCCCTCGCCCATGGGCGGTACCCGGGGCAAACGCGGCAGGCCGAAGTGCGATGCGGGTTTCCAGGCGCGGCGGTGACGGTTAGCGATCCATTGCCGGTCGAACAGCAACTGCCAGTCGATCACCAAGGGGCCGGTGATTACCACCATCACTTCATGCCATTCGCTGGCGTCTTCGCCCGGCGTCCAGAACTCGTCCGTGACGCCCGTACCGCCGACCACCGCCATGCTCTGATCGACCAGCAACAGCTTGCGGTGATCGCGGTAAAAGTTACCGACCCAGCGCCGCCAGCTCAGGCGATTGTAGAAGCGCAGCTCCACCCCCGCCGCCATCAGGCGCTGACGCAGGGTCAGGGTGAACGCGAAACTGCCGTAATCATCAAACAGGCAACGCACGAGCACGCCGCGTTCGGCGGCCAGCACCAACGCCTGCACCATGGCTTCGGCGCATGCGCCGGCTTCCACCAGGTACAACTCCAACTCGACTTGCTGCTCGGCGCGGGCAATCGCGACCAACATGCGCGGGAAAAACTGCGGACCGTCAATCAGCAGTTCGAAGTGGTTGCCTGCACGCCAGGGAAAGATTGCACCGGCCATGTCAGCGCGCCGTGAAAATCAGTACCGCACCCACCGGCACCGACAGGCTGATGGCCGACAATCCGGCCACTTTGCGCAAACTATCCAGACCCGGTGCCAGATCGAAGTCTTCGGCATTGATGATCAGTGGCTCGAGGGTTACCACCTGGAAGCGCCGGTCATCGAGACGGGTCGCCAGCAGTTCGGCGTTGTATTCGTGGGTTTTACCGTGAAGGTTGACGGTCAGCGGCAAGCGCAGCTCCAGTTGGGCACCGGGCGCGAGGTCGTTGATCGGGCGCAGATCGATCTGCGCGGTGATCAGCGCTTCGGGGAAGGTCTGGATCTCGAACAGTTCCTTGCGCATGCGCTCATCGCGCAGCGGGATGCCGCTGTTGATCGACTCCATCTCGACCTCCACCTCGGCCAGGCCTTTGGGACTGACCTTTCCGTGCAGCACCAGAAAGCGTTGCACTTCAGAGATGTTGGCGTTTTTGGTACTGATGAACGACAGCCGCGAGGACTCGCCGTCGAGGTACCAATTGGCCTGGGCCGACAGGCTGGTGCCGGCCATCAGCAGGAAGGCGAGGGTTTTGGAAAGGGACCGCTTGAACATAGAGACTCGTGAGGAAAATAAACCTGCACGAACCTTAACCGCCCTAGAGCCAGATGCAAACTNTCGCCACAAAAAAAGCTATAACCACACAGGGTTTCAGCGTGTTCAAGGTTGCAGGCGGCAGCCCTGGCGTTCGCCGATCCATTGCGCGCTGTTGCTGCGGCCCATGCCGCTGACGGTCACGCGTTTGCTGGCGGGGTCATCGGTGAAACCGCTGGTGGGCAGCCACTGTTTGACATAGGTGTGGCAGTACCCGGCTTGGTTATTCATCACGTACCGGCACGAGCAATATTCCTTGGCGGTGTAGGCGCTGATGATGTCGGGGAACGCCCACAGCGCCACCCGCTCTTGCCAGATCCAGCCGAGCAAGGCGACCAGCAATACCAGCCACAACGTGCTGAACGGTCGGCGACGAATAAAGTTGTTCATGGCTGCACCGTCCCGGCAAAGGCCTTGAGCGCGAGCTTGAGCAATTCGTTGTGCTGGTAGAGGTCGTCGCGGTCATCGCCGTAGCGCACGATCACCAGGTNTTCNCTGGGAATCACGTACATCGCCTGGCCCCAATGGCCCAAAGCGGCAAAGGTATCGGCCGGAGCATCCGGCCAGGGTCGAGCAGCGCCCTCCACCGCGCGATTGAGCCACCAATGACCGCCAGGAACCGCATCGTCCTGATTGGCCTGATAGCGGGCGAAGGGTTGGCGGTTGAAGGCGACCCACTCTTTAGGCAGCAATTGCTGCTCACCCCAGCGACCGTCGCGCACCATCAGCAGGCCGACGCGGGCCAGGTCGCGGGCGGTGAGGTAGGCGTAGGACGAAGCGACGAAGGTCTCGTTGGCATCGGTTTCCCAGACGGCGTGGCGAATCCCTAACGGCTCGAACAATGCTGTCCATGGGTAGTCTGGATATCGGGCCGGGCCGACGATGGTTTTCAGCGCGGCGGCCAGCAGATTGCTGTCGCCACTGGAGTACCGAAAGGCTTGGCCTGGTTTGGCGTACTCAGCGTGGTCGGCGGTGAACGCCGCCATGTCCTGATGACCCCGGGTGTAGAGCATGGCCACCACCGAGGATTTCAGCGGGGCGTATTCATAGTCTTCCTGCCAGTCCAGGCCTGANGCCCAGTGCAGCAGGTCGGCCAGGGTGATTGCCGGATGTTTTGCCAGTGGCGGGTAAAACCGTACCGCTGGGTCCTCACGTTTGAAAAGGCCCTCGCCATAGGCCACGCCGAGCACCGTGGCCATCAGGCTTTTGCTGATCGACCAGGTCAGGTGCGGGGTACTGGCGGTGGTGGGTGCGGCGTAGCGTTCGTAGATCAGTTGACCGTCGCGGATCACCAGCAAGGCGTCGGTGCGGATGCCTTTTCGAGTTGAATCATCGCGAGGTGGGAAGGCGTAGGTTTCCAGGGCTTGAAGTACCGGACCGGAGACTTTCGGGCCGATGGACCATTGCTCGGCGGGCCAGGTTTCGGCGTGGGCCGTGAGGCTGAGCAGCAGCGTGAAAATCAGGGGCAAGCCTTTGAACATGGCGGGGGCTCGGCGGGGTGGGCTTGCTGAGCCTAGTCGAGGTTGATGACAGTTTTGGATTTGTGTTGCCAGTGATGCCGCCATCGCGAGCAGGCTCGCTCCCACAGGGATTGTGTGTTGCTCACCATCTGTGTCACACCAAAGCCTCCTGTGGGAGCGGGCTTGCCCGCGATGAGGCCAGTCAACTCAATGAAGATCCCGCGAGTGCTTTAGCCAACCGCTTCCCCCGCGCGCCCGCCGCCAGATCCATCACACTCTGATCACGCTGCCACATTGCCGCCCAATGCTGCGGGCCATCAGCCAGAGCCTGGTTAACCTCTGCCTTGAGCCCCTCGAACTGCGCAAACAATCCCCCCAGCAGCACATGCCCGACCAGATTATTCGGCGCTTGCCGGCTGACTTCCGCGCACCCGGCCAGCAGCGCCAGCAACCGCAATTGCAGGGCTTGCGGCCAGTCACTGTCCTGACCCACCCCATACAGCCACGCGGTCATCGCGCTCAGCACATAAATGTCTTCCAGCGTGCGGAACGGTTTGACGTAGGCATCCCAGCCATCCCCCGCGAGCAATTCGCACTGGGCGTTGTCCAGAAACAACCGACCGTGGCTGATGTCCGGCATCAGCGCGATGGCCGGGAGTTTTTCCAGGCGCACGCCCGGTTCATCGGGATAGACCACTGCCAGACTCAAGCGCGGAGCTTCGCCTGTCTCCTCACTGCGCGCGGCGATCAGCAGCCAGTCGGCCGCATCGCCAGCGGTGACGAAATCCTTGCGCCCACTCACGCGTAAATCGCTCAGACGAGTCTGCATGTCCGCCACCCGCAGGCTGCGCTGTTCGGTGGCACACAACGCACCGAGGCTCAGCGGCGCGCTCGGCCAGAGCATGCGCAACGCCGCCTGATAGCCCACCAGAAACGCCAGACCCGGCGTCGTCATCAAACGCCCGCCGACCACCGCCAGCTCGAATGGCGTGACCGTGCCCAACGTCTGCAACAAGGTCGCGAAACCCTCCGCCAGGTCCGGGTTGGCGGGCAGGCGATCGCGGCGTTTCAACAGATTTTGCCAGGGCATAAGAGGCTCCTTGAGGGCTGTCATATAAGCATCACCAAAGCTTCATGGCGATGACACCGGGGCTACATAGCCTGACTTTGCACAACACGGCTGCATAAAGAAAGTCGATCGGCTCTAACCCAAGACGGGTTGACCAGCCCGCACGGAGATTCCCAATGACTCAGATCGCCCGCATCAGCGACACCGGCAATGAACGCCGTCTGCAAGCCGAACGCCTGATTGGCGCGCAGGCATTGCAGGAAGCCCAGGCCCTGCGGTTCAACGTGTTCAGCGGCGAGTTCAACGCCAAGCTGAAAGGCGCGGAACTGGGTCTGGACATGGATGACTATGATGTTCACTGCAGCCACATTGGCGTGCGGGACTTGAACAGCGGTCGATTGGTGGCCACTACCCGTTTACTCGATCACCAGGCCGCCAGCACCCTGGGCCGGTTCTACAGCGAAGAAGAATTCAGCCTGCATGGCTTGCTGCACTTGCAAGGCCCGATCCTGGAGATCGGCCGCACCTGCGTCGACCCGGCCTATCGCAATGGCGGCACCATTGCCGTGTTGTGGGGCGAGTTGGCCGAGGTGTTAAATCAGGGCGGCTACAGCTACCTGATGGGCTGCGCGAGCATCCCGATGCACGACGGCGGCATCCAGGCCCACGCGATCATGCAGCGCCTGCGCGAACGCTACCTGTGCAACGAACACCTGCGCGCCGAGCCGAAAAGACCACTGCCGGCGCTGGACCTGCCGTCCAACGTGATCGCGGAAATGCCGCCGCTGCTCAAGGCCTATATGCGCCTGGGTGCGAAGATCTGCGGCGAGCCGTGCTGGGATGAAGATTTCCAGGTGGCCGACGTGTTCATCCTGCTCAAGCGCGATGAGTTGTGCCCGCGTTATGCCAAGCACTTCAAGGCGGCGGTCTGATGAGCCGGTTACGGGTGTACGCGCGGATTGCGCGAGTGCTGGTAGTGGTCGCGCTGGGGTTGAGCATGGCCAGTGTGTTCGGGCTTTTCGAGCGCCTGGGCATTGCCCATTCGATGGTGCGGCGCCAGCGCTGGTCGCGGTTTTTTATGGCGCGGCTGACCAACGCCCTGCCCTTTCGCGTGACAGTGCACGGTGAACTGCCGACGCAGCCAATGCTGTGGGTCAGCAATCACGTGTCGTGGACCGACATTCCGTTGCTGGGCATGCTCACTCCGATGTCGTTTCTGTCCAAGGCCGAAGTGCGCACCTGGCCGGTGGCCGGCTGGTTGGCGGCCAAGGCCGGTAGCCTGTTTATCCGTCGGGGTTCAGGCGACAGCCAGTTGATNCGCAANCAGATGACGCGCCACCTGGCGCAGGCACATCCACTGCTGATGTTCCCGGAAGGCACCACCACCAATGGACGTTCGTTGCGCACCTTTCATGGCCGCTTGCTGTCAGCGGCGATTGACTCTGAAGTGAAGCTGCAACCGGTGGCGATTCGTTATCTGCGTGACGGTGAACTCGATTCACTGGCGCCGTTCATTGGCGATGATGACTTGCTGTCGCACTTGATGCGGTTGTTCGCCAATGATCGCGGGGAAGTGGAAATCAAAGTGCTCAAGCCGATCGCTTGCGAAGGCCGGGAGCGTGCGGCGCTGGCGTTCGAGGCACAGCAGGCGGTGCAGAAGGCGTTGTTTGGGGCGATCCCTCAGGCGCAACCGGAACCGCTGCGCCCCGCCATCGCGGCTTGACACAATCCCTGATTAAACAGAAATCCTGTGGGAGCGGGCTTGCCCGCGATAGCGGTTTAACATTCAGCGATGATGTTGAATGAGCTACCGCAATCGCGGGCACGCCCGCTCCCACAGAGGGTTATGGTGTTGGATAGTTCTGGGCAAAATCCTGAAGCTGCGGATAGAACAGCCGAAAGTCATCACTCAACGGCTCATACAAAACCCGTAATTCCTGCATCGCCCCCGCCAGTTCCTCAGGTCGGGTCAACCGCCGCGAAATCCCCCGCAGCACTTGGTCCAGCACATCAAACTCCTGATAAGACCCCAGCCAGTCATTCGCCACCATGTGCGGCGCAATCCTCGCCAACCGTTCAGGCAATTGTGGCTCCGTCGACAGCACCCGATACACATCCGAGGTGAACCGCTCCAGCGGCTGGTCCGAGTAGAGGGTCCAGTCCCGCGCCAGGCAGTGGTCGAAAAACACGTCGAGCACGATCCCGGCGTAACGCCGGCGTGTGATGGAAAACCGTGACAGCGAGGCATCCACCAGCGGATGGCGGTCGGTAAACACGTCGATGCTGCGATGCAGCTGGATGGCCGCTTCGATCTCCGGGTTGAACTGCCCTTGCAGCCGTCCCTTGACGAAATCGCCATACAGACTGCCGAGCAATTGACCGGGGCGCTGGCCACCGAGGTGAAGATGGGCGAGATAGTTCATGGGCGCAGCTTAGCATTGCGCCTTCGAATGTTGACACTCCACGCATCGTTATAACCCGATATAGCGATTTATGCGGTCGTCAGATCAAAATCATATTTGTATATCGCGATCTACCGATTTAAAGTTCGCCTCATCGCGATATAACGCTTTACG
>NZ_NMOJ01000074.1 GCF_002251635.1 Pseudomonas mandelii
AACNCGAGCAACCGCCATGTCCATCGACCTCGACGAAATAATAAAAGCACTGGCACACCCAGTACGACGAGACATTCTCACCTGGCTCAAAGACCCGAAAGTGCAGTTCCCAGAGCAATTGCACAACCACGAATACGGCATCTGTGCCGGGCAGATCGACCAGCGCTGCGGCTTGTCCCAGTCGACCGTGTCGGCCCACCTGGCCACCCTGCAACGGGCCGGGTTGATCAGCAGCCAGAAGGCCGGGCAGTGGCACTTTTTCAAACGCAATGAGGAAATCATCCAGGCCTTCAGCAAAGAGCTCTGACCCTTTACGTCAGTACGCCGATAAGGAATCAACAATGCCCCTCTCGCTACTCATACTGGCCCTGAGCGCCTTCGCCATCGGCACCACAGAGTTCGTCATCATGGGCTTGCTGCCCGATGTGGCGGCGGACCTGGGCGTGTCGATTCCCGGCGCCGGCTGGCTGGTCACTGGCTACGCACTGGGCGTGGCCATCGGCGCGCCCTTCATGGCCCTGGCCACCGCCAGGCTGCCACGCAAGGCCGCCCTGGTAGCGTTGATGGGCATCTTTATTGTCGGCAACCTGCTCTGTGCCCTGGCCAGTGATTACAACGTGCTGATGTTTGCCCGTGTGGTCACGGCCCTCTGCCACGGCGCGTTCTTCGGTATCGGTTCGGTGGTGGCGGCAGGTCTCGTTCCGGCNAACAAGCGTGCTTCCGCTGTAGCCTTGATGTTCACCGGCCTGACCCTGGCCAACGTACTCGGCGTGCCGCTGGGTACCGCGCTGGGCCAGGAAGCCGGCTGGCGCTCGACCTTCTGGGCAGTGACCGTCATTGGGGTGGTGGCGCTGATCGGCCTGATTCGCTTCCTGCCGGCCAAGCGCGACGAAGAAAAACTCGACATGCGCGCCGAACTGGCCGCCCTCAANGGCGCCGGGATCTGGCTGTCGTTGAGCATGACCGCGTTGTTCGCAGCCTCCATGTTCACCCTCTTCACCTATGTCGCGCCGCTGCTCGGCGACGTCACCGGCGTGTCGCCCAAAGGCGTGACCTGGACCCTGCTGCTGATCGGCCTGGGCCTGACCGTGGGCAACATCATCGGCGGCAAGCTGGCGGACAAGCGCCTGGCGGCCACCCTGATCGGCGTGTTCATCAGCATGGCGGTGGTCTCCACGGTGTTGACCTGGACCAGCGTCGCGGTGATCCCGACTGAAATCACCTTGTTCCTCTGGGCCACCGCGTGCTTCGCCGCCGTCCCCGCCCTGCAAGTGAACGTGGTGACCTACGGCAAGGCTGCGCCGAACCTGGTGTCCACCCTGAACATCGGCGCCTTCAACATCGGCAACGCCCTGGGCGCCTGGGTTGGCGGCAGTGTGATTGCCCACGGTTTCGGCCTGACCAGCGTGCCTCTGGCCGCTGCGGCCCTGGCGATTCTTGCCCTGCTGGTGACCCTGATTACTTTCCGTCAGAGCGGCGATGCCGACCTGGCCCCTGCGACCAACTGATACNTNAAGAGGGGTGTTATCCCATGACGACTATTTTCGATCCGATCAAACTGGGCGACCTGGAACTGTCGAACCGCATCATCATGGCGCCGCTGACCCGCTGCCGCGCTGATGCCGGTCGCGTGCCCAACGCGCTGATGGCCGAGTATTACGTGCAACGCGCTTCCGCCGGGCTGATCATCAGCGAAGCCACTTCCGTGACGCCGCTGGGCGTGGGCTACCCGGACACTCCGGGTATCTGGTCCAACGACCAGGTGCGCGGCTGGGCCAATGTGACCAAGGCGATCCACGGTGCTGGCGGCAAGATTTTCCTGCAACTGTGGCACGTCGGCCGGGTTTCCCACGAGTCGTACCTGAACGGTGAAGCGCCAGTCGCACCGAGCGCCATCCAGCCGAAGGGTCACGTCAGCCTGGTTCGCCCATTGGCCGACTACCCAACGCCGCGTGCCCTGGAAACTGCTGAAATCGCCGACATCGTCGATGCTTACCGCGTCGGTGCCGAAAACGCCAAGGCCGCAGGCTTTGACGGCGTGGAAATCCACGGCGCCAACGGTTACCTGCTCGACCAGTTCCTGCAGAGCAGCACCAACAAACGTACCGACAACTACGGTGGTTCCCTGGAAAACCGTGCGCGCCTGCTGCTGGAAGTGACTGACGCCGCCATCGAAGTCTGGGGCGCCGGCCGTGTCGGTGTGCACTTGTCCCCGCGCGCCGACTCCCATGACATGGGCGACGACAACCTGGCCGAAACCTTCACCTACGTCGCCAGCGAACTGGGCAAGCGTGGCATCGCGTTCATTTGCTCGCGTGAAAAAGAAGCCGGCGACAGCCTCGGCCCACAACTGAAAAAAGCCTTCGGCGGCCCGTACATCGCCAACGAACGCTTCACCAAAGACAGCGCCAATGCCTGGCTGGCTTCCGGTAAGGCTGATGCGGTGGCGTTTGGCGTACCGTTCATTGCCAACCCGGACCTGCCGGCGCGCCTGAAGGCGGATGCGCCGCTTAACGAAGCGCGTCCCGAGCTGTTCTACGCCAAGGGCCCAGTGGGTTACATCGACTATCCCGTGATGTAAGCATCCCCCTTGAAATGCAAAAGCCCCGACTCGAAAGAGCCGGGGCTTTTTGTTGCGCCACGGTTATTCACAGGACTTCACACCGATTCACACGCGCGACACAAAATCCCTACAAAATACGTAGCTCGCTACCTTTCAACCTGACGAGCGTGCGTATATAAAAGCATCACGGTGCATTAAGGCGAACATTGAAGGGATCAACGCTCGCCTTAATGGTTGACATAACCGGATCCAATTACGCATTTTGTTTTATTTGCGCAGGCTGGGGCTCAGGCGCAGCATGTCCAATCCTGTATTGACCCAACGCTCGGCTTCGGTGTGCAGTTGAAAACTGTCCGGGGCCAATAGCCACTGGTACAGCATGCCATCGATGTAGGCGTGCAGGCTGATGGCCGCGCGGGCCGTGTCGAGGTCCTCGGGCATTTGCCCCCGATTCACCGCATTACTCAGGGCCAGGGCGATTCGCACATTGCAATCGAGGCTGACTTCACGACGCTGCTGACGCAGATCGCACATTTCATCGGTGAATTCGCACTTATGAAACAAAATCTCGTTGATGCGCCGGGTTTTCGGGTCCAGAGCCACCTGATGAAACAAATGAATCAACAACTTGCGCATGCAGCCCAGCGGATCGAGTTCATCTTCGCTTTCACTGGCCCTGGCCATTTCATCCAGCGGCTCTTTCAAGCTATCGAGCATGGCCTGCACCAGGTCCGCCTTGTTGCTGAAATGCCAGTAGATNGCCCCGCGCGTCACCCCGGCCAACGCGGCGATGTCCGCCAGCGTAGTCCGCGCAACGCCGCGCTCATAAAAGGCTTGTTCTGCCGCTTCCAGTATCTGGCTGCGGGTTTCTTGAGCTTCCTCTTTGGTACGACGGACCATGGCAGTAAAACCTCAATCAGGATGCTTCAGCGATGCCTGAACAGCCGCTGAACAAAAGTGGGGCGAGCGCTCTTGGGACTCGTCCCCGGCTTACAATTCGAACCTTTGACGGGCGTTGGTAACAGGGTGGATACGCAGCCAAGGTGTTTACAAACAACCATGAACGTAAGTATATTCCTTAGCAAGCTACTTATCCACCCACAGCTTGTTTTTTACCCTTCCACACTTCTTGTGCGCATTCTGCGCGCCTGACCCGAGGATCTTCATGCAACTTAAGCCAGCTGTTACCGCTCTGGTCACTGCCGTCGCCCTGGCATCGCTGCTCAGCGGATGTAAAAAGGAAGAAGCGGCTCCGCCCGCTCAAACCCCTCAGGTCGGCGTGGTCACCATTCAACCGCAAGCCTTTACCCTGACCACCGAGCTGCCGGGCCGCACGACGGCTTACCGCATCGCGGAGGTTCGTCCTCAGGTCAATGGCATCATTCTCAAGCGCCTGTTCAAGGAAGGCGGCGACGTGAAGGAAGGGCAACAGCTCTACCAGATCGACCCGTCGGTGTATGAAGCCACCCTGAAAAGCGCACAAGCGAGCCTGACCCAAACCAAGTCGATCACCGACCGCTACAAGCAGTTGGTCGATGAGCAAGCCGTCAGCCGTCAGGAATACGACACGGCCGTTGCCAACCGCATGACGTCGGAAGCCAACGTGCAAACCGCCCAGATCAATGTGCGCTACACCAAGGTCTACGCGCCGATTTCCGGCCGCATCGGCCGTTCGAACGTGACCGAGGGCGCGCTGGTGACCAGTGGCCAGGNCGATGCCATGGCCGTGATCCAGCAACTGGACCCGATCTACGTCGACGTCACGCAGTCCTCGGCAGAAATGCTTGAGCTGCGCCGCGAACTGGAAAGCGGTCGCCTGCAAAAGGCCGGTGACACCGCGGCAGCGGTCAAGCTGACCCTGGAAGACGGCACCGCCTACGGCCAGGACGGCAAGCTGGAGTTCTCCGAAGTGTCGGTCGACCAGACCACCGGTTCCGTGACCCTGCGCGCCGTGTTCCCGAACCCTGAACACACCCTGCTGCCGGGCATGTTCGTCCACGCCCAGCTGCAAGCCGGCGTGAACAGCAAGGCTATCCTGGCACCGCAGCAAGGCGTGACCCGCGACCTGAAGGGCACTCCAACGGCGCTGATCGTCGGTGCGGACAACAAGGTCGAACTGCGTCAGCTCAAGGCCAGCCGCACTGTCGGCAGCCAATGGCTGATCGAAGACGGCCTGAAGGCCGGCGATCGTCTGATCACCGAAGGACTGCAATTCGTCAAACCTGGCATCGAAGTCAAAGCCAGTGAAGCGACTAACGTTGGCGCAAAGAACCCGGCCCCCGCACAGGCAGCTGACAAGGCTTCCAGCGGCAAAGGGGAGTAATCCATGTCGAAATTTTTTATCGACCGCCCCATTTTCGCCTGGGTTATTGCCCTGGTGATCATGCTGGTCGGGGCACTTTCGATCATGAAGTTGCCCATTAACCAATACCCGGCCATCGCGCCGACCGCCATCGACATCCAGGTGACCTACCCAGGTGCGTCCGCACAAACCGTGCAGGACACCGTGGTGCAGGTCATCGAGCAACAGCTCAACGGTATCGACAACCTGCGTTATGTTTCCTCGGACAGTAACTCCGACGGCAGCATGACCATCACCGTGACGTTCAACCAGGGTACCAACCCGGATATCGCCCAGGTTCAGGTGCAGAACAAGCTGAACCTGGCGACCCCACTGCTGCCGCAAGAAGTGCAGCAGCAAGGTATCCGCGTGACCAAGTCGGTGAAGAACTTCCTGATGGTAATCGGTCTGGTGTCGGAAGACGGCAGCATGACCAAGGACGACCTGTCCAACTACATCGTGTCGAACATCCAGGACCCGATTTCGCGGACCGCGGGTGTCGGTGACTTCCAGGTCTTCGGTTCCCAGTACGCGATGCGTGTCTGGCTCGACCCGGCCAAGCTGAACAACTTCAACCTGACGCCAGTGGACGTGAAAGCGGCCATCGCGGCGCAGAACATCCAGGTGTCCTCCGGGCAACTGGGTGGCCTGCCTGCTGCGCCTGGCCAACAGTTGAACGCCACCATCATCGGCAAGACCCGCCTGCAGACTGCCGAGCAGTTCNACAAGATCCTGCTCAAGGTCAACAAGGACGGTTCGCAAGTGCGCCTGTCCGATGTCGCCGACGTGGGCCTGGGTGGTGAAAACTACAGCATCAACGCTCAGTTCAACGGCGCGCCGGCTTCCGGTCTGGCGGTGAAACTGGCCAACGGTGCCAACGCCCTCGACACCGCGAAAGCGTTGCGCAACACCATCAACACGCTCAAGCCGTTCTTCCCGCAAGGCATGGAAGTGGTCTTCCCCTACGACACCACCCCGGTGGTGACCGAGTCGATCTCCGGCGTAGTCGATACCCTGGTCGAAGCGATCGTGCTGGTGTTCCTGGTGATGTTCCTGTTCCTGCAGAACTTCCGCGCGACCATCATCACCACCATGACCGTACCCGTGGTGTTGCTGGGTACCTTCGGGATCCTGGCGGCGTTCGGTTTCACCATCAACACCCTGACCATGTTCGGCATGATCCTGGCCATCGGCTTGCTGGTGGATGACGCCATCGTCGTGGTGGAAAACGTCGAGCGGGTCATGAGCGAAGAAGGCCTGTCACCCAAGGAGGCTACCAAGAAATCCATGGGGCAGATCCAGGGTGCACTGGTCGGTATCGCCCTGGTCCTGTCGGCGGTACTGCTGCCGATGGCGTTCTTCAGTGGCTCTACCGGTGTGATCTACAAGCAATTCTCGATCACCATCGTCTCGGCCATGGCCCTGTCGGTACTGGTTGCGCTGATCTTCACCCCGGCACTCTGCGCCACCATGCTCAAGGCAATTCCGAAAGGCGAGCACGGCACGCCGAAACGTGGCTTCTTCGGCTGGTTCAACCGCAGCTTTGACCGTGGCGTCAAAAGCTATGAGCGTGGCGTGGGCAACATGCTGACGCACAAGGCGCCGTACCTGCTGGCCTACTTGATCATTGTCGTCGGCATGATCTGGCTGTTCACCCGCATTCCAACGGCGTTCCTGCCGGAAGAAGACCAGGGCGTTCTGTTTGCCCAGGTGCAGACCCCGGCCGGCTCCAGCGCCGAGCGCACGCAGGTGGTGATCGATGAGATGCGCTCCTACCTGCTGGATAAGGAATCGAGCGCCGTGGCTTCTGTGTTTACCGTCAACGGCTTCAACTTCGCCGGTCGCGGCCAAAGCTCGGGCCTGGCGTTCATCATGCTTAAGCCGTGGGATCAGCGGGATGCGGAAAACAGCGTGTTCAAACTCGCCGCCCGCGCCCAGCAGCACTTCTTCACCTTCCGCGATGCGATGGTGTTCGCCTTCGCGCCACCCGCCGTACTGGAGTTGGGTAACGCCACCGGTTTCGACGTGTTCCTGCAAGACCGCGCCGGTATCGGTCACGACAAGTTGATGGCGGCTCGCAACCAGTTCCTCGGCATGGCGGCACAGAGCAAGGTGCTTTATCAGGTGCGTCCGAACGGCCTGAACGACGAGCCGCAATACCAGTTGGAAATCGATGACGAGAAAGCCAGCGCGCTGGGCCTGACCCTCACCGACATCAACAGCACCCTGGCGATCGCCCTGGGTGGCAGCTACGTCAACGACTTCATCGACCGCGGTCGGGTGAAGAAGGTGTACGTGCAAGGTCAACCCAATTCGCGGATGAGCCCGGAAGACATCAAGAAATGGTATGTGCGTAACGCCGCCGGAACCATGGTGCCCTTCTCCGCCTTCGCCAAGGGCGAGTGGATCTACGGTGCGCCGAAGCTTTCGCGTTACAACGGTGTAGAAGCGATGGAAATCCTCGGTGCCCCGGCCCCGGGCTACTCCACCGGTGAAGCCATGGCGGAAGTCGAAGCCCTGGCGAAGAAACTGCCGGCCGGTGTCGGTATTTCCTGGACCGGTCTGTCGTACGAAGAGCGGCTGTCCGGCTCACAAGCGCCCGCGCTGTACGCGTTGTCGCTGCTGATGGTGTTCCTGTGCCTGGCGGCGCTGTACGAAAGCTGGTCGATCCCGATCGCAGTGATGCTGGTGGTGCCGCTGGGGATCATCGGGGCGCTGCTGGCGACCAGTCTGCGGGGACTCTCCAACGACGTTTACTTCCAGGTGGGCCTGTTGACAACCATCGGTCTGGCAGCGAAAAACGCCATTCTGATCGTCGAGTTCGCCAAGGAACTGCATGAGCAAGGGCGTAGCCTGCGTGATGCGGCAATCGAAGCGTGCCGGATGCGTTTGCGACCGATCATCATGACCTCGCTGGCCTTCGTGCTCGGTGTGGTACCGCTGGCGATTTCCACGGGCGCCGGTTCAGGTAGCCAGCATGCCATCGGTACCGGCGTAATTGGCGGTATGATCACCGCCACCGTCCTGGCGATCTTCTGGGTCCCACTGTTCTTCGTCACCGTGTCGTCCATTGGCCAGCGCAAAAAAGCCGACCAGGACGACGCTATTGAACCTTCTAAAGAGGCTGGCCAATGAGCAAGTCGCTACTCTCCATCGCAGTTGCCGCCTTCGTGCTGAGCGGCTGCTCGCTGATTCCCGACTATCAGCGCCCCGAAGCGCCGGTGGCTGCTCAGTTCCCGCAGGGGCCGGCGTATTCGTCGGCCCAGGCGCCGGGCCAGGCCGCTGCCGAGCAGGGCTGGAAGCAGTTTTTCCATGACCCTGCCCTGCAACAGCTGATCCAGACCGCGCTGGTGAACAACCGTGACCTGCGTGTCGCGGCCCTGAACATCGACGCCTATGCGGCGCAATACCGCATCCAGCGTGCCGATCTGTTCCCGGCTGTTTCGGCCAATGGCACCGGCAGCCGTCAGCGCCTTCCGGCACGTGCGTCGCAGACTGGCGAAGCGGGCATCAGCAGTTCCTATTCGGCTACAGTTGGCATCAGTGCCTATGAACTCGACCTGTTCGGTCGGGTTCGCAGCCTCAGCGAAGAAGCCCTGCAGAAGTACTTCGCCACTGAAGAAGGACGTCGCAGCACTCAGATCAGCCTGGTGGCCAGCGTGGCCAACGCCTACCTGACCTGGCAGGCCGACAAGGAACTGCTCAAGCTGACCCAGGACACCCTGGGCGCATTCGAGCAGAGCTACAAGCTCACCACGCGCAGCAACGAAGTCGGCGTGGCCTCGGCCCTGGACCTGGGCCAGTCGCGCACCTCGGTGGAAAATGCCCGCGTGCAANTGGCCAAGTACACCCGTCAGGTCGCGCAGGATGAAAACAGCCTGGTGCTGCTGCTCGGCACCGGCATCCCGGCCAATCTGCAAGCCGCCAAGCCGTTGGCCGACGACCTGCTGAGCGACGTGCCGGCCGGTCTGCCATCGGACTTGCTGCAACGTCGTCCGGATATCCTCCAGGCCGAGTACAACCTGAAAGCGGCCAACGCCAACATCGGCGCGGCACGGGCGGCGTTCTTCCCGAGCATCAGCCTGACGGCTAATGCCGGGACCTTGAGTCCAGACCTGTCCGGTCTGTTCAAGGGCGGTTCGGGCACCTGGTTGTTCTCGCCGCAGATCAACCTGCCGATCTTCAACGCCGGCAGCCTGCGCGCCAGCCTCGACTACGCCAAATTGCAGAAAGACATNGGCGTGGCGAACTACGAGAAATCCATCCAGACCGCGTTCCAGGAAGTCGCCGACGGCCTGGCTGCCCGCCAGACCTACAACGANCAGCTGCAGGCGCAGCGTGATTTCGTCGCCGCCAACCAGGACTACTACCGCCTGGCCGAGCGTCGCTACCGCATTGGTGTCGACAGCAACCTGACCTTCCTCGACGCCCAACGCCAGCTGTTCAGTGCCCAGCAATCGCTGATCACCGATCGCCTGGCGCAGCTGATCAGTGCGGTCAATCTGTACAAGGCACTGGGTGGTGGCTGGAACGAGCAGACGGCGAAAGTCGAACCGCTGAAAGAAGAAGCGCCGAAGATGAAGTTGTTCTGATAGCGCTGTGAAAACACCAAGCCCACCTTTTTGGTGGGCTTTTTGTTGGCTGCGGGAAAAGGTGTGGTGTCAGTAATGGCCTCTTCGCGGGCAAGCCCGCTCCCACAGTGTCCGTGTCGAACACAAACTTTGTGAACCCCGCTGAACCTGTGGGAGCGGGCTTGCCCGCGAAGAGGCCAGCCCAAACAACGCAAAAACCTCAGACCAACATGCGTTCGGTAACCGCCCAAAACCCGCTTTCCCCGATTGAACCCTCCAGCCCATCCCCCGCACCATTCGTCGCACAAGACCAATAACATCAGGTTCGACACCATGCCCCCGCGCCCTGCCCTGTCCGGCTGATCCCGCCCCGCTTTTTCACAAAATCGAATCCCTTGTCTGCAACCCCGACGTTGCGGCAGCGCCCCGTTTCATCCCTAACAATTAGAGAGACCCGAGCCCATGACGCCTTCCACCACGCGGTACCACTTCCCAAGCCTGATAGCCATCGCCCTGGCCTGCGCGGCCCTGCCAGCCATGGCCGAGGAGTCGGGTTTTGTCGAAGACGCCAAGGTCAACCTGAACCTGCGCAACTTCTACTTCAACCGCAACTTCACCAACCCGACCAANNCCCAGGGCAAGGCNGAAGAGTGGACGCAAAGTTTCATCCTCGACGCCAAGTCCGGCTTCACCCAGGGCACCGTGGGTTTCGGGCTGGACGTGTTGGGNTTGTACTCGGTGAAGCTCGACGGCGGCAAAGGCACGGGCGGAACGCAGTTGCTCCCGCTGGATCACGACGGTCGCCCTGCGGACAACTTCGGTCGCACCAACGTGGCGTTCAAGGCCAGGTTGTCGCAAACCGAAATCAAGGTCGGTGAATGGATGCCGGTGCTGCCGATCCTGCGCTCGGACGACGGTCGCTCCCTGCCGCAAACCTTCCGTGGCGGCCAGATCACCTCCAANGAAATCGCCGGCCTGACCCTCTATGGCGGCCAGTTCCGTGCCAACAGCCCGCGTGACGACAGCAGCATGTCGGACATGTCGATGTCCGGCAAAGCTGCTTTCACCTCCGACCGTTTCAACTTCCAGGGCGGCGAATACGCATTCAACGACAAGCGCACCCAAATCGGCGTGTGGAACGCCCAGCTCAAGGACATCTACCGCCAGCAGTACGTGAATCTGATTCACAGTCAGCCCATTGGCGACTGGACCCTCGGCGCCAACCTGGGTTTCTTCTACGGCAAGGAGGACGGCAGCGCCCGCGCAGGTGACCTGGACAACAAAACCTGGTCCGGCCTGTTTTCGGCCCGCTATGGGGGCAACACGTTCTACGTCGGCCTGCAAAAACTCACCGGCAACAGCGCGTGGATGCGGGTCAACGGCACCAGCGGCGGCACCCTGGCCAACGACAGCTACAACTCCAGTTATGACAACGCCCGGGAAAAATCCTGGCAAGTGCGCCACGACTACAACTTCGTCGCCCTCGGCATNCCCGGCCTGACNCTGATGAACCGCTATATCAGCGGCAGTAACGTGCACACCGGCACCATCACCGACGGCAAGGAATGGGGCCGCGAGAGCGAATTGGGCTACACCGTGCAAAGCGGCGCACTCAGGGACCTCAACGTACGCTGGCGCAATTCCACGATGCGCAGGGACTTCAGCAATAACGAGTTCGATGAGAATCGGTTGATCGTCAGCTATCCGATCAGTTTGTTGTAACCGCACCCTGGCAGCGGTCGACGTCAAAAGGCCGCTGCCTGTAACCACCTGTCGGCTTGCCTGGTATTTTGCGAGCGGGCAGATACAGTCAAAAAGCGTGTTTAATTCTCCATCACTGATGTAGGAGCCCCTGTTTTCTTCCGTTATCTCCGGATGCTGTACGCGAAGCTGCCATGACCCGGGAGGTCAGGTATGAGCAAGCGAATAGTTATCGTCGGTGGCGGCGTTGGTGGAACCATGCTGGCCAATCAACTGGCCGGCAAGCTGTATCCAGAAATCCTGCGCGGCGAAGTCTCGATTGCACTGCTGTCCAATTCCCCCGATCACTTCTATAAACCGGCGTTCATGTACGTAGCGTTCAACCTGTTTTTCCAGGAAGAACTCAAGCGTGCGGAGCGTTCACTGTTACGCCCGGAAATCACCTTCAACGTTGAAGAAGTGACACGTTTTGATTTCCCCGGGCAACGCCTGAAAACCCGTAGCGGAAAGGTTTACGACTATGACTTTCTGGTCATCGCCACAGGTTGCGTACCCGCTCCGGAACGCATCGAAGGCCTGAAGGAAGCCGGCGACCATTTCTATCAATACGAGCCCGCCCGGCAGTTGGCACAACGGCTTAGCACGATCGAGAAGGGCCGCATCTTTATTACGGTGTCCTTCCCGCAAACGCCTAATGTCCCGCATCAATGCGGTATCGCCCCCGTCGAAACCACGTTGATGCTTGATGATTTCTTGCGGCGTCGTGGCGTGCGGGACAAGGTGGAAATCATCTACACCTACCCGACCACGGCTCAACTGCTGCGTAACTGCCTGTTCCTGCAGCGCCCGACAGGGGAAATTCTGCCGAGTATTTTCGAGCAGAAAAATATCCGCTTTCAACGCGGGTTCACCCTGAAGCGGGTCGATCCGGACAAAAAAATTGCGTACTCCGAAGAAGGTGACGAGCAATCCTTCGACATTCTGATGGCAACACCACCGATCAGGGCTGTGGATGCCGTGCTGGAGTCCGGCGCCTCACAAGCGCCCAACCACGAAGGCTGGTTGCCGACCAACCATGAAACGTTGCAGGTCTACGGCCTGGAAAACGTCTACGTCATCGGTGACACCGTCGACCTGCCTGTCAGCAAAGCCGGCGGCGCCTGCCATAACCAGGCCCCTGTCATCGCCAATAACATCGCCGCCGAAATTCGTCTGGGCACCACCATCGCTGTTTACGACGGGCGTGTGCAGGCTGTGGCGCAGATGGGGCTGAATGCCGGTATGCCGCTTTGGTATGACTACCAGCACGATGTTCTGCCAACCCCGCCCACCAAACTCGGCGGGTTACTCAGACACGGATTCAATCGCGGTCTGTACTGGGCTGTCGCCCGCGGAATGCTTTGACCCTGCACCGGGAGAGGATGAATCGTCATGGACCTGTCAAATGAATCAATCAGCCCCGCCATCAGCCCGGTATTAAACGCGCTGATGGAAAAGCTTAAACCGTTGATTGACGGTGGGCGGCTGGACAACCTGGTGGACCTGCTTTCGCTGGTCAGCGACCTCGTCGATCTGCTGGACCCACCCATGGTGGAAAAACTGGCAGTGCTTTTCGAGAACGCAACCGCGACCACCTGGAGCGTCAGCAATGCCATACGCACGGCAAAAGCCGACAGCACAAAAAGCGAACAGCCCCCTGGGGTTTACCAGTTGCTGAAATTACTGCGCGAGCCCGATACACGACGAGGTGTGGGGTTTGCGCTCAAAACCCTCAACGTCATTGGAAGACAACTTTGAACCGCCAGAGAGCACAACCTCATGAGCACCAAACTGCAAACAAGGAAGGGCCCCGCAGACTGGGACGCCACCGCCTACCAGCAATTCTCGCGACTTCGACAACGACCGGTGATCGAGCTACTCGAGCGCGTCGACGTTGAAAACCCCAAACGCATCTACGACCTTGGCTGCGGCACCGGCATTGCGACGCAAGTTTTGGCCAAACGCTGGCCCCGCGCACACCTGATGGGCATCGACAGTTCGGAGCAGATGCTTCAGGAGGCCCGATGTTTGCCGATCAACGCGCAGTGGAAGCAGTGCGATCTGCAGAACTGGCAACCGGAGCAACCCGCCGATCTACTCTTTGCCGCTGCCGTGCTGCACTTCATCGACGGTCACGAACAGTTGCTGCCGCGTTTGCTCGGTTATCTCAATCCGGGCGGTTGCCTGGCGGCGCACATGCCTGACTGGCGGGATTCGGTCTGGTATCGACTGATGCTCGATACGCTCAACGATGGCGGCTCCAACGGCAAACCGCTCGGCTGCGCACAACTGCGCGAGACGATGGCGGCGCGGCCGTTGCTGTCGCTGGAAAATTACCACCGGCTGTTCTCACCGATTACCCGGACGCTGGATATCTGGGAGACCGAGCAGTTGCAGGTCGTGGACGGCAAGTCGCCGATTTATGACTGGATCAAGGTCTCGGCCTTGCGGGCGGTGATGCAAGGGTTGAAGGATGAGGAACAGGCGCGGTTCATTTATCACTTCATGATGCGGGTGCATGCGCATTACCCGCATGAGAGCGATGGGCGCACGTTGTTTCCGTTCAAGCGGATCTTTATTATTGCGACCGTTTAAATTTCAGAATGGATGCAGGCTGATCCACNNCCGTTTAAATTTCAGAATGGATGCAGGCTGATCCACCGCTATCGCGGGCAAGCCCGCTCCCACAGTGGTCTGGTGTGAACACAAGTTTTGTGTTCCCTGAAGATCCCTGTGGGAGCGGGCTTGCCCGCGAAGGCGTCAGCTCAGCCACCGCAAATCACCAGGATTACTCCCGCGATTCAACCCCCAGCTCATCCCACACCGACTCCGCCAGGTGAAACGTCGCATTCGCCGCCGGGATCCCGCAGTAGATCGCGCTCTGCATCAGCACCTCCTTGATCTCGGCGCGGGTCACGCCATTACTGGCGGCAGCACGTAGATGCAATTTCAACTCTTCACTGCGGTTCATCCCAATCAACATGGCGATGGTGATCAGGCTGCGGGTATGCCGAGGCAGGCCGGGGCGCGTCCAGATATCACCCCAGGCATGGCGGGTGATCATTTCCTGGAACTCGCTGTTGAACTCGGTCAGGGCATTGAGGCTGCGGTCGACATGGGCATCGCCCAGCACGTCGCGGCGCACTTGCAGGCCATCGGCATAACGTTGTTTCTCGTCCACAACAACCCCCTTAATCAGCTGACAAAAACGTCAGTACCCGTTCGCTGAACGCAGCACCGGCCTGGACGTTGGACAAATGCGCGGCGTAGAACTCGGCGTACTCGGCGCCCTGCACATGCGCCTGGATAAAGTGACCACCGGATGGCGGCGTCACCGCGTCTTCAGTGCCGGCGATCACCAGCAGCGGCACCTTGATCGCGGACAGCTGATCACGGAAGTCGGCATCGCGTACGGCCGCGCAATTGGCGGCGTAACCCTCAGGTGAAGTGGCAGCGAGCATGTCGGTAATCTGCCTGGCCTGNGACGGATTGGCCTCGGCAAAGTCTGGGGTAAACCAGCGCGCAATCGACGCATCGCGCAGCGCGACCATCGCTGCCGGACCGTCCCGCAGCACGGTTTCAATCCGTGGGTTCCACACCGACGGGTCGCCGATTTTCGCGGCGGTGTTGCACACCACCAGTTTGTTCAGCCGCTCGCCAGCGTTGATGCCCAACCACTGGCCGATCAAACCGCCCATGGACAGACCGCAAAAATGCGCGCGCTCGATGTGCAGTGCATCCAGCAACGCCAGCACGTCGTGCCCCAGTTGCTCGATGCTGTACGGGCCCGGCGTGACCAGCGATTTGCCGTGCCCCCGTGTGTCGAAACGCAGCACCCGGAAATGCTTGGAGAACGCGGCGATCTGCGCGTCCCACATGTGCAGGTCGGTGCCCAGCGAGTTGGAGAGCACCAGCACTGGCGCGTCGACCGGACCTTCCAATTGGTAATGCAGTTCGCCCTCGGCGAGTTGTACAAAGGCCACAGCGGTCTCCTTACGCGGTCAATGCAGAATGTTCAGCCACCGCTCGCTCGACCCAGGCATGGGCCTGACCGAGGTAATGGGCGGGGTCCAGCAGACGATCGAGTTCAGCATCCGACAGTTCGGCGGTCACTTGCAGCTCGTCACCGAGTACCGCTCGCAAATGACGTTGTTCGGCCACCGCACGTTTGCAGCATTGCTCCAGCAGATGGTGCGCGGTGTCGCGGCCGACCCGTTGCGCGAGGACGATGCTCACCGCTTCGGCCAACACAAGACCTTGGGTCAAGTCGAGGTTGCGGGCCATGCGCTCGGCGTCGACTTCCAGTCCATCCGCCACCAGCAACGCNTGNTTNAGGCNGCCGGACACCAACCGGCAAATCTGCGGCAGGGTTTCCCATTCGGCATGCCAGAGGCCCAAGCTGCGCTCGTGTTCCTGGGGCATGGCGCTGAACAGGGTCGAGAGCAGACCGGGAACGCGGGTGGCGGCGCTGATCAGCACAGCCGCGCCGACCGGGTTGCGTTTGTGCGGCATGGTCGACGAGCCACCTTTACCCGGCGCCGACGGTTCGAACACTTCGCCGGCTTCGGTCTGCATCAACAGGCTGATGTCGCGGCCGAGTTTGCCGAGGCTGCCGGCGATCAAACCAAGTACCGCGCCGAACTCCACCAAGCGATCACGCTGGGTGTGCCAGGGCTGATCCGGCAGTGTCAGTTTCAATTCTTCAGCCAGCGCTTGGCCAATCGGCATCGCCTGGTCGCCGAGGGCCGCGAGGGTTCCGGATGCGCCGCCGAATTGCAGCACCAGCAGGCGCGGTTTGAGTTCTTGCAGACGTTGTCGGCTGCGGGTGATGGCGCCCAGCCAACCGGCGATTTTCATGCCGAGGGTGACCGGCGTTGCGTGCTGCAACCAGGTGCGTCCGGCCAGCGGTGTGGCGACGTAACGCTGGGATTGGGTTGCCAATGTTTCGCCCAGTTGCGCCAGATCGCTTTCGATCAGCTCCAGCGCCCGGCGCAGTTGCAGCACCAGGCCCGTGTCCATCACGTCCTGACTGGTCGCACCCAGGTGCACGTAGCGTTCAGCGTCGGCATCGTTGGCGGCGATCTGTTTACCCAACGCCTTGACCAGCGGAATCGCCGAATTGCCTGCCGTGGCGATCGCCTCGCCGAGGGCTGAAAAGTCGTAATGTCCGGCCACACAAGCCGCTTCGATCGAGGCGACAACCGATTGCGGAATCAAGCCCACCCGCGCCTCGGCCCGGGCCAACGCCGCTTCGAAATCGAGCATGGCCTGAACCCGGCCCTGATCGCAAAACACTTCACGCATATCGCGGGCAGTGAAATAGGCATCGAACAATTGATTGCCCGGTCGCTGGTTCATAAACAGTCCCTGAAGGCGTGGGCCAGTCGGGCCCACGCAGATGGATCAAAGGTCGTGGTGCAAATACTTGGCTTCTTTCGGCAGGCGCAGGCTGAACAGGAACGCCACCGCCATCATCACCGTCACGTACCAGTAGAAGGAGTTTTCCATGCCCGCGGCTTTGAGGCTCAGGGCCACGTATTCCGCCGAACCACCGAAGATCGCATTGGCTACCGCATACGCCAGGCCAACACCGAGTGCGCGCACTTCCGGCGGGAACATTTCGGCTTTTACCAGGCCACTGATCGAGGTGTAGAAACTCACGATCGCCAGNGCCANGGTAATCAGCACAAAGGCCAGGAATGGGCTGCTGACACTTTTCAGACTCAGCAGGATCGGCACGGTGCACAGCGTACCCAATGCACCGAACCACAGCATCGAGTTACGTCGGCCGATTTTGTCCGCGAGCATGCCGAACAGCGGCTGCATGCACATATACAGGAACAGCGCGCCGGTCATGATGTAGCTCGACGTCTTGGCGTGCATGCCCACGGTGTTCACCAAATACTTCTGCATGTAAGTGGTGAATGTGTAGAAAATCAGCGAGCCGCCGGCGGTGTAACCGAGCACGGTAATAAAGGCTGCTTTATGGTTGCGGAACAACGCGCGGATGCTGCCGGCGTCCTTGTTTTGACGCATTTCCTTGCTGGTGGTTTCTTTGAGCGTGCGACGCAGGAACAGCGAGATCAACGCCGCCACCGCACCGACCACAAACGGGATCCGCCAGCCGTAGGCACGCAGGTCATCTTCAGTAAGGAACTGTTGCAGGACCACCACCAGCGACACCGCCAGCAATTGCCCGCCGATCAGCGTCACGTATTGGAACGAAGCGAAGAAACCGCGCTGGCCCTTGAGTGCAACTTCACTCATGTAGGTTGCGGTGGTGCCGTATTCGCCACCCACTGACAAGCCCTGCAGCAAGCGGGCGAACAACAGCATGATCGGCGCCCAGACGCCGATGTCCTTGTAGGTCGGCAGGCAGGCGATGAGCAACGAACCGAAGCACATCATCAGAATCGAGATCAGCATCGAATTTTTGCGCCCGTGCTTGTCCGCGACACGGCCAAACAGCCAGCCGCCGATAGGCCGCATCAGGAACCCGGCGGCGAACACGCCGGCGGTGTTGAGCAGTTGGACCGTTGGGTCGTCCGACGGAAAAAACGCCGGGGCGAAGTAAATGGCGCAGAACGCGTAGACGTAGAAGTCGAACCATTCGACGAGGTTGCCNGACGAGGCGCCGACAATCGCAAAGATCCGCTTGCTGCGCTCTTCGCCGGTGTAATGCTCTGTAGTAGCCGTGTTAGTTGTCATTGTTTTTCACTCTTTGAGGACCATGACAGTCTAGACACACTCTGCAACAGTCCCGTTCCACCGATAGATCAGCAACACCAATCCCCCCTGTAGGAGCCGGCTTGCTGGCTCCTACAGGGAGATCAGCAACACCAATCCCCCCTGTAGGAGCCGGCTTGCTGGCTCCTACAGGGATTTTCGGTGTTTTCAGTAATCGAAGAACACCGTCTCGGCATCGGTGCCTTGCAGGATGACATTCCACTGATAAACACCCGACGCATCCTGCTTCGCCAGCAAGGTACTGCGGCGCTCGGCCGGTACACATTCCAGCAGCGGGTCGTCGAGGTTCGCCGGTTCGCCCTCAAAGTAAATCCGCGTCAGCAAGTGCTTCACCAACCCACGCGCAAACACCAGCACCACCAGGTGCGGCGCCTGGGTGGTGCCCTTCAGNCCNTCCACCNTTCCGGGTTTGATCGTGGTGAAACGAAAGCGCCCTTCGGCGTCCACTGGCACCCGGCCGAAGCCTTCGAAGTTCGGGTCNACAGCCTTTTCCTGCTCATCCTCCGGGTGGTCGTACTTGCCGGCGGCATTGGCCTGCCAGACTTCGAGCATGGCGTCGTTGACGACATCACCGTTGCCGTCCACCACTTGCCCGCTGATCGCCACGCGCTCGCCCAGTGTCGCGGGCACGGTCAAGTCTTCGCGGTTCAGCCAGGTCAGGCCAATGTGGTAATACGGCCCGACGGTGTGGGACGTGGTCGCATTGAGTGTCATCTCATTTCTCCATCGGCGTGGCGTCGCGGCCGCGCAGGACGATGTCCCAGCGGTAGCCGAGGGCATAGGAAGGAATGGTTTTTTCCAGGTCGAAGCGGGCGATCAAGCGCTGCTTGGCCGAGGTGTCCGGCACACAGTTATAGATCGGGTCATATTCCAGCAGCGGGTCGCCCGGGAAATACATCTGCGTGACCAGCCGCGTCAGGATGCTCGGCCCGAACAGCGAAAAGTGGATATGCGCCGGGCGCCACGCGTTGTGGTGGTTGCCCCACGGGTAGGCGCCGGGCTTGATGGTCTGGAACTGATACCAACCTTCGGCATCGGTGACGGTGCGCCCGGTGCCGGTGAAGTTCGGGTCCAGCGGCGCGTCGTGCAGGTCACGCTGGTGGTTGTAGCGACCGGCGGCATTGGCCTGCCAGATCTCCACCAGAATGCCCGGTACCGGCAGGCCGTTTTCATCCAGCACGCGGCCATGGATGATGATGCGTTCGCCCTGGGGCTCGCCCNCGTGCTGCACCGTCAGGTCGTTGTCCTTCTCGTTGATACGCTCGGCGCCGATGGTCGGGCCGGTAATTTCCGACAACGAATGTGGCAAAAACACCAACGGCTTGGACGGCGCGCGACGGTTGGTGGATTGATAAGTCGGGTGCAGATAGTCCGGCTGGGTGCCTTCCTGCGGGCGACGGTAACCAGGCTTGTCAGTCATTTCGCTTTCCTCTGTTCTTATTAGTCTGCCGGGCGTCAGACGCGTTCGATGGCCAAGGCCAGACCCTGGCCGACACCGACGCACATGGTCGCCAGGCCTTTGTNGCCGCCGGTTTTTTCCAGCTGGTGCAGCGCNGTCAGGACCAGACGCGCACCGCTCATGCCCAACGGATGGCCCAAGGCAATGGCGCCACCGTTCGGGTTGACCTGGGCCGCGTCGTCCGCCAAGCCCAGCTCACGCAGTACCGCTAACCCTTGGCTGGCGAAGGCTTCATTGAGTTCGATCACATCGAAATCGCTGACGGCCAGCCCGAGGCGCTCGNTCAGTTTGCGTACCGCCGGCACCGGGCCGATGCCCATCACGCGCGGCGCGACACCGGCACTGGCCATGCCCAATACCCGAGCGCGGGCGGTGAGGCCGTGTTTCTTCACCGCTTCGGCCGAGGCCAAAATCAGCGCCGCCGCGCCGTCGTTCACACCGGAAGCATTACCGGCGGTGACGGTTTTGTCGGGACCGTTGACCGGTTTCAGTTTGGCCAGGGTTTCCAGGGTGGTGTCAGCGCGTGGATGCTCATCCTGGCTGACGACGGTTTCCCCTTTCTTGTGGGCAATCCGCACTTCGACGATTTCTTCAGCGAAAAATCCTGCAGCTTGCGCGGCGGCAGTGCGCTGCTGGCTGCGCAGGGCGAAAGCGTCCTGATCCTCGCGGGATACGGCGTAATCGTCGGCGACGTTGTCGGCGGTCTGCGGCATCGCATCCACGCCGTATTGGGCCTTCATCAGCGGGTTGATAAAACGCCAGCCGATGGTGGTGTCTTCCAGTTTCATGGCGCGTGAAAAGGCCGCGTCGGCTTTACCCATCACGAACGGTGCGCGCGACATCGACTCGACGCCACCGGCAATCGCCAGCTCCATTTCACCGCTGGCGATTGCGCGGAACGCGGTGCCGATGGCGTCCATGCCCGACGCGCACAGGCGATTGAGGGTGACGCCGGGAATGCTCTCCGGCAGGCCNGCCAGCAACAGCGCCATGCGCGCGATGTTGCGGTTGTCTTCCCCGGCCTGGTTGGCGCAGCCGAGAAACACCTCATCCACTGCGTTCCAGTCCACCGACGGGTTGCGCTCCATCAGCGCCTTGATCGGCACGGCGGCGAGGTCGTCAGCACGCACCGCTGACAAGCCGCCACCGAAACGGCCGATGGGGGTGCGAATCGCGTCGCAGATATAAACGTCGCGCATCATGCTTCTCCCGGTGCCTGGCCGTGGGCGGCGGCGGTGCGAGCTTCCAGGTCCCTGAGCGCCTTCAGCTCGACGTCGGTGGGCTCGGCGGTGTGTTCAACCGTCTCGGCAAACCGAATCGCCCAACCGGTGGCCGCGATCACTTGCTCACGGGTCACGCCCGGGTGCAACGCGGTCACCACAAACTCGTGGCTGCCCTCCTCCGGTTCCATGATGCACAGGTCGGTAATAATCCCGACAGGACCGGCACCCGGCAGGCCGAGACGCTTGCGAGAATCACCGCCCTCGCCGTGGCCGACCGAGGTGATGAAGTCGAGTTTGTCGACAAAGGAGCGTGCCGANTGCTTGAGAATGATCAGCACGCTCTTGGCCGAGCCGGCAATCTCCGGCGCGCCACCGGCACCTGGCAGGCGCACTTTGGGATGGTGATAATCGCCGACCACGGTGGTGTTGATATTGCCGAAGCGGTCGACCTGGGCGGCGCCGAGGAAGCCGACGTCAATGCGCCCGCCTTGCAGCCAATAGCGAAAAATCTCACCGGTCGGTACCACGGTGTCAGCGGTTTCCGCCAGTTCGCCATCGCCAATAGACAGGGGCAATACAGACGGTTTGGCACCGATCGGGCCGGATTCATAGATCAACACCACATCCGGCGACGAGGTCAGGCGCGCCAGGTTGGCGGCCTTGGAGGGCAAGCCAATGCCGACGAAGCACACCGAGCCGTTTTTGAGGCGGCGCGCGGCGGCGACGGTCATCATTTCATTGGTCGAGTAAGCCATTACTTGGCCTCCTGCGCGGCGGCCAGCTTGGCCTGGAATTCACTGAAGTCGGCGGTGCCGTGGATGTATTCGTCGATCCAGGCGGTAAAGGTCCCACGGTCGCGGGCGATCGGGTCCCACGCCTGATAGAAACGGTTGTCACGCTCGTTGTAACCGTGGGCGTAGGACGGGTGCGCACCGCCGGGCACGTGGCACACCGCAGTCAGGGCCCAGGTCGGCAGCACACAGCTGTTCATCGGTGCGTTCAAGTCATCGACGATTTCTTCCACCGTGACGATGCAACGCTTGGCCGCCAACGCCGCTTCCTTTTGCACGCCGAGAATGCCCCAGAGCAACACGTTGCCCTTGCGGTCGGCCTTTTGGGCGTGGATCACGGTGATGTCCGGACGTACCGACGGCACCGCCGCCAGCACTTCGCCGGTGAACGGGCAGGTCACGGTTTTGATCAACGGGTTGACCTTGGGCAGATCAGAACCGGCGTAGGCGCGCAGCACCGCGAACGGCAGGCCCGAGGCACCGGCGACGTAGGCATTGGCCAGGTCGGCATGGCTGTGTTCTTCGATCTCCAACGGTTGCGGCCATTGCTTCTCGACGGCGTCGCGCAGGCGATGCAGGGAACCCACACCCGGGTTACCGCCCCAGGAGAAAATCAACTTGCGAGCGCAGCCGGCGCCGATCAACTGGTCGTAGATCAGGTCAGGCGTCATACGCACCAGCGTCAGGTCTTTCTTGCCCTGACGAATGATTTCATGACCCGCTGCGGTAGGGATCAGGTGAGTAAAGCCTTCGAGTGCGACGGTATCGCCGTCGTTCACGAATTGCTTCACGGCGTCACGCAGCGAAAGGATTTCAGCCATGGGGCAGGCTCCCGTTTGTGATGAACCGACAGTGGTAGAAAAAGGCGCGATGCGCAGCGCCGGAATGACTGCAGGTTAAGCCTGTGCAAAACGCCAAACAATCCGATAATCGACTGAGTGTTCGTTTATCGAACAGATTGTTGTCTGACTACCGATCCTTAAAAGCATCGCGGGCAAGCCCGCTCCCACAGGTTGATGCGCAATCCTTGTGGGAGCGGGCTTGCCCGCGAAGAGGCCCTCAAACGCACCGAAGATGTTGAAATCCGGACTCAGGTCGCATCCGCATGACTGACCATGCCCTTGATCACCACCGCCAGAGTCGCCAACGCGGCCGGGATCACCAGTGCCGTCAGCACTTGCTCGAAGTTCCAGCCCAGGCCCAGCAACGTGGCGCCCATCCACGCGCCGAGAATCGCGCCGAACCGGCCAATCCCGAGCATCCACGACACCCCGGTCGCGCGCCCTTGGGTCGGATAAAAACGCGCCGCCAGCGACGGCATTGCCGATTGCGCACCGTTGACACACATCCCGGCAATCAGCACCAAGGTCGCCAGCAGTGTGATATTGCCCAGGCTCTGCCCTACCGCGTAGGCAAACACCCCGGCAAGCAGATAGAAAATACCGATGACTTTGTGCGGATTGAACCGGTCCATTGCCCAGCCCACACCCACCGCACTCAGTACCCCTCCGAACTGGAACAATGCACCGATAAACGCGGCCTGTTCCATGCTGGCGCCACTGTCGCGCATCAAGGTTGGCAGCCAACTGGTCAACAGGTAAACAATCACCAGGCCCATGAAGTAGGTAAGCCACAGCAACAAGGTGCCGGCGCTGTAGGTGCCGGAGAAGATCACCGCGAACACGTTGCGGGCCTTGACGGTTTTCTGTTCCGGCACGCTGAAGCTCGACGCCTGGGCGACGACCGTCGGATCGATCGGTGCGAGGGCCTTGCGCACTTTGTCGGTGCCACGGTTGCGCACGACCAGGTAACGCGCCGACTCCGGTAGCCAGAACAGCAACACGACGGTGAGGATCAACGGCAGAATCCCGCCGATCAGCAGCAGACTGTGCCAGCCGAACGCCGGGATCAGCTTGGCCGAGATAAACCCGCCACCGGCCATGCCCAGGTTGAATCCACAGAACATGCTGGTCACCAGCAGCGATTTATGGCGCTCGGGAGTGTATTCGGAGAGCANCGTGGTGGCGTTCGGCATCCCGGCGCCGAGGCCCAGGCCGGTGAGGAAGCGCAGCACCAGCAGTTGATCGACGTTGGTGCTGTAAGCCGAGGCCAGGCTGAAAGCCCCGAACAACAATACCGCGCCGACCAGTACGACTTTTCGCCCAAAGCGGTCAGCCAAGGGACCGGAGCCCAGTGCGCCGAAGACCATGCCGATCAACGCGGCACTCATTACCGGGCCGAGACTGGCTCGNTCGATGCCCCAGTCCTGGGACAGCGCGGGCGCAATAAACCCCATGGCGGCGGTGTCGAGGCCATCAAGGAACACAATCAGGAAACACAGGATCACCACGCGCCACTGGTAGCGCGAAATGGGTTGAGCATTGATGAAGGACTGCACATCGAGGCAGTTCCCTACAGCAGACTGAGGCTGGTTCATTATTTTTATTCCACGCAAGAACGCAGTCGGACATGTGCCAGCCAAGGCTGGCGCTGCCGCGACATTAGTGATCTTGGGGAAACAGCGTCAATTCGATAAACGCAACTCTGTGCGTTTATCGAACAGCTTAGGCAAACAACTGGGCACTGAGGTCACGACTGGCGCTCAACAAACCAGGCAGGAAACGCTGCTCCAGCTCGTTGCGGCTGACCCGTCCGGCGTGGGTACTGACGTTGAGCGCGGCCACTACCTGGCCCGAAGCGTCGTACACCGGAACAGCAATNGAGCGCAGGCCCTGCTCCAGTTCCTGGTCAACGATGCACCAGCCTTGTTGCCGCACTTCTTGCAGACATTCGAGCAACGCCTCGGGGGTGTGCAAGGTTCGGCTGGTCTTGGCCTGGAACTCCGCATGGTCGAGGTATTCGCGCAGCGACGTGTCGTCCAGTGCCGCAAGAAGAATCCGGCCCATGGACGTGCAATACGCGGGCAACCGCCCGCCCACCGACAGGTCCACGGAAATCAGGCGTTGTGTGGTCGCCGAGCGAGCGATATAAAGGATGTCGTCGCCTTCCAGCGTGGCCATGTTGCAGGCTTCATGCAGTTGCTCGCTCATGCGGTCCAGATACGGCTGGGCCGACACCGCCAGTGGCGTCGAGGACAAGTAGGCATGGCCGAGCGTCAGCACTTTGGGCAGCAGCGAATAGGTGCGACCGTCGGTGGTGGCGTAGCCGAGTTTGATCAGGGTGTGCAGGCAACGTCGCACAGCGGCGCGGGGGATTTCGGTACGGTGGCTGATCTGGGCAATGGTCAGGTGGCGCTTGCGCTCCTGGAACGCTTGAACCACCGCCAATCCCCGGGCCAGGGANGTCATGAAATCCGGGTCNCCGGTCAGCGCCTGGATGCGCTTGGCCGGTGAAGCCACGATCGGCGGCGCCGCTGAAGCGAAGGAATTGCGCATTTGATCGTTCATATCAGGTCCTTTTCCTACACGGCTCAGCGGCTATTACATGCGGCTTCGGGTCCGGCACACAAGCCACAGGCCGCAAGATTGGGCGATTATCGAACCATCGACCGATAATCGCAATCGGCCTTACAGGCGATGGCCACCTTATCCGCGCTGATTTGCGCAGTGTCCGCTACATGCTTTTATTCTTCGCTGATTAAGGGCTGATGTAGTGGGGTTAACTTGTTCGACTTTATGGCGTCAGAAAGACATCGTCGCAATGTGACATCATCCACACCCTAGTTACCGCTGAAAGTTGTGAGTAACAAAACAATCACACAGGTAGAACTACTTTTAACTCTCAAGCGATAGTGTTCTTCGGATCGACCGCTATAATGCACCTCAGTGGCGAAGCGGTTTTTACGTGCCGGTTCCGCTACCCGGCAGCCCGGTTTTCTATCGTCGCTGCCTGCAGCAAGCGCTTGACGCTCATTTCATATGTTCCGCCAACGCGCTCGCTGAAACAGGTAACTGATGCTACGTCAGCTGTTTTTCTCTGGTGCCGTGGCCGCCTGCAACATGGAAGTATTGTTCGCACGCCGTAAAAAACGATGCCTTTATCGGGCATTGGCCTTTCGACGAGTGTGGTCAATAGATTCGATGCAGCGCGTTTCACCAGAATTTATCTCAACTCATACAGGTAGCACTGTGACGAAAGACGAACTGCGCGCGGAACTTGAGCGCCAGGAACAACGTTACAAGGACGTTTACGGCGGGGAAGTCACCACCTACGCCGCGCAGCCTGAGCCGGAGCGCAAACCATGGCGCAAGCGCGCCAGTNTTCAAGATCAGGCATTCACCCAGGAATTGCAGAAGATGGAAAAGGAACTCAAAGCCGAAGAACCCTGATTACTTCGGCCTGAATCCTTTCAGGGTCTGCATCGGCACCCGTTAAAAGCGGGGTGTTCTGATGATGCCTTTCGCGCCCGCTACAAGCGGGCAGCGGCCACCTCACCTTGCGGATGAGGTAAATGGCACTTGCCTGACCCTCCTCTCAGATATTTCACACAAGTGTTCAAGCCTCTCGGCCTCACGAGAGAAACCCTTGTGGCTGCGGCCTTTTCATCTGAATTCAATGACTTGCAAAACCCGGTAAAAACCTCGGGGATAGGCTATCGTCACAAACTAATTCGTTGAAGAATGTTACCGATGAGCACCTAGTGCATCGATTANTGAGGTTTTCTGGCATAATCGCGCCCCCTTACGACCGGGTCAGAAAACCTTCATGATCGATTTATTCAGCGGACTGGATGCTTGGGTTCTAGTGAGCCTGTTGCTCGCCCTTGCCTTTGTCCTCGCCTTCGAGTTCATCAATGGCTTTCATGACACCGCTAACGCGGTGGCCACAGTCATCTATACCAAAGCCATGCCGCCGCATCTGGCGGTGTTCTTTTCCGGTGTGTTCAACTTTCTCGGCGTACTGCTGGGCGGTGTCGGCGTGGCGTATGCCATCGTCCACCTGCTGCCGGTAGAGCTGCTGATCAATGTGAACACCGGTCACGGGCTGGCCATGGTCTTCTCGTTATTGGCAGCGGCGATCACCTGGAACCTGGGCACCTGGTACTTCGGTATCCCGGCCTCCAGCTCCCACACCCTGATCGGCTCGATCCTCGGTGTCGGCCTGGCCAATGCCCTGATCAACGATATCCCCCTGGCTGACGGTGTGAACTGGCAGAAAGCGGTCGATATCGGTGCCTCCCTGGTGTTCTCGCCGATGGCTGGCTTCCTGGTCGCAGCTCTGATATTGATCGGTCTGAAATGGTGGCGTCCTCTGTCGAAGATGCACAAGACACCGGAACAGCGCCGCAAGATCGACGACAAGAAACACCCGCCGTTCTGGAATCGCCTGGTGCTGGTGATTTCCGCAATGGCCGTGAGCTTCGTGCACGGTTCCAACGATGGTCAGAAAGGGATCGGCCTGATCATGCTGGTGTTGATCGGTATCGTGCCGGCGCAGTTCGTACTCGACCTGGGCAGCACCACCTACCAGATCGAACGGACTCGCGACGCCACCGTGCACCTGAGCCAGTTCTACAAGCGCAACGCCGACACCCTGGGCGAGTACCTGGCCCTGGGCAAAAGCGTGGAAGGCGATCTGCCGGAGAAATTCCGTTGCAACCCGCAACAGACCGAACCGACCATCACCGCCCTCCTCGGCACCCTTAAAGGTGTAGCGGATTACCACTCGCTGTCGCCGGAAAGCCGCATCGAAGTGCGTCGTTATCTGCTCTGCCTGGATGACACCGCGAAGAAAGTCGGCAAGCTGCCGGGCCTGGATGCGCGTGAGAAGTCCGACCTCGACAAGCTGCGCAAAGACCTGACCNCCACCACTGAATACGCTCCGTTCTGGGTGATTCTGGCGGTCGCCCTGGCCNTGGGCCTGGGCACCATGGTGGGCTGGAAACGTGTGGTGCTGACCATCGGTGAGAAGATCGGCAAGCAGGGCATGACCTATGCCCAGGGCATGTCGGCGCAGATCACCACGGCGAGCATGATTGGCCTGGCCAACATCTTCAGCCTGCCGGTTTCCACGACTCACGTACTGTCTTCCGGCGTTGCCGGCACCATGGTTGCCAATAAAAGCGGCCTGCAAGGCGGCACGGTGAAGACCATTCTGATGGCCTGGGTCCTGACCCTGCCCGCGACAGTGGCCCTGTCGGCCGGCCTGTTCTGGCTGGCATCGAAGGCACTGGGCAGCTGATACATCGCTGCGACAAAAGAGGCGCGTTCCGAGAGGTTCGCGCCTTTTTTATGGCCTGCAACTTGGCATTGCTGGTCTGTTGAAAGAGATCGGTTGACCATGAGAATGCCTCGCGAGCAGGCTCACTCCTACAATGGACGGTGTACGCCCGAGGCTTCTCACCACTCATTAGGCCGAGCGTTAGCTCGCCTGCTCTTGATCTTGATCTGCCCGCCCCTTCGGGAGGCTGAGTGGAGGCGTTCATCTGGGGGGTGGGCGCGTAGCGCCGTGCGGCGAAGCCGCACACATCGAGAGGAGGTCGAAGCGAAGCCGACCGGAGGCGATGCCCCCNGATGAATGCCGGAGCGAAGGAACGCCGAGCCTAGGCGAGGGGCCGGACGCTTGGGGCGAGCGTTTTTTTGCTTACTTTTTTGGGGCGTTTGCCAAAAGGGACTCGCTGTAAGAGCGAAACCATAAGCGGCCGTTACCGCAGGAATGGATATGTACACCACGCAGAGACAGGTCGGCTATCAGGCCGCCTTCGCAAAAAGGCTCCAAAGAAGCCCCCATCCCCAAATCGCAGGCAAAAAAAAGGGCAACCGAAGTTGCCCAAAATGCCTTGCGTGCTCATTACATCCAGAAAGAACTACGGTTTACGCTTATGCGAATCCTTCCAGATAAAAAATCCGAACCCTGCGAAAAACAGAACCATGAGGCCGACTGTCAGCACCCCGGCGATCACCACGTTGTCGAAAAACATGACGGGCCTCCTGCTCATGCCCTGTTGCGATAGGGCTAAGTTAATAGAGAAGGCGGATTGGAAAATTGACCGGGATCAATGTCGCCCGCGACGGGGCTTAAAGAAGGGTAATAACTGACCTGCATCAACAGATGCAGGTTGTTTCAACGCTTTTTCGGCTTGTTCTTGGGCTTTTTCTTAACTTTGCCAAGCGGCATCGCCTGCTCAAATGCCTGGCGAACTTCATTCAGGCGCTTGTCATTCAAGTCATGNACNCGCTTGGCGCGTTCGGAATTGAGATCAATCAGCTTGTCGTCTTGGTTCATGGTGCTCAGTACATCGTATGGCAGGGTTGTCACAATAATGCGGTCTCACGGCAGCGCTGACCAGCCACAACCTCAAATCTGGATATCGACCCACAACCCCTGGCGCGGCGCATCTTCGATCAGCGGCACCACCGGCACGGTATTGTCGGCATTCAATACATCGCCGGGGATCGCCAGGTGCTCCTCCGGGTCCTCATCGGCTTCACGACGACGCCGTTCCCGCTCCTGCTTGCGCCGCTGTTCCTCGCGCAGCTGAAAAGCCGCTTCTTCTGGATCGCGCTGCTGCAGGTCGATGGTGCTTTCGTTGGAGCTTTCCTGCACCGGCACCACAGGCGGAATATCCGGGCGCTGGCGGATCGGGTCCTGCTGTGACGTGATCGGCACGGCACTCAAGGGGAGCATCGGTGGCAGCATAATTATTTAGTCTCCTGTCAGCAGGCTGTCGGCTGCGGGGATGGCGACTTGAGCCATCGGTCGCAAACTGTGACCGGCTTGGCACCGATTGGTGCCCCGACCTGCAAGCATCGCGTCCCTGGGCTAACGTAAGAGTGCGAGTTTTTATGAGAGTCCTTTGGCCCTGAAGCCCTCATTCCGTTAAGATAGCCCGCTTTTTCAAGGTGGGAGTCAGGCAGCATGGCGCAGCAGTATCAACCGGGGCAACGCTGGATTAGTGACAGCGAAGCAGAGCTGGGGTTAGGCACCGTTCTGGCACAGGACGGCCGCTTGTTGACCGTGCTCTATCCGGCCACTGGCGACACTCGTCAGTATGCGCTACGGAATGCGCCCCTCACTCGTGTGAGGTTTTCGCCGGGTGACTCCATCACCCATTTCGAAGGCTGGAAAATGACCGTACAGGAAGTCGACGACGTCGACGGCCTGCTGGTCTACCACGGCCTCAATGGGCAGAACGAGCAGGTCACCCTGCCGGAAACCCAACTGTCCAACTTCATCCAGTTCCGCCTGGCCAGCGACCGTCTGTTCGCCGGGCAGATCGACCCGTTGGCCTGGTTCTCGCTGCGCTACCACACGCTGGAACACACCAGCCGCCAGTTGCAATCCTCGCTGTGGGGCCTGGGCGGCGTGCGTGCGCAACCTATTGCTCACCAACTGCACATCGCCCGTGAAGTCGCCGACCGTATCGCGCCACGGGTATTGCTGGCGGACGAAGTGGGCCTGGGTAAAACCATCGAAGCCGGCCTGGTGATTCATCGCCAGTTGCTGTCGGGCCGCGCCAACCGCGTGCTGATCCTGGTCCCGGAAAACCTGCAGCATCAGTGGCTGGTGGAAATGCGCCGCCGCTTCAACCTGCAGGTTGCACTGTTCGACGAAGAACGCTTTATCGAAAGCGATGCCGCCAACCCGTTCGAAGACACCCAGCTTGCGCTGGTGGCGCTGGAGTGGCTGGTTGACGACGAGAAGGCCCAGGACGCGCTGTTCGCGGCCGGCTGGGACTTGCTGGTGGTCGACGAAGCGCACCACCTGGTGTGGCACGAAGAGAAAGCCAGCCCTGAGTACTCGCTGGTCGAGCAACTGGCCGAAGTCATTCCCGGCGTTCTGCTGCTGACCGCCACCCCGGAGCAACTGGGCCAGGACAGCCACTTCGCGCGCCTGCGCCTGCTGGACCCGAACCGCTTCCACGACCTGCACGCCTTCCGCGCCGAAAGCGAGAACTATCGCCCGGTGGCCGAGGCCGTGCAGGAGCTGCTGGACAAGGGCCGCCTGTCGCCGACCGCACACAAGACTATCCAGGGTTTCCTCGGTGACGAAGGTGAAGCGCTGCTCACCGCCGTCAACGATGGCGACACCGAAGCCAGCGCACGCCTGGTGCGTGAGTTGCTCGACCGCCACGGCACCGGCCGCGTGCTGTTCCGTAATACCCGTGCCGCCGTGCAAGGGTTCCCGGAGCGCAAGCTGCACGCCTACCCGCTGCCGAACCCGGACGAATACCTCGAGTTGCCGCTGGGCGAACACGCCGAGTTGTACCCGGAAGTCAGCTTCCAGTCGCAGCCGGACGTTGAGGAAGAAAACCGCTGGTGGCGCTTCGACCCGCGCGTCGAGTGGCTGATCGACCAGCTGAAAATGCTCAAACGCACCAAAGTGCTGGTGATCTGCGCCCACGCCGAAACCGCCATGGACCTGGAAGACGCCCTGCGCGTGCGTTCCGGCATCCCGGCCACGGTGTTCCACGAGGGCATGAACATCCTCGAACGTGACCGCGCCGCTGCCTACTTCGCCGACGAAGAATTTGGCGCACAAGTGTTGATCTGCTCCGAAATCGGCAGTGAAGGTCGCAACTTCCAGTTCTCCCACCACCTGGTGCTGTTCGACCTGCCGTCCCACCCTGACCTGCTGGAACAGCGGATCGGCCGTCTGGACCGAATCGGCCAGAAGCATGTGATCGAACTGCACGTGCCATACCTGGAAACCAGCCCGCAAGAGCGTCTGTTCCAGTGGTACCACGAGGCGCTGAACGCGTTCCTCAATACCTGCCCGACCGGTAACGCCTTGCAGCATCAGTTCGGCCCACGCCTGCTGCCGCTGCTGGAAAACGCCGACGACGGCGAGTGGCAAGCCCTGATCGACGAAGCCCGTGCCGAACGTGAGCGCCTGGAGCAAGAGCTGCACACCGGTCGCGACCGCTTGCTGGAGCTCAACTCCGGCGGTGCGGGTGAAGGCGATGCACTGGTGGAAGACATCCTTGAGCAAGACGATCAGTTCGCCCTGCCGATCTACATGGAAACCCTGTTCGACGCGTTCGGCATCGACAGCGAAGACCATTCGGAAAACGCACTGATCCTCAAGCCCAGCGAAAAAATGCTCGACGCCAGCTTCCCGCTGGGTGACGACGAAGGTGTGACCATCACCTACGACCGCAACCAGGCGCTGTCGCGCGAAGACATGCAGTTCATCACCTGGGAACACCCAATGGTGCAGGGCGGCATGGACCTGGTGCTGTCCGGTTCCATGGGCAACACCGCCGTGGCGCTGATCAAGAACAAGGCGCTCAAGCCGGGCACCGTGTTGCTGGAACTGCTCTACGTCAGTGAAGTGGTTGCGCCGCGCTCGCTGCAACTGGGCCGCTACCTGCCACCAGCCGCCNTGCGCAGCCTGCTNGATGCCAATGGCAACGACCTGTCGGCCCGGGTGTCGTTNGAAACCCTGAACGACCAACTGGAAAGCGTGCCACGCGCCAGCGCCAACAAGTTCGTGCAGGCCCAGCGCGATCAGCTGACGCCGCGCATCAACGCCGGCGAAGAAAAGATCACCCCGCGCCACGCCGAGCGTGTGGCCGAGGCGAAGCGCCGCCTGGCAGCGGATACCGACGAAGAGCTGGCGCGCCTGACCGCACTGCAAGCGGTGAACCCGACCGTGCGTGACAGCGAANTGGTTGCCCTGCGCCAGCAACGCGAGCAAGGCCTGGCCATGCTCGACAAAGCGGCGCTGCGACTGGAAGCGATTCGGGTGTTGGTGGCGGGTTGATGACCGCCCTGCCCT
>NZ_NMOJ01000075.1 GCF_002251635.1 Pseudomonas mandelii
CGCTAAAAACAAGAAGGCCCGCAGTGATGCGGGCCTTTTTTGTCTGGATGAATAGTGTGGTGCTGCTGACCCCATCGCGGGCAAGCCCGCTCCCACAGGGTCCGTGTCGAGCACAACATCCATGAACACCACTGAACCTGTGGGAGCGGGCTTGCCCGCGATAGCAATCAAGCAGCCGCCACGGAAACTCCTGGCTCGACAACAGCCACCAACCCTTCCTTCATCCGCTTTGCATCCCGAACAAAACACCGCGAAGCCAGGAACAAAAACACCATGGTGAAAAACAGCGCCACCGGGATCAAATACATCGCATCATGCAAGCCGACCGCCTTGAACGCCTCGGTCATTTGCTCGGCACCTGCCGCGGCCATCGCCGTGTGCGCGAAGTGGTCGGACAAACCGCCCACCACCACCGGCCCCAAACCACCGCCCAGCAAGTACAACCCGGCAAAGAACAACGCCATCGCCGTGGCGCGCAGGCGCGGTTCGACCACGTCCTGAATCGCCGTGTACACGCAGGTGTAGAAGTTATAAGCGAACAACCAGCCCACACTGAACACCGCCACGAACACCCCGATCTCGATCCGCCCGGCATGCAGTGCCCACGCCGTACACACCGTCGAGACGATCAGGCTGAACGCCGCAAACAACAGCCGCCCATTGGCCACTCGCTGGTGGATCTTGTCGGCGACCCAGCCACCGAGCGTCAACCCGAACAAACCGGTCACACCGACGATCACCCCGGTCGCCACCGCCGCTTCCTGCAACGGCATCAGAAAGTAACGCTGCAGCATCGGCACCAGAAACGAGTTGCAGGCATACGTAGCGAAGTTGAAGCACAACCCGGCCATGACCAGCCAAAGAAAGGTCGGTACCGCCAGAATTCGCCGGATCGGCTTGTCGACTTTCTCTTGCGAGACCTGCACGGTTTCCGCCGCGCCGCGCTTCGGCTCTTTGATGAAGAACATGAATACCGCCAGGATCATTCCCGGCACGGCGGCGATAAAGAACGGCGCGCGCCAGCTGTCGAACGCCTTGACCATCGCGCCAATGGTGAAGAATGCCAGCAGCAGCCCTAAAGGCAGGCCCAGCATGAAAATGCCCATGGCCCGGGCGCGCCGGTGGGCCGGGAACAGGTCGCCGATCAGCGAATTGGCGGCCGGCGCGTAACTGGCTTCGCCGATGCCGACGCCCATGCGCACGATCAGGAACGCCCAGAAATTGCCCACCAGCCCATTAACCGCCGTCAGGCCGCTCCAGGCGAACAGGCCCCAGCCCATCAGTTTGCTGCGCGAACCGGTATCGGCCATGCGCCCCAGGGGCAGGCCGGCAATGGCGTAGACGATGGTGAATGCAGTCCCGATGATCCCCAGTTGAAAGTCGCTGAGGTGCCATTCCATGCGGATCGGTTCGATGATGATGGCCGGGATGGTGCGATCGAAGAAGTTGAACAGATTGGCCAGGAACAGCAGGAACAGAATGCGCCAGGCATTCGCCGCTTGGGTCGAGTTCTGCATGGGGTCCGTCTCTTTTATTGTTATTGGGGCTTCGCTGTCCCCGGAACCTCCAATCTAGACAGGCCCGCCGGAGCTGTCTGTAATTATTCGTAATGCTGATATCAGCCCATGACACCAAACCCAAACCTGTGGCAGCTCGCCTGCTAGCGAAGAGGCCTGCACATTCAATACAGAGGGTGACTGATCCGCCGCTTTCGCGAGCAGGCTCGCTCCCACAAGGGATTTTGCAAGGCAAATATTTCTCGCCATTGGTCACATGAAAAAATACTTTTGCGCCCCCTTCCCAAGTCCAACGCGAAGCCTAGAATAGCGGCCTTGTCCACCCCACCGTGTCCCCCATCCCTCCTTTGATTATCGCCCATGTCCGAAGCCAGTCCGTGTCTGAATTGCGGTGCCTGCTGTTCTCATTTTCGCGTGTCTTTTTTCTGGGGTGAATGCACCTCGGCCGGGGGAACGGTGCCTGACGAGCTTGTCGCGCCCATCAGCCCCAGCCGGGTGGCCATGCTGGGCACGGACTGCAAACCCACTCGCTGCGTCGGGCTGGTCGGCGAAGTCGGCAGCACCGTGCAGTGCTCGATTTACGACCAACGTTCCAGCACCTGTCGGGAGTTCGATGCCTCCTGGGCCAACGGCGAGGCAAATGTGGATTGCGATGCGGCACGGGCAGCGTTCGGATTGCCGGCCCTGCAACCAGAATTCGATCTCCCTTATGAGCAGATCGCCTGATAACTGGCGGCAGTAATTGCAAAATGTTCGACAGCAATATGCCACTACCGTTTGCACTCTTTGTATGACCTCTATACTCCAACACATTCGCCAGGGTTCATGGTGTCGGCTGGATAAATACGGGGCGTCCGATGGAGTGGCCTGCTTTATATTTCACGACCCAACTGCCAGAGACCGGCCAGGTCATACTCAATTGCGCCCATAACCCCTTCCTGGTATTGCTGGCTTATGTGGTCGCCTGTGCGACCGGCTTCGCCACACTGGACATCACCGAACGGGTCGGCCATGCCGAAAAAGCCGCCTCCCAACGTCTCTGGCGCTGGGTCGGTGCCGGGTGCCTGGCGGGCGGTATCTGGGCNANNCACTTCATCAGCATGCTGGCGTTCCAGGCGCCGATCGAAATCAATTACCAGCTGCCCATCACCCTGATTTCACTGTTGTTTGCACTGACGGCCTCGTGGCTGGCGATGCACACCCTCAGCCATCGTCATGTGAGTTTCTGGCAAACCCTGCGGGCCGCAGTGTGGATCGGCCTGGGTATCGCGACCATGCACTACGTGGGCATGGCCGCCATGCAGTCGAATGCGACGGCTTATTACGACCCCGCCCTGTTCGCCCTCTCCGTCGTCATCGCGATTGGCGCCAGCCTGGCCGCCCTGGTGATTTCCCGTCACCTGCGCGAAGGCAGCGGCGTGGCTCATCAACTGCTCAAATACACCGCCAGCCTGGTGCTCGGGGCCGGCATCGTCAGCATGCATTTCACCGGCATGGCAGCGCTCAGCCTGGTGCTGCCCATCGATAGCGTCCAGCAGCTGCCCGGCGACAACAACCACCTGCAACTGGGATTGACGGTGGCGATGATGACGTTGCTGATCATCGGCAGCAGCATCAGCGCGGCACTGGCCGACAAGAAGCTGCAACACAAGGAATGCGATCTTCAGCGGGTCAACACCCTGCTCGGCCAACTGGATCAGGCACGCCTGTCGCTGCAACAGGTGGCGCACTACGACGCGCTGACCAACCTGATCAACCGCCGTGGGTTCAACCAGATTTTCGCCGAAAAACTGCTCGATACTGCCAACGAAGGCGGGATGCTGGCGGTGATGTTCCTCGACATCGACCACTTCAAGCGGATCAACGACAGCCTGGGCCATGACGCTGGCGATGAGTTGCTCAAAGTCCTGGCCAGCCACATCAAAGATTCGGTACGCAGCCACGACGATGTGGTGGCGCGCTTTGGCGGGGACGAGTTCTGCATCCTCATCGGCCTGCATGACCTTGAAGAAGCCCGGAACATGGCCCAGCGCATCATGCTGAAAATGAAAGACCCGATCGAGTTGGCCGGGCGCAGCATGGTNATGACCACCAGCATCGGCATCAGCCTGTTTCCCGAAGACGGCCTGACCTGCGAAGAGCTGCTGAAAANTGCCGACCTGGCGCTGTACCAGTCCAAGGGCAGCGGGCGCAACGGGCTGCATTTTTTCAGTCCACACATGAAAACCCGTGCCACGCTGGAGCTGCAACTCGAGGAAGAACTGCGGTACGCCCTGCGCAACGACGCCGGTTTGATCCTTTATTACCAACCGATCTACGACCTGAAAAGCGGCCAGGTCACCAGACTCGAAGCGCTGATTCGCTGGCAACACCCGGTTCACGGGTTGCTGGCACCGGATCGGTTCATTGCCATTGCCGAGGCCAATGGTCTGATCAACGAACTGGACAACTGGGTGTTGCACAAGGCGTGCGAGGACCTTGGCGAGCTGTCCCGCCAGGGGCGCGAAGAACTCAAGATCGCCGTAAACTGCTCGCCGCTGAACCTCGCCCGCGAAGAGTTGGCCGATGAAATCGAAAACGCCCTGCGCATTGCCGGGGTGTCACCACAAAGGCTAGAACTCGAAGTCACCGAAAACGCGCTGATGGGCAACGTTGCCAACACCCTGGCGTTGCTGAAGCAGATCCGCTCTCTCGGAGTCTCGCTGTCGATCGACGACTTCGGCACCGGCTATTCATCCCTGGCCTACCTCAAGCGCCTGCCGCTGAACACGCTGAAAATCGACCGCTCGTTCATTCAGGACATCCCCAAGGCTACCCAGGACATGGAAATCGTCCACGCCATTATCATCATGGCCCACACCCTGCATTTACAGGTCGTCAGCGAGGGTGTCGAAACACTCGAGCAATATGACTTTCTCGAACGCCAGGGCTGCGACCTGGTTCAAGGCCACCTGCTCAGCCGTCCGGTGCCGCTGGCCGAACTGCCTGCGGTGCTGGCTGAAATCAATCAGCGCAAACATTCACGCAGTGTCAGTCCGCTGAGCCTGGCTTGCGGTACAACTGCACTAACGTCGACGGATCCTTTTCCAAAAAGCCCTGGCCCCCATGCAGGCGCATCAGTTGTGCGGCCAATCCGCTGATCGGCGTGGCTGAGCCCTGTTCGCGGGAGAATTTCACCGCGGTGTCGAGGTCTTTGAGCAGCGTGCGCACGTGCCACTTCACTGGCTCGAAACGACTCTCGGCCATTTGCGGGGCGAGGATCTGCAATGGCTTTGAATCGGCGAACCCTCCCGCCAGCGCCTCGGCGATCAGGCTGGCGTCGACCCCGGAGCGCTCGGCCAGTGCCACCACTTCAGCAATCACCAATGCATTGCAGGCAACGATCATCTGATTGCAGGCCTTGGTCACCTGCCCGGCGCCGACACCACCCATGTGAGTTACCCGTTGACCGAGGTTCAGCAGCACCGGCCTGATTCGCTCAAGGTCTGCCGCTTCGCCGCCGACCATAATCGCCAGGCTGCCGGCTTCGGCGCCGACGACCCCACCGGACACCGGCGCGTCCAGCCAACGCATGCCGCATTGGCCGACAAGCGCCGAGGCCATGTCCCGCGTCGCCGTAGGTTCCAGACTGGAAAAATCCACCAGCAACTGCCCACTTTTCGCCCCTTCGGCAATCCCTACCGGACCGAAAACCACCTCGCGCACCACCGCCGTGTCCGCCAGGCACAGCATCACCACATCGGCGTGCTGACCCAGTTCAGCCGCCGTTGCCACCTGCCGGGCGCCGGCCTCGATCAACGCTGCGCATTTGGCCGGATTGCGATTCCACACCGTCAGCGGATACCCCGCCGCCAACAAACGCCGGCACATGGGCAAGCCCATCAGGCCGATTCCGGCAAAACTCAACGAAGGTAGGGTTGACATCATTTAGCCTCCTTTTGATTAAAGATCGCCGAATATTGGCCGATTCATCATGACTAAGGAAAGGATTCCCCCGAGCGACGCTCAGGCTTTGTCCCTGACGCTTGGGCAAAATACGCGCTAAAAAAGTCGCGAGTTCCTATTCCGTGAAGGTTCGACGACACCGTCGTCGCCGAGCTAACCAGCCCAGGTACATGGCGCCCAATGACTTCTAAAAATAATCCGGCCACTACGGTTTCCGACCTGACACTGAGCCCCGCGGCGAACAGCCCCTCATCGTCGAAGCCATTGATCCCGTCACGTCCGCTGGCCAGTCAGCAATACCTGTATTTCACCGAAACCAATACCGACCGCATCCTCGATAACCTCGACGGCCTGCGCGACATGGTGTTCCCGCGCCCGCCCCAGCAAGAAGGTGATGGCGACCCGCGCGACGAGCAGGAATTTCCCTCGGTGTGCCTGATCGGCCTGGGCCGCTGCGGTTCGAACATCGCGCTGGACGTGGCGGAGTTGGTGTACAACGCGCGCAAGTTCTACCTCAACGAATTCAACAACGAAGACCGCCTGTCGCCGGACAAACGTTACGCCGAAAAGGGTTACAGCCCGGCGCAGTGGATCCGCAACAACCTGCGCCTGGGGCCGAACAAGGCCACCAAACCGGTGTTCCTGGTCGAGCCGCTGGTGATGCTCGGCGACCTGGACAAAGACATCGCCGGTCGCATCCGCTTCTCGCGCAAGGGCGAAAAAAGCGGTTTCCTGCGCGACTACAGCAAAATGAAAATAATGGACCTCTCGGAAGTCCATGCCGGTGGCGCCGGTAACGCGCCGATCCTGGGCCAGTACCTGGCCAAGATCATCCTCAATAAAGACACCCAGCGTTTTTCCAGCCCTGACTGGAAGATGATTCACTCGTACCTGATCGACTCCTGCGGCATCAAGGCCAACCAGTCGCGCCTGTACTTCTCGATCTTCAGCGCCGGCGGCGGTACGGGTTCGGGCATGGCCTCGGAGTTTGGCCTGGCCCAGCAGCACTCGTACATGAACAAGACATTCGACACCAAACCCGCCGACGAGCACGACAGCAAGAGCGGCCACGCGTTTGTCTTCGAGCCGATCTTCACCAGCGGCATCTGTGTGCTGCCGAATATCTCCGATCACCGCAGCGAAATGTCCGAGGCCCTGCACATCAACGCCGGGCGGTTGCTGTGCAAATACCTGTCGGAAGAATGGGACTTCTCTTACAACTTCGACAATGAAGACAGCAGCGAAGCCAGTGTGAAGGGGCGTATCCGGCCATGGAACGCAATGATGCTGATCTCCAACGACATCATGCGTTACGCCGAAGAGAGCGATGACGGCAACATTCAGAACATCGACGTCAACGCGATGGAAAAGCACGCCAACCAATACATCTCGCAGCAGATCTTCAACATTCTGACGGCGCAGGCGGTCACGACTGACTACGACCAGAACTATTTCCGTCGCGCCGGCATCGACATCGGCGAAACCATTCGCCTCGACGCCAATGACCTGTTCATGAGCCTGGCAGGACCGGTAGCGATTGCCTATGCCGAGTCCGTGGTGCCGGAAACCCCGGTGCCGTCGAATGACAAGTTCAAGGTGTTCGATAAAGAGCCACAGCGGCTGAATATCGATGACTTGTTTTTCCGCTCCATCGACCTGCCGCACTTCAACAAAGTGACCCAGGCCATCGAAGGCATCAGCCTGTTGCCGATCGAGTCAAAGCGCTACAAGGCGTCACTGGAGCAATACAAGAATTCCGGCTACGACGCAGCCGCCCTGCATGACCTGCACTTCTTCAAGAACTGCTCGTCGGTGGTGTCGATTGTGTCCTTGCCCAAGGACTACAAGCTGTCCTACATGGACTTGAACCGGCTCAAGACGCACCTCAATAGCCTGTTTCCCAACACCACGCTCAAGCGTTATGCGCTGGTGATCGGGGCGTCGGCCAACTTGTCGCTGACAACGCTGATCGCCAAGAGCCCGTGCCTGTCGGATGACTTCCTGACGTTGATCGTGGCCTTCATCAAACGCTGCTTCGCGAAGAACCCGTACCGCTTCGACGACACGCTGGATAACTCGATTCTCGACTTCATCATCAATGAAGACTTCGACGAAGACCTGATCGACGACTTGCTNAACGAGTTCGAAAACCCGGCGAAGATTCTGGACACCAACTGGTACGCGATCAAACCGATGTATGAAAAGAAGTATCGGGAGTTGATCAACGACAAGGATAAGTTTGTGTCGATCAATGACATTCGCCTGTCACGAGATTGTGTGAAGAAGGCGATCAAGTATTTGCGTGAGATTTATCGTCACCGGATTGGCAAGACCAAGGTGATTTCGTTGAACAACCATACTGGCAAGACTGCCTAGACCGAGTCGCGCCCTTCGCGAGCAAGCCCGCTCCCACATTTTGACCGTATTCCAACAGGAAATACNCGGACAATGTGGGAGCGGGCTTGCCCGCGATGGCGGCATAAAATTCGCCACAAATTCCAACATTCAGAAACAATTAAGCAGCCCAATGGGTGCTCAATAAACTGTTCCCGTTACGTTTACGTCACCCTCGCCAAGACCCTTCTGTGGCCTTTCTCTACGGCAACATGCCATCACGCTACTCACCTACACACTTTTAGTCGCCTGCCAGGCGCACCAATAAAGTGCGGACAGTCAGCTCGTCGCCCTTTCCTGGATCAGAATCCACGGTGAAACCACCACAGCCCACAGCTGCGGGTCACGTTCGAAAAGATCCAGCGCCCGCGTTTCAGAGAGCTTGGCGACCTTGTCGGCAGCCAGCCAAGAAGCCACTTTCTCGCCTTCATCCGTTGCAACGGCTTCGGCCGCGGCGATCAAATCCAGGCCGGCGTCGACCCACAATAGGGCACCCTTGGCAAAGAACGGTTCAAGCTCTTTCCACGTAATAGATGCGGTTTCACCAAGCAGCTTGGCATAGAGGGTGCTAGGTTCTTGATTCATGGGCGCTGTCCGGAAAAGAAATCGACGCGAATGATAACGTCGGTGGTCTGGCAGAAAAACCCGGATGCAATTGAGTCACCGAATGAAAAGAGCAGGAAAGCCAGGGAATGCTGCTGAATCAAGCAATTAGCCAGCTAACATCCCGCCGCGATTCTGTCTTTTTCTTTCAATAAAGCGACACCCTCAGGGTTTGCCCCCCGGCGCCAGCTTCCCAGGCTAACAATTGGCGCTCTACACTGTACCGGTACAGTTGCCGGGGGCATTTTCCGGAGGATATCCGAGATATCTGATCCGGTTCTGCAGCTANGNCGCCAGAACTATAAAAAATACAACAGTAAGAGTGGAGCACTATGAATAAGGCTACTAAGCAGATTTCCAAACTGTTTGCCGCTATGGTCCTGGCTGGGGTTGCCGGCCATTCGTTCGCAGCTGACACCATCAAGATCGGCATCGCCGGCCCTAAAACCGGCCCTGTAGCCCAATACGGCGACATGCAGTTCAGTGGCGCCAAAATGGCCATCGAACAGATCAACGCCAAAGGCGGCGTAGACGGCAAGCAACTGGTCGCCGTTGAATACGATGACGCCTGTGATCCNAAACAAGCCGTGGCCGTAGCCAACAAAGTGGTCAACGACGGCGTCAAGTTCGTAGTCGGTCACCTCTGCTCCAGCTCCACTCAGCCAGCGTCCGACATTTATGAAGACGAAGGCGTGATCATGATTACCCCGGCTGCCACCAGCCCGGACATCACCGCCCGTGGTTACAAAATGGTGTTCCGCACCATTGGTCTCGACAGCGCCCAAGGCCCTGCCGCCGGTAACTACATTGCCGACTTCGTAAAACCGAAAATCGTTGCTGTCCTGCACGACAAACAGCAGTACGGTGAAGGCATCGCCACCGCCGTTAAACAGACCCTCGAAAAGAAAGGCGTGAAAGTTGCTCTCTTCGAAGGCATCAACGCTGGCGACAAAGACTTCGGCTCGCTCATCCAGAAGCTCAAGCAAGCCAACGTCGACTTCGTCTACTACGGCGGCTACCACCCTGAGCTGGGTCTGATCCTGCGTCAAGCACAGGAAAAAGGCCTGAAAGCCAAGTTCATGGGTCCGGAAGGCGTGGGTAACGACTCCATTTCGCAGATCGCCAAAGACGCTTCCGAAGGTCTGCTGGTAACCCTGCCGAAGTCCTTCGACCAGGATCCGGCCAACATCGCCCTGGCTGACGCGTTCAAAGCGAAGAAAGAAGACCCGAGCGGTCCGTTCGTGTTCCCGGCCTACTCGGCTGTGACCGTGATTGCCGANGGTATCGCCGCCGCTAAGAGCGAAGACACCGCCAAAGTGGCTGCTGCCATCCACGCCGGTACTTTCAAGACCCCAACGGGCGACCTGAGCTTTGACGCCAAGGGCGACCTGAAAGACTTCAAATTTGTGGTTTACGAGTGGCACTTCGGCAAACCAAAAACTGAAGCCAAGCCTCAGTAAGGCGTTGCCTGACTGACTGCCAATAAAGCCCACGGCGTGCCGTGGGCTTTGTTTTACGAATGTATTGGGCCGCGCTGGCGTGATCCGCCAGTCTCCCCACCTGAAAATCTCAAAACCGTCATCAGCGGTTCGCTGGCAAACCTCGCGTTCGAAGTGGATGCAGATCCACGGGGCTCGAGCGGGAAAATGACTCCACCAGTGAAATGCGTATCAGGTTTTTAGGAGCGCTGTAATGCCTGAGATCTATCATTTTTTCCAAACGCTGGTTAACGGCATGACCGTTGGCAGCACCTATGCCTTGATAGCCATTGGCTACACAATGGTTTACGGCATCATTGGAATGATTAACTTCGCCCATGGCGAGGTGTACATGATCGGTTCCTACGTGGCGTTCATCGCCATCGCCGGGCTGACCATGATGGGACTCGACAGTGTTCCGCTGTTGATGACCGCCGCTTTCCTCGCGACCATCGTCGTGACCAGTGCCTACGGTTACAGCATCGAACGGATCGCCTACCGCCCCTTGCGTGGCAGCAACCGTTTGATCCCGCTGATTTCCGCCATCGGCATGTCGATTTTCCTGCAGAACACCGTATTGCTGTCCCAGGACTCCAAGGACAAATCCATCCCCAACCTGATTCCGGGCAACATTGCTTTCGGGCCAGGTGGCGCACATGAAGTGCTGATTTCCTACATGCAAATCGTGGTGTTCGTGGTGACGTTGCTCGCCATGCTCGGCCTGACCCTGTTCATCTCCCGCTCCCGTCTGGGGCGCGCCTGCCGGGCTTGCGCCGAAGACATCAAGATGGCCAACCTGCTGGGCATCAACACCAACAACATCATCGCCCTGACCTTCGTGATAGGCGCCGCGCTGGCGGCCGTCGCGGCTGTGCTGCTGAGCATGCAATACGGCGTAATCAACCCGAACGCCGGTTTCCTCGTCGGCCTCAAGGCCTTCACCGCTGCGGTACTGGGCGGAATCGGCAGCATCCCCGGCGCGATGCTCGGCGGGCTGGTGCTGGGTGTGGCTGAAGCCTTTGGTGCCGATATCTTCGGCGACCAATACAAGGACGTCGTGGCGTTCGGCCTCTTGGTTCTGGTGCTGTTGTTCCGTCCGACCGGCATTCTGGGCCGTCCGGAGGTTGAGAAAGTATGAGCAGATATCTTAAATCGGCGTTTTTCAGCGCCTTGCTGGTATGGGCCGTGGCCTTNCCGGTACTGGGTCTGAAGCTGAGCATCGTCGGCATCAACCTGGAAGTCCATGGCACCAGCACTGCAACGCTGATCACCATCGCCGTCTGCTCGGTCCTGATGTTCTTGCGTGTGCTGTTCGATCAGCAGATCAGTTCGGCCTGGCGTTCTTCGCCCAACATGCCGCTGATTCCGGCCAAGGCCAGTAACTTCCTGACCCTGCCGACCACCCAACGCTGGATCATCATTGCGTTGATCGCCGGTGCCCTGGTCTGGCCGTTCTTCGGTTCCCGTGGTGCGGTGGATATCGCAACGCTGATCCTGATCTACGTGTTGCTGGGCCTGGGCCTGAACATCGTAGTCGGCCTGGCCGGCCTGCTCGACCTAGGCTACGTGGGCTTCTACGCCGTGGGTGCCTATACCTACGCGTTGCTGTCGCACTACCTGGGCTGGGGCTTCTGGATCTGCCTGCCACTGGCCGGTATGGCGGCGGCCACGTTTGGCTTCCTGCTGGGCTTTCCGGTGTTGCGCTTGCGCGGTGACTATTTGGCGATCGTGACCCTGGGCTTCGGTGAAATCATCCGACTGTTCCTGCGCAACCTCACCGACATCACTGGCGGCCCCAACGGTATCAGCAGCATCCCCAAGCCGACGTTCTTCGGATTGTCCTTCGAACGTAAAGCCGCCGAAGGCATGCAGACGTTCCACGAGTACTTCGGCCTGGAATACAACTCGATCAACAAGGTGATTTTCCTGTACCTGGTTGCGCTGTTGCTGGCTCTCGGNGCNCTGTTCGTGATCAACCGTTTGCTGCGCATGCCGATTGGCCGTGCGTGGGAAGCGCTGCGCGAAGATGAAATCGCCTGCCGTGCGTTAGGCATGAACCCCACCGTCATCAAGCTGTCGGCCTTCACCCTGGGCGCCAGCTTCGCCGGTTTTGCCGGCAGCTTCTTCGCTGCCCGTCANGGTTTGGTGACCCCGGAGTCGTTCACCTTTATCGAGTCGGCGATCATCCTCGCCATCGTGGTACTGGGTGGCATGGGCTCGCAACTGGGTGTGATCCTGGCGGCGATCGTGATGATCCTGCTGCCGGAAATGATGCGTGAGTTCAGCGAATACCGCATGTTGATGTTCGGCGCCATGATGGTGCTGATGATGATCTGGCGTCCTCAAGGCCTGCTGCCCATGCAACGTCCACACATGGAGCTGCGCAAATGAGCCGCGATATCCTGAAAGTCGAAAACTTGAGCATGCGCTTCGGCGGCTTGCTGGCGGTCAACGGCGTGGCCCTGACCGTAAAAGAGAAACAAGTGGTGGCGCTGATCGGCCCTAACGGCGCCGGCAAAACCACGGTGTTCAACTGCCTGACCGGTTTCTATAAGCCGAGCGGTGGCAGCATCCTGCTGGACGGCCAGCCGATCCAGGGCCTGGCCGGTCACGAGATCGCCCGCAAGGGTGTGGTGCGCACCTTCCAGAACGTACGGTTGTTCAAGGACATGACGGCGGTCGAGAACCTGCTGATTGCCCAACACCGTCACTTGAACACCAACTTCTTTGCAGGCCTGTTCAAGACCCCGGCGTTCCGCAAAAGCGAGCGCGAAGCCATGGAGTACGCCGAGTACTGGCTGGACAAGGTCAACCTCACCGAGTTTGCCAACCGTCCTGCTGGCACCCTGGCCTATGGTCAACAACGTCGTCTGGAAATCGCCCGCTGCATGATGACCCGCCCGCGGATCCTCATGCTCGACGAACCGGCCGCTGGCCTGAACCCCAAGGAAACCGAAGACCTCAAGGCGCTGATCAGTGTGNTGCGTGAAGAAAACAACGCCACGGTGCTGTTGATCGAACACGACATGAAACTGGTCATGAGCATTTCCGACCACATCGTGGTGATCAACCAGGGCACGCCGCTGGCCAACGGGACACCGGAGCAGATCCGCGACAACCCGGAAGTGATCAAAGCCTATTTGGGGGAAGCGTAAAATGCTGCAATTCGAAAACGTTTCCACTTTCTACGGCAAGATCCAGGCGCTGCACAGCGTCAACGTGGAAGTGCGCCAAGGTGAAATCGTCACGCTGATCGGCGCCAACGGTGCCGGCAAGTCGACCTTGCTGATGACCCTGTGCGGTTCGCCGCAGGCCCACAGCGGCAGCATCCGCTACATGGGTGAAGAACTGGTGGGCCAGGCCTCCTCNCAGATCATGCGTAAAAGCATCGCGGTCGTGCCGGAAGGTCGTCGGGTGTTCGCCCGCCTGACCGTGGAAGAGAACCTGTCCATGGGCGGATTCTTTACCAACAAGGGCGATTATCAGGAACAGATGGACAAGGTTCTCGACCTGTTCCCCAGGCTCAAGGAACGCTTCAGCCAGCGCGGCGGCACCATGTCCGGCGGCGAGCAGCAAATGCTCGCCATCGGCCGGGCGCTGATGAGCAAGCCCAAGCTATTGCTGCTGGACGAGCCTTCACTGGGACTGGCACCGATCATCATCCAGCAGATCTTCGATATCATCGAACAACTGCGCAAGGACGGTGTGACGGTATTCCTGGTGGAGCAGAACGCCAACCAGGCGCTGAAAATCGCCGACCGCGCCTACGTGCTGGAAAACGGCCGGGTGGTGATGCAGGGCACCGGGGAGCAATTGCTGACGGATCCGAAGGTGCGNGAGGCGTATCTGGGGGGTTGAGTCTTTGCGGTAAATAAAAAACGGCCTTCTGGCCGTTTTTTTGTGCCCGCCATAAACCCGCTAACGGTGAAAATTCCCTGTGGGAGCGAGCTTGCTCGCGATGCGATATCACATTCACCAGAGATGTTGGATGACCCACCGCTATCGCGAGCAAGCTCGCTCCCACAGGGATTAGGGTGTTTTGAGGTTTTTTAAAAAGTTTTGCACTGGGCTGTAACGCATCGCGATGACCTCTCTCTAGAGGGGTAAGCCAGCACAAACGCGGCTTACCCAAACTCAAACAACGGAGAAACATCATGACTGCTACCACCCGCACCCTGTCCGCCACCGCCCTCGTTCTGGCCCTTGGTTCTGCGCTGAGCATGGCCGCTGTCTCCACCGTCCAGGCCGCCGACAACAGCAACATGGAAAAATGCTTCGGCGTGGCCATGAAAGGTCATAACGATTGCGCCGCAGGTGCAGGCACCACCTGCGCCGGTACTGCCAAGATGGACCACCAGGCAAACGCCTGGAAACTCGTTCCAAAAGGCACTTGCGCCACTACCGAAAGTAAAACCTCGCCGACCGGTTTCGGTCAGATGGAAGCCTTCAAAGCCAAAGCCTGATCCGCCTCCCAGCCTGAGTGTCGACCATGAACAATTCACCGTTCGGGCTCCCGCCCCGCTCCGGGCTGGGGCTCAAGACCGGGCACTTGCGTGAAGTGCTCGGTTCACAACCGGACATCGGTTTTTTTGAAGTGCACGCCGAAAACTACATGGTGGCCGGCGGCCCGTTCCATCACTACCTGGGTTTGATCCGCGAGCAGTATCCGCTGTCGCTGCATGGCGTTGGCCTGTCCATCGGTGCCGAAGGTCCGCTGGACATTCAACACCTGCAACGCCTNGCCACGCTGATCGAACGCTATCAACCCCACTCTTTTTCCGAACACCTGGCCTGGTCCAGCCATGGCCCGGTGTTTCTCAACGACTTGCTGCCCCTGGCTTACGATGCCGCCACCCTGAAACGGGTGTGCGAACACATCGATCAGGTGCAAAGCACCCTCAAGCNNCCAATGCTGCTGGAGAACCCGGCGACGTACCTGGCGTTCAAGCGCTCGACCATCGATGAAGCCGACTTCATCAGCGAAGTCATTCGCCGCACAGGCTGCGGGCTGTTGCTGGACGTGAACAACGTTTACGTGTCGAGCATCAATCATCAACGCGATCCTTTGGCCTACATCGATGCCCTGCCCCTTCATGCCGTCGGCGAGATTCATCTGGCCGGATTTGCCGAAGACACCGACAGCCTCGGTGACCGCCTGCTGATTGACGATCACGGCGCGCCCATCGACAACGCTGTGTGGGCGCTGTATGTGCAAGTGCTGGAGCGCGTCGGGCCAATGGCAACGCTGATCGAACGCGACAATCAGGTGCCCGCCTTTAGCGTGTTACACGCCGAAGCGCGTCAGGCCGATGAGTTGTTGCGGTGCGCCGAGGTCCGGACATGAGCAATCACGCCGATTTCGCCGCCGCCCTAATTGATCCGGAGCGGCCCTGCCCTGATGGATTATTCAGCGCCAATGGCGCCGATCCGGCCAGCCGTTTCGCGGTGTATCGCAACAATGTACAGAGCTCGCTGATCAACGCGCTGGCGGACAGTTACCCCGTGGTTGTGCAGTTGGTCGGCGATGAATTCTTCCGGGCCATGGCCGGTGTTCATGTGCAAGGCACCCCGCCCCGCAGCCCGTTGATGAATGACTACGGGCATGATTTCGCAGACTTCATCGAAGGTTTTGCGCCCGCCGCCAGCGTGCCTTATCTGGCGGATGTCGCCCGATTGGAGCGCCTGCGCGTCATCGCGTATCACGCGGCCGATGCGCAGCCCCTGGGGCATGAGCAGATCGCTGCCGCACTGGTCGACCCGCAAGCCCTGAGGGACCTCACCGTCGAACTTCATCCCTCCCTCAACCTGCTGGATTCGGCCTTCGCCGTGGTAGCGATCTGGGCCGCGCATCAACAGGAAGCGACGCTGGCGGGGATTGACCTGAACCACGGACAACACGCGCTGGTATTGCGCAATGGCCTGGACGTTGAAGTGTTCGCCATCGATCAAGGTGCCAGTGCGTTCATCCAGAACCTGCAAAACGGCCAGTCACTGATGCAGGCGCTGGAAGCCGCCCCCGCTTTCGACCTCAGCCAAACCCTGGCGCTGCTGATCAGCCGCAACGCCGTCACTCACTTGCATAACAACAAGGTATCGCCATGAATATCCGCACCGAATCACAGAACCCCATCGTTCGCGCCATCGCGTTGCTGGAGATGATCCCCCACAGTCTGATTGCGTTTATCGCACGTTTCTCGATTGCGGCGGTGTTCTGGAAGTCCGGGCAAACCAAGGTTGAAGGCCTGGCCATCGACCTGATTGACGGTTCCTTCCAGCTTGGCGTGCCGCATCTGGCGGACTCGACCATCCCGCTGTTCCAGAGCGAATACCACGTGCCGCTGCTGTCCCCGGAACTGGCGGCGCACCTGGCCGCCTTCGCCGAGCACTTTTTCCCGGTGTTGATTCTGGTGGGGTTTGCCACACGCTTCTCGGCCCTGGCCTTGNTNGGCATGACCCTGACCATTCAACTGTTCGTGTACCCCGACGCCTACCCGACCCATGGCACTTGGGCAGCGGTGCTGCTGTACCTGATGACGACCGGGCCAGGGAAATTGTCGATCGATCATCTGATCGCCCGACATTTCGCCCGGTAAACACACTCCTACAACGGGTTGGATGTGAGCGGCGAATGTTGGAGACGTTGTCGATCGATCATCTGATCGCCCGACATTTCGCCCGGTAAACACACTCCTACAACGGGTTGGATGTGAGCGGCGAATGTTGGAGACGCGCCAAGGCCTCGCCGCTGCGTTTGAACCAGTCGATGAGATAGTCCGCCAACACCTGCGTGCGTTTCGGCAGGCCGCCCTGATAAGGNTGAACCAGATACATCGGCATGCTGCGCGTCTGATAATCGCGCAGGAGCCAGCGCAATCGGCCGTCAGCCAGTTCCGCAGGTAAAACGTAGGACGGCAGGCGCGCAATGCCGGCCCCCGCCAGCGCTGCTTTTTTCAACAGGCTGTAGTGATTGCTGGCAAACGGACCCGACACCCGCACCCGCAGCAACTCGTGCTGCTGGTGATACAGCCATTCTTCGCGACCGCTGTAATGGCTGTTGAGCAGGCAGCGATGGTCGGCCAACGCCTGGGGCGTCTTCGGCTCACCGTACTGTTCGAGATAGGCCGGGCTGGCGCAGGTCATTTCGTGCCAGGCCAGCAGCGGTCGGGCGACCAGTCGTTGGTCATTGGCCACCTCGGACCGAATGGCCAAGTCAAAACCGTCACGGGACAAATCGTGAAAGCTGTTGTTGAGGTCCAACTCAATCTGCACCTCGGGATATTGGCGGGAAAACTCCAGCAACAAGCCATCGAAGAAGGTCTCCCCCAGCGAGACCGGAACCGTCATGCGTATAGGCCCGGCCATGTCGTCCTTCAACCGGGCCAACGCCTGACGCGCCTTCTCGACTTGAACCACCAGCGCCTGGGCTTGAGGCAACAGCGCCGCGCCCGCTGCCGTCAAACTCAAACGGCGGGTGGTGCGTTGCAGCAGGACCACGCAGAACCGTGTTTCCAGCAAGCTGATGCGCTTGGACAACTGCCCCTTGCTGCAGCCCAATTGCTGCGCCGCCAGGGTGAAACTGCCCGCTTCGATCAACACCGCAAACGCTGCCAGGTCATCCATATCGCTCATGGATTGTTTCCATTTGAAAACCAAAGGTTGCCTATTAGCACGTTTATCCACCCGAAAAGCCACACTAGACTGAAACCTCACTTANCCCCTTCGAGGAACAGCACGATGAAAATTCTTTTGATAGGCGCAGGTGGCACCATCGGTTCAGCGGTCGACAAGGAACTGTCCCAGCGGCACGACATCATCCGCATCGGCCGTAACAGCGGCGATTACCATGTGGATATCAGCGACAGCGCCTCGATCCGCAAACTCTTCGAGCAAACCGGCAAATTCGATGCGCTGGTCTGCGCTGCCGGCAACGTCACCTTTGCACCGCTGAATGAAATGAGCGAAGAAAGCTTTGCGCTGGGCCTGCGCGACAAGCTGATGGGCCAGGTCAACCTGCTGTTGATCGGCCGCGAATACGCCAACGACGGCGCCTCGTTCACCTTCACCAGCGGCATGCTCAGCCACGACCCGATTCGCAGCGGCGCCTCGGCGGCATTGGTCAACGGCGCGCTGGACAGCTTCGTGCGTGCGGCGGCCATCGAACTGCCTCGCGGCTTGAGGGTTAACTCGATCAGCCCGACCGTTCTGCTCGAAGCCATGGGCAGTTACGCGCCGTACTTCCGGGGCTACAAGCCGGTTCCCGCAGCGGATGTAGCATTGGCCTACGCCAAAAGTGTGGAAGGCCTGCAAACAGGCCAGACCTTTCACGTGGGCTAAACCCTTGTGATGAACGGTCAGGCTGCGTAACGTGGCGGCACTTGTCTGTCATTCATGACGATGCTGGATGCACTGGCCGTGTGGAAGGCCTGCAAACAGGCCAGACCTTTCACGTGGGCTAAACCCTTGTGATGAACGGTCAGGCTGCGTAACGTGGCGGCACTTGTCTGGAGAGCCAAAGATGCGTGTTGCCCGTTCCTTAGTCCTTGTTGCCCTGCTTCCGCTGTTTGCCGCCTGCCAATTGTTTGATGGCCCGCGTGAAAGCGCCTCCCACGTGGGCCAGACCCGCATGCAGGGCCAGTTGACGGCGGCGGACGGCAAATTGCTGTTCCAGCCGTGCAATGAGCAGCGCAGTTATGTGGTCAACGACACCGGCGGCACCAGCGTTCTGCAAGAGGCCGCGACCCTCGCCGATGCTCAGGGCAAGCTGTTCGCCGACGTGCGTGGGCGAATCGTCGACAGCCGCCTTGATCTTGAGCAACTGTACCGCGTCGAACGATCGGGTACTGCCTGCGACGATCCCAACTTCAAATTGCTGATCCTGCGCGCCGCCGGCCACTCGCCGGAGTGGAACGTCAAGGTCAGCGGTAAAGGCATGGTCATCGACCGTGCCGGCCAGCCGCCCCTGGCTGTGCCCTACGTTGAAGAACAGCTGGGCGATGGCCGTTTCAATCTCAGCACCGAAGCCAATAACCAGCACATCGAACTGTGGGTCGCGCCGCAACGTTGCGTCGACAGCAGCACCGGCAGCGTCCAGCACATGAGCGCCGAGCTGCGCATCGATGGCCAGGTGCAACGCGGTTGCGGGTATTTCGGCAGCTCACGTAACGACTGATCGTTTTTGCCTCACGGGACCGGCGTTTGGGGCTTATAATCGCCGCCTTCAAACGCCTTGGCGCAGTTGTGCGCCCCGCGAACCGGATCCTGTCATGTTACGAATCACCGAACTCAAGTTGCCGATCGACCATCCCGAAGAAGACCTGCGGCCTGCCATCGTGCAGCGCCTGGGCATCGCCAGTGATGACCTGCTCGATTTCACCCTGTTCAAACGCAGCTACGACGCCCGTAAAAAATCGTCGGAGCTGTGCTTCATCTACACCATCGACCTGAACGTGAAGGGCGAAGCCGCACTGCTGCTCAAGTTCGCCGATGATCGCAACGTCAACCCGGCACCGGATGTCAGCTATAAGGTGGTGGGCCAGGCGCCGCAAGGCCTGGTTGAACGGCCGATCGTCGTGGGTTTTGGTCCGTGCGGGATCTTCGCCGGGCTGCTGCTGGCGCAGATGGGCTTCAAGCCGATCATCCTCGAACGCGGCAAGGAAGTGCGCCAGCGCACCAAGGACACCTGGGGCCTGTGGCGCAAAAACGTGCTCAACCCGGAGTCCAACGTGCAGTTCGGCGAAGGCGGCGCCGGGACCTTTTCCGACGGCAAGCTCTACAGCCAGATCAAGGACCCGAAATTCCACGGTCGCAAAGTGCTGCACGAGTTCGTCAAAGCCGGTGCGCCGGAAGAAATCCTCTACGTCAGCAAGCCGCACATCGGTACATTCCGCCTGACCGGCGTGGTGGAAAACATGCGCGAGCAGATCATCGCCCTGGGCGGTGAAGTGCGTTTCCAGCAGCGGGTTACCGACGTGCTGATCGAGGACGGCCAACTGGTCGGCGTCGAGCTCAATGGCGGCGAGCAGATTCACTCCAAACACGTGATTCTTGCCTTGGGCCACAGCGCCCGGGACACCTTCCGCATGCTTCACGGCCGTGGCGTGTTCATGGAAGCCAAGCCGTTCTCGGTGGGTTTCCGCATTGAACACCCGCAGTCGCTGATCGACGCTGCGCGCCTGGGCAAATACGCCGGGCACCCAAAGCTCGGCGCTGCCGACTACAAACTGGTGCACCACGCCAAGAACGGCCGNTCGGTCTACAGCTTCTGCATGTGCCCGGGCGGTACGGTGGTGGCGGCCACTTCCGAGCCCAATCGTGTCGTCACCAACGGCATGAGCCAGTATTCGCGTAACGAGCGCAACGCCAACTCCGGGATCGTCGTCGGGATCACCCCGGAAGTCGATTACCCGGGCGGCCCGCTGGCGGGTATCGAGTTGCAGGAACGCCTGGAATCCCACGCCTTTGTGCTGGGCGGCAGCAACTACGAAGCGCCGGCGCAACTGGTGGGCGACTTCATTGCGGGCAAGCCGTCCACCGAATTGGGCAGCGTTGAACCGTCCTACAAGCCAGGCGTTGCCTTGGGTGATCTGGCGCTGGCCCTGCCCGCGTTTGCCATCGAAGCCATTCGTGAAGCCTTGCCGGCGTTCGAAAAGCAGATTCGCGGTTACTCGCTGCATGACGCGGTGTTGACCGGTATCGAGACGCGCACCTCGTCACCGCTGCGGATTACTCGCGACGAGTCGATGCAAAGCTTGAACGTGAAAGGCCTGTTCCCGGCGGGTGAAGGCGCTGGTTACGCCGGTGGGATTCTGTCGGCGGGTGTTGACGGAATTCGGATTGCCGAGGCATTGGCGCGGGATATGCTCGGTATAGAGGCCTGACGCAGAATCTGAACAGACTGCAGTTCCAATGTGGGAGCTGGCTTGCCTGCNNNACATCTCTTTTGAATGTCCAGCCGCCATCGCGAGCAAGCTCGCTCCCACATTGGTTTCTGGTGTGTCAGATATTGGCGCGCAGCACGGTGTCCGGTAGCGGCTCGCCGCGTTCGGCACTCGCCGCGACCACCTCCATCAACCCACCCAACTCATACCCTTGGGCCTTGAGCCAGTCCTGATCGTANTAAGTGGTGGCATAGCGCTCACCCCCATCACACAAAATCGCCACGATCGACCCCGACTCCCCCGCCGCTTTCATCTGCTGCGCGGCCATCAAGGCGCCGATCAGGTTAGTCCCGCTGGACCCGCCAACCCGCCGACCCAGCCGTTCGGCCAGGTAATGCATGGCGGCCAGTGACAGCGCGTCCGGCACCTTGACCATCGCATCAATCACCCTGGGGAGNAACGACGCCTCNACCCGTGGCCGGCCGATCCCTTCGATGCGCGAACCGCAATCCAGGCGCAGGCTGGCGTCGCCTGTCTGGTAGTAATCAAAGAACACCGAACGTTCGGCATCGGCACACAAGACGCGGGTGCAATGCTGGCGATAACGCACATAGCGTCCCAGGGTGGCGGTCGTGCCGCCGGTGCCAGGGCTGGAAATCAACCAGCTTGGTTCGGGGTAATGCTCAAAGCGCATCTGCTGGAAGATCGACTCGGCGATGTTGTTGTTCGCCCGCCAGTCGGTGGCGCGTTCGGCGTAGGTGAACTGGTCGATGAAATGCCCGTCATGTTCGCGGGCCAGGCGCTCGGACTCGGCGTAGATCTGGGTCGGATCGTCGACCAGGTGACTCTTGCCACCGTAGAAGGCGATCTGCGCGATCTTCTCCTTCGACGTAGTGGCCGGCATCACCGCAATAAACGGCAGGCCGAGCAAGCGTGCAAAGTACGCTTCGGAGATCGCCGTCGAACCGCTGGACGCCTCGATCACCGGCGCACCCGGCTTGAGCCAGCCGTTACACAAGGCATACAGGAACAGCGAACGCGCCAGCCGATGCTTGAGGCTGCCGGTGGGGTGGCTGGACTCGTCCTTGAAATACAGCTCGATGCCCGGAAAACCCGGGAGCGGCAAAGGGATCAGGTGGGTGTCGGCGCTGCGCTGGAAGTCGGCTTCGATGATCCGGATGGCTTCGCGGGCCCACTGTCGGTTGTCGCTCATGATGGTTTTCTCGTTGAATCGGACAAGAGTCGGCCTTGTCGCAAGGCTCAGCCAACAAGCTTAGGAAAAATCCCACGCTACGCACAGATACAGCTGAGACCCAATACGTCTGGCAACTGCTAGGCTCAGATCCGTGCCGCCCCTTCGCGCTGTAACGGCATATAACAAAAAAGAATATAACTTTTGTTTTAACAACTAACGGTACGGGTTAGGGTGT
>NZ_NMOJ01000076.1 GCF_002251635.1 Pseudomonas mandelii
TTGCCTCTGCGTAGCACTTTCACCCGTTTCTTCCAGCTGGAAGCNGCCAGCGGTCTGTTATTGATCGCCGCGGCAGCCCTGGCTTTGATCATCAACAACTCCCCGTTGTCGTGGCTGTACAGCAGTTTCCTGGAGACGCCGGTGGTGGCGCAGGTCGGTGCGCTGCAAATCGCCAAACCGGCGNTGCTATGGATCAACGATGGCCTGATGGCCCTGTTCTTCCTGTTGATCGGCCTGGAGGTGAAGCGCGAAGTCCTTGACGGTCAGCTGTCGAAACCTTCGCAGATCGTCCTGCCCGGCGCGGCAGCGATTGGCGGCATGGTGGTTCCGGCGCTGCTCTACTGGTTTCTCAATCGTGACAACCCGGCCGCCCTGAGTGGCTGGGCCATCCCGATGGCCACCGACATCGCCTTTGCACTCGGCGTTCTGGCGCTGCTGGGCAAGCGCGTGCCGGTGTCGCTGAAACTGTTCCTGATGACGCTGGCCATCATCGACGATCTCGGTGCCATCATCGTCATTGCAATCTTCTACTCCGGCACCCTGTCGACGCTTTCGCTGGCATTGGCCGCCTCGTGCATCGTCGCCTTGATCGCGATGAACCGCCTGGGCGTGATCAAACTCGGGCCCTATATGATCATAGGGCTGATCCTGTGGGTCTGTGTGCTCAAGAGCGGCGTCCACGCCACCCTGGCCGGTGTGACCTTGGCGTTCTGCATTCCGCTGCGCACCAAAAACGCCGAACCTTCGCCATTGCTGACCCTGGAGCACGCGTTGCACCCGTGGGTGGCCTACGCCATCCTGCCGTTGTTCGCCTTCGCCAACGCCGGTTTGTCTCTGAGTGGCGTGACCATGGAAAGCTTTACCCACCATGTGCCGATGGGCATTGCCGTGGGCCTGCTGCTGGGCAAAACCCTCGGTGTGTTCGGCCTGACCTGGCTGGCCGTGAAAATCGGCATCGCCGCCCTGCCCCAAGGTGCCAACTGGGGACAGGTATTGGGTGTGGCGATCCTGTGCGGTATCGGCTTTACCATGAGCCTGTTTGTCGGCTCCCTGGCCTTTGTGCCGGGCGCCAGCGAATACGCCGGGATGGACCGGATGGGCATTTTGACCGGTTCGATTCTGGCGGCATTGATCGGATATGCGGTGACGGCGGCAGCGAGCCACAAGCGCAACGCGCTGCCATCCTGAGTGATAGAGAACACTCTTAACGACATTCAGGATTCGTCCTACAGCCACGTGTGACCTCGTTCGTTAACGTCGCACAGCCCCTTGTTTGGGGCTGTCGATGTACGAACGCAAGGAAGATCAGTGGCTGGAAACAAGGAAGTCCCCAGGGTTAAAAACCCACCGTCCGGCGACGGACATCACGTCACTCACCGCTTCATGACGGCCACCGAACTGGCCGAGCGGGACGCCCGACAAAACGCCTACGACGCCATGCTTGCACGGCAAGACGCTTTCGAGCGCAGTCGCGAGGTCGTTGCCAAAAAGGACGAGTCCGTTCGCGCCGGATGCGTCTTCGCCAAGTCCTGCAAACTGCCGGACGCCATCATCGATTACTCGAATCCTTCGGGCATGGTGCCCACCGACAGCCTCAAGGATTACGGGGAAGTCGCCTGGCTGGGTGCCCGTGAAGCGGACGATACCGGGCTGCTGAATCTCCAAACCATCAGCGGCAGTACCGTCTCGCTCGGCATTGGCCGACTTGCACTGAGTGCTCCGTCGCTCGCTGCTCCGGTCGCGGCAATCGGTACAGCAGGGGCCACCGCATTGGCCACCGTGGTCGCGCTGCTCTGGACACCAAGCCTGGGCGACAGCGCGCTTTATACCGAAGATCAGTTGCGCGCTCTGAAACAGGCCAGGACCCGCGTTCGCTTGCAGGTCGAGCAACAGGCGGATGGCCGTCTCAAGGGTTATGGCTTCTACACCGGTAAGAACCGCGGTTGGGAAATGGTTGATGTTGTGCAGTTCTCGTTGCGCGGCAGTCAGCAGGTGGCGGATCTGGGGGATGGGGTTGAGCTGATCTGGACACCGGCTGTGGAGGGTTCGGACATCCTTGGAATTCCGGCGCTGAAGGCTGCTCCGCAAGCACCGCACATCTGGGTTTATCCGCCCACGAAACAGGCTGACAGCATCATCGTCGATCCGGTTTATCCGCCTGATTACAAGGATTTCATTCTTGTGTTTCCGGTGGGTTCGGGGGTAAATCCGGTTTATGTAGTGATGAGCATGCCGGGGGATCATAAGTACTACGATGATCCGGAAACCCTCCCAGGCTTCCCTGATGCATTACCCGTAAAACCGAAGGTTTCAGTTCAAGGTGGAGGTAAAAAACGAGCCCGATGGCTAGACCGCAGAGGCCGTATATATGAGTGGGACTCCCAAAATGGCAAGGTTGAGTTGTACACGAAACAAGGAAAACATCTGGGAGAGTACAACCCGGAAACCGGAGAGCAGACAAAACCTGCCGACCCGGCAAGGAGAGTAGAAAAATGAAACATGTAATAGAGGTTTTCGACCGTCAGACTGAAGATCTGCTTCTTACCGTAGAGGTCCCTGCCAGTCGACGTAAAGATTTGAGAGTGCTGATGAACTGGCAGCAACCGGACGACGAATTCGACGGTCACGACTTGTCTGCAGAACAAATAAAGGTATTGGAAGACTGGACAGGAAAATCCCTCATGGGTGCAAATAACATCGTACAACTGGTATGCACAGAATGACTCGGAGCTATCCAGATGTACGCCATGCAGTTGAGGTCTTCGATAAAAAAACAGAGTTTTTAGTGTTTGAAGTGCCATCCCCAGGGAGAATATTGAACAACCGAGACTAGTAATGAAATGGGGCGAACCAGAAGACAAAATCTATGGTTACGATNNGNCAGGTAATCAAATCCTACAGGTTGCAGAACTATTAGAAATCGACTTACCCGAGGGGTTGGAATATTTCATAGGCCCCCGCGCCGCGCCGTGACAATCCTTAACAAACAAAACCCCGACCAGTCACCCAGTCGGGGTTTTCTTTTACCGCTCGTTCCCGCTTAGTGCGAAACGCGGCTCGTCCCATCAACAGTAGCAATTCGTACCCGCTCGCCCACGCGGAACACTTCATTCTCCTGAACCTGCTGCACATAGGCGCGCATGCTGCCGTCGTCTTCGCGAACGGTGATTTCCACGCCCTGGGTACGGGTCAGGCCTTCTTCAGTGGCTGAACCGAGCAGGCCGCCGGCCACGGCGCCGATGACCGCAGCGACGATGCTGCCTTTACCGCCGCCGATGGCGCTACCGCCGACACCGCCGACCACTGCACCGGCAACACCGCCGATTGGGGTTTTGGTGCCTTCGATTTTCACCGGACGCAGGGATTCAATGGTGCCCATGCGAACGGTCTGTACACGACGCGCTTCGTCACGGGAGTACGAGTCACCGGTCAGGCTCGATTGGCAGCCGGTAAGCAACATCGCCATCGTGGAAAAGGAAGCAACCAGCAAAACGGACTTACGCATAGCATCAACTCCAAAGGACAGGTATTCATTAGACGCCGCAGCTTGGCGCCTGTCACGGCATCGCCCGGATAAAATTGGTTTCATTCAGGCCTGGTACAGGCGCCTCGGAACTCACCACACAGTAGCGGCAAATCGAAAAATCTGCGCCACTGACCCAAGGATTTTCATGGATTACTTCATCATTGTCGTCACCACGGTCGCCGGTTTGTACTTCCACTGGTGGCTGTACGTGCGGATCAAGCGCTGGATGGATCGCGATCTGGCGTTGGCACTGGCGGGTAAAGACGAGCAGAAAAAAGCGTTCATGCTCGAGCAACTGGCAAGCGCTCAGGCGCAGAAGATCAAGCGCCGGGACCTGCCCCAGTGGCTTGAAGCCGCTGCGGCGGGCTATCCCGATCGGTAGACTGCTTAAGGTGCCAGACGTTCAAGAATCCAGTCGGCGCCTTGCAAACGGTAGTTGAGGCGNTCGTGCAGGCGGCTGGCGCGGCCTTGCCAGAACTCGATGCGCTCGGGCAACAAACGGTAGCCACCCCAATGCTCGGGGCAGTGTGGTTGGGTGTCGCTGAAACGTTGCTCTGTGTTCTTGAGCAGCGCTTCCAGTTCAGCACGATCGGCGATCACCCGGCTCTGGGGCGAAGCCCAGGCACCGAGACGACTGCCCAGCGGGCGGACCTGATAATAAGCATCCGACTCTTCAGGCGTAACCTTGACCACCCGCCCTTCGATGCGCACCTGGCGCTCCAGAGTGGGCCAGAAGAAAGTCATGGCCGCAAACGGTCGCGCCGCGAGTTGTTCACCCTTGGCGCTCTGATAGTTGGTGAAGAAGGTAAAGCCCTGCGCGTCCAGGCCCTTGAGCAACAGGATGCGGCAGTGCGGGCGACCGTCCTGATCAACCGTTGCCAACGTCATGGCATTGGCCTCCACCGGTGGCTGCTCGGTTTTTACCGCGTCCGCAAACCACTGATGGAACAGTCCGAACGGCTCGGCCGGGGCTTGCGCCTCGGTCAGGCCATCACGGGTGTAGTCGCGACGCATATCAGCCAGGCCCTGGGTCATGGCGCATTCCTTTTGGTTAACGAATTACTTTTTGACCGCATCGGCGGTAGCGACTTTCTTGTCAGCTGCAGCGGCTTTGGCTGGCGCTGTCTTTTTCGCCGGGGTTGCGGTTTTAGCCGGTGTCTTCTTGGCTGGAGCCTTGGCGGCTTTCTTGGCCGGAGCTTTTTTCACGGCGGGTACATCCGCTTTCTTCGCGGCTGGCGCAGGGGTAACCGGCTTGACCACTGGCTTGACGTCTTGGGCAGCGACCAGGCGCACTGGCGCCGGAGCCGGCATGTTGTACTTGCTCAGCAGCGCGACCATGGTGTTTTGCGGAGTCACCAGCAATTCCACGCGACGGTTCAATGCACGACCTTCGTTGCTGTCGTTGGCAGCACGCGGAGCTTCACCACCCATACCGCGCAGCATCAGACGATCACGCTGCAAACCGCTCAGACGGAAGATCGCGGCCACGGCTTGTGCACGTTCCTGGCTCAATTTCACGTTGGCCGGTGCGGCGCCCGAGGTATCGCTGTGACCCAGGACCAACACGGCGGTCTTTGGATCGACTTCAAGGATTTTCGCAACGCGAGTGAACGGGCCGAGGGTCACCGGCAGCAACATGGCTGGACGTTTCGGGTTGTAGGAGCCATCAACCGGCGCGATCACAACGAGTACGTTCTCGCGACGCTCCAGTTGCAGGTTGCTGTCCTTGATGGCGGCGCGCAGGCGCGGCTCATAGTCGTCGAGCCAGGCTTGAGTGACTTTAGGGTCCGGCATCGGCACGGCTTTGGCGGTGGGTTGATCCTTACCACCGAACGGCCACCACCATTTGCCACCGGCATCGGCTTCAGCCTTGGCGACTTCGACAGGCTTGGCTTCGGGTTTTACGTCCGGCTTTTTGTCGAGCACTTCATCGGAGCCGAACGGCCAGTACCAAGGGTTGGAGCTTTCAGCTTTGGCCACTGGAGCCGCGGCGGCAGTTTTCAAAGGGGCTGGGGCTGGAGCTGGAGTTGGGGCCGGCTCTTTCGCTGCAACTTTGTCGGAGGAGCCGAATGGCCACCAGCTGCTGCCATCCGAATCATTTTGTGGGGTCTGTGCGCAACCGGTGATCGCGACACACAGGGCCAAGGCAAGGGTGGTTTTATTGAATGACATTGGATATCCACAAAAATGAAATCATAAAAAATCAGGCCGGCGTGACCGGATAAACAGACGCTTGGAAACCATAAAGGCCTTCGGGTTCCGGCCCTGGAGCCCGAGAGTGCGTTTTACAGACAAGTGGCCAGTACCCGCGCAAGCTTTGGCGCGCGCGGATCCATCAAGACGTACGGCCCCAGGGTATTTGTCACAAAACCGAAGGCCACATCGTGTTCCGGGTCAGCAAAACCGATGGAGCCGCCAGCGCCCGGGTGGCCAAATGCCCGTGGGCCGAGGCCATAGGTCGCATTGGGAACGTCCGGTTGATCGAGCATGCAACCCAGGCCAAAACGGGTCCGGGTCAATAAAGTCTTGTCTTCGCCAAGGCTGTGTTCACGGGTCAGCTCTTCGAGCATTTCGCTTTCCAGCAGGCTGCCATCAAGCAGGCCGGCGTAAAAACCAGCAAGGCTACGGGCGTTACCGTGGCCATTAGCGGCGGGTTGTTGCATCCGGCGCCATTCGGGTTTGTTGGTGCTGGTCATGATCGACGGCGGGTTGGTGAAGGCCCGGGTGGTCATGGCGGTCGGCTCGCGCATGGTTACTTGCAGCAAGCGCTGGGCCGCCGCATCGCCAACGTTGCCCTTGCCGCGGGCGATGTGCGCCACGCGGTGAAACTCTTCGTCCGCCAGGCCCACATGGAAATCCAGCCCCAACGGCTTGGCGACCCGCGCCACAATCGATGAGCCCGGCCCACGACCGTCGACACGCCGCAGCAACTCGCCTACCAGCCAGCCATAGGTGATTGCCGCGTAACCGTGGCCTTCGCCCGGTGTCCACCACGGCGTTTCGGCCGCGAGGGCATCGACCATGGTGTACCAGTCGTAGAGCGCTTCGGGTGCCAGCAACTCGCGCATCGCCGGCAGCCCGGCCTGGTGGCAGAGCAACTGGCGCAAGGTGATGGTTTCTTTACCGGCCGCCGCAAACTCGGGCCAGTAGTTGGCGACAGGGGCGTCGAGTTGCAACTTGCCCTCGGCCACCAATTGCAGGGCCGTAACGGCGGTGAAGGTCTTGGTGCAGGAAAACAGGTTGACGATGGTGTCGCTGTGCCAGGCCTCAGCGCCATCCTTGTCGGCGGTACCCGCCCACAGGTCGACGACGGTTTCGCCACCGACCCGGATGCACAATGCCGCGCCACGTTCCTGAGGATCGTCGAACAGCGCCGCGAACGCTTCGCGTACTGATTCGAACTTAAGCTCGTAATGACCCTGAATCTGCACCCGCAACTCCCCGAAATCTACAAAGTGGTCCGCATTGTTCCAGCCCTTGGGGGATTTGGGAACAGGTGCGGGCTGGGCGGTGTACCCGCCCATAGAATTAATCAGAACCTTTGTGGCGATCAGTGGCCGTTAGCGGAATGCCCACCCGCATGGCCAGGCNGTGTACCCGCCCATAGAATTAATCAGAACCTTTGTGGCGATCAGTGGCCGTTAGCGGAATGCCCACCCGCATGGCCAGTCCCCTGCCCTGCGCCTTTGTCGGCATCACCTTTTTTGCCGCCCTCGCCTTCATGGCTGGCTTTGTCCGCTTCAGCCCCGGCCTTCGCGGCCTCCTTGCCCAACTGATCGACGGTCGCCAGGTTGCTCTTGCGCACGCTGTCGACAAAGCCCTGGAACGGCACATCGGTGATGCCCACCAGCCCGAAGTGGCCGTTCTCGCCGTCGAGCAGACGGCCGGTCACCGGCTGGTCCAGATACTGGAACCAGTGCACACCGACAATCGACGGTTCACTCANGGCCTGTTTGAGGAAGTTGCTGTACGCCGCGCCGCGGTCTTCTTCCCGGGCCAGTTGAGTGACGCCGCCCCAGAACGGGCCACGGTCTGCCGAGCCAAAGTTGAACTCGGTGATCAGCACCGGTTTGTCCAGCGCGTGCAAGGCGGCGAAGTCATAACCGTCCTGGGGCTTGAGGGTGTACATATTGAAGCTCAGTACATCGCAATACTGGGCGCAGGACGCCACGGATTCAGGCGTGCTGATGGCAAAACGACCGCCCAGCAGCAATTGGTTCGGCGCATGCCACTTGAGCGAATCGGAAAGGGTCTTGAAGTAGGTATCGGCGAAGACCTTCTGGAAGTATTTGAAATCAGCCTCGATTTCCGGGTGTTCGGCGCTCGGCAGCGGCGGCACGAAGCCCGGGTCTTCCATCAACTCCCAGGCCGGCAAGTCGATGCCCCAGGCCTTGGAAAGGCCGGCCTGATTGCGATACTTGTCGCGCAATTGCTTGAGGAACGCGCGCTTGGCCGGTACGTCGGTGGTCATGCGCAGGGTGCCGTAGGCCAGTGCGTAACGGGCTTTCGGATCATCGCCGGGCCCGGCCCAGGCCAGTTCGTTGTCGGCAAAGTAGCCGATCAGCCACGGATCGTCGCGGTGGTCACGGGCGGCGATGGCCACGGCGCGCTCGGTGGCCATGGCAAACCGCGGGTCGAACGGGTCGGGCATGCCGCCCCACCAGTCGGTGCCGGTGCTGATGCTGGCGTAGTCACCGACAATCGACAGCGGCAAGGTGTACGGCACGCGGTCGGCGGTGGCCAACGCTTCGTCGCTCCAGTTGCCTACCGTGTTGAAACCCCAGGCTTGCAGGCGATCCAGGGTATGGCTGGCCCAGCGGTTTTCATCAACCACGGCTTTGCAGGGCTCGGCAGGTTTTTGCTCGACGGCTTTGGCGACGGTCGCTTCCTCTGCGCCGGTCTTGGCGGCTTCGGCGACGCCGGATTCGGCAGTCGTAGGTGCGACAGGTTGCTCGGCGGCCTTGTCGGCCGTGGCCTCGACCGCATCGGCCTTGGCCGCTTCGGCGACGCCGGCCTTGGTGTCGCTGCCCAGCCCGCACGGTTCTCCGTAAAGGCGCTGCAAATTGGCACCATAGAAATCGTACCAGCGACCGGCGTTATAACCACGGCCCTGATCGGCGCCGTTACCGCCACGGTTGTCACCTTCGCCATAATGGCTGGCCAAGGGTTCTTCCGGTTTTGGCAGGGATTCGAACATCCACTCGCGACCGGCGATGTAGGTCTGGCTGACGTCCGGGGTCACGGTGTTGACCCCCAGCGAATAGAACGGATGCCCTTCCGGGGTCACCAGGTACCAGCGACCGTCGCGCTTTTCAGTGCGGAAAAAGCCGCTGGCCTTGAACGCCGGGCCTTTGTTCCAGCCGCCGTACTTGTCCAGGGACAACTTCTGGCGCTCGGCGAGCCAGGTGTTGGTTTGTTGCTGTTCCTTGGCGACGGCGCTTTTCAGTTGCTCATCGCTACCGACTTTCTCCGGCCATTTGGCCCGGGTCGATTGACCGTAAGCGTCCACCAGGCCGCCGTAAGCCGCCTTGGTCACCGCTTCACCGTCCTGCACGCCGAAGCGCTCAAGCAGGATACTTTGGGCCACTTTCGGCTGATCCATCGACAGCGTGACCGACNCCACCTGGCTGCGGTCAATCTCACCGGCACTGCCGGCCAGCAGTACGCGCTGGCCATCTACGGTGATTGGCATCGGCGGGCCGGCCTTCATGCCCTGGCTCAGCGGCGAGTTGGCTTGCAGCGGGATCAACAAGGTCTGCGCCGGTCCGGCGGGCAAATCGACACGACTGATCAACGTCTTGCCATCGTTGCTCTGTATTTTCACGTACAGGGTCACGGCCCAGTCCATCGCGCTCTGGATGCGCAAGCTCATGACACCCGACTGCGACCAGTCCCAGGCCCCGGCTTGCGGGGTCAGACGCAAGGTCGGTTGCGCCACCGGGTTGAACGTCACCCGACGCAACACTTCGCCTTCGGCCGTTTGCTCCGCATTGGATTGCGGCAGGCTGGCATCCTGAGTCGCCACCTGGACCACATCGGCGGGGCGTACAAAGTTGAACAGCGTCTGTTGGCTGGCAGGGGCTGCCAGCAAAGGGGCTGAGAAGATCAAGGCGAAAACAGCAGGCAACGAACGGCGAATCATAGGAACGTGGTTCTCCCTGACGACCCTTATGGGCCAATGGAAAAGCGGTGGCTGAACGATAGACAACGCGGTGGGCTAAAAAGCCCACCGGTGTTTCAGGAAATTTCGCGACGGAATGGCGGCAATGCGTTGAGGATCGCTTTGCCATAACGCTGGGTGACCAGGCGNCGGTCAAGCAAGGTGATGGTGCCCCGGTCCTCTTCGGTGCGCAGCAAGCGACCGCAGGCCTGGACCAGCTTCAAGGACGCATCAGGCACCGAGATTTCCATGAACGGGTTACCGCCCCGCGCTTCGATCCATTCGGCCAGGGCCGCTTCGACCGGATCGTCGGGCACCGAGAACGGAATCTTCGCGATCACCACGTGTTCGCAATACGCACCGGGCAAGTCGACCCCTTCGGCAAAACTCGCCAGGCCGAACAACACGCTGGAATCCCCACCGTCGACCCGCGCCTTGTGCTTGTTCAGGGTCTCCTGTTTGGACAGGTTGCCCTGAATAAACACTTGCTTGCGCCAGTCGCGGTCGAGGCCATCGAACACGTCCTGCATCTGTTTACGCGAGGAAAACAGCACCAGCGTGCCGCGCGAACCTTCGACCAGCTCCGGCAGGTCGCGGATGATCGCTGCGGTGTGAGCCGGTGCATCACGCGGGTCGGCTTTCAGGTCCGGCACCCGCAGCACACCGGCGTCGGCGTGATGAAACGGGCTCGGCACCACGGCGGTGACGGCTTTTTTCGGCAGGCCGGCACGCATGCGGAATCGATCGAAAGTGCCCAGGGCCGTCAGTGTGGCCGACGTTACCAGGCAGCCGTAGGCCACGTTCCACAGGTTGCGGCGCAGCATTTCAGCGGCAAGGATCGGGCTGGCGTTGACCTCGATATCAAACAGCGCGCCGCTTTCCGACAAGGTCAGCCAGCGCGCCATCGGCGGGTTGTCTTCCGGGTCTTCAACGGTGAAGGCGGTCCACAATTCCCAGTTACCTTGGGAACGCGACAGCAGGCTGCCGAACAACGGGTACCATTCTTCGGCCTGGTTGCTGGCGATGCCGATGTTGACCTCGCCGTCCATGCCTTCCTTGAGCAGGTCAGTCAAACGCGTGAACAGGTCGGTCAGGCGCGAAAAGCCCTTTTTCAGCTCGATGCCCATTTCGCGCATGTGCTCGGGGATCAGCCCGCCGACAAAGCGGTGACGTGGCCGCTCACGGCCTTCCACATCCTCACCGGGCTTGAAGTCGGCAACCTGCTCGCAGGCGCTGAACATGAATTGCTGCTGGGTCTTGATCTCCCGCGCCAGCTCCGGCACCTGCTCGATCAACTTGCCCAGNTCACCGGGCAGCGGGTGCTGGGCCAGCAGTTTGGTGAGGTTCTTGGCGGTGGTTTCCAGCCAATCGGCGGTGGAGCGCAGGCGTGTGTAGTGGGCGAAGTGGCCGATGGCTTTATCCGGCAGGTGGTGACCTTCGTCGAATACGTAAAGGGTGTCGCGCGGGTCCGGCAATACGGCGCCACCGCCCAGGGCCAGGTCAGCCAGGACCATGTCGTGGTTGGTAACGATCACATCGACCTTGCCCATGCCTTCGCGGGCCTTGTAGAAGGCGCACTGCCCGAAGTTGGGGCAATGGCGGTTGGTGCATTGGCTGTGATCGGTCGTCAGGCGCGCCCAGTCGGCATCTTCCAAAGCAGTGGGCCAGCTGTCGCGGTCGCCGTCCCATTTATTGCCGGCGAGCTTCTCGATCATGCTGGTAAACAGCTTCTGGCTGACTTCATCAACCTCGATCTTGAAACCTTCTTCTTCGAACAGCGAAGCCGTGGCGGTTTGTGCGTGACCTTCCTGCAACAATACGTCGAGCTTGGACAGGCACATGTAGCGGCCACGGCCCTTGGCCAGGGCGAAGGTGAAGTTCAGGCCGCTGTTGCGCATCAGGTCGGGCAGGTCTTTGTAGACGATCTGCTCTTGCAGGGCGACAGTGGCGGTAGCGATCACCAGGCGCTTGCCGGCAGCCTTGGCGGTAGGGATCGCGGCCAGGCTGTAGGCCACGGTCTTGCCGGTACCGGTGCCGGCCTCGACGGCCACGACCGCGGGGTCGCCACTGCGCCGACCTTCGTCGTCGGTGTCGATATCCCCGAGGACTTTGGCCACTTCGGCGATCATCAGGCGTTGGCCGTAGCGCGGTTTCAAGCTCTTGGCTTCGAGAAAACGCGAATAGGCGCCCTGGATCGTGGTTTTGAGTTCAGTGCTGATCATGGATTGTCGGGCGCAAAAAACGCTGGATAAATTTTCAGTGGTTCGGATCGGCCGCTATCATACCCCGCTAATTAATCCCGCGCAGAACGGAGTACCACAATGACCGCGTTTAGCCTCGCTTACACCCTGCATGTACTGGCCGCCCTGATCTGGGTCGGCGGTATGTTTTTCGCCTGGATGATCCTGCGCCCCGCCGCCATGGCGGCACTTGAGGGCCCTGCCCGGTTGAAGCTGTGGCTGGAAGTGTTTCAAGGTTTTTTCCGCTGGGTCTGGGTCGCGGTGGTACTTCTGCCGATCAGCGGCGTGGGCATGATTCATCTGCAATACGCCGGGTTTGAGGCCGCGCCGCGTTATGTGCAGGTGATGATGGGCTTGTACGTGGTGATGACCGCGCTGTTTATCCGCATTCAGGCGTTGCTGCTGCCCGAGTTGCGCACGGCGGTAGCGGCTCAGGATTGGCCAACCGGGGCTGCGACGCTGGGAAAGATTCGCAAACTGGTGGGGATCAATTTGATTGTCGGGCTGGTGCTGGTGGCGATTGCTGCGGCACGTCCGATGTTTTAAAAGCTTCGCGGGCAAGCCTCGCTCCCACAGGTTTTGAGCTGTTCAACTCATTTGTGAACGACTCAAAACCTGTGGGAGCGGGCTTGCCCGCGAAGACGATCGACTAGACGACACACATTTCAGAAATTACTTACAACCGCTGAACAGTCACCGCCCCCGCCGCGCCCGCAGGCCCCGGCTGGCCATCAACACCGGGACGGCCGCTTTTGCCGCCATCGGCCTCGTACACGAAGCAGCCCTTGGCCTTGCCGCCGGCGCCCGGTTTACCGCCGGGGCCTGCGAGGCCACCGGCACCGCCCGCCACCTGAACCTTGATCCGGTCCACCGGATAATCACGCGGCACTTCCAGCCTGACCAGCGCACCCGGCGCCCCCGGCTGACCATCACTGCCATTGCTGCCATCGGCACCACGACCCGCCTGGCCCCAGGTGCAACCCGGTGCCTGACCGTTGGCCCCGTCGAGGCCGACAAAACCTGGCGCGCCCGCGCCACCGCGAGCGTCTACCGACAACTGCGGTGCGTGCAGCGACTTGATCTGCACATTCAGGTTGCGTCCGGAGCGAGCGGCCTTGAGGTAAGTCCCCGGCGCCCCGCGAGCCGTGATCTGGCTGCCTTCGGACAACTCGGCACGGCTGACTTTCAATTCCAGTGCCTGTTCACTTGGCACGATGGCGATCCGCGCCTCACGCCCCAGATGCAATTCGCCGACGGTGACTTCCGTCACGTTCGAAGGAATCAACAAGGTGCCGTAATCGGCGACTTCCAGGCGTTCAAGCTGCAAGGTGCTGGCGGTGTTGGGCAGGCGCATCAACGAATTGGTTTCGACACTGACCACCTGAGCGCAGGCCAATGGGCTGATGAGTGCGGCGAGCAGACAGAGTTTACGCATGGGAAGCCTTCGATGCGGTCGGAGCCGGGAGGGTTTGCAGATGGAATACGCCGAAAAACAAGATCTTCAAGCGATCACGCCAAGGGTGAGCGCGACCCCGGAGGCTGCGGAAACAGAACACCGCCTCAAGCAGATGAAGAGACGCCAACACGCCGCCAGCCAGATTGACCAGCAGGTGCAGCGGATTGACAAACGGCATCAGCAGATTGACCAGCACCACCAGCCAGAACAGCAGGGTCAACAACTTCCCCAGCCCCCAAAACACCTTCATACGCCCCCCCGTTGAGAATTATTCTTTGCGCGCACAGTAACGGCTTCCGCGAGGGATAAGCCAGAGGCAATAGAAAATTCTTCATGAAGGCCGCCGAATGGCCGTCGGATCAACAGCAATTGTTGTCCGACGGCTCTATTTCGGGGTTTAGCGATTAACGTGTAACTCCACCCGACGGTTTTTCGCGCGTCCTTCATCCGTTTCGTTGTCGGCCACCGGCTGGCTCTCACCCTTGCCTTCACTGGTGAGTTTGTTCGGCGCCAGGCCCTGGCTCAACAGATAGGCCGCCACGCTGCTGGCGCGGCGTTCCGACAGGGCCTGGTTGTAAGCATCCGAACCCACGCTGTCGGTATGACCGATCACCTTGACGCTCACCACATCGGCGCTTTGCAGTTTGCTCATCAGCGCATCCAGCTGACCGCGCGCGGCGGGCGTCAGGTCGGATTTGTTGAACGCAAACAGCACGTCACCGGCATCACTGAGGGTAATGACTTCCAAATGCACAGGTTCGGCAGGTTTCACGCTGGCCGGATACTGCGGCAGCGGACAACCGTGATGCTCGACAGGTGTATTGGCCGGGGTATCGGGGCAACGATCACGCCGGTCGAAAACGCCGTCTTCGTCCTCATCGCCATCCTGGGCGTAACAGATCAAGCCACCCGTCAAGATCCCGAGCGCTGCTCCACCGCCTGCCCAGCCGGCACTTTCAATCGCGCCCAGGCCTCCGCCGACCAGTCCGCCAATGAGGCTACAGATCGGCCAGGTACGTTGATTGAGAGGGGCGGTACCATCGCTGTGAGTGGCGCAACCGGTCAACAGGCTGCCAAGCAGCAGAACCGGCAAGACGGTCCTTGTGAGAACGCTCATTGTGAAAGCTCCTGTGTTACCGGCCCATACCGGTTACACAGGAGTAAAGACCCGCATCCGCGACTGCACAAGCCGCGGAGCGGAAGGGACTTAACGGTTAATTTTGATTTCCGTGCGACGGTTCAATGCGCGGCCGTCAGCGGTTTTGTTATCAGCAACTGGCTGGCTTTCACCGGCACCGGTCACAGACACGAATTCGCTGCGGGGTACGCCTTGCTGGATGAGGTATTCAACCACCGAATGGGCGCGACGATCCGACAGTTTCTTGTTATAGGCATCGCTACCTACGCTGTCGGTATGACCGGTCACGGTCAACTGGGCGGTGCTGGATTCCTGCTTCAGGCGAGTAGCGACTGTGTTGAGTACTTCTTTGTCAGAAGGGGTCAGTGTGGCCTTGTCGAATTGGAAGTGAACATCACGGATGACAATGACTTCTTCCTTGACCACCACAACCTCTTCGACCACTGGCGCAGGCACGGGTGGAGGGCAACCGTCGGCATCGACCTTCACGCCTCGAGGCGTACCCGGGCACTTGTCACGACTGTCCGGCACACCATCGCCGTCTTCGTCGCCATCGCCGTGAACCCAGCAATAAGCCGCTGCCGTGCCGCCAACGAGCAGCGCGCCATACCCCGCCCACGCCGAGCTCTCGGTCGCACCGAGACCTGCACCCACAACACCACCGACCGCCGCACAGGTCGGCCAGTCGGTTTTCTGCAAACCTGCGCAACCNGTCAATACTCCGGTTAGCAGAACCAAGGGTAGAGCTGTCCGCANTATGCTCATCTAGTTTTCTCCTGAGGGATCGGCTTGAAACCGATTCAGGGAGTAAAGACCGGAGTTTTAATCTCCGCCAGCAATAGGCCATTGCTGTTTTGCCCTGTGTTTACGGCCGTTCGCCGATTTTGGCGTAAACCCGCTCTAGGCCCGGACGTTTGGGCAGGCTAGTCTTGGTGCTCTTCTTGAGGAACTCTGATGATTGCAGGTATTTCTTCGCGCACGCCCCAGCAGGCGTTGGCCGCTTTGCTTGATCGATACGCCCCCGCGCGCCTGTTGTTGATCGGCGCCAGCGAGTTCCCCGCACTTGAGGCGTTCAAGCTCGCGCACCCGGACAGCTGCGTGGCGCATGCGGCACCGGGTGCGTTGCCGGCCGAACTGGCGTCGCGCCGCTTTGATCTGGCGCTGGTAGTCGATTGCCTTGAACACCTGCCAAAGCGCGACGGTCTTAATCTGTTAGGCGGGATCCGTAATTTGAATGCCAGTCGCATTGCGGTGCTGGCGGATTTGCCGGCCAGCGGCTGGCAGGAGACGGACTTCTTTTCCCTGGCCTTGCAAGCCAGTGAACGTTTCCAGCGCGACGATCAAGTGTTGACGCTGTTCACCTATGATCTGCTTGACTATAAACAGGTGCCGGACTGGCTCAACGCCCGCTTCTGGGCCAACCCGGAAAACTTCGGGAAGTATTGGTGGTAACGCAATGAGTACATCCATTTGCCCCTGCGGCAGTGGCAACCTGCTGGATGCCTGCTGCGGCCATTATCACGCCGGCCACCCCGCGCCCTGCGCCTCCGCGCTGATGCGTTCGCGCTACAGCGCCTATGTGCTGGGCCTGGTGGACTACCTGGTGGCNACCACCCTGCCCGCGCAACAGTCCGGCCTGGATCGTCAGTCCATCAGCGACTGGAGCGCGCAAAGCACCTGGCTGGGTCTGGAGGTGGAAAGCTCCGAGGTATTGGGCGGTCAACCGGAACACGCATTCGTCACNTTCACCGCACGCTGGCATGACGGNNGTGGTGAACACAGCCACCGCGAGCGCTCCTCGTTCGTGCAGAACGCCGGGCACTGGTACTTCATCGACCCCACCGTGCCACTCAAGGCCGGACGCAACGATGCCTGCCCGTGCGCCAGCGGGCAGAAATTCAAGAAGTGTTGCGCGGGGTATTTCGGCAGTTGAGGAAAACCCTGTAGCCGCTGGCGAAGCCTACCCGACCTGTAGGAGCGAGGCTTGCCCGCGCGTGTTACAGATGCTTACCCTGCTGATGTTTCTCGGGCTCAGCGGCTGCGCATCCTGGTTCGGCGACGATCTGCCGGATCCGCAAGTGCATCTGGTGAAGGTGGAAGTGGTCCGGGCCAAGTTGATGGAGCAGAAATTCATCCTGCACTTTCGCGTCGACAACCCCAATGACAGCGACCTGACGGTGCGCGGCCTCGAATACCGCATTCACCTGGGCGACCTGCTGCTGGCCGAAGGCGAGCATGAACACTGGTTCACCGTAGGCCCCAAGCGCAGTGCCTATTTCAAGGTGCCGATCCGTACCAACCTGTGGCCCAAGGTTCGGGACGTGGTGAAAATGCTGAAAAAACCCGATCAGCCCATCCCCTATCGCCTGGAAGGTGAAATGGAAACCGGTTTATTCATCGCGCACTACGTGCACCTGGCGCGCAATGGCGTGATAATCCCCGCCGATTTAATTCCGGAGCAAAACCGATGACTCAGCAACCCCATGTCCATGGTCCTGACTGCAACCACGATCACGATCACGATCACCATGATCACGACCACGGCCATGTCCACGGCCCGAACTGCGGCCACGCTCACCAGGAGCCGGTGCGCAACGCCTTGAAAGACGTTGGTCGCAACGATCCTTGCCCATGCGGCAACGGCAAGAAATTCAAGAAGTGCCACGGCGCTTGATGCTTCGGGCGAAGTTCTGTTTCGCCGGTTGAATCGCTATCGCGGGCAAGCCCGCTCCTACATGGGTTCTGTGCACGCATACCCCCCTGTGGGAGCGAGCAAGCTCGCTCCCACAGGGAATTCAGTCAGCCTTCAAAATCTGTGCGGAGCTGACGACCGTTGCATATTCCCCGTGCAAGTTCCCCAGCGACATCGCATGCACCTCCTCGGCTGAGTGCGCATGGCCAAAAAAATCGGCCTTGTCGAACGTAAAGCACGCGTCCTCCGCCACCCACGCGTCAAACCCCAGGTTTCCCGCCGTTCGCGCTGTGGACTCCACCGAGTTATGGGTCGCAACGCCAACGATGATCACCTGGCCGATCCCTGCGGCGCGCAAACTCGCCTCCAGCCCCGTTGCACAGAACGCATCCGGTACCTGTTTCTGAATCAGTTGTTCGCCGGCCTGTGGCATGAAACGGTCCTGAAATTCCACGCCTGATTGCTGCGGCCAGAACACCGATTCCGGTGAACGGGACAGGTGCTGCACATGGATCACCGGGCGCCCGGTTCGCCGCCAATACGCCAGCAGATCGAGAATCCGTTCCTCGGCCTGAGGATTATTTCGACGACCTAGCTTGGGGTGCAGGATGCCTTTTTGTTGGTCAATGATGATCAGTGCTGCGTTGGTCTTAAGCTCCATGCCGACTTTTCTCACAACAGGTCATTGAATTTCACGCACTTCAACATCACCTCCTCTTACAGGCAAGCCATNGTTTATCGGACAAATCCTGAAATAACCTGACACCCCGCTTGCGCGCCCTCCTCCTGCTCACTAACGTAGCGCCTTTAATGACGCTACCCCCCGCAGGAGCTTTGCCATGGCCTCGCCAGCCCTCTCACATTTTCTTCCCCGGTTCGGCGTTGCCGCGGCAGTAGCCGGTGTTTTGAGCCTGACCGGTTGCCAGACCTGGAACACCCAGGACACCCTGCCTCCCGTTGCCGGCGTGCAGCCGNTCAAAGGCCTGGCACAGAATGTTTCGGTGCGCCGCAATGCCCAGGGCATGCCGCTGATCGAAAGCAACACCTTCCATGACGCGCTGTTCAGCCTTGGTTATGTGCACGCCAGCGATCGGATCACGCAGATGGTCACCTTGCGCCTGCTGGCTCAGGGCCGTCTGGCGGAAATGTCCGGAGCGGACCTGCTGGACGCCGACCGCTACATGCGCGCCATCAATCTGAAGAAAAGCGCGGGCGAGTTGTATAAAGCATCGTCGCCGCGCCTCAAACGCTTCTTCGAAGTCTATGCCCGTGGCGTCAACGCCTACCTGTTCCGCTACCGCGACAAGCTGCCGCCGGACCTGGCCCAGACGGGCTACAAGCCTGAGTACTGGAAGCCGGAAGATTCGGCGCTGATTTTCTGCCTGCTGAACTTCAGTCAGTCGGCCAACCTGCCGGAAGAAATCAACGCACTGATGCTGGCCCAGACCGTCACCACGGACAAACTCGGGTGGCTGACGCCGTCCGCCCCCGACGAAAAGCTGCCGTTGGGCGAAGCTGAAAAACTGCAAGGCATCAAGCTCAATGGTGCCATCCCGGGCCTGACACAAATCAGCAAAGCCACCGGGCAACTGTCCGACCTGAATCTGCTGGGCGCCACCTCGTCGAACAACTGGGCCATCGGCCCGCAACGCAGCCGCAGTGGCAAAAGCCTGCTGGCCAGCGACAGCCATGGCCCGCTGGGCGTGCCATCGTTGTTCAGCTACGTGCAGATTCGCGCACCGAAGTACCAGGCCTCTGGCGTGACGATTGCCGGTTTACCCATGGTGCTCGGCGGTTTCAACGGCAAAGTGGCGTGGAGCATGACCTCGGTCATGGGCGACAACCAGGACCTGTTCCTGGAAAAAATCAAACGCCAGGGCAACGGCCTCACGTATGAAGTCGGCGGTAAATGGCAGCCGGCGATCGCGCGCAACGAAACCTACTTCGNCAAGGGCCAGCGGCCGATTCGCGAAGTGGTGTACGAAACCCGCCACGGNCCNNTGCTCAACAGCGCCCAGGGCACGACGCTGGCCAATGGTTTCGGCCTGGCCTTGCAGACGCCGAACTTCACCGACGATAAAACCCTGGACGCGTTTTTCGACCTGTCCCGGGCACAGACCGTCGAGAAAGCCTCGGACGCCAGCCGTGAAATCCGCGCCATCGCCTTGAACCTGGTGTTCGCCGACGCCAGCAACATCGGCTGGCAAGTCACCGGCCGCTTCCCCAACCGCCGCGAAGGCGAAGGCCTGCTGCCCTCGCCGGGCTGGGACGCGCGTTTTGACTGGGACGGTTACGCCGACGCGATGCTGCACCCGTACGANCAGGACCCGGCCCAGGGCTGGCTCGGCACCGCCAACCAGCGGGTCATTCCCCATGGCTATGGCATGCAGCTGTCCAATTCCTGGTCGGCTCCGGAACGTGGCGAACGCCTGGCCGAACTGGCGGGTGTCGGCAAACACGACACGCGCAGCGTGATCGCGATGCAATACGACCAAACCACGACGTTCGCCGCCAAACTGAAGAAAATGTTTGAAGCACCGGGCATGTCCCAGCCGCTCAAACAGGCCATTGAAGCACTGCCGGTGGCCGATCGCGGCAAGGCTCGCGAGGCGTACACCCGTTTGATGGCCTTCGACGGCAAACTCAGCCCGACCTCTGCGGATGCGGCGATCTACGAGCTGTTCCTGCAGGAAAGCACCAAACAGATCTTCCTCGACGAACTGGGCCCGGAAAGCAGCCCGGCGTGGAAAGCCTTTATCGCCAACGGCAAGTTGTCCTATGCGGCGCAGGCCGATCACTTGCTGGGCCGTGAAGACAGTCCGTTCTGGGATGACGTGCGCACCGCGCAAAAAGAAGACAAGCCGGCGATCCTTGCCCGCAGCCTCGCCGCCGCAATCAGCGCCGGCGACAGTCAATTGGGCGGCGATCACAAAGCCTGGCAGTGGGGCAAATTGCACCGCTATGAATGGAAGAATGCCAGCGGCCAGACCGTGCGCGGTCCACTCGCGGCCGGCGGCGATCACACGACGCTGAACACGGCGGCCTTCACTTGGGGTCAGGACTTCAATACGACGCTGGCGCCGGCCATGCGCTTTATCGTGGACTTCAGCCAGGCAGAGCCACTGATGGGGCAGAACAGCACCGGTCAGTCTGGCAATCCGGCGAGCCCGCACTACCTCGACAGCATTGATCCATGGCTGAAGGGGCAATACCTGAGCTTCCCGATGCAGCCGCAGAACTTTGACAAGGTGTATGGGAAGACCCGGTTGACCCTGACGCCTGGCAAGTAACCCGGTTTCTTACTGAAGAAACCGGATCAAAAATGTGGGAGCGGGCTTGTTCGCAGCCGAACGGGGCGATGCGGCGTTCCGACAAGCCCCCTCGCCACAGGTGTCCCACATTGGGATCTTACTCATCCATGAAATCTCGATAGAACTTCTGGCTTCGCGCAAACCTCATAGCTAACAAGTCCCCCCATTTTGGTAACAACATGGATCTTGTTATCGCGCGCCCCGAAGGTTTGTACTGCACCGCCGGCGATTTCTATATCGACCCGTGGCGGCCGGTCGAGCGTTCGGTCATCACGCACGCCCACGGCGACCATGCCCGCACCGGCAACCAGCANTANCTGGCGGCCGCGCCCGGCGAAGGCATTCTGCGCTCGCGGTTGGGCCAGGACATCAACCTGCAAACCCTGNCCTACGGCGAGCGTTTGCGGCACCACGGCGTCACCCTGAGTTTCCACCCCGCCGGGCATGTGCTCGGTTCAGCCCAGGTGCGCCTGGAATACCAGGGCGAAGTCTGGGTGGCATCCGGTGACTACAAGGTCGAGCCCGACGGCACCTGTGCGCCGTTCGAACCGGTGCAGTGCCATACCTTCATCACTGAGTCGACCTTCGGCCTGCCGATTTATCGCTGGCAACCCCAGGCGCAGATCTTTGACGAGATCAATCAGTGGTGGCGGGCCAATGCCGAAGCCGACAAAACCAGCGTGCTGTTTTGCTATTCCTTCGGCAAGGCCCAGCGGATCCTCCATGGCATCGACGCCAGCCTCGGCCCCATTCTGGTGCATGGTGCCGTAGAACCGCTGAACCGGGTGTACCGCGAAAGCGGCGTTTACATACCGCCGACGATCTATGCCGGCGATGTGCAAAAGAGCGATCCGATGATGCGTAAGGCGCTGGTCATCGCCCCGCCATCGGCTGGCGCCAGCACCTGGATGCGCCGGTTTGGCGACTACAGCGACGGCTTCGCCAGCGGCTGGATGCGATTACGCGGCACGCGGCGCAGACGCGGCGTGGACCGAGGTTTTGTATTGTCCGACCACGCCGATTGGCCCGGCCTGTTGTGGGCCATCGAACAAACCGGCGCCGAACGGGTGATGGTCACCCACGGCTCCGTGGCGGTGNTGGTGCGGCATCTGCGCGAACAGGGCCTTGATGCCATGGGTTTCAGCACCGAATACGGCGACGATGAGGAAGACAACGCGGCCGTCGAAACCGAGCACGCCGAGGTGGCGACATGAAGGCCTTCGCCGAGCTGTATGCCGAACTCGACGCCACCACGTCAAGCAATGCCAAACTGGCCGCAATGCAGGCCTACTTCGCCCAGGCTGCACCCGAAGATGCAGCGTGGGCGGTGTACTTTTTGTCCGGCGGGCGACCTCGGCAGCTGGTGCCGGTGCGTGTGCTGCGTGAGCTGGCCGTCGAGTTTTCCGGCCTTGAGCCCTGGCTGTTCGAAGAAAGCTACCAGGCGGTCGGCGATCTGGCGGAAACCATTTCGCTGGTCCTGCCTGAAACCCTGCACAGCTCCACCGACGGGCTGGCGGCATGGATTGAAGACAAACTGCTGCCACTGCGCGGTGAGTCCCCGGAAGTTCTCGCAGAGCGACTGCCCGCGCTCTGGGCACAATTGGACCGCTCAAGCCTGATGCTCTGCATCAAACTGATTACCGGCAGTTTCCGCGTCGGCGTCTCCAAACTGCTGGTGACGCGAGCCTTGGCGGCGATGGCCGGACTCGACAGCAAGCGCGTGGCCCAGCGGCTGGTTGGGTACACCGACCTGTCCAATCGCCCGAACGCCGCCAGTTACCTGAAATTGATCGCCGCCGAATCGTNCGACGAACATGCCCAGCGTGGAGGCCAGCCCTACCCGTTTTTCCTGGCCCATGCCCTGTCACAACCGGTCGAGCAATTCGAAGCTGTGCTCGGCCCGGCGAGCCAATGGCAAGTGGAATGGAAGTGGGACGGCATCCGCGCCCAAGTGGTCAAGCGCGAAGGGCGACTGTGGATCTGGTCGCGCGGTGAAGAACTGGTGACCGAGCGTTTTCCCGAACTCGACAGCCTGCTTCACGGACTGCCTGACGGTACGGTGATCGATGGTGAAATTGTCGCCTGGAAGACCACTCGACCCACCACTGACGATGCGTTCAACCCGCAATCACCGTTCGCTCCAGCGGTGCTGCCGTTCGCGCTGTTGCAGCAGCGGATTGGCCGCAAAACCCTGGACAAGAAAATTCTCGAAGAAGTGCCGGTGGTGGTCCTCGCCTACGACTTGCTGGAATGGCAAGGCGAGGACTGGCGCAGTCAGCCTCAGGCCAGGCGCCGCGCTCAATTGGATCAGCTCATCAGCACCTGCAACAACCCGGTGTTACTCGCCTCACCGGTGCTGACCGGCGAAGACTGGTTCGACCTCGCCCGGCAACGCGAGGCGTCCCGCCGCCTCGGTGTCGAAGGCATGATGCTCAAGGCCCGGGATGCGCTGTATGGAGTNGGCCGCACCAAGGACATGGGCGTGTGGTGGAAATGGAAAGTCGACCCGTTCAGCGTCGACGCCGTGTTGATTTATGCGCAACGCGGCCACGGTCGCCGCGCGAGTCTCTACAGTGATTACACCTTCGCGGTCTGGGACGGCCCGCCGGACGCCAGCGAACGAACCCTGGTGCCGTTCGCCAAGGCGTATTCAGGCCTGACCGACGAAGAAATGCGCAAGGTCGACGCCATCGTGCGCAAAACCACGGTGGAAAAATTCGGCCCGGTCAGCAGTGTGACGCCGAGCATGGTGTTTGAGCTGGGGTTCGAAGGGATCGCCCTGTCCAAGCGGCACAAAAGCGGGATTGCAGTGCGGTTTCCGCGGATGTTGAGGTGGCGGCAGGACAAGTCGGTGGAAGAAGCAGACAACCTCGCAACATTGCAGGATTTATTGGGCTAACCCAATCCCCCCCTGTGCTAGCGAGCTTACTCGCTCCCACAGGAATTTGTGTCATCCCGAACCNGCTAACCCAATCCCCCCCTGTGCTAGCGAGCTTACTCGCTCCCACAGGAATTTGTGTCATCCCGAACCAAGATGGTGCAGCTATTTTCCGACGCCCGATTTCGTGCACAAATCCCCTCCTGCCACTTCTTGAATCACCTTTTAAAACGCTTGTTCGGGACTCTGGTTCGGAAATTGCTACTTTCATTAGGTCTTACGCTTTCCAGTAACAATAATTCTGCGCCACAAGCGCTCATATTGGTTCTTAGGGATTACATAATGAAAAAAGCATTGCTGACCCTTTCTGCACTGGCTCTGTGCATGGCTGCTGGTGTTGCTANNGCAAAGGAATACAAAGAACTGCGTTTTGGCGTTGACCCTTCCTATGCTCCGTTCGAATCGAAAGCGGCCGACGGTAGCCTGGTGGGTTTCGATATCGACCTAGGCAATGCGATCTGCGCCGAGCTGAAGGTCAAGTGCAAGTGGGTCGAAAGTGANTTCGACGGCATGATTCCNGGCCTCAAGGCCAATAAATTCGACGGTGTGATNTCCTCGATGACCGTCACCGAGGCCCGCGAAAAAGTCATCGACTTCTCCAGCGAGCTGTTCTCCGGCCCGACCGCCTACGTGTTCAAGAAAGGTTCTGGCGTCACCGCAGACGTCGCTTCGCTCAAGGGCAAGACCGTCGGCTACGAACAAGGCACCATCCAGGAAGCCTATGCAAAAGCCGTTCTGGACAAGGCCGGCGTTAAAACCCAGGCCTACGCCAACCAGGATCAGGTCTATGCCGACTTGACTTCCGGTCGTCTCGACGCAGGGATTCAGGACATGCTGCAAGCCGAACTGGGCTTTTTGAAGTCGCCAGNGGGCGCNGATTACGATGTCAGCAAGCCAGTCGACAACGCACTGCTGCCAGCCAAAACTGCGGTCGGTATCAAAAAAGGTAACAAAGACCTCAAGGCCCTGCTCGATAAAGGTATCAAAGCGTTACACGATGATGGCACCTACGCCACCATCCAGAAGAAACACTTCGGCGATCTGAACCTGTACAGCGGCAAATAATGCCCGGCGCCCATCTCGCGATGGGCGCTTTTTTCATCCGATCAGGTTGCTGATTTATGTTCGAAAACCTATTACAAAACCTGGGGCTCTCAGCCTTCAGCCTCAAGGGCTTCGGTCCGTTGCTGATGGAAGGCACCTGGATGACCATCAAATTATCGGCGTTGTCGCTGCTGGTGGCCGTATTGCTCGGCCTGCTCGGCGCCACCGCCAAGCTGTCAAAAGTCAAAATGGTGCGGGTNCCCGCCCAGCTCTACACCACGCTGATTCGCGGCGTGCCGGACCTGGTGCTGATGCTGCTGATTTTCTACAGCCTGCAAATCTGGCTGACCGGTTTTACTGACTTCATGGAATGGGACTACATCGAAATTGACCCATTCAGCGCCGGGGTTATCACCCTGGGCTTCATCTACGGTGCCTATTTCACCGAGACCTTCCGCGGGGCGATTCTCGCCGTGCCTCGGGGCCAGGTCGAAGCCGCTACCGCTTATGGCCTTAAACGCGGCCAGCGTTTTCGAATCGTGGTGTTCCCGCAGATGATGCGCTTTGCCCTGCCGGGCATNGGCAACAACTGGNTGGTGATGCTCAAGGCCACCGCGCTGGTGTCGATCATCGGCCTGGCGGACCTGGTCAAGGCCGCNCAGGACGCNGGCAAGAGCACCTATCAACTGTTNTATTTCCTGGTGCTNGCCGCGCTGATCTACCTGGTCATCACCAGCGCTTCCAACTTTGTCCTGCGCTGGCTCGAACGCCGTTACGCCGCCGGCTCCCGGGAGGCTGTACGATGATCGAACTCTTGCAGGAATACTGGAAACCCTTCCTTTATACCGACGGCAACAACATCACCGGCCTGGCCATGACCCTGTGGTTGCTCAGCGCCTCGCTGGTCTTTGGTTTTCTGGTGTCGATCCCGCTGTCCATCGCCCGCGTGTCGCGCAAACGCTCTATTCGCTGGCCGGTGCAGTTCTACACCTACCTGTTTCGCGGCACGCCGCTGTATATCCAGCTGCTGATTTGCTACACCGGGATCTACAGCATTGCCGCAGTGCGGGCACAGCCGGTGCTGGATGCGTTCTTTCGCGATGCGATGAACTGCACCATCCTGGCGTTCGCNCTCAACACCTGCGCCTACACCACGGAGATTTTCGCCGGGGCGATCCGCAGCATGGCCCACGGTGAAGTCGAAGCGGCCAAGGCCTATGGCCTGAGCGGCTGGAAGCTGTATGCCTATGTGATCATGCCGTCGGCCCTGCGCCGCTCATTGCCGTACTACAGCAATGAAGTGATCCTGATGCTGCACTCGACCACGGTGGCCTTTACCGCGACGGTGCCGGACATTCTCAAGGTTGCCCGGGACGCAAACTCGGCGACCTTCCTGACCTTTCAATCNTTCGGTATCGCTGCGCTGATCTACCTGACCGTAACCTTCGCGCTGGTCGGCCTGTTCCGCCTCGCCGAACGCCGATGGCTGGCGTTCCTCGGGCCGACCCACTAGGACCCGTTTTCAGGAATAAAGAGACGAACATGCGCCACCAGATACATGACCTGCTGGCCCCGCTGCCGGGGACCGCTCGACAGATTCACAGCTTCCACTTCGGCCCAACGTCGGCCAAAGGCAAGGTCTACATCCAGTCATCGCTGCATGCCGATGAACTGCCGGGCATGCTGGTGGCCTGGCACCTCAAGGCGTGCCTGGCGAAACTGGCGGCGGCCGGGCGTTTGCGCAGCGAAATCGTGCTGGTGCCCATCGCTAACCCGGTGGGCCTGGAACAGGTGTTGATGGACATTCCACTGGGTCGCTACGAGCTGGAAAGCGGGCAGAACTTCAATCGCCTGTTCGTCGATTTGAGCGAAGCGGTAGGCAACGAGATCGAAGGCCATCTGAGCGATGATCCGCAGCGCAACCTCACGCTGATCCGCGAAAGCCTGCGCAACGCCCTCGCCAGGCAGACCGCAAGCACGCAACTGCAATCCCAGCGCCTGACCCTGCAACGCCTGGCCTGCGACGCTGACATGGTGCTGGACCTGCATTGCGACTTCGAAGCCGTGGCGCACCTGTACACCACACCCGACGCCTGGCCGCAGGTGGAGCCATTGGCCCGTTACATCGGTGCCGAAGCGAGCCTGCTGGCCACCGACTCCGGCGGTCAGTCGTTCGATGAATGCTTCACCCTGCTCTGGTGGCAGTTGAAAGAACGCTTCGGCGAACAGTTCCCGATCCCCATGGGCAGCTTTTCGGTGACCGTCGAACTGCGCGGCCAAGGCGACGTCAACCACGGCCTGGCCAGCCTCGATTGCCAGGCGATCATCGACTATTTGATTCACTTCGGCGCCATTGCCGGCGAAGCAGCGCCATTGCCCGACCTGCCCTACCCGGCCACCCCGCTGGCGGGTGTCGAGCCGGTNACGACACCAGTGGGCGGCCTGCTGGTGTTCACCGCGCTACCGGGGGAATACCTCGAAGCCGGGCAACTGATCGCCGAAATCATCGACCCGATCAACGATCGCGTCACCCCCGTTCATTGCACCGCCGCCGGCCTGATGTACGCCCGTTCGCTGCGGCGCATGGCCACTGCCGGGATGGTGATCAGCCATGTCGCAGGCCATGAGGCCTACCGCAGCGGCTACCTACTTTCGCCTTGAGGATGCACGCCCCATGTACAAATTGACCGTTGAAGGCCTGCATAAAAGCTATGGCGACCATGAAGTGCTCAAAGGCGTTTCNCTCAAGGCCAACACCGGCGACGTGATCAGCCTGATCGGCGCCAGCGGCTCGGGCAAAAGCACCTTTCTGCGCTGCATCAACTTTCTCGAACAACCCAACGACGGCGCCATGACCCTGGATGGTCAGAACATCCGCATGGTCAAGGATCGCCACGGCATGCACGTGGCCGACCCCGATGAACTGCAAAACCTGCGCACGCGCCTGGCCATGGTGTTCCAGCATTTCAACCTGTGGAGCCACATGACCGTGCTGGAAAACATCACCATGGCCCCGCGCCGGGTGCTGGGTTGCAGCAAGGAGGANGCCGAAGACCGCGCNCGACGCTACCTGGACAAGGTCGGNTTGCCGGCGCGCGTGGCGGATCAATACCCGGCGTTTCTGTCCGGTGGCCAGCAACAACGCGTGGCCATCGCNCGGGCGCTGGCCATGGANCCGGAAGTCATGCTGTTCGACGAACCNACCTCGGCCCTCGACCCGGAGCTGGTGGGTGAAGTGCTGCGAGTGATTCANGGCCTGGCCGAAGAAGGCCGCACCATGATCATGGTCACCCACGAAATGAGCTTTGCCCGCAAGGTGTCGAGCCAGGTGCTGTTCCTGCACAAGGGCCTGGTGGAAGAGCAAGGCACGCCCGAGGATGTGCTGGGCAACCCGAAGAGTGAGCGCCTGCAGCAGTTTNTGAGCGGCAACCTCAAGTAACCCCCCCCCTTTGTAGGAGCCGGCTTGCTGGCTCCTACAGGATCGCGTTTCTTCATTAAACCTTTGCCCTTGCGCCGCNCCCCTTTGTAGGAGCCGGCTTGCTGGCTCCTACAGGATCGCGTTTCTTCATTAAACCTTTGCCCTTGCGCCGCGGTCACTGAAAGAACACTTTCAGAGCGCACACCGCCGGCATGGGATCCTCCCCCGACTACGCAAAACACTGGTTCAGCACCCGCGACTGGAAGCCGTTCGCCTTTCAGAAGCAAGTGTGGACGGCCGTCAAGCGCGGTGAGTCCGGATTACTGCACGCCAGCACCGGTGCCGGTAAAACCTATGCAGTCTGGTTTGCTGCGCTCAATCGCTACGCAACGTCCACCGCCCCTGTTGAAAATCCTCGCAAACGAAAACCGCTGGCCGAACCGCTGACGGTGCTGTGGATAACGCCCATGCGCGCCTTGGCCGCCGACACCGCTCGCGCCCTNGAAGCNCCGNTNCACGCCTTGCAGATTCCCTGGAGCGTCGGCCTGCGCACCGGCGACACCAGCAGCAGCGAACGCGCACGTCAGACTCGTCGCCAGCCCACCACGCTGATCACCACCCCCGAAAGCCTGACCCTGATGCTCGCCCGTGCCGATGCGCAAACAGCGCTATCGACCTTGCGCATGGTGGTGGTCGACGAATGGCACGAACTGCTCGGCAACAAGCGCGGCGTGCAGCTGCAACTGGCCCTCGCCCGCTTGCGCCGATGGAATACGGACCTGATCGTGTGGGGCGCTTCCGCGACGCTGGGTAATCAAGCCCACGCCGAACAGGTATTGATCCCACAGGGTGGCGGCATCAGCGTTCAAGGCCAGACCTCCAAGGAACTGCGGGTCGACACGCTGCTGCCGCCCGCCATCGAGCGATTTCCATGGGCCGGGCACATTGGTTTGAAGATGTTGCCGCAAGTCGTCGCCGAAATAGACTCCAGCCCCAGCAGCCTGGTGTTCACCAATACTCGCGCGCAATCCGAGATCTGGTATCAGGCCTTGCTGGAGGCGCGCCCCGATTGGGCCGGGCTGATCGCCTTGCACCACAGCTCATTGTCACGAGACACCCGTGACTGGGTCGAGCGAGCACTGAAGGACGGCCAGCTCAAAGCGGTGGTGTGTACTTCCAGCCTGGACCTGGGCGTGGATTTCCTGCCGGTTGAGCGGGTGCTGCAGATCGGCTCGGCCAAAGGTGTGGCGCGCTTGATGCAGCGCGCCGGGCGTTCCGGTCATGCGCCGGGGCGAGTGTCACGGGTGACGTTGGTGCCGACGCACAGCCTGGAGCTGATCGAAGCGGTGGCGGCTCAAGATGCCGTGGCGCAACGCCGCATCGAGCCCCGGGAGTCGCCGCACAAACCGCTGGATGTGCTGGTTCAACACTTGGTCAGCATGGCGCTGGGTGGTGGGTTTCTGCCCGATGAGTTGTATGAAGAAGTCCGTGGCGCCTGGGCTTATCGAGACCTTACGGCGGCGGATTGGACCTGGGCGCTGGCGTTTGTACGCCATGGCGGACTTTCCCTGACAGCCTATCCGGATTATCGCCGGGTCGAGCCTGACGAGCAGGGCGTCTGGCGCGTACCGGATGCGCGACTGGCGCGGCGACATCGCATGAGCATCGGCACCATCGTCAGCGATGCGAGCATTCAACTGAAATTCTGGAGCAAGGGCGGTGGCGGCAAGAACCTGGGCAGTGTCGAGGAAGGCTTTATCGCCCGGCTCAAACCCGGTGATGGTTTTCTGTTTGCCGGGCGTTTGCTGGAGCTGGTGCGGGTGGAAAACATGACCGCCTATGTGCGACGCAGCACCGCGAAAAAAGCTGCCGTGCCGCGCTGGAATGGCGGGCGCATGCCCCTTTCCAANGAACTGGCGCAGGCGGTGGTCGCGCGTTTCAGTGCGGCGGAGCAAGGCGAGTTCATTGGCCCGGAGATGCGGGCTCTGCGGCCGCTGCTGGAGGTGCAGCGACGCTGGTCCGGGTTGCCGACCTCGAATTCGTTGCTGGCCGAAGCATTGAAATCCCGCGAAGGCTGGCACCTGTTCCTGTACCCCTTTGCTGGGCGCCAAGTGCATCTGGGGGTGGCGAGTTTGTTGGCGTGGCGGGTCAGCCAACTGCAGCCGGTGACCTTTTCGATTGCCGTNAACGATTACGGACTGGAATTGCTCAGCGCCACCTCTGTGGATTGGTCGCAGGTGTTGAACCCCGGCCTGTTGAGCCCCGAGCACTTGTTGAACGATGTCCTCGCCAGCTTGAATGCCGGCGAACTGGCCCTGCGCCGCTTTCGCGAAATCGCACGCATCGCCGGGCTGGTGTTTGCCGGCTACCCCGGCGCGCCGAAAAGCACCCGTCAGGTGCAGGCGTCCAGCGGCTTGTTCTATGAAGTGTTCAAGCAATATGACCCGCAGAATCTGCTGCTGGCCCAGGCCGGAGAAGAAGTTTTACGGGAAGAACTGGATATTCATCGTCTGGAACAGACGTTGGCGCGTATCAATCGACTGAAACTGGACCTGCATCAGATCAAACGTCCTACACCGTTGGGGTTTCCCCTGTTGGTTGAGCGCATGCGGGAAAGCATGAGTTCGGAAAAACTCGCGGACCGTATCCGACGCATGGTCACCGACCTTGAGAAAACCGCCGAAACTGGAAAAACCTGATGAGTACGCCCTACCCCGTGAAACTGGCCGGTGAAGAGCTGTGGCTGCTGCCGGAAAAAGCCATTTATTGGCCGGCGCAACAAGCCCTGCTGATCGCCGATGTGCATTTTGGCAAAGCGGCGGCATATCGCAGCCTTGGCCAGCCGGTGCCCCATGGCACCACCGCCAGCAATGTCGCGGTGCTGGACACGTTGTTGGCCGCCCTGCCCTGTCGTCAGCTGATTTTCCTCGGGGACTTTCTGCACGGGCCTGGCTCCCATGCTTGCGGCACGTTAAGCGCCCTGGCTGAGTGGCGAGCGCGGCACCCGGATCTGCCGATGACGCTGATCCGCGGCAACCACGACAAACGCGCCGGGGACCCGCCGGCGTCGTTAAACATACGTGTGGTGCCCGAGCCGTTGTTGCTCGGGCCGTTCGCCTTGCAGCATGAGCCCGACCCGCATCCGCACCGGCATGTACTGGCCGGGCATGTGCATCCGGTTTATCGGCTGAACGGCAAAGGTCGGCAGCGTTTGCGCCTGGCGTGTTTCAGATTGGGGGAGGACATCAGCCTGCTACCGGCCTTTGGCGCGTTCACCGGCGGTTATCAGGTCGAACGGGACGACAGCTGTAGGATCTTTGTCATCGGCGACAACGAAATATGGCCAGTCAGCTGAAGTCTTCAAGGACTACAGCTGACTGACCATTCATTGTCGAGGCAGATCAAATATGGCCAGTCAGCTGAAGTCTTCAAGGACTACAGCTGACTGACCATTCATTGTCGAGGCAGATCAGGCTACAGGCGCAGGAGGCGGCTCATCCGGCAGGGTGGGTTCACCGGGCTCGGTAGGCTGTTCGTTTGGGGTATCAGGATCAGGCTGGCCGGGGATGCCCCCTGCCATGCTGATGGCTGGATGTGCCAACAAGGACCAGGCCAAGACGCCAATCTGATTGGGCTCAAGCCTTGCCAGTTCGGCACTTATTCGCGGATCGATCTTCATAAAGCACTCCTGAGCAATGGCCCCGTCCGCTGTACGCGAACCGGGCAGTACACCCAATAGAGTGTCTACCCGCTCAAGAATTCCCGCGACCTGCCAGATGAATGGCTCAGGTGCGTGGCAGGGTGACGCCGAGTTGGCCCTGGTACTTGCCGCCACGGTCCTTGTAGGAGACTTCGCACTCTTCGTCGGACTGCAGGAACAGCATCTGCGCCACGCCTTCGTTGGCGTAGATCTTGGCTGGCAACGTGGTGGTATTGGAAAACTCCAGGGTCACATGGCCTTCCCACTCTGGCTCAAGCGGCGTCACGTTAACGATGATGCCGCAGCGCGCGTAGGTGCTTTTACCCAGGCAGATGGTGAGCACGTCACGGGGAATACGGAAGAATTCCACGGTGCGCGCCAGGGCAAAGGAGTTTGGCGGAATGATGCACACGTCACTCTTGACGTCGACGAAGCTCTTTTCGTCGAAGTTTTTCGGATCGACGATGGCGGAGTTGATGTTGGTGAACACCTTGAATTCATCGGCGCAGCGTACGTCGTAGCCGTAGCTGGATACACCGTAGGAAATCACGGGAGCCGCGCCTTCGCCACGGATCTGGCGTTCAACGAAGGGTTCGATCATGCCGTGCTCTTGCGCCATGCGGCGAATCCACTTGTCCGATTTGATGCTCATGGCGGGTGTCCTGAATAGCGAGGTGGAAAAATTCTGTCCGGCATCTTACCGGGCGCGCGCTCCGGGTTCAAAGTCCGGGGCGTAATTCTCGCCGATCCCCTGTGATATCTGGCCGTTCGCCGTAATCCGGTGCACCGTCAGTCATGAAAACAGAGAAACCTTCGCACGAAGCATTGGCACGTTCCGGAAAAAGGGTTAAGGTGGCGCCACTGTGCTGCTTGTGTCACTGAGAATCTCTACACGATATGTTGAATTTCGATCCAACCATCTCCAAGAATTTTTCCTGCTCTTTGCACTCAGTCTCGGCCAGGGCTTTTCCTGAGTCGCAGTTAACTTTGTCCAAGGAGATACACCATGTCTAATCGCCAAACTGGTACCGTTAAGTGGTTCAACGATGAAAAAGGCTTCGGCTTCATCACTCCACAATCCGGTGACGACCTGTTCGTTCACTTCAAAGCTATCCAATCCGACGGCTTCAAAAGCCTGAAAGAAGGCCAACAGGTTTCTTTCATCGCTACCCGCGGTCAGAAAGGCATGCAAGCTGAAGAAGTTCAAGTTATCTAACTTGTACTGACTTNAGTAAAAAGCCCCGCCCTCAAAAGCGGGGCTTTTTTGTGCCTGCGTGTTTTGCAGGCAAAAAAAAATCGCAGCCCATGGCTGCGATTTTTTGCGTCTTACCAGGCTACGCCAAACCCTGCGGTGTAACGCGTCTTGTCCAGATCCGCATCGTCGGTGCCGCTGATGATGTCTCGCTCGGCCTTCAGGTTAAGCGACGCCCACTCGGTGACCTTGTAGCGCAAGCCCATTTCGGCATCGAGCGCGTAATCCGCTACGCCCGACAACGGCTTGCCCACCTCGCCATTGGTGAAGAACTCCACCTTCTTGCCGATGAGATAACGGTTGTAGTCCCACTTCATCGCCAGGGAATAGAAGTTTTCCTTGCTGCCGTCGGAGAACTCATAGTCCGTGCGGTTGACCAGCGAACCCAGGGAGAATGCGCCGAGCTCGTTATCCCAGAACTGGTAACCCGGACCGGTACCGACAGTGCGTTGACGGGACAGGTCTTCTACCTTGTCGCGCTTATAGACCGCACGGCCTTGCCAGAACCACTTCTCGGTCAGGAAGCGGTCGAGCGAGTATTCGCCCCGCCAGTTGTCCGTAGTAACCACGTCATCCTGGAATTCGCGGTTGTACTCGCCTTCCGCCGTGTGCCGCCATTTGCCATGGCGCGCAGTGGTCTTGAAGTCGATGTCGTAGTCATCGGTGTCTTTTTCCGCACGCTGGTAATCCAGCGCCGCGTCGACATTGCCTTTCCACACCAGATCTTCAACCACCGGCTTGGGCTTGAGTATCTGCTGGATACTCGCCAGCTCGACCGTCTTCGGCGCCTCGCCGTTTTCAAGCGTCACCTTGCCGTCGTCTGCCGCATGCAGCGACTTGGCCTTCTCGCCGGTGTAGGCATCCTGCTTGACCAGTAACTCCTGATCACTTTCCAGGGTCTTGACCTGCTTCCAGTCGATCGGGACCGCACCGGCGTATTCGGTCTGGATCAGCAATTTACCGCCATCGAACAGCGTGATCTTGCCGCTCAGTTTGTCACCGTTCTTCAACCAGACGGTATCNGCGAGCAACGGCGTGGAGGCACTCATGACAGCAAGGCACAGCAGGGTTCTGGACACCATAAGCAAATACAGGCTCAAGTTTGCGAAAAAAAGTCGGCATTATCCCTGAGAATAAGACCCTAGCAAGGACTGACCCGACTATTTCTATTGAGTTCATTTCTCAATTGCGCATCCAGGACTTACTCTACGGACGGTAAGGCGAACTTCTTCAGGAACCACGGACGTGACCGACCCAACCACTGAAACCGAAAGTGCGGCGCAAATTCGACGCACGGCGCTCTACTTGACCCTCGCGCAAGTGCCCGAGGGCAAAGTGGTGAGCTATGGTCAACTCGCCGAACTGGCCGGGCTGGGCCGAGCCGCGCGCTGGGTGGGACGCACATTGAGCCAACTGCCCGGCGACACCAAGCTGCCATGGCACCGCGTGCTCGGTGCCGGCGGTCGGATCAGCCTGCCCGTGGGCAGCCCTTCAGGGGATGAGCAACGTGCGCGTTTGCGCAGTGAAGGCGTCAGTATCCTGAACAATCGCGTTGATATTCAGCGTCATGGCTGGCGCCCGGTAGAGCACAGCGGTTAGAGTGCGCGCTTTGTTTCCGCAAATCTGAGGCAGACTCCAGCCCATGCCCCGTAAAACCTGGCGCGCCGCGCTCGCCGCCTATGCCAGCCCCTCGACGTTAGTGCTGTTGTTGCTCGGCTTTGCCGCCGGCTTGCCTTACATGTTGGTGTTTTCGACGCTTTCTGTGTGGTTGCGCGAGGCCGGCGTGGCCCGCGAGACCATCGGCTATGCGAGCCTGATCGGCTTGGCCTATGCCTTTAAATGGGTCTGGTCGCCGCTGCTCGACCAATGGCGCCTGCCGCTGCTCGGTAAACTCGGACGTCGTCGTTCCTGGCTGGTACTTGCCCAGACGCTGGTGATCCTCGGGTTGATCGGCATGGGCTTCTGCGACCCGCAAAAACATCTGTCCTGGCTGATCGCCATTGCCGTCATCGTTGCCTTCGCCTCAGCCACCCAGGACATCGCGGTAGACGCCTATCGCCTGGAAATCGCCGACGACAGCCGCCAGGCCGCTCTGGCCGCCAGTTACATGTCCGGNTATCGGATCGCCGCGTTGCTGGCGACGGCCGGCGCGCTGTTTTTCGCTGAAGGCTTTGGCTCCACGGGCTTCAATTACCAGCATTCGGCCTGGGCCGGCACCTACGTGCTGTTTGGCGCCCTGATGGTCCCGGCGCTGCTGACGACGCTGTTCATGCGCGAACCGCCTGTACCCCTGCGTACTCAACTCCAAGCCGGCCGCTACAGCTTCGCGCACCAATTGGTCTCGGTGTTCGTGCTGATCGTACTGCTGGTGTCGGTCCCCGCGATGTTCACCCAGTTGTACAACACGGACTTCGCCAGCGTGCTGTTCGAAGGCGTGAGCCCGCTCGAGCTGTTGCTCGAAGACCGCGCCTTCCTGCGCGCGATCCTCTACACCACACTGACGCTGATGTGCCTGTCGGCCATGGGCCGTCGCGGCCTGGCACCGGTGCTGACGCCGATCAACGACTTCATTTTGCGTTACCGCTGGCAGGCGCTGCTGCTGCTTGGGCTGATTGCGACCTATCGCATGTCCGATACGGTGATGGGCGTGATGGCCAACGTGTTCTACATCGACCAGGGCTTTACCAAGGACCAGATTGCGGGGGTCAGCAAGATCTTCGGCCTGATCATGACCCTGCTCGGCGCCGGCATGGGCGGCCTGCTGATCGTGCGTTTCGGCATCCTGCCGATTCTGCTCATCGGCGGCATTACGTCGGCCGGCACCAACCTGCTGTTCCTGATGCTCGCCGACATGGGCCCGGACCTGCAGATGCTGATTTTCACCATCTCCCTGGATAACTTCAGCTCAGGCCTGGCCACCTCGGCCTTTGTCGCCTACCTGTCGAGCCTGACCAACCTCAAGTTCTCCGCCACCCAGTACGCCCTGCTCAGCTCGATCATGCTCCTGCTGCCACGCCTGATCGGCGGTTATTCAGGGGTCATGGTGGAGAAATTCGGTTACCACAACTTCTTCCTGATCACGGCGTTGCTGGGTGTTCCGACCCTGCTGTTGATCGCCCTGCACTGGTTCCAGGAGAGCCGCCGCGCAGGCCCGACGCCGACACCCGAACCGGTGCCGACCCAGGTCGCGGAAGAATCGTAGGACATTTCGCAGAGGGCGCGACGATTCCCGCCCTCCTGCCACACCGCCGACCGCACGCCTGTACGCCAGCGGATCTCGCCCGTACAATGCTCCGTCATTTCTCGTCATCAGCAACCGACAACGGCCAACCATGCGCACCAGTCAATATTTGCTCGCCACACAGAAAGAAACGCCTTCCGACGCGGTCGTGATCAGCCATCAGCTGATGCTGCGCGCGGGCATGATCCGCAAACTGGCCTCCGGCCTGTACACCTGGCTGCCCATGGGTTTGAAGGTGATGCGCAAGGTCGAAGCGATCGTTCGCGAAGAAATGAACGCCGCCGGCTCTCTGGAAGTGTTGATGCCAAGTACCCAACCGGCTGAGTTGTGGCAGGAGTCCGGGCGCTGGGAAGAGTACGGCCCTGAATTGTTGCGCTTCAAGGATCGCCACGGTCGCGATTTCTGCGCCGGCCCGACCCACGAAGAGGTCATCACCGACCTGATGCGCAACGAGCTGAGCAGCTACAAGCAGCTGCCGCTGAACCTGTATCAGATCCAGACCAAGTTCCGTGACGAAATCCGCCCACGCTTCGGCTTGATGCGCGGCCGCGAATTCATCATGAAGGACGCCTATTCGTTCCACGCTGACCAGGCGTCGCTGCAGGCCACCTACGACCGCATGCACACCGCCTACTGCAACGTGTTTACGCGCCTGGGCCTGAAGTTCCGCCCGGTTGAAGCGGACAACGGCTCCATCGGTGGCGCCGGCTCCCACGAGTTCCATGTACTGGCCGACTCCGGCGAAGACGATATCGTGTTCAGCAACGGCTCCGACTACGCGGCGAACATCGAAAAAGCCGAAGCCGTACCGCGTGAAACCTCCCGCGCAGCACCGACTGAAGAACTGCGCCTGGTCGACACGCCGAACGCCAAGACCATTGCGCAACTGGTCGAAGGCTTCAACCTGCCGATCGAAAAGACCATCAAGACCCTGATCGTGCGCGCCGAAGAAGAAGGCAAGCTGATCGCCCTGGTCATCCGTGGCGACCACGAGCTCAACGAAATCAAGGCAGCCCAGCAGCCAGGCGTGGCCAGCCCGCTGGTCATGGCCACCGACTCCGAGCTGCGCGACGCCATTGGCGCCGGTGCCGGTTCGCTCGGCCCACTGAACCTGCCGTTGCCGATCATCATCGACCGTTCGGTCGAGCTGATGAGCGACTTCGGTATCGGCGCGAACATCGACGACAAGCACTATTTCGGCGTGAACTGGGAGCGTGATCTGCCGGTTCCGACCGTTGCCGACCTGCGTAACGTGGTAGCCGGTGACCCAAGCCCGGATGGCAAGGGCACTCTGGAAATCAAGCGCGGCATTGAAGTCGGGCACATCTTCCAGCTGGGCAACAAGTACAGCAAGGCGATGAAGTGCGAAGTGCTGGGCGAGAACGGCAAGCCGGTCACCCTGGAAATGGGTTGCTACGGCATTGGTGTGTCCCGCGTGGTTGCTGCTGCCATCGAGCAGAACAACGACGCCAACGGGATTATCTGGAGCGACACGCTGGCTCCATTCCAGGTCGCGTTGGTGCCATTGCGCTACGAAACCGAACAGGTTCGTGAAGCCACCGACAAGCTCTATGCAGAACTGACTGCAGCCGGTTTTGAAGTGTTGCTCGATGACCGGGACAAGAAAACCAGCCCGGGCATCAAGTTCGCCGACATGGAACTGATTGGCATCCCGCACCGGATCGTGGTCAGTGACCGCGGCCTGGCCGATGGCAATCTGGAATACAAGAGCCGGACCGAAGCCGAAGCCCAACCGTTGCCGGTGGCTGACGTGCTGTCTTTCCTTCAGGCGCGTATTCGTCGCTGAAACCAGATAGAGAAGTCATGTTCAAGCGAAACACCAGAGCCCTGGGGGGCGCCGCCTTGTGCGGCGCCCTGCTGGTCAGCGGCTGCGCCAACCAGATGTCGCAACGCAGTGAGCACGAGGAGCGGGGCGAGCGTAAGTTGCTCGATCACAGCCTGCAAATCGATGTAGGCGAACCCAANGTGTTGGAGCTTCCACAACGCCGGGTGAAAATNCACGAGCAAAANACCTTCGAGGTCACCGAATTCGAAGTCACCCGTCACTATGATCGCTACACGCCCTACCAACCCTGGCGGGAGGTCTACGAGATCCCGCTGGGCGCGGTAGCGGTGGTGGGCGGTGTCGGCGCGAACGTGGTCAACGTATTCACCCTTGGCAGTCTGCCGGACAGCGTGACCAAGGATTGGCTGAGCTACGGTTTTGCCGGGCTCAACCCGCTCATGAACGTGCAGTCCAACGGTCGGGCGCAACAAAACCTGGCCGGGATCGATGAGGTCCAGCGCGACAAGCGCACGGAGTATTCGAGCCTGCCCTGGAGCGAGCGCCCGGTGGTGGTGAAAGCGGGTAAGGAAACATTTGATCTGAGCACCGACAAAAACGGTGTTCTGCGCCTGAACCTGCTGGACAGCCCGTTCGCCGAACATGACATCAATCATCTGAGCCGACTGCTGATCAGCGTCGAAGACGGTCAGGACGATGTGCACAGCGATTCGTCCTTGGCGGTCAGCAGTGGCTTGCGCGGCAAGCTGCTCGAAGCGCACGGCCTGATTTATGACGACCTCGAAGACGACGAAGTGAGCCAGTGGGTTCACCGGGTCAAACGCCTGTCGGAACTGGGCCTGGAAGAAGAAGCCAGCGAACTGGAACAAAGCCTGATCGAACTGACCCGTAACGATCCCGAGTTGCAGCAGGAATTCCTCAAGTCATTGACCAAGGATGCCGGGCGACTGGTGGCGGATCCTGGACCGAATTAAAAGCAAAAGCTTCGCGGGCAAGCCTCGCCCCTACAAGATGCGATACCTGTAGGAGCGAGGCTTGCCCGCGAAGAGGCCCTCACATTCACCGCAAAACTACCGCTCAAACAACTCCATCTGCTCAAACCCACCCCGCAAATCCTCCAGTCGCACGCCAATCCCCAACAACCGCACCGGTTTCCCGCCACGATTGAACGCCTGGCTCAACAGCTGTTGATAACTCTCCAGGTCCCGCCCTGCCCCGGCCTGCTCCAGGGTGGTCTGGGTAAAGTCATGAAACTTCACTTTGACGAACGGCTTGCCCGCGCGGTAACTGCTGTCGATCCGCGCCATGCGGCCCGCCAGGGTTTCCAATAGCTCGGGTAATTTATCCAGGCAACTGACCAGATCCGGCAGGTCCACGTCGTAGGTGTTTTCAACACTGATCGACTGCCGCCGGCTGTCGTTCTGCACCACGCGGTCATCAATCCCACGGGCCAGGCTCCAGAGCCGCTCGCCAAAGCTGCCGAATTCGCGCACCAGTGACAGCTTGTCCCACTCGCGTAAATGCGAGCAATCGACAATGCCGAGCCTGCCCAGCTTGTCGGCGGTCACTTTGCCAACGCCGTGCAACTTACTGACGGGCAAACCGCTGACAAAGTCCTCGACCTGATCCGGCGTGATCACAAACAAACCGTTGGGTTTCTTCCAGTCACTGGCAATCTTGGCCAGAAACTTGTTCGGCGCCACGCCGGCCGACACGGTGATGTGCAACTGGTTGGAGACACGACGGCGAATGTCCTGGGCGATACGTGTGGCGCTGCCGCCAAAATGCGGGCTGTCGGAGACATCAAGGTAGGCCTCGTCCAGCGACAGTGGCTCGATCAGGTCGGTGTATTCGCGAAAGATCGTCTGGATTTCCTTCGACGCTTCTTTATAGGCATCCATGCGCGGCTTGACGATGGTCAGGTCCGGACACAGCTTCAAGGCGTGGCGCGAGGACATGGCCGAGCGAACGCCATATGCCCGCGCNTCATAGTTGCAGGTGGCGATCACCCCGCGCCGATCCGCAGAACCACCCACCGCCAGCGGCTTACCCGCCAGGCGCGGGTCGTCACGCATCTCGATGGCAGCGTAGAAGCAGTCGCAATCGACGTGGATGATTTTTCGCTGGCTCATATAAAAGCGGTGTTCATGGTGAAGAAATGGAGTCTTGGCGTGCCGGATCGGCAGTATCTCACTGACACCTGTATATAGCACCAGTAGTCTGAATCTTCTTACCCACCGGTAGGAAAAGTAACCGGTGAATTTATTTTCTCAATCGAAAAGCGTCGCCTAATAGAGCTGCAAGCCTTGCCACGCCTGCCTCGCAGACGATCACCCTGCCCTACTTTGCCGCTAAGCGATTGAACCAGAACAGGTTTTATCCAGATTNANGGTTGACACCCCNGCGNTCCGCTGTAGAATGCCGACACACAGACGCGGGATGGAGCAGTCTGGTAGCTCGTCGGGCTCATAACCCGAAGGTCGTCGGTTCAAATCCGGCTCCCGCAACCAAACATCAAAAAAGGCTACTCGAAAGAGTGGCCTTTTTTGTGCGCCTCTGTTTTTTACCGCTCTGTTTACCAGAAGTGAGAAATCGTTCTGATTCCGAAGCTTAAGTCTGCCCTGCGACCGTTCGCCGCTAATTCACGCTTATTTGACCTGGTTCCAGATTAACGGTTGACACACAGGCGTATCTCTATAGAATGCCGCCACACAGACGCGGGATGGAGCAGTCTGGTAGCTCGTCGGGCTCATAACCCGAAGGTCGTCGGTTCAAATCCGGCTCCCGCAACCAAACATCAAGAAAGGCCACTCGAAAGAGTGGCCTTTTTTGTATCCGTTGAAAAAGTCCTTTCGCAACAATGACCTGTCACAGTGTAGTGAAGCGTTCGGGATCACCCAGGCTGTGAGTTCAGACTATGCTGAATCGCAGACACAACCCTCTACGCTCAATGACATGCCATCGCCGCCAACCGGTGAGAGGCGTTAATATTTGTGATTATTTTTTTCCATAGGGATTGGTAACTTGGCTGGATACCTCCATCCTGTCGCGCACAATCCACGAGGTGATTGATGCGCGCCAACTCGTCTGAACCACAAGACACCGTCACAGCGGAACAACCGATTANGGCCGAGCGTTTGCGCTTGCTGGATCTGGTCAGCAAATATCGTCAGCCCATCGGCCTGGCGGTGACGTTGCTGTTGTTCGCTATCGCGCTGATTGCCTGTCGTCATCTGCTGAGCGAACTCGATCTGTACGCTTTGCATGACTCGATCCTGGAGGTACCGAAACCGGCATTGCTGGGCGCATTGGCTGCGACCGTGGTCGGTTTCATCATTCTGCTCGGGTACGAATGGTCCGCCAGCCGCTACGCGGGCGTGACACTGGCGCCGCGCATCATGGCGTTAGGCGGGTTCACGGCATTTGCCATCGGCAACGCCATCGGTCTTTCGATGCTCTCGGGGGGCTCGGTCCGCTACCGTTTATATGCACGTCACGGCCTGGGCGCTGCTGAAGTCGCTCACATGACGTTGTTCGCCAGTCTCTCGCTCGGCTGCGCCCTGCCACCCCTGGCCGCCCTGGCGACCCTCAGCAACCTGCCTGCCGCCTCGGCGGCCCTGGGATTATCCGAGGGTTTGCTGGGGGGCGTTGCCGCGGCGGTTTTGCTGCTGTTCAGCGTATTGGCCATCGGCATCTACCGCCGTCGCCTGCCGGAACAACCCTACCCGGACAACCTGCTGGTCAAGGCCGGGCGCCGCACGCTGCGCCTGCCGGGCCGGCGCCTGACCTTCCTGCAGTTGATCATCACCGCACTGGACGTGGCGGCCGCCGCCACTGTGCTCTATATGTTGCTGCCGGAAGCGCCGCCGTTCGGCCCCTTCCTGCTGGTGTATCTGCTGGCCCTGGCCGCCGGTGTACTCAGCCATGTTCCGGGCGGCGTGGGTGTATTCGAAGCCATTCTGTTGGCCGCCTTCGCCGACACGCTCGGCGCTGCACCACTGGCCGCTGCGCTGCTGCTCTATCGCCTGATCTACGTCGTGCTGCCGCTGCTGGTGGCGTGTGTGTTCCTGTTGATCAACGAAGGCCAGCGCCTGTTTCAGTCGCGCCAGTCCCTGCGCGCCGCTTCCGGTCTGGCGGCGCCGATTTTGGCGGTGCTGGTGTTCCTGTCCGGCGTGGTGCTGCTGTTNTCCGGCGCAACGCCGGAAATCGACACACGCCTGGAAAACATCGGCTTTCTGATTCCCCACCGCCTGATTGACGCCTCGCACTTTGGTGCCAGCCTGGTCGGCGTGCTGTGCCTGTTGCTAGCTCAAGGTCTGCGTCGTCGGCTGTCCGCCGCATGGATGCTGACCACCGTTCTATTGCTGGTCGGCGCCCTGCTCTCTCTGCTCAAGGGTTTTGACTGGGAAGAAGCTTGTTTGATGACCCTGACGGCGAGCCTGCTGGGGGTTTTCCGGCGCTCGTTCTATCGCCCGAGCCGCCTCACCGAACTGCCGTTCTCACCGCTCTATCTGGTTTCCAGCCTGTGCGTGCTCGGCGCCTCGATCTGGTTGCTGCTGTTTGCGTACCAGGACGTTCCCTATAGCCATCAACTCTGGTGGCAGTTCACCCTCGACGCCGATGCCCCGCGCGGCTTGCGCTCATTGTTGGGTGCGGCAGTGTTGCTGGTGATCGTGTCGTTGACCTGGCTGCTGCGCACTGCGCGGCCGGTGATCCACTTGCCGACGCCTGACGAGCTGGATCGCGCGGTAAAGATCCTGATGGCCTCCGCCCAACCGGACGGTGGCCTGGCCCTGACCGGTGACAAGGCGCTGCTGTTTCACCCCAACGACGAGGCCTTCCTGATGTATGCCCGTCGCGGGCGCAGCCTGGTGGCCTTGTATGACCCGATCGGCCCGACCCAACCCCGCGCCGAGATGATCTGGCAGTTCCGCGACCTGTGCGACATCCATCACGCCCGCCCGGTGTTCTACCAGGTACGCGCCGAGAACCTGCCGTACTACATGGACATCGGCCTCACCGCGATCAAGCTGGGCGAAGAAGCCCGTGTCGACCTGAAACGCTTTGACCTGGAAGCCAAGGGCAAAGAGATGAAGGATTTGCGCTACACCTGGAACCGTGGCACCCGGGACGGCCTGTCCCTGGAGATCTGCGAACCGGGCCAGGCGCCGATGGATGAACTCAAAGTCATCTCCGATGCCTGGCTGACCGGCAAGAACGTACGGGAAAAGGGCTTCTCCCTGGGCCGTTTCAGCGACGACTACCTCAAGCACTTTCGCATTGCGATCATTCGCTTCGAAGGGCGCCCGGTGGCCTTCGCCAACCTGCTCGAGACCTACAACCATGACCTGGCCAGTCTCGACCTGATGCGTGCGCACCCGGACGCGCCGAAGCTGACCATGGAGTTCATGATGGTCGGCCTGATTCAACATTATAAGAACCATGACTACGCGCGCTTCAGCCTGGGCATGGTGCCGCTGTCGGGGTTGCAACCCCGGCGTGGCGCACCGCTGACCCAGCGTCTGGGCTCGATGGTTTTCCGCCGTGGTGAGCAACTGTATAACTTCCAAGGTTTGCGCCGCTTCAAAGACAAGTTCCAGCCTGACTGGGAACCCCGTTATATGGCCGTGCCCGCAGGACTTGATCCGCTGGTGGCACTGGCCGATACCGCCGCCCTGATTGCGGGCGGCTTGACTGGATTGGTGAAACGCTGATGATTCGACGCTCCTTGCGGTACGTACTGGCCACACTGGTAGTGCTGGCCCTGATTCTCGGTGGCGGTTACTGGTACCTGAAACGCCCGGCCCCCGAACCGACCCTCGAACAGCTGAAGCCGGCCGATGGCACGGCGATGACGCGCGTCATCCCCGGCAACACGCCACGCGCCCAGGTGCTGGTGGCGGTCAATGAAGACCAGAAACTCAGCGACAAACAACTGATGACCCTGAGCCGCAGCGCTTCGGCACAGATCGTTCAGGTTATTCTGCCAAAAGACTGCCTGCTGCAAAGTCGCGCCCTGCAATCGGGCCTGCGAGAACTCAAAGGCCCGGCGACCCTGGTCAGCGGCATCGGCCCCGGCGCGGTGCTGGCGTGGCGCTGGTTGTCCGAGCAGAAGGACGACAAGGCCCAGGCCGTCTCCGTCGACCTGGCCCTGGAAAAACCCGGCTGCACCCACTTGCTGCCAAAAAGTGCCGCTCACGGTCACTGGCTGGTGGCCTGGAACGACAACCCGGACGACACCAGCGCCGGCTTCGTGCGCGATCAACCCAACGCCGAAACCAGCATCAGCGACTACGACATCAACCTGCCGCAAGTCCTGAACAACGAACTGCGCAAAATCCTGGTCGGTGGCGACAAAGCTGCCGGTGGCTTGCAGATTCCGGTGGTTGAAGTCCCGGCCGGGCAAGCCAAAGATACCGTCACCCTGTTCCTCTCCGGTGACGGTGGCTGGCGTGACCTGGACCGCGACGTGGCCGGTGAAATGGCCAAGATCGGCTACCCGGTGGTCGGCATCGACACGCTGCGCTACTACTGGCAGCACAAGACCCCGGAACAAAGCGCCAAAGACCTCAGCGAACTGATGCAGCACTACCGGCAGAAGTGGGGCACCAAGCGCTTCGTACTGACCGGCTACTCGTTCGGCGCCGACGTACTGCCCGCCATCTACAACCGCCTGGAACCCGCCGAACAGCAACGCGTCGACGCCATCATCCTGCTCGCCTTCGCCCGCACCGGCAGCTTCGAAATCGAAGTCGAAGGCTGGCTCGGCAACGCAGGCAAAGAGGCCGCTACCGGCCCGGAAATGGCCAAGCTGCCCGCCGACAAGGTGGTGTGCATCTACGGTGCCGAAGAAGTCGACGAGAGTGGCTGCACCGACAAGACCGCTGTGGGCGAAGCCGTGAAGCTGCCGGGCGGGCATCACTTCGACGAGAACTACCCGGCGCTGGCAAAGCGCTTGGTGGACATCATCGAGAAGCGCCAGGCCAAAGGTGAGACGGCTCAGGAGTGATCTGAGGCGCGCCCAAAAAAAGCCCCCGTTACCTCTCAGTAACGGGGGCTTTTTCATATTTACCGATTCAACTAATCACCACAGATCCCTGTGGGAGCGGGCTTGCTCGCGAAAGCGGCGTGTCAGTCAACATCAATGTTGGATGTCAGACCGCNTTCGCGAGCAAGCCCGCTCCCACAGGATCCGCATGCCAGTCTGTGCAAATGCGTCTACCACCCTAGAGACGGGTACTTAGTCTTTCCTGGCGTACCGTGTCCTCATATCGTCGTGACAAATTACATTGGCCTGATCAAAACCGGCCAAGCGCTCCGCAGCCGCTGCTTCAACGCGAAGATCCTTAAGCTCGTCGAGCATTTCCTGATAGACATCGACATTGATAATGACTGCTGCTGGCTGATTATTTTTGACAATGACCAAGGACTCAATGGCACGGATTGAGATCTCCTTGAGTCTCGTACTGAAGCCCCTGACTATTGCAGTCGTCGATACAGCACGCATTGATGATGCCGTCATACTTACCTCTCTTCACATCATGCAAATCTTAAACGCAGCTCAACGTATCGTTTACTTAAGGTGTCGCAATATCGGATGACGCCCGCAGACCTTGTAGGCAAACTCCGAATCTCGTGTTTGGGCACTTTGCCGCCTTGTTGCGTTTTTCTTCGACGGGATACTCTCCGGACGTCGCTGACCTTTCAGCGATCGGGCTTGGAAACCCGTCGGATCACAGCGCAACAGCACCTCTACCTCGATTCCAGACGTTTTAACGACTGCGAACCAAGTGTTATGGCGGCTGTGCGTGGGACGCCTTCGGGCGTGCCGGTTTTATGGTCCCCGGTTTTCCAACCTGCGTACAGCCGCCACCCATTCGCTTGGAAACGAACGTGGCGACTCCTCTAATGCTGGAGAATGACCATGACTAAAATTGATTCAACCGCGATTTCAGAATTAAAGACTATCGGTTTCACCCCACTCATCTACTGCCAGGATGAGGCATTGTTCAACGTCCGCGCCGGCGTCCCCATCGTTGCTGCATTGTCACAAGCCTCTGACCTGCTGTTCCTCGGCAAATCATTCGCCGAGGATGCCGCCTACGCAAGAGACACCGACCGCCATGCCTGGGCCGCGCATTATCTGACGGCGATGGGCAAGGCAGTGATTGATGATGTGGTGAAGGTGCTGACGCCGCGACCGGCTCGAACAAAGACCGAATCAGCAGAAGAGCTGCCCGAAAGCCAGTAACACCGCAAATCCCTGTGGGAGCGAGCTTGCTCGCGATGACGTCAGCNCGCGATGACGTCGGCACAGGCAACATTGTTAGCGACTGATCTACCGCTATCGCGAGCAAGCTCGCTCCCACAGGGGATGGTCACTGGGTTCAAGCCATCGGGCACAAAAAAGCCCCCGTTACCGCAAAGGCAACGGGGGCTTTTCGATCAGGGCTTACATCTCGACCTGTGTACCCAACTCAATCACCCGGTTCAGCGGCAGATTGAAGAAGCGCAAATTGCCGTTGGCATTCTTCAACATGAAGGCGAACAGCGCCTCGCGCCAACGGGCCATGCCTTCGAGTTTGGAGGCGATCACCGTCTCGCGGCTGAGGAAGTACGTGGTGCGCATCGGGCTGAAATCCAGATCGTCCAGATGGCACAGCTTCAGCGCTTCGGGCACGTCCGGCTCGTCGGTAAAACCGAAGTGCAGGATTACGCGGAAGAACCCTTCCCCGTAGGCATCCACCTCGAACCGCCGTGAGGTAGGTACGCGCGGGATGTCTTCGTAGACCACTGTCAGCATCACCACCTGCTCATGCAACACCTGGTTATGCAGCAGGTTGTGCAACAGCGCGTGAGGCACGGCGTCGGTNCGCGCGGTGAGAAACACTGCCGTGCCCTGGACGCGATGCGGCGGTTGCACGGCAATACTGCTGATGAAAATCGGCAGGGGCAGGCCGCCCTCGTCCATGCGCTCCATCAGCAGTTCCTTGCCGCGCTTCCAGGTGGTCATCAGGATAAACAGCACAATCCCCGCCAGCACCGGGAAGGCACCGCCCTGGACGATCTTCGGCACGTTGGCGGCGAAGAACAGGCCGTCCACCAACAGGAAGCCGATCAACACCGGAATCGCCAGCACCGGTGGCCACTTCCAGAGCAGCAGCATCACCGCCGACACCAGGATGCTGGTAATCAACATGGTGCCGGTCACTGCCACGCCGTAGGCGGAGGCCAGGGCATTGGAGGATTCGAAGCCGAGCACCAGCAGGATCACGCCGACCATCAGCGACCAGTTCACCGCACCGATGTAGATCTGACCTTGCTCGGCGCTGGAGGTGTGCTGGATGTGCATGCGCGGGATGTAACCCAACTGGATCGCCTGACGCGTCAGGGAGAACGCGCCGGAGATGACCGCTTGCGAGGCAATCACCGTGGCCAGGGTCGACAGACCGACTAAGGGAATCAATGCCCAGCTTGGCGCCAACAGATAGAACGGGTTGCGAGCGGCTTCCGGATNTTCCAGCAGCAACGCGCCCTGGCCGAAGTAGTTGAGCACCAGCGCCGGTAGCACCAGTGCGAACCAGGCACGAGCGATCGGCTTGCGGCCGAAGTGGCCCATGTCGGCATACAGCGCTTCGGCACCGGTCAAGGCCAGCACAACGGCGCCAAGAATCGCCACGCCCATGCCCGGATGGGACACAAAGAAACGCACGCCCCACACGGGGTTCATCGCTTGCAACACTTCCGGGTGCTGCAGGATGCCGTAGACGCCCAGCGCCCCGAGAACCACAAACCAGGTGACCATGATCGGCCCGAACAAGATGCCAATCCGTGCGGTACCGTGGCTCTGAATCAGAAACAGCGCCACCAGCACGACCAGCGACAGCGGCACCACCCAGTGGTCGATACCTTCGAACGCCAGCCCCAGGCCTTCAATCGCCGAGAGCACGGANATCGCCGGGGTAATCATGCTGTCGCCATAAAACAGCGCCGCACCGATCAGNCCGCACACTACCAGCACCGAGCGTAACTTGGGGTACGGCGACGCCGCCCGCCGCGCCAGCGCGGTCAAGGCCATGATCCCGCCTTCGCCCTGGTTGTCGGCACGCAGCACGAACATCATGTATTTGATCGAAACGACCCAGATCAGCGACCAGAAGATCAGCGCCAGGATACCCAGCACGCCGTCATGGTTGACCGGTACGCCGTAGCCACCGGAAAACACTTCTTTGAGGGTGTACAGCGGGCTTGTGCCGATATCGCCATAAACCACCCCGACCGCCGCGACCAGCATGCCGATCGGCTTTGCCGCCGAATGCTCGGCACCCGCTGCCTGACTACTTGCCTGCCCCATCCAAAACTCCTACTACTCAGACCCGGACTTCTTATAAGAAGCACTATGCTTTGCCGTGCAGCATGCGCTGTTTTACATGACGTTACAGACGTTTCGTTGACCGTAAAAAATCGGTAAAGCGTAACGGCGCGAAGCATAGCGCAGCACTCGTCGTATTTCCCTGCATAAAGCTGGTCAAGTGCGTTGCCCGTCGCTAGAATTGCGCACTTTTTGATCAGAGGCGCGANAAGCGCCCGTCCGCTGCCNTGCCGTCTTCGGCTGGAGGCGTCCCAAATACCGAGGTTAGACATGTCCACCACTCCTGCGCCGGCCAATCCAAAAGTTGGCTTCGTATCCCTGGGTTGCCCGAANGCTCTCGTTGACTCCGAGCGCATCCTCACGCAACTGCGTATGGAAGGCTATGACGTCGTGTCCACTTATCAGGACGCCGACGTGGTGGTGGTCAACACCTGCGGTTTCATCGACTCGGCGAAGGCTGAGTCGCTGGAAGTGATCGGCGAAGCGATCAAGGAAAACGGCAAGGTCATCGTGACCGGCTGCATGGGCGTGGAAGAGGGCAATATCCGCAAGGTGCACCCAAGCGTGCTGGCCGTGACCGGTCCGCAACAGTACGAGCAAGTGGTCAACGCCGTGCACCAGGTGGTGCCGCCTCGCCAGGACCACAACCCGCTGATCGACCTGGTGCCGCCGCAAGGCATCAAGCTGACGCCGCGCCACTATGCGTACCTGAAGATTTCCGAAGGCTGCAACCACAGCTGCAGCTTCTGCATCATCCCGTCGATGCGCGGCAAGCTGGTCAGCCGCCCGGTCGGTGACGTGCTCGACGAAGCCCAGCGCCTGGTCAAATCCGGCGTCAAAGAGCTGTTGGTGATCTCCCAGGACACCAGCGCCTACGGCGTCGATGTGAAATACCGCACCGGTTTCTGGAATGGCGCGCCGGTGAAAACCCGCATGACCGAACTCTGCGAAGCCTTGAGCAGCCTGGGCGTGTGGGTACGCCTGCACTACGTTTACCCGTACCCGCATGTGGACGAGCTGATCCCGCTGATGGCCGCCGGCAAGATCCTGCCGTACCTGGACATCCCGTTCCAGCACGCCAGCCCGAAAATCCTCAAGGCCATGAAACGCCCGGCCTTCGAAGACAAGACCCTGGCGCGCATCAAGAACTGGCGCGAGATCTGCCCTGAGCTGATCATCCGCTCCACGTTCATCGTCGGCTTCCCTGGCGAGACCGAAGAAGACTTCCAGTACCTGCTGGACTGGCTGACCGAGGCCCAACTCGACCGCGTCGGCTGCTTCCAGTACTCGCCAGTCGAAGGCGCACCGGCCAACCTGCTGGACGCGGCCATCGTGCCGGACGACGTCAAACAAGACCGTTGGGATCGCTTCATGGCCCATCAACAGGCCATCAGCTCGGCACGCCTGCAAATGCGTATCGGCAAAGAAATCGAAGTGCTGATTGATGAAGTCGACGAGCAAGGCGCCGTTGGCCGTTGCTTCTTCGATGCGCCGGAAATCGACGGTAACGTGTTTATCGACGATGCCAGCGGCCTGAAGCCGGGCGACAAGGTCTGGTGCACGGTGACNGACGCCGACGAATACGACCTGTGGGCGGAACAGATCTAAACGCAAAAAATACGAAAAGCCCCGCCCTCTTGACGAGATGCGGGGCTTTTTTAGGTCTATCGTTTTGTGGGAGAAAGGACTCGCACACTCCACGGTAAAAGGGGCACCCGGCCATGCGCCAACATTCGGTCATCCACACGCCGAAACAGAGCGACTACGAAGAACTCACACAAGTCTGGGAAGCTTCGGTGCGCGCCACCCATGACTTTCTGCCGGACAGTTACATTGAATTGCTGAAGAACCTGGTGCTGACCCGCTACCTCGACGCGGTGATGTTGATCTGCACCAAGGACTCGCGCCAGCGCATCACCGGGTTTGCCGGGGTGGCGGCGGGCAAGATCGAAATGCTCTTCATCGACCCGGCTCACCGTGGTCAGGGCCTGGGTAAACAGTTGCTGCGTTATGCCATGGAACACCTGAACGCGGATGAACTGGACGTCAACGAGCAGAACCCGCAAGCGCTGGGGTTTTACTTCAAGCTGGGGTTCGAGGTGATCGGCCGTTCGGAGGTTGATGGCATGGGGCAGCCATATCCGCTGTTGCACATGCGGCTGCGCCAAGACCAGCAGCGCTCACAGCATGGCTGACACAACACAAAACCCATGTGGGAGCGGGCTTGCTCGCGAAGGGGCCATCAGTCTCACATCAATGTTGACTGATAAACCGCCTTCGCGAGCAAGCCCGCTCCCACATTAAAAGCATCTGCGGCAAATGGAGCCGGGATTAACCGGCGCCCAGCAGGTACAATGCCCACCCCTTTTTTGTTACGGCCCTGTCATGACTGACCCGATTCGTCTCTCCAAACGCCTCATCGAACTCGTCGGCTGTTCCCGTCGGGAGGCTGAGCTGTTCATCGAGGGCGGCTGGGTCACCGTGGACGGCGAAGTCATCGACGAGCCGCAATTCAAGGTTGACACCCAGAAAGTCGAGCTCGACCCAGAGGCCAAGGCCACGGCACCGGAGCCGGTGACCATCTTGCTGAACGTGCCCGTGGGCATGGACGCGGAAACGGCGATGGCAACGATCAGCGCCGAGACCCTGTCCGAAGAACACCGCTTCAGCAAACGCCCGCTCAAAGGCCACTTTCTGCGCCTGACCGCCAGTGCCGACCTGCAAGCCAAGGCCAGCGGCCTGTTGGTGTTCACCCAGGACTGGAAGATCCTGCGCAAGCTCACCGCCGACTCCGCCAAGATCGAACAAGAATATGTCGTCGAGGTAGAAGGCGACATGGTGGCTCACGGCCTCAACCGCCTGAACCACGGCCTGACCTACAAAGGCAAAGAGCTGCCGGCCGTAAAAGCCAGCTGGCAGAACGAAAACCGCCTGCGCTTTGCGATGAAAAACCCGCAACCGGGCGTCATCGCTCTGTTCTGCGAAGCCGTTGGCTTGAAAGTCATCGCCATCCGCCGTATCCGCATCGGCGGCGTGTCCATCGGCAAAGTGCCGTTGGGGCAATGGCGTTACCTGTCCGGCAAAGAGAAGTTCTAAGACTTTTCACGCCGCCACACATTTTGGCGCCGCTGTTTACGCGGCGCCCACTGCTGAATATCAGGATTGCACACCATGATTCATAACGACGTACTGCGCAGCGTGCGCTACATGCTCGACATCAGCGACAACAAGATGGTCGAGATCATCAAACTCGGCGGCATGGACGTGACCNTGGAAGACCTGCTGACCTACCTCGACAAGAAAGAGGAAGACGAGGAAGGCTTCGTGCGCTGCCCGGACGAAGTCATGGCGCACTTCCTCGACGGCCTGGTGATTTTCAAGCGCGGCAAGGACGAAACGCGTCCGCCGCAGCCGATTGAAACCCCGGTGACCAACAACATCATCCTGAAGAAGCTGCGCGTCGCCTTCGAACTGAAAGAAGACGACATGCACGCCATCCTCAAGGCTGCCGAATTCCCGGTGTCCAAACCTGAGCTCAGCGCGCTGTTCCGCAAGTTCGGCCACACCAACTACCGCACCTGCGGCGACCAGTTGCTGCGTAACTTCCTCAAGGGCCTGACCCTGCGGGTTCGTGCGTAAGCCATGAGTTACCAGGTCTCGCCCGTCGGCTTCGCCATCGCCAGCAAGCCGGCTCCTACAAAGGGCAGCCGCATGCCAAGCTGTATAGATGTTCATTCCTCGCAAAAATAGTGGCTCCGCTTCTGGCGGCTGACGACTAGGGTGTATTGACCCTCAGCTCTCAGGATTTGCCATGCACCCGTACTTTTCCCTGCAAGGCCGCACCGCTCTGGTGACCGGCGGCACCCGTGGTATCGGCAAAATGATCGCCAAGGCCTATGTCGAGGCCGGTGCCACCGTGTACGTCTGCGCCCGGGATGCCGAAGCGTGTCAGCAAACGGCGGATGAATTGAGCGCATTCGGTCGTTGCCACGGAGTGGCGGCCAACCTGGCCAATGAAGAAGGTGTGCTGCAACTCGCCACGCGGCTGGGCGAACAGATCACTCATCTGGATATTCTGGTGAACAACGCCGGCACCACGTGGGGCGCGCCGCTGGAAAGCTACCCGGTGAAGGGCTGGGAGAAGGTCATGCAGCTCAACGTGACCTCGGTGTTCAACTGCATCCAGCAGTTTTTGCCACTGCTGCGCAAGGCCGGTTCAGAAGCAAATCCGGCGCGGATCATCAACATCGGTTCGGTGGCGGGGATTTCTTCCTTTGGCGAACAGGCGTATGCCTACGGACCGAGCAAGGCGGCCTTGCACCAGCTGTCGCGGATTCTGGCGCGGGAGTTAGTGAGCCAGCACATCAACGTCAACGTGATCGCGCCGGGGCGCTTCCCGAGCAAGATGACGCAGCACATTGGCAACGATGAGCAGGCGCTGGCGGAGGATACGGCGTTGATTCCGATGAAACGCTGGGGCCGGGAGGAAGAGATGGCGGCGTTGGCGATCAGTTTGGCGAGTACGGCTGGGGCGTATATGACCGGTAACGTCATTCCTCTTGATGGTGGGTTCAGTCTCTAGATCGGCGGTGCGGCTATCGCGAGCAAGCTCGCTCCCACAGGTTCTGTGGCGTATGCAAACTTTGTGTCCGTCCGATAACCCTGTGGGAGCGAGCTTGCTCGCGATGACGGACTGATTGGCGCCACCGATCCTGAGGTCGACCGGGTTATCATGCCCACCCCCATTCTCACCTCGACCCAAATCATGACCTACAGCGTTTCCCCCATCGGCTTCGTGCGTTCCTGCTTCAAGGAGAAGTTCGCCATCCCGCGCCAGCCGCAACTGGCGCCGGCCGCCCGTGGCGTGCTGGAACTGGTGGCGCCGTTCGATCAGGGTGATGCGGTGCAAGGGCTGGAACAGGTCAGTCACGTCTGGCTGCTGTTCCTGTTTCATCAGGCCCTGGAAGAAAAGCCACGCCTGAAAGTCCGCCCGCCTCGCCTGGGCGGCAACAAGTCCATGGGCGTGTTCGCCACCCGCGCCACGCATAGGCCCAATGGCATCGGGCAATCTGTGGTGAAGCTGGACAGCGTCGAGGCTGATCGGCTGTGGATATCGGGCATCGACCTGCTCGACGGCACGCCGATTCTCGACATCAAACCCTACGTGCCTTACGCGGACATCGTAGACACGGCCTCCAACAGCATCGCCAGCGCCGCGCCGCATTTGATTCCCGTGCAGTGGACGGATTCAGCGCTGCAACAGGCTCACGGCCATGCTCAGCGGCTTGAAGAGCCCTTGGTCGAGCTGATCGAGCAATGCCTGGCACAAGACCCACGTCCGGCGTACCAGGTTCCTACGCCCGAACGGGAATATGGCGCGCAGTTCTGGGATCTGGATGTGCGTTGGCATTACCCCGAGGCGGGCGTGATCCGCGTCCTGGAAGTCATTCCCGCCTCCAACCTGTAGGAACTGTGTAGGATTTGTGTCAGGCATAAAGAAGCCCCCGTTGCCTGCACANTNTGTGTCAGGCATAAAGAAGCCCCCGTTGCCTGCACAGGCAATGGGGGCTTTTCAGTGAAGCGTTGTGCTTACTTCTCGACGAACGCACGCTCGATCAGGTAATCACCCGGCTCACGCATACGCGGCGAAACCTTCAGGCCGAAGCTGTTCAGCACTTCGCTGGTCTCGTCCAACATGCTTGGGCTGCCGCACAGCATGGCACGGTCGTCCTCGGGGTTGATCGGAGGCAGGCCGATGTCGCGGAACAGCTTGCCGCTGCGCATCAGGTCGGTCAGGCGGCCTTCGTTTTCGAACGGCTCGCGGGTCACCGTCGGGTAGTAGATCAACTTGTCACGCAGCGCCTCGCCGAAGAACTCGTTCTGCGGCAGGTGTTCGGTGATGAATTCGCGGTAGGCGACTTCGTTGACGTAACGCACGCCGTGGCACAGGATCACTTTTTCGAAACGCTCGTAGGTCTCCGGGTCCTGGATCACGCTCATGAATGGAGCGAGGCCAGTACCGGTGCTGAGCAGATACAGGTGTTTGCCCGGCTTCAAATCGTCAAGCACCAGGGTGCCTGTCGGTTTTTTGCTGATGATGATCTCGTCGCCTTCCTTCAAGTGCTGCAATTGTGAAGTCAGCGGGCCATCCGGCACTTTGATGCTGAAGAACTCCAGATGCTCTTCCCAGTTCGGACTGGCAATGGAGTAAGCGCGCATGAGCGGGCGGCCGTTGGGCTGTTGCAGGCCGATCATCACGAACTGACCGTTCTCGAAGCGCAGGCCCGGATCGCGGGTGCACTTGAAGCTGAACAGAGTGTCGTTCCAGTGATGAACACTGAGGACACGCTCGTGGTTCATGTTGCTCATGTACGGGGAACTCCTGGAAATGGGTCTGCGCCGNTGNTNTGCGCAATTGCACAGCATTCTAATGGCGGCGACAATATCTGTTAACTGGATTATTAAGATAAGGGTTATCGGTTATATAGATATGCGATTTACTCTACGTCAACTTCAAGTATTCGTCGCCGTCGCCCAGCAGGAAAGCGTATCCCGTGCTGCCCTGACGCTCAACCTCTCGCAATCGGCGGCGAGCACCTCGATCACCGAGTTGGAGCGTCAATCCAGCTGCCAATTATTCGACCGCGCGGGCAAACGGCTGAGCCTCAACGCCCTTGGCCACCAGCTATTGCCCCAGGCCGTGGCGCTGCTGGACCAGGCCAAGGAGATCGAAGACCTGCTCAACGGCAAGTCCGGCTTCGGCTCCCTGGCGGTCGGCGCCACCCTGACCATCGGCAATTACCTGGCCACCCTGCTGATCGGCAGCTTCATGCAGCAGCACCCCGAGAGCCAGGTGAAGCTGCATGTGCAGAACACTGCGAATATCGTGCACCAAGTTGCGCACTATGAAATTGACCTGGGTCTAATCGAAGGCGACTGCAGCCATCCAGACATCGAGGTGCAGAGCTGGGTCGAGGATGAGCTGGTGGTGTTCTGCGCGCCGCAGCATCCGCTGGCCAAGCGTGGCATAGCGACCATGGAGGAGCTGAGTCACGAGGCGTGGATTCTGCGGGAACAAGGCTCTGGCACGCGGCTGACCTTTGACCAGGCCATGCGCCATCACCGCAGCGCGCTGAATATCCGCCTGGAACTGGAACACACCGAGGCGATCAAGCGTGCGGTGGAATCGGGATTGGGGATTGGCTGCATTTCCCGGCTGGCACTGCGCGATGCATTTCGCCGCGGCAGTCTGGTGCCGGTGGAGACACCGGATCTGGACCTGGCGCGGCAGTTCTATTTCATCTGGCACAAACAGAAATACCAGACCTCGGCGATGCGCGAGTTTCTGGAGCTGTGCCGCGCTTTCACCGCCGGGGTTCAGCGCAGCGACGAGATCGTGCTGCCGAGCATTGCTTAAATCAGAATCACGGCCCACACCAGGGTGATCATGGTCAGTGCCACGAATTGCGCGGCGCTGCCCATGTCCTTGGCGTTTTTCGACAAAGGGTGACGGTCGAGCGAGATGCGGTCGATCGCCGCTTCTACGGCTGAGTTGAGCAGCTCGACGATCAACGCCAGCAGGCACACCGCGATCAGCAAAGCGCGCTCGACCCGGCTGACGTGCAGGAAAAAGCTCAACGGGATCAGGATGACGTTGAGCAGCACCAGTTGCCGAAAAGCCGCTTCACCGGTGAAGGCTGCGCGCAGGCCGTCCAGCGAGTAACCGGAAGCGTTAAGGATGCGTTTGAGGCCGGTTTGGCCTTTGAAAGGAGACATAGAGTAGGCAACTGACCAAAAAGGAGTGGGAAAGCTAGATCAACCAAAGTCAAAAAAGCGTGAACAGGCCAACTCTTAGTGGCTCGAAATTGACTCAAGTTGTTGCAAGAGCAACGCAGCCTGGGTGCGAGTCCGCACNTTCAATTTGCGGAANATCGCCGTGACATGGGCCTTGATGGTCGCTTCGGANACGCTCAGCTCATAAGCAATCTGCTTGTTCAGCAAACCTTCGCAGACCATGGTCAGCACCCGGAACTGCTGAGGTGTCAGGCTGGCAAGGCCTTCACTGGCGGCCTTGGCTTCAGCGGAAACGCTCACGGCTTCGAACGCCTGAGGCGGCCAGAACACATCGCCATCGAGCACCGCACGCACGGCTTTCTGTATGACGCTCAGGTCACTGGACTTGGGAATGAAGCCGCTTGCGCCAAATTCACGGGACTTCACCATGATCGAAGCCTCTTCCTGGGCCGACACCATGACCACCGGAATTTGCGGGTATTGCCCGCGCAACAGCACCAGCCCCGAGAAACCGTAGGCACCTGGCATGTTGAGGTCGAGCAGCACGAGGTCCCAATCGGACTTTTCGGTGAGGCGGGCTTCCAGCTCGGCAATGCTGGCCACCTCAACCAGGCGCACGTCCGGACCAAGGCCCAGGGTNAACGCCTGATGCAGGGCGCTACGAAAAAGAGGGTGGTCATCGGCAATCAGGATTTCGTATGTGGCCATTTTTCTAATGATCCTGTTTTCAAACAACTCAAGGCACAGCCACGCAGCTGCACCAGCAGGGCACGTTCAACGCCAATTACGTGGCTATCACGCAAAGAAAACGGCGTATCAAACTTTGGCCGCGCCCTAATCGGCGCCAAGCATGCCCAGCGAAACCGGGGTGGTCAAGGTGCATGGCCGGTACAGTTCTTTGCAGTATGGGCGACAATCAGCAGTTGACCGGGGCCGCGTTCTGCACGAAAGGCATCAGCTCGGTGTGGGCCGGCGTTGCCACGTTCATGTCCAGCTGATGTTTCGCATCAAGGTAATGCTGGCTGAACACGTCGAAATAAGCGTCCAGCGCCGAGGCCGCCTCGGTATCGCCCGCCAGGTCCAGGCACAGTGCCGCCACTTCGGCGGTGCACAAATGCTCGCTGCGGGTCGAGCGGCGCAGTCGATAGCGTGAAAGCTTTTCGGGCAGCAGGCTCAAAATCGGCAAGCGATCAAAATACGGGCTCTTGCGGAATATCTTCCGGGCCTCGGTCCAGGTCGCGTCGAGCAGAATGAACAGCGGGCGCTTGGTGCTATCGGCTTCGACGGTGTTCGTCACTCGTTCAGGCTCGACGTATTCACCCGGGAAGACCAGATACGGCTGCCATTGCGGGTCGGCCAGCAACGCCAGCAACTGCGGATCCGTTTCCGTGCGTGACCAGATAAAGGCATGGTTGTCGCGCACCACGTCGGCGATCAGCCAACCGGTGTTGCTCGGTTTGAACACTTCTTTGTTGGTCATGATCAGGCACACGCCGGAGCGGGCCTCGACCTGCGGACGCCAGGCGCACAGGCAGTGACTCTCGATCACGCGACAGGCACGGCACCGCGGTGCCCTCCAGCCACGGGCCTGAATCGGCTTGATGCCCTCCTCCTCTCGCTCGTCGCGCAAGCGGGCGACGGCGTTTGCAGCAAAGGGTGGAGTTACTGGGCTCATCGCAGGCAGCACCGGAGGGGAAAGAAAATCGACACGAAAAACACTCGGCAAGGCAGAAAGTGGCGGCAGTTTATCAGAGCGGCCGGCGCAAGCCTGTACCGTCCAGGCCTCGTCCCCTATAATTCGCCGCCACTGAACGCACAGTCATGTGACAGGTCGAACCACCAGTCACTGAACCAGGAGAGTTTCATGCTGCGCCTTATCGTTCCCACCGCTGCCATTTTGCTGGCGTCGTCCTTCAGCGCTCAGGCTGCGTCCTTGAGTGAGCAGAATCTCAACCGAGAACTGCGAAACGTCGCCACACAAAGCAGTGTCGGTACTCCACGGGCGATCAACGAGGACATTCTTGATCAGGGCTACACCGTCGAAGGCAACACGCTGATCAACCATCTGAGCGTACAAAGCAGCCACGCCAACAAGATGCGTGCCGACCCCAAGGCCGTGTATTTCCAACTGGGCGCCTCTGTGTGCAACAACCCATCGTTCCGCAAACTGATGGCCAAGGGCGCGGTCATGCGTTACGACTTCACTGAGGTGAAGACCAACCGCTCGGTCGGTTCGGCCAGCTACCAGGAATCGGATTGCCCGAAAGCGGCACCGGCCAAGAAGAAGTAATCATCGGGAATTGGCGCGCCGTTGTTCATCCTCGGCGCGCAGTTCTGCCACCAACGCCTGCAAATAGCGCGAACGCCGCTCGCCGCCCTCCAGACGCCGGCAGCACTCCTCTTCGAGACTCAAATGATTGGTCTCGGCGGATGATTTCAGCAATCGATACAGCTGCGTATCGATTTCCAGAATGACTCTGGCCATGGTGTCCAGCCTCCCTGCACCTCGCCCTGCTTGAGCGAAAAATCCTTGAACCGCTTGGACTGTGCGTCCTGCCTTTGACGCAAAGTTGTCGTGTCACGCCTGTAACTTAGTAAATCAGAGCGCCGGGCCTGCGGCACGCGTTCGGACGAACGGTGAATCCACCTTGCAAAGCCTCAATAAGCGGTTGCCAGGAAAGACTTTGCGGCGCAATGATCAAGGCAGCGAGAATCTCTGCAAGGGTCTAGATTCAGAGTGTTCACGATCACTTTTCACGGCAGGAAAGGGGCTGCCCGTCGCGTGTCTTGTTGTGCGAACGTTTCTTTCATCCAAGGGAAAAACAGAGCCTGTATGGACGACTCGAACCGAGTCGGGTGGAGCGCCCAGGCATGGGCTTGGGCAGACAGCGACACATGACGTGTCGCGGCGCTGACGACTGCTTTGTCGGTGCCGAGGGTTCTGTGCAGAAGGAGAAGTTGAATGCCTTACCAACCGAATGACCTCCTGAGCCGTCATTTCGAAGAAAGCGGCCACGACCTCATCAGCAAGGTCGAAGAGCAACTCAACCTGGTTTCACCCAACAGCCCGAACATCCCCATTTACCGCGACATGATCCTGACCGTGCTGCGCATGGCCCAGGAAGATCACAACCGCTGGAACGCCAAGATCACCCTTCAAGCTCTACGTGAACTGGAGCAAGCCTTCCGCGTGCTCGAGAAGTTCAGGGGACGACGCAAGGTCACGGTTTTCGGCTCGGCGCGCACGCCGATCGAACACCCGCTGTACGCCTTGGCCAGGGAAGTCGGCACGCTGCTGGCGCAATCCGACCTGATGGTGATCACGGGCGGCGGTGGCGGCATCATGGCGGCTGCCCACGAGGGTGCGGGCCTGGAACACAGCCTGGGGTTCAATATCACCCTGCCCTTCGAGCAGCATGCCAATCCCACCGTCCAGGGCACCGAGAACCTGCTGTCTTTCCACTTCTTCTTTACCCGCAAGCTGTTCTTCGTCAAGGAAGCCGACGCGTTGGTGCTGTGCCCGGGCGGTTTTGGCACGCTGGATGAAGCACTCGAAGTGCTGACCTTGATTCAGACCGGCAAAAGCCCACTTGTGCCGGTGGTGCTGCTGGACGCACCGGGCGGCAAGTTCTGGCAGGGCGCGCTGGACTTCATTCACCATCAACTGGAGGAAAATCGCTACATCCTGCCGACCGACATGAAGCTCGTGAGCCTGGTCTACAGCGCCGAAGAAGCGGTTGAGCAGATCAATCAGTTCTACGGCAACTTCCACTCCAGTCGCTGGCTGAAGCATCAGTTCGTGATCCGCATGAACCACAAGCTCAGCGACCTGGCGCTCGAACACATGCAGGAAGCGTTTGCCGACCTGTGCCTGAGCGATCACTTTCATCAGCACGCCTATAGCGGCGAGGAGCACGATGACGCGCAGTTCAGTCATCTGGCGCGGCTGGCCTTCAACTTCAACGCCAGGGATCATGGCCGTCTGCGGGAGCTGGTGGACTACATCAACCTGCCGGAAAACTGGGCCCATTCCAAACCCCAGGCGCAACAGCGCACGCGAGAGCCGTCCAAGGTGACGTGAGGCAAAATCGAGGCAAAAAAAAAACGGCCCGCTATCGAAATAGCGGGCCGTTTTTATTCAATCATCCATTCCCCGACCGCTGAACAAGCGGCCGATCATTTCCATGGAGTATCCCCGATAACTCAGGAAACGCCCTTGCTTGGCGCGTTCCCGGACGTCTATCGGCAGATGCCCGGCAAATTTGCGTCGCCAGGTCTCTTCCAGTTGCTCCTGCCAATTGATACCGCTCTCGCGCAAGGCGAGTTCGATGTCGTTACGTTGCAGGCCGCGCTGGCTCAGTTCTTCGCGAATTCGCAAAGGGCCGTAGCCGGAGCGAGCACGGTAAGAAACGAAGCTTTCGAGGTAACGGGATTCGGACAGCAGGCCCTCTTCCGTCAAACGGTCGAGTGCTGTGTCAATCATTTCAGGGNCTGCGCCTCGCTGACGCAGTTTACGCGTCAGCTCGACTCGACCATGCTCGCGGCGAGCGAGCAGGTCCATCGCAATGCGCCGAACGGCGACGAGTGTATCGAGTACGGCGGTCATCATCGGATCAATCAGATATCAGCGTCAGCCAGGTCATCAGCCGTCTCTTTGACTGGCGATGCTTTGACGTCCGGCGCCGGGGTCAGCAACTTGTCACGCAGTTGCTTCTCGAGCGTGGCGGCGATNTCCGGGTTGTCCGCCAGGAACTTGGCCGAGTTGGCCTTGCCCTGACCGATCTTGCTGCCGTTATAGGCATACCAGGCACCGGACTTCTCGACGAAACCGTGCAGCACACCCAGGTCGATCATCTCGCCGTTCAGGTAGATACCCTTACCGTAAAGAATCTGGAACTCGGCCTGACGGAACGGCGAAGCCACCTTGTTCTTAACGACTTTGACGCGGGTTTCGCTACCGACGACTTCATCACCTTCTTTCACCGCGCCAGTACGGCGGATATCCAGACGGACCGAAGCGTAGAACTTCAACGCGTTACCACCGGTGGTGGTTTCCGGGCTGCCGAACATCACGCCGATCTTCATACGGATCTGGTTGATGAAGATCACCAGGCAGTTGGCGTTCTTGATGTTACCGGTGATTTTACGCAGCGCCTGGGACATCAGGCGGGCTTGCAGGCCCACGTGCATGTCGCCCATTTCGCCTTCGATTTCAGCTTTCGGCACCAGGGCTGCCACGGAGTCGACCATGATCACGTCGATGGCGTTGGAACGCACCAGCATGTCGGTGATTTCCAGGGCTTGTTCACCGGTGTCCGGCTGGGAAACCAGCAGGTCGTCAACGTTGACGCCCAGCTTGCCGGCGTACTCAGGGTCGAGGGCGTGCTCGGCATCGACGAACGCGCAGGTGGCGCCCATTTTTTGAGCCTGGGCAATCACCGACAGGGTCAGGGTGGTTTTACCGGAAGATTCAGGACCGTAGATTTCAACGATACGGCCTTTTGGCAGGCCGCCAATGCCGAGCGCGATGTCCAGACCCAGAGAGCCAGTGGAAATAGCCGGGATCGCCTGACGGTCGTGATCGCCCATACGCATTACGGCACCCTTGCCGAATTGACGTTCGATCTGACCCAGGGCCGCAGCCAAGGCTTTCTTCTTGTTGTCGTCCATTAAAGTCCTCACGTAATCAATAAGGCCTGACGGCCAACACCTGTATAAGTAGACAGTATTGTTCCACAAAGATCCGGGATCGCCTACCCCTGATTTGAGATTTCTCCAGCGGCATGGCGCAGCAGCCCCTCTAGCGCGGCCTTAACCGTTTGTCGGCGGACCTCATCACGGTTACCGGCGAAGTGCTGCACCTCGCTGAACACCTGCTCACCGACGCCCCAGGCCAGCCAGACAGTGCCGACCGGTTTGTTCGGCGAACCGCCATCCGGGCCGGCGACACCGCTGACCGCCACGGCAAANNGCGNNNGGCTTTTTTCCTGGGCACCGCGAACCATCGCCTCGACCACTTCGCGACTGACCGCGCCCACCGCAGGGAACAATTCGGAAGGCACGTTCAACTGCTCGGTTTTCTGCCGGTTGGAATACGTCACATAACCGGCCTCGAACCACGCCGAACTCCCCGGAATGCGAGTGATCGCTTCCGAGATCCCTCCGCCGGTACAGGACTCGGCTGCGGTGACGTGGGCATTCAGAACCTGCAAGCGCCTGCCAAGTTCAGCGGCCAGTTGAGTGATTTCTTTCACGGTCATCTCCTGAGCGAGCGGAATGAGCACTACCGTACACGAGCGAATTGCGCTTGCAAGGCACAGGATCGATCAAAATGTTAGCGAGCGACGGCTCTGACATAGGCCTGGCAGGCCCGCAAGGCAATCAGTCCGTTATCACCGTCGTCGGTGATGCCGATAATTCGTTGAGCATGCGCCGGGTCAAGTCGGGCTCGCGGGGCGTCATTATCCAGGCTGCGGGTGCTGGCGGAGGCTGGCACTGAATGGCTTGAGGCAGCATCGAGGAGGACTGACAAGCGCAGATCAGCAGTGGCAAGACGATCGCGCAGGCGACCTTGATCACGTTGGGCATCGCTAAGCGCTCGGTAATGGGTTTGCTCACTGGCCGACAGACGCTGCTCCAGCGCCAGACGCTTGTCCTGTTCGGCCTGTTGCTGCCTTGCGGCGGCCAGCGTCAGCTGATTCAGTGCCTCGGCATGCAACCTGGCCTGTTCCGCCATTTGCCGGCCATAACGCCAATCCTGAAAGTGCCAGGCCAGCGCCGCAGCGCCGACGGCCAACACCGCCAGTAACACAACAAGGCCGATCACCCGGTAAAAAATCGGCATCAGGCCGAAGACTGGCATAACACCGCCCTCGCCCGCGCCCAGAGTTGCAGGCGATCTTGCAAGCCGTTAAGGCCGCCATTGATGCGGCGGGTGATGCTGTTGAACTGATCGCGATCGGCCAGTTCGTTCAGGCCGTTCTGTTGCCAGAACCAGGCGGCTGATTCGGCGGCCCATTGGGGCTTTTCCAGCAACTGCGGAATAAACACCAAGCGATCATCGCCGAACAGGCCGAGGCTGCATTGACGGTAGTTGTCGCGACCGGTGATCTGGATCAGGCCCCGGCCCCGGTACTTTTGGCCGTCGCCGTCGAGCACTGGTGTATTACCCAAACGTGCGGCCAACGTGCCGGTGTCGTACTTGCTCAAGTACTGATCGCTGCCGAGTTCACGCACGTAATGTAGTTGTCCAGATTCATGGCCAACTTGCGCCAGGAAGGCGGCGGCGCGTTTCGGGGTGTTGATGCTGAAACGAAGCATGGCGGTGTTGAGAGCGGAAATGAAAACGCCCGCTTGTAAGCGGGCGTTAGGAAATATTTGTTGTAACTGAGCTGAAGTGAGAGACATGGGTCATGTTCCATTGGCCGTTGTTTTTAACCAGACAGGCGCCAGGGGTTTGCTGAAGTCTTTTGGAAAGTTGGCCGTTGAGGGCCAGTCACGCAGATCCTGCCGGTAATCCAGCAGTTCATGATATTGATCGCTGTTCAAGGTCATCGGAGTGCCCGCCGCTTGCTGATCGCGATCACGGTCGACCAGCCATTGGCTGGCGGCCAACGCTTGATCCCGCCAGGCTCGAGCAACAGTCTCTGGTTCGGGTTTCGCTTCTGAAGCACCGTCCAGAATCACAGGCAACGGCACACCACCGCTCGCCAACCATTGCTGATATTCATCCCAGAAACGGTGATGAAGGGGAACGGTTGCCCCGTCAGGCAGACGGATGACAGTGTCCGGATCTTGAGTAAGTTGATAGCTCATAAGAAACCTCCTTAAAGTTCGGCGTCGGCGGTGACGTGGATGTAGTACGACTGAGCGATCAACCCGACATCGGAGTTATCCACCCAGACGCCGCGAGTCGAAACCCCAAGCGCCCGCGCATTAGCCGATGACATATCGTCACTTCCCGAACGCCATTGCCCAGCAACTCCCTTTGACGTGGTGGTATACAAACTGAGACTCGGAGTACCTCTCTTTTCAACCTTGAAAGTCCACTGAGCCAAGGGCTGTGAGGCGAACCCTGTTTGCCCCTGTTTCACTGTGGATATCAGTGCACCGTAGGGACCTGTCACGGTGCCCGGCGGCACATCCTGACTGTAGGTTTTTTCGTAATAACGCTGGCACATCATCAACTCATCGCCCGGGCTACGGAGCTCGAACGGCGTTGACACTCGCCCCTCTTCCAACTGAACCTGCGCCAGGTCAATGACTTGCAAAACATTCATAGGCAGGTCGAAGGACAGCCGCAGAAAGTCATTACCACTACTTCCTAATGACTTACCCGCCAAGGACGGAACTTGAATCGTTGCACTGTATCGGGACCACGAAGTCTTGAGTTGAAAGCTGCCCACCGGCGTCACCGTATCCACGCTACCGCCCGCACCGAAATACTGTGCGATCGTCACATTGATTTGACGCGCCGTGTCGGCCTTGGCCCAGAACGTCAACGTCGCGGCTCTTCCCGCCAAGGTCCTGACCGATTCGATAGCCTGGGAGATCTTATGTACGCTGGCGCCAACTCCCGCGGTGATTTGCTGCCAACGCATAAAGTAACGGGGTTCATTGGGGACCTCGGTCTGACCCAGTGCAAAATTCTGCCTGGAAATATTCACCCCGGCGCTCCCGTTCCAGTCGCAACGAAAACGGTCAGCAATATAGGCCCCGGTATAAGGTCCCAAGTTGGCTGTCCCGCGCTGCCAGATATCGAAGTTGCCATTAATCAGCAGGTTTTTGCGATAAACCTGTACAGGAAAATTCTGTTGCGGGTCGAGTTTCGCCAACTCCTTAATGGCCAGGCTCAACTGATCCGTTTGATTTTCGGAAGGCATCAGTCCGGCAGCTGTGATGGTGTTGACGATTTCCTGGGTGACGGCATTGCCCCAAGTGGCAGGAATCAGGGAACCGGGGGTTCCGGCGACCGGGTTTTCATCGACAAATTGGCCGTTGACCAGCCCCGCGCTGGTTACGCTTTTTGGATAGTCCATCTTATCTACTCTGGTTGTAGGGCATAGAGGCTGTTGGGGTCACTCGGTCGAACCTGGAAGTTGCGGCCAGTCAATCTCAGCTGGAAAGGTTGCTTGCCGTTCAAGACGATTCAACTCAACGCTGTAGAGCTTCCACTCCATCAATGCCAGTTGCTCATCATGAGTGGCGTCACCCATATCTTCGGCATATTGAAGAGGGGCTATGCGCAAGACCGCGTCACCAAGCAGTGCGTCGCGCTTGGCCAGCAACTGATTCCTCAAATCTGCCAACCGCGCCTGTTCGTCCAACTCCCAGGTGTTATCGCGCCAGATATAAAACTCTCCCGGCCACGGAGCAGTAGTAAAGGTGTCGGGCAACTCCCCGAGTTCATTCCAGACCTGCCGGGCTCCACCTTCTTTGCGATAAACCACGCCACGCCGGTCAATCACTTCGCGCGGAACATCATTGACCAGCGCCCAGCTACGGCCTTGTTCCGCCGGAGGTAATTCAAATGAAAGCTCCACGGCATTACCAGGAAGTTGAATGCCAATACCCGGCGTCACAAAAAACTCGACAGGCCCGGACAAGGCCCCCGAGTTATCAATCAGATAATTAAACATGGACACCTCAGATAAGTTTGATGCGGCCGGGATAGGCGATGTTGCGAGGGCGGGATTTGAAGGCGAAAAGCAAGGTATTGGCAGCATCCATTTGGTAAGAGGTGCCCGCAGGGTAGATAGGACCACCGTTGCTTAACCCCGATACATACTGAATTTCCTCACGGGTATCTGCGCCAAATGCGGCCAGGCTATCGGACCATCGCGAACCCACCGCACCGCCACCGTTAGCCCCTTGTACATAGGAATGGATCGAGCCGCGCTGGAAGGCGCCCATGGCCCGATCCGTATCAACGCCACGTCCTTCGTCCAGAACCCTCAAGAACTCCCCGCGGTTTTCAGGACCACGAAACGTCAACGCACCATCACCACTGGTCCACTTGCCTTCGTTGCCCACTCGCGCAGCCTCGGTGCCAAGCATTCCCGATTGTTGGGCGTGATCCCACAACCAAGGCCATTGCGCACGGTTCATGACCGTACCGTTGAGCGCCCCATAGCCACCGGGGCTGAGCAACGTGGTGGTTTCGAAAAACGGTCGACCCAAAGGGGTATTGTCAAACCGCCCCACAGGCCACCAACTACCGGCGCCATCGCTGCGCAAATGCCACCAGTCGCCGCCGCCCATCAACACCAGGAACGTGTAACCGGTCGCAGATAAATGGGTGTGAAATCTGATGCGATCAGTGCCGGCAGCCTGGATAACCAGTCGGTTGCCGCTGTTGTCCACGCGTCGCACAATGACGTCGCGAATGCCCATGGCAACGTTGGCCGGCGCAAGCGTGATAGTGGCGGCTGCGGAGCTGGCGTCAATCAACACCAGACCAAGTTCTTCTGGCACCAGCATTTTCGATGCAGCCAATCGGGTGACCACCGAGCGCATCGGACTGGTCACGCCGATAATCGCCTGGATCGCCTTGAGCAACTGACCGTTGTCCGCTTCCGACGCGGCCATTCCGGCCCCGGCCACAACACCCAGAATCTCTTGCGTAACTGCGTTGCCCCACACCGCCGGAATCAAAGATCCCGGCGTACCGGCCACCGGGTTTTCATCGACAAACCGGCCGGCCACCAATCCGACACTGGGGATGCTTTTTGGATAATCCATCGTTCTGCTCCCTTTAATAAAGTCCTGCATGGCCATGGCACAACGGCAATGCAGGTCATGTTTGAAAAAAAACAAAAACACCCACGGAAGTGTGGGCGTTGGGTACAGCGGATATTTCGAATGGATTAGCCAGCGAGGTCGTTCGCCACAGCACGTATTGCGGCAATCGCGTCTTCACTGACTTGATTGGCGAGATCGGTTTTACCCTTGGCGATATGAACTTTGATTTGTTCTTTCGCTTTCAAACGAAGGGTTCGAAGTGTCAGCAGCCCCTCCTTGAATCGAGCTGCCTTGGCAATGATCTGATCTACCGCCTGCCTGGCGGTACGTCCTTTGACGACCCAGGCAGACACCGAGAGGGGCACCGCTTTTTTCGGATAGCCTTCGTCTATGTAAGCCTGAGCCTCGGCAGCGGCTTGTGCGTATTCCATGGCCTTGAGCGGATCACCGGCCAGAGCATTGCGCGCATAGTCCGCCGCCGCATCAACTCTGGCGCACAGGCGTTCGATGTTCAGCTGTTCCATTAGCGCGACTTTCGAAGCATCCGGCACCCACTTTTCTCCATCCCATGCGTGCGCAACAGAAGGTTGTGGGGGACGAAGTCCGTCCTCGAATTGATGAAGCTCTTGAATAACGTTCATCGAATCAGCTCCCAAGAAAAACTGATATTGACGGCGGCACTGAAATTGACCGCGATACCCGAAACATAGTCAGTCACGGGATGGTTCTTGATGCCCATGCTGAACAACAGTTCATCGCTGACGGCACTGGTCGAACCCAATGTGTGTTCCGCCTGGTAGGACTGCCACAACGAGCGTAATTGCGAATGGTCAAAACTGGCGGTCAGGGTGGTAACCGTTACATCGTTGACAAAGTTATTGGTGAAAATCGTACACGGCAGCGGTGTTGTCCAACCGCCGTCATGGTTGGAGCTGGTTGTCAGCGCCGGTGAGAGAAAGCAGTAGTTGCCACCCACCCAACCCGACAGCGCAAAAGCTACACCGGAGATATCCGTCGACGAGGGCGTCGGGTTACCGACGATCAGGCGTGCCGAACGCGCATGGGGATCGAGAGGTAGATAAATGGCGCCTGTGCCATTTACGGTTTGCGTCCAAGTGAGTCTCGAACGGTTGTAAATAGGGAACACTGACGGCACCGATCCAGGTGTGCTGCTAATGATCCAGGCGAGACACATGTCCAGCGGAGTCGATTGAAAACCGCCTCCCCCCGCCCCATCTGGCGTGCCTTTCAAGGAAGCGGGGGCAAGGTCATACAGACTGCCGCGCTGGGTATAGAACTTGAGCACACCCCCCACCACCTGAGCCCTCAAGAAATACCAGGCATTCGGCAACATCTCCGCACTGCTCCAGGCCTGGGTGGTAAACGTGCGTAACCGTCCCAACTGCCCCGCCACCACTTCCTGGCCCAGGCTGACCAACACCCCGGCCGGAATTGACACTTTCCCGCCGCTGGTAGACACCGCCATCGGAGTCACCGACAGACGCCCGTCAGCTGTAGCCACAGTGGGTGTCGGCAGCGAGCCAATCGGCAACGCTGAATCGAGATTCCAGCCCTTGGCCGAAACGCTCTGAATGGCTTGCAGCAATTGGTCATACTTCGTCTCGTCCGGTGTCAAATCTCCGGCCTTAATCACGTTCACAATTTCCTGCGTCACCCCATTGCCCCAGCTTGCCGGAATCAGTGACCCCGGCGTCCCGGTCATCGGGTTCTCATCGATAAACTTGCCGTCCACCAACCCGGCGCTGGGCACTTTCGTTGGAAAATCCATCTCTCTACTTCCTAGTCATAATTGATGTGCACCTTGGTATGCGCCGGGGCACTGCGGTGGATCAGACACTCCAGGGCTGAGCCCGGGTTCATGCCGAAGCGTTCGCCCCAGTAACTGGCACCGAAACGTCGACCGAGCAACAAACGCCCGCCAGTGTTGAGCGTCCACATGAACTGCACCTGCCATGTGCCAAAATGCGCCGCACCGAATCGTGCGCGCCCCATCCGCGGGGCTTCGTGTTCGGTGATGGTCGCGTTCGGGTAGCCTTGAGTGCGGGCGATCTCGATGTAGTAGCTGACGGCCTGACTGCCGACCGCGAGCAGTCGGCGGCGCACGGCAAGTCGTCGGTCGTCGAACAGCGGCGTGGCGCCAAGACACGGGTCGGGCAGGTTCATCACTCGCTCCCAGTCCGGCACCAGTTCGCTGACGCCTGCCGGGTCCATCTCGTTGAGCAGGTCGGCGGCGCGAGCGTCGAGGCGAGCCAGTTCCTGAGACACGCCTTCAAGGACCTCCTCGAGTTCCGGCACTCGTTCGGGATCCCAGGCCGGGCCGCTGGGCAGCAAACTGCGCAGTTGCGCCTGGTACTGCGCGGCGGTTCTGATCACTGCCATACGCACCCCCCGAAGGTCAGCAACTGGTTGACGGCGGCTTGCACATTGGCTGACGGACTGGCCAGTACATGATCGCTTTCACCCGTGGCGCTGCTGATCGCTTCACGGATGTGGCTGATCAGCAAGGTGTCACCCAGGCCGGCTTCGCGGTTGTGCAGATCGCGCAGTTGCGCCTCGACAGCGGCGCGGACAGCGCTGGTATCGGGCGTCAGACTCAGTTGATAGGTGACTGGCTTTTGTACCGGTGGCAACACGTGCAACTCGGCGGTAACCGGGCGCAGCGGTTCGATGTAGGCCTGGACTTCAGCCAGTTGCACGGGGGTGGGCAACGGTTGTGGATCGTCATCGCGCATGATGAACAAGCCAACGGTGCCTGGGCCCAGGTAACTGCCGCGGCACCAGGCACGGGTGACCCCGGGAAATTCCAGCGCCCAGGTTTCGTAATCTTGCGCCGAACCACCATGGGGGATGATGCGATAGGAACTGATCACCCTGGACCGCAGGGACTCCAGACTTTCCTGCGCGACACCACCGATCAATCCCGGAGCCTCAACAGTGAAGCTGCTGCCGACAATGCCCAGAATCGGCTGCACCGGAATCAGCGTCAGGCCGGCGTCTGCATTGCCCAGGCTGCCAGCGTCGAGCGCTGCGATGGTCGTGCTGTTGAGGCCATTGCTGGTGGTGCGTGAAGCGGTGACTTTATACGTGCGACCGTCGCTCGATTGCAGCAACGTGTCGACGTCCAGCACAGCACCGGCGCTGGCGGTAAAACTGACACTGCCCGTCGCCGCTTGCGCCGCTTTACGTGGCTGGTTCAGGCGCAATGCGGCGATCCGTTCCAGCGTCGACTCATCGGCTTTGTCTGGCAGAATCTGCTCGGCAATCCAGTCAAGGTAGCCATACAGACCATAAGCCGCGCCGCCGAGGGTTCGGGCCAGCACTTGCGCATCGGACTGGCGCAGCGAATCGCTGGCCAGGTCGCTTTGGGCGCGTTTGATCAGCACCGGCAGCGAAGGAGTTTCAAACGGCATAAATCACCTGCCAACTGTTATCAGGATTGATGTCCAGGCGCTCGCCGTCGGCCAGGGTCAGGACCGTGCGCAGGTTCAGGCGCTGGGCGTCGAGGCGTTCGCTGATGATGTCGATGGCGCTGCAATGGCCGTCATCGAGCAGCCATTGCAAGGCTTCACGGGCATAGAACTCGGCGTCCATCTGGGTCTGGCGGGTCAACTTGACCCGGCGCAGCAGCCACAGCCGCGAGCCGATCCGGTCGTCCGCCACTGTCGGAAAGGTGTCGCCCCACCAGCCGAAACGTTCTTCGTCATCGAGGGCATCGTCATCGGCGGCGCGGCGCCAGGTGAACAGGCTGATCAGCACTGAACGGGTCAGCGCGGCGTGGAGGTTCTGACTGATGAACATCACTGCCCTCCTGCCGGTACACCGGTCTGGCCATTGCCCGCCTGCACGCCGACGTGCACGTGCTTGATCTGGCTGATGCCGCCGGCAATCTGATCGCCAGTGGAGACGACCTTGCCCGTCTGATTGATCACCGGCGTGTCGATGTTTACGGCGGTACTGGCGCGGATGTTCAGGGTCGCGGTTTCGATGTCGATGACCCGCCCGCGCTTGAAATGGATCTTGTCGCCCTCGTCGGTGTAGATCGCCACTTCGCCCTGGGCCAGGGCCTTGAGGCGATAGCGACGGTCGGCGACCACCAACACGATGGCGTGGGAACGGTCACCGCCCAGAAACGTGGCGATACCTTCGGCGCCGGCCAGCGGATTGCTGGTGAAACCGTAGGGTTCGAAGTGCTCCATGTCGTCGTTCACTTCGCCGGCGGTGAGGCGCATTTGCAGCGATTGAAGCTTGGTGGCCGAGTTGGCGAGCACGACGGTGCCGCGCGCCAGGAGGCGTGTCAGTAGGCTCATTGGGTTTCCTTCGGATAATCGGCCCGAACGCGATCATTCACAGAATGGGCCGCACGGAAGATCCGGCGCCAAGTTCAAGCTTTCTTGGGCGGCGCGGGGTTGGCGTCGAACGTGTGAGGTGGCGCGACTTGCAGGGTTGTGATTGAGCCCTGCTGCGAAAGCGAGTAAGTGACCTTGGAAATCAGCATATCGCCATCCACTTCCAGCACCGGATCCTTGACCCGCACCAGTGTGTTATGTCGCCACAAATCGCCGTTCGCTTGCCGCCAGCCTTGCACTTGATAGGTCGTGGTCAAGGCCTTGCCCATACGGGTGGCGCTTTCCCAATTGGCCCTTTGCAGGGCCAGTTCTGGGGTGATCTGCATGCCTTCATTGATCACCGTGGTTCGCCGTCGCTTGAAGCCAAGGTCCGTGGAAACCGCCTCGACCTCGCTGACCGCCGCCCCGCTTTTCTTGTCGTCACCCTTCTGCTGGCCAATCACCCGGTATTCGGAAAACACCTGGCTGTAGTCCGTCGGCGCGTTGGCCGAGAGAATGTTCTTGCCCAACTCCAGCGCTTCACTGGCACGCCCACCGCTGCCCGGCCGTGCGAGCACGACCCGGCCTTGCGCATCATCGGTGGAAAACACTCGGAACAACGACAGCAATCGGTCGATGGACTGGAAAACCGTCTCGCCGGGCACAATGGTGTGACTGTCTCGCCGAGCCGTTTCCGGGATTTCACTGACGACATAACCGCCGTAGGTCGAGACCAGGTCTTGCACGATTCGCAGCAGCGATTGCTGGTGCCACTGGTTGGGTTTATTGGTCGCGGCACAATCCACCAGGTCCTGGGTCTTTGAGCTGCCTTCAATGCTCAGGCTGATGCGTTGCCCGTCATAGCTGATGGGTGCCTTGAACACATAACCAGTCAGCACCAGATCACTGCCGATGCGCACTTCGCAGGGTGCGCCGGGTTGAATCCGGCGCACCTCGGTCTGCCCCGGCCATTGCCAGGTGATGTCGAGTTTGAAGGTGCGGAACTGACGCTCCAGGTCCGCCGTGATTTCTACGCTTTTCCACCCGCCGTATTCCAGATTGTCGACGGTCAGCGTGACGCGGTTATCCTGCTCGTTCATGGCTACTCCCCGGAGATCTTGAGTTCGCGCGGCGGGAGAAAGCCTGGGTGGACAATGCCGTTGCGCTGAGTCACTTCCAGGACCCGAGTGGCGTCAGCCACCTGTCTGTAGATCGCAACCAGCGCCGGCAGGCTGTCCTGAAAAGACTTGCTCACCAGCCTGATGCCAGACGATGCAACGGCCTTGAGGTGCGCTTTCAGCTTCTGGCGCAGATCAGCCGCGGCCTGATAGTGCGCAGGATTGGCCTTGTCCTCGACCAGTTTGATCGCCTCTTCAATTTCCTTGAGCGCCCTTTGCACATCATCAATCACCGGCACCTCCGGGCGGGTGACCGGCTGCTCTACCTGCAGATCCAGCGGTGACGGAGAAACCTTCACCGGCAACGTCGCAATCGGCAACAAGGCCACCCATTTGGCGGCCTGCACCACCAAGGCATCCTGCACCAGGTTGGTCAGTGCCTGAGCCGCGGCCATGGTGTCTTTGCCGGTAGTCAGCTTCGGTGCATCGGCCTTGCGGATCGCTTCGACCTGCTGGGAGACGTTGGCAATCACGCCACGATACCCCTCACGAGCGAAGTCCTTGAGCTCCTTGATGTCGCCGAGCAACGCCTTGAACTCCGCCGCTACTTCCTTGGGCAATTCCTTCACGGCTTTGACCAGGTCGCTGATCTGGCGGTATTGGTCGATCAACGGTTGCAGCTGTTGCTGGATCACCCCGTAGATGTCCTTGATGCTGTTGCGCAGGTCGGCAATGCCGATCCGCGCCGCCTGGATCAGGCTCATGGCATCTTCGAAGCGCGCCACCGCCGAGCCCAGGAAAGTGTCTGCGGACGCCAGCAACAGTTTCTGTGTACTGATCGCCGCGACCGGAAACGGCACCGGCACATCCGGGTAGAACTTCAGGGCAAACGTCACCAACCCGCCGTCCTGGCGGGTGTGGGTCATGTCGCATTCGCCGACCTTGACCTGTAGCCGTCCGAGCCACGGATGGACCAGCTCGCCACTGCCCTGCTCCAGCGCCTTGAGCAACTTGTCGCGCTGCTCCAGGCAATCGGGGCCGACGATGAACGCCGTCAGATCGTGAATCTTCGCCTGTTGGCCAAGGCCTTCGAAGTACGGCAGGTCTCGCTGCGGATACTCGTGCAACTGGCCTTTTTGGCCGACCGGGGATTTCGCCTGATCAACCCAGAATCCGACACCCCGAAAGGATGCCGGCATCAAACGATCACGCCAGCTCATTGGAACCTCCAAGTGAAAGTGAGCGGTAGCCGATGCGCGAAGTGAGCGCCAGCGCCGGTTGATTGGTTTGTGGTTGATCGGTGCGCATGCCCGCCGGCGCATTTTCGAAGCGCACGGTCAGGCCGCCTTCGAGTTGCGTGCGGTTGTTGGTAGCGGTTTGCTGGATCAGGGCGCTGGAGTGTTGGGGGAGACTGCCGGACGACACTGAAGTCGTTTGCGGGGCCGGCGTGTTCTTGCGGAAGAACGAAGGCGCCAGGCCATTTTCGCCGTCAGCACCTGGCTTGCCACTCTGCTCGGTGACACTGTCAACGTTGCCGGTGATTGTCGCGACAAAACCGGAAAGGTTGCCATCCAGCAGCGCTCTGATTGGCCCTATCACAGCCTGTAGTTTCGCCGACAAATCGCTGAACCAACCCAACAGGGGTTCCCAGTTTGCTGTGAACTGGTCCTTGGGCGACCAACCGAATAGCGACTGGAACAGGTCTTTTACTGTCTGTAGCGGGCCAGTCAAGGATTCCCACAAACCGGCAAAAAAACCTTCCACGCCTTCCCAGCAAACGCGGACCCGTTCCTGCGCCGACCAATCGAACAAACCTTTGAGACGGTCCGCCACCGGCGCGCTCAGTGCCCAGATGACGTCCCATAGCGCAGTGAAAACACCCGCCACCGGTTGCCAGGTTTCTTCGATGAGCGCCTTGGGCGACCAGGTGAACACTGACTTGAGGGTTTCCAGCCCCGCAACGACACGAGCGGTAATGCCGTCAAAGACATCGGTATAGACGCCGACGACCGCGCTCATCGCCTTGTCGATTTGCCCTTTTGGCGACCAGTCGAAGTACGATTTGAGTGTGTCCAGCCATCCGGCAACTGTGTTGATCAAGTTGTTACCGACATCGTTGTAAATACGAACGACCGCCCCAATCGCCTTGTCGACCTGCTCTTTTGGCGACCAGTCAAAGTAGGGTTTGATCGTGCCCAGCCATCCGGCAACCGTGGTGGTGACGCTGATACCGGCTTCGAAGAAGGCAGACTTCACCTCATCCAGTGACTTGCGGGTGAAGGCGCCACCCCTGTCTATGGCCCCGGACATATAGTCGCCCGCTTCATTCCAATATTTCTTCACAACTTCACCCGGCTTCCAGTCGAACAGTGCCTTGACCCGGGTAATCGCAGCGTCGGACTCACTTGAAATGCCTTGCCAGAGCCCGGTGAAAAATCCTGAAATCGGCTGCCAGTTGTCCATTATCAATCGGGCGCCGATAACGAGGACCGCGACGACCGCCGCGACAGCAGCGGCAATCAAGCCAATCGGCGAGGTCAAAATGCCCATCACCGTGGCCAGGCCCATCGCTGCCACCGTGACAACGGTGAAAGCCACCGCGGCGGCGGCCAATCCTTCCACCAGATAAGGGTTGGCCGCCACAAACTGGCCGATAGAGGTCATTACCGGCGCGAGCGCAGTGACGATGCTGTTGAGGGCCGGGAGCAATGCCTGGCCGACTTTCAACGAAATGTCATCCAGCGCCTTGTTGAATTTGGCGAGGTTGGCGGACGTTTCCCCGAGGCCGACTTTGGGGACTTTGAGCCCTTTGAGACTGCTGGCCTTTTTCGCCAACTCATCCTGAAACGCGATCGCTTTTTTGATGCTGTCCTGAAACGGCTTCAGCAAACCGCCGCCGGAGATAAATCCAGAGAGATCCAGCGGCTTGAGACCGCTGTCCTCCATGCTCTTTTTAAACGATGCGACCTTGCCACGAATGCCCTTCAGCTCGGCGTCCAGTTTCTTGGCGCCCTGCATCACCACGATCATGTTCACCGTGGCCTGGATATTCGTCTGGCTCATGTTTATCTGTGTATTCGCCATCACTGCACCTGCTGCATCGCATTGATCCGTTGCGCGTGCTCCAGCGATTCGCGGAGCACATCCAGTGGCCGGGCCATCATCTGTTCGGGGTCAACCTTCCAGAACCAGGCCAGGTCATAGGCGACTGCGATCAGGTCGGTGATGGCGCCGACGCCGCACTCATGAAAAAACTGGCGACGGCCCAGCTCAGCGCGTTGAGGTCAGCCAGGTCCAACTGGTTGACCGACGACGGCGGGATGCCGGCGCAGATCGCGATGTATTTGGCCGCGACGTCCATGTCCAGGCTCACTTCTTCGCTCTTGTCGATCTTGTACGGCAGCGCCTTTATCGCTCGAACTTCCTGCACCGTCGGACGGCGCAGGTTGAGTTCGGTCAAGGGCTCGCCGTGAGCTTCGATCGCAACCTGAAGCTTCACGGCGTCGCTCATTGCCAGGTCCCCTTGATGCCTTCGAATTTCAGTTCGATGGTGGCGTCATCGCCCTTGGAGGCCGGCTCTTCAACTAGATACGCACCGGCCAGCACGTAGACTTTGCCGTTGCTGAACTCGCAGGTGACGGTCATGTCGGAACCGGCTATCAGCTGTTTGAGCGGGAAGTCCGCGGTGTGCAGCGCTGTGACTTTAAACGACGGTGCGATATCGGTTTCCTTGTAGAAGCCGGGTACGACGGTTTCCCGTTTCACCGCCATCAAAGGCGCTTCGCAGCCGCCGTTGATGGTCAGTTGAGCGCCGTCCACTTTGACGTAGCAGGTGCCTGCAATCAGTTGACCCATGGTGTTTCTCCCTTCAAATAAAAAGCCCACGCGCGGTGGGCTGAAATCACACAGTCTTTACAGTCAGAGAACGGCAGCGATCACGCCGCGTCGTCGTACTGCAGACGGAATTGGTTGAGCAGCGCGAACACGCGCAAGCCGTTGATGTAATCCGGCGGGAACAGCACGTTGACCCGGCTCGGGTCCTGCACGTCGCGCTCGACGATCAGGTGCTGGGCGAACAGCTCGGCGTTTTCGACGTGGCCTTCCAGTTCGAGCTTGGCGTACTGGGCGATCAGCTCACCGCGAATAGTGCTCGGGGTCACAATCGGCTGGCCGGCGCCGAAACGGGTGCCGTCGGAAGCCAGTTTGTGGCGACCGTACTTGCTGGTAATCACGCTTTGCAGGCGCCGCACAATGAACGCCGACTGGTGCATGGTTTCGCTGTCCAGGTAGGAATTGTCGGCTTGGCCGTAGGCATTCTTCTGGTAGGTAGTGATCGAGCGCTGGATGCGCACGTAGCCGCCTTCGTAGTAGGCAGTGGCGATGCCGTAGTTCAGCAGCGACTGACGCTCAGTCAGGGTAAAACGTTCGCTCGCCGGAGCCGGATCGAGACCTGGCAGGCTACCGCTTTGAGTCGGACGACTGGCATCGGCGGAGATGAACACCGACGTGCGTGCAGCCAGTGCAGCGGCCTGAACCCAGAACGGTTGCGGTACGCCCGGTTCCAGCGCCTGAATGGTCATGTGCTGATCGTTACGCGCCTGACCAGCGGCAACCAGTGTTCCGATAGTGCCGCGCTTGGCGCTGTAGACGTGACCGAACAATTGCTTGGCCCAGGACCAACGACCGGTGCTGTCATCCATGACGGCTTGCCAGGTGTTGAGGGTCGACAGGTCGGACCACGGCATGCAGATGAACTCGAACGGCTCATCGCCCAGCGCTGCCACGGCTCCAACCTGATCCGGGACCCCGGCGCCGCCGGTCATGGCGGTGATTGCCGAGGTCAGGCCGGCCGGCGTTTCTTCGCCATTGCTCTTGCCCAGGCGATTGAATTGCAGGCTGATGTCGTTGCCGCTGTCGCCGGTCCACTTGGCACTCAGGGTCACGACACCTTCAGCCGCGGCGGCGGTGACCGGCAGATCGGCAGCTGCGTTGATTTTCAGCGCCAGCGTCGTTGCCGCTTGAGTCGCCGTCGCGCCGTTGACGATGGCCGCTTGAACGCGAACGCCACCCACATAGAGGTTGAGCACACCGCTTTGGGTGGCCGCGCCAGTCAGGGTCAGCACGCCTTTGGCAATGCTGCCTTCTGTGTTGTGCAGCGGCAGACACCAGATCTCGCCGACCGGATCGGTCTTGCGAAACGTCTCGTACATAGAGGCCAGCATCGAGCCTTGGCCACCGATGCTTTTGGCCAGCGCCACGCTGGACACCAGCACCAGCTTGCCGACGTCGGCCGGCGCAATGTTGTCGTTGACCTGGGCGACGATCAGACGGCGCATGGCCGAGGATGCGCTATTGGCCGTCGAGTTATCCATCTCGGCGTAGAACAGCGGAACACGAATGTCCGCGGGGATGTTGCTGAATCCGATCGCCATTATTGGGCTCCCTGTGGTTTTGCCGCTTTCACGGCTTTGGTAGTGATATCGCCATCAGCCAGACGTCGACGCCACCAGGCGTTGTCCGGCACTTCACGGCCCTCGAGGGGCAACAGATCGCCCGCTTCCGGGTCGGGCACGGCACGGCCTGGGGCCGGCAGCACGGTGATGCGTTTGCTCATGGGGTTACGTCTCCAGAGAAAGTCAGTTCCAGGCGCCCATCGGGCCCCGGGCGTTTCAGATTGGGGTCCGCCGGATCGATCGCATCGACCCGCACCGTGACCCCGGTAAAGGACGACAAGCCGTCCAGTTCACGTTCGTGCCAGCTCTCCGCAGGCTGACCAGGCAGATTGCGGCCGAGCTGGAACTCGGTAAAAAAGCGCAGGCGATACAGCGCACGGCTGCTGTTAATGGAAACCAGTTCGCCACCGTCATACGCGATGGCCTGGTAGTCGCTGCCGGGCTTGAAACCCACCAGCGCACGCCACAGCTCGGCCCGCAGGTCGTGCATCAGATCCAGCGCTTTTGTAGCGTCCGTGGTGTCGAGCACCAGGGTCACTTCAAAGTTGTCGCGGATCGGTTGCAGGTTCAGGTTCTGCGCCACGCTTTTGCTCGCCAGATCGGCGATCGGTACGACGTAGGCGCAAGGGGTTTGCAGTGGGTTGTCGGCTTGCAGTGTGGTGAGGTCGATGCCGGCGGCCACGCGATTGGCGAGGGTTGGGCAGTGATCACGCAGTTGCGAAATCAGTGGAGTGATTTTCATGGGTTTTCACCGGGCATTAAAAACCAATGCCTCGGCAATCGCGGTAAACAGCTGTGAAGGTTTTTCGATGACGACCGGCATTAAGGGTCTCCTGTCAGATTTCAATGTGAGGGATCAGCGACGGCTCCTCACTATTGATCAGGGCGAGAATCGCGCGGCGGCACTTCGCAAATGCCAATCCGCTTGGCCGCCCAGCGTTCATAAAGTCCGATGGCCACGTCCGCCCCGGCCATCGCCGTCAGGCAGCCAAATGCGCAAGCGGCCCAGATCGACACGCCGGCGGCATACAGCAGCATGATGGCCGAGACCCCGCAGATCACGCAGGCCCCGGAGCGCAAGGCCAGGCGCCGCAACAGTGACCAGCCGCGGGCGCCCTCCTTGTCGGCGCGCCACATTTCGCCGGATACACCGCCNACCAGGGCGAGGACGATGACAAGCCAGATCGGCATGTCCAGCAACGCTTGTTGCTCGTTTGTCATGTCACGCCTCCCGGGGTGATTGATGAGTGATGCGTGTTTCTTTCAAACGGTGTCTCTTGAGGTGCCTGACGATAGGTAGGCATTCCAAAAAGCCCGGCGCTTGCCNGGCTTTTCAGTAATGCGGTCCAGCTTCGGTCTTTCGGCGCTACTGGCGCGGTACGGACCTGTCCTCAATGTTTTTCCGACCACGATCCCTGTCTGTCGGATAACTGCTTCTGGTGCTTTACGCTGCACACCCGGGTCAGTTGCCAACCCTCTGAACCGTTGAGGCCGGTTCATCGCTGCCTTTTGTGGTGGAACTAAAGAGCTTCATTTCGAGCTGCTGTGTTGAGCGGCTTGAGACAAAGAATATGCATTGATGCATATACAGTCAATGCGTAAATGCATTTATTTATGCGTTTAGAATGCGCTAGCGCATGAAAACCTCGCAAACAAAGGCGCTGACGGTTTTGGGCGGGCGAAAAAAAACCCGCTCGGAGGCGGGTTCTAATGCAGTGCGGCGAGGTTAACGGGCGTACATGCCCCACCAGAAAACGTGACCGAGGATGACGATCTGTTCTTCCTGGATTTCCTGGAAGGTGTAGTCCTCGTCCGGGTGCTCATCGCGATTGAAGCTGCGCAGGCGAATACCGGTAGGCAAACGGTAGAGCTGTTTCACGCGCAGTTGGCCATTGTGATTGATGGCATACAAGTCGCCATCAACGATATCGCCAATGCCGCTCTTGCCCGCATTGACACCCACCGTCGCGCCATCGCGCAGCACCGGCAACATGCTGTTGCCGCGCACCGTTACACACTTGGCCTGGTCGAACTGCACACCGTTATGCCGCAGGCTGCGCTTGCCGAACCGCAGGCTGGCCTTCTCGCTTTCCTCGATGACGAATCTTCCTGATCCAGCAGCCAATTCAACCTCGCGCAGAAAGGGGATCGACACCTCGTCATCATCGACGGGTGTGTCGTCGTCCCACAGACTTATGTCCTTGAGTTCGGAATGCAATTGATCGCGCCCGGCATTGGCGGCGGTGGCAGCGACATCCACGCGTCCGCGCAACTGATCGGTACTCACGGCGAAGTACTCGGCGATCTTCGAAATGTGTTTATCCGAAGGATCGACGATCTTCCCGCTGAGGATCCGCGAGAGAGTGGATTGAGGCACGCCGGTACGCCGGTGAAGCTCCGTGGGGGAGATCCGGTCGCGGTCCAGCAGCTCTCTTAAGACGGTAGAAACATTGCGTTTTTGCATAACGGGCATAGTGCTTGAACTTTTTTCGGAAGACAAATGCTGATTCGCATAGATCGTGCATAAACAACAGAAATGTGCAGCAGGGCTTTCATGCCTGCGTCCGGCAGACGGCTCATGTTAACCTTGCGCCCATCGCGGAAAAGCCGGGCCGATGTCCCTCCTTTGCCCTACACCTTTCAACGAATTTGCCTGATATCCNATGANTAAAACACNGTCCGATCTGTCCTCCCACACGCCGATGATGCAGCAGTACTGGCGTCTGAAAAACCAGCACCCTGATCAGTTGATGTTCTATCGCATGGGCGACTTCTACGAGATCTTCTATGAAGACGCGAAGAAGGCCGCCAAGTTGCTGGACATCACCTTGACCGCGCGCGGGCAGTCGGCGGGGCAGTCGATTCCGATGTGCGGGATTCCTTACCATTCGTTGGAAGGCTATCTGGTCAAGCTGGTGAAGCTGGGTGAGTCGGTGGTGATCTGTGAACAGATCGGCGACCCGGCGACCAGCAAGGGGCCGGTGGATCGGCAAGTGGTGCGGATCATCACGCCGGGTACGGTCAGTGATGAAGCGCTGCTGGATGAGCGTCGGGACAACCTGATCGCGGCGGTGCTGGGTGACGAACGCCTGTTCGGCCTGTCGGTACTGGACATCACCAGCGGCAATTTCAGCGTGCTGGAGATCAAGGGCTGGGAGAACCTGCTGGCGGAGCTGGAGCGCATCAACCCGGTGGAGTTGTTGATTCCGGATGACTGGCCAAAGGACCTGCCGGCGGAAAAACGTCGTGGGGTTCGACGCCGTGCGCCGTGGGATTTCGAGCGCGACTCGGCGCTGAAAAGTCTTTGCCAGCAATTCTCCACCCAGGACCTGAAAGGCTTCGGCTGCGAAACCCTGACCCTGGCCATCGGCGCTGCCGGGTGCCTGCTTGGTTATGCCAAGGAAACCCAGCGCACCGCCCTGCCGCATTTGCGCAGCCTGCGCCATGAACGCCTGGATGACACCGTGGTGCTCGATGGCGCCAGCCGTCGCAACCTGGAGCTGGACACCAATTTGGCCGGTGGTCGCGATAACACGCTGCAATCGGTGGTCGACCGTTGCCAGACCGCCATGGGCAGCCGCTTGCTGACCCGCTGGCTCAACCGTCCTTTGCGCGACCTGACCGTNTTGCTGGCGCGCCAGACTTCGATCACTTGCCTGCTCGACGGTTACCGTTTTGAAAAACTGCAACCGCAGCTCAAGGAAATCGGCGATATCGAGCGCATCCTGGCGCGGATCGGCCTGCGCAATGCGCGGCCCCGTGACCTGGCGCGCCTGCGCGATGCCTTGAGCGCACTGCCTGAGTTGCAAGTGGCGATGACGGAGCTGGAAGCACCGCACATCATTCAACTGGCGAAGACCACCAGCACCTACCCGGAACTTGCGGCACTGCTGGAAAAAGCCATCATCGACAACCCGCCGGCGGTGATCCGTGACGGCGGCGTGCTGAAAACCGGTTACGACAGCGAACTGGATGAGCTGCAGTCCCTGAGCGAAAACGCCGGGCAGTTCCTGATTGACCTCGAAGCCCGCGAAAAGGCGCGCACGGGCCTGGCCAACTTGAAGGTCGGCTACAACCGCGTGCACGGCTACTTTATTGAGTTGCCGAGCAAGCAGGCCGAGTCGGCGCCGGCCGACTACATCCGCCGCCAGACGCTCAAAGGTGCCGAGCGCTTCATCACGCCGGAACTGAAAGCGTTCGAGGACAAGGCGCTGTCGGCCAAGAGCCGCGCCCTCGCCCGCGAGAAGATGCTGTACGAAGCGCTGCTCGAAGACTTGATCGCCCAATTGCCGCCGCTGCAAGACACCGCCGCCGCACTGGCCGAACTGGACGTGCTGAGCAACCTCGCCGAACGCGCCCTGAACCTCGACCTGAACTGCCCGCGCTTCGTTGACGAGCCGTGCATGCGCATCTCCCAGGGTCGTCACCCCGTGGTCGAGCAAGTGCTGACAACGCCGTTCGTGGCCAACGACCTGAGCCTCGACGACAACACGCGCATGCTGGTGATTACTGGTCCGAACATGGGCGGTAAATCCACCTACATGCGTCAGACCGCCTTGATTGTGTTGCTGGCGCATATCGGCAGCTTTGTGCCGGCGGCCAGTTGCGAATTGTCTCTGGTAGACCGCATTTTCACGCGGATCGGTTCCAGCGATGACCTAGCCGGTGGCCGTTCGACCTTTATGGTGGAAATGAGCGAAACCGCCAACATCTTGCACAACGCCACTGAGCGCAGCCTGGTGCTGATGGACGAAGTCGGTCGCGGCACCAGCACCTTCGACGGCCTGTCGCTGGCGTGGGCGGCGGCCGAGCGTCTGGCGCATCTGCGGGCCTATACGCTGTTTGCCACGCACTATTTTGAGCTGACGGTACTGCCGGAAGCGNAACCGCTGGTGGCCAACGTTCACCTCAACGCCACCGAGCACAACGAGCGCATCGTGTTCCTGCACCATGTGCTGCCCGGGCCTGCCAGCCAGAGCTACGGTCTGGCGGTTGCGCAGTTGGCTGGTGTGCCGAGCGAAGTGATCGTGCGTGCTCGCGAGCACCTCGGCCGACTGGAAGCGACTGCCCTGCCCCATGAAGTGCCGAAACCCGCCAAAGGCAAACCGGCCGCGCCGCAGCAGAGCGATATGTTTGCCAGCCTGCCGCATCCGGTGCTGGATGAGTTGGCCAAACTGGATCTGGACGACNTGACGCCACGCAAAGCGCTCGAAATGCTCTATNCACTAAAGACTCGGATATAACGCAGACGCGTGCAAGCTGATAGAATCTCGCGCGGTTTGGGATGCTGCGGGCTTTTAGCCTGGCCTGCAGACTATCGCTCCCGAACCTCGCGAGCCCCACCATAAGGGGTTTCGCTGCCGCCGCCTGAGGAGAAAATTAGAAATGACCTTCGTCGTTACCGACAACTGCATCAAGTGCAAGTACACCGACTGCGTCGAAGTGTGTCCGGTGGACTGCTTCTACGAAGGCCCGAATTTCCTGGTTATCCACCCGGATGAGTGCATCGACTGCGCCCTGTGNGAACCAGAATGCCCTGCCGTGGCCATCTTCTCTGAAGATGAAGTCCCGGAAGACATGCAGCAGTTCATTCAGCTGAACGTTGAGTTGGCCGAAATCTGGCCCAACATCACCGAGAAGAAAGAATCGATGCCCGATGCTGAAGAGTTTGATCGCGTCATCAACAAATCTGTAGGTAGCAAGCTCAAAGACCTCGAACGCTGATTTCCCCCGCGTTCCCAAAAGGCCCCTAGCGGGCCTTTTTGCTTTTCTGCAGGCAAAAAAAGGGGCGGTTTGACCCGCCCACATTTTTTCCCTATTCCCTGTGTTCCTTTTCATCGTCCTGATGAATCGCTTCCTGCGATGTCCATTCCCCTCATCCTTGAAGGGTGTGTCTGTCCGTCGACACAGTTCAGATACTAGAGAATTCCTCACCGAGAGCAATCGTCCCCAATCCGCAAAACTGCCTGTCATATGCTTTTAATATTTATCAATAACCATATAAGTCAATTAGATACCTCTGACAGATGTAACAGATGGGCGACTACCACACTGTAAAAATAACGAACACTTACGAAAGAGTAAGCAAAGACTTACAGCGCGAGACTACAAACCTGAGGCGCTTGCCAGCCATATCCCAGGCATTAAAAAACCCCGAACCAGTCGGGGTTTTCCAATGCCACTCAAGCGCGTTATTTACTGAAACAGTGACTCGCTCGACAGGCCGTTCTTCTCGAGAATCTCCCGAAGACGCTTCAGGCCTTCCACCTGNATCTGCCGCACCCGCTCACGGGTCAGGCCAATTTCCAGGCCTACATCCTCCAAGGTGCTGCTCTCATGGCCNCGCAGGCCGAAGCGGCGTACCACCACTTCGCGTTGCTTGTCGGTCAGTTCCGAAAGCCATTGATCGATGCTCTGGGACAGGTCGTCATCCTGCAACAGCTCGCAAGGATCCGTCGGGCGATCATCCGTCAGGGTGTCCAGCAGGGTTTTATCCGAATCCGGACCCAGCGAGACGTCGACCGAAGATACACGCTCATTCAAGCCAAGCATGCGCTTGACCTCCCCCACCGGTTTTTCCAGCAGGTTGGCGATTTCTTCAGGCGAAGGTTCATGATCGAGTTTTTGTGTGAGCTCACGCGCCGCCCGCAGGTAGACGTTGAGCTCTTTGACCACATGGATCGGCAACCGAATCGTACGGGTCTGATTCATGATCGCCCGTTCGATGGTCTGGCGGATCCACCAGGTGGCATAAGTTGAAAAGCGGAAGCCCCGCTCAGGGTCGAACTTCTCCACCGCCCGGATCAAGCCCAGGTTGCCCTCTTCGATCAGGTCCAACAGGGACAGACCACGATTGACATAACGCCGGGCGATTTTCACCACCAGCCGCAGGTTACTTTCAATCATGCGTTTACGCCCGGCCGGATCGCCACTTTGCGACAGACGCGCAAAATGAACTTCTTCTTCCGGGGAGAGCAGCGGGGAAAAGCCGATTTCGTTGAGGTACAGCTGCGTGGCATCAAGCGCCCGCGTGTAGTCAATGTACTTGTGTTGCTTTAACGCGGTGGCGTTCTTGGATTTGGTGCGAACTGAAGGTGTAGCAGACCCTTCATCATTCGACATCGATTCCTTATCGGTGAGTATCTCCATTTCAAGGAGAACCTCATCGTCGATGTCAAACTCCGGCGCTTCTTTACTGAGAGCCATTGTTATAGTCCTTTGGTGAGTTCGACCTCAAGCTCGAGCGACGCCTATATCCTTGGCAACGCTGGAGCCTGTTCCTTCTACGCGAGGGAACAGGCTGTGCAACACATCAACGACGGGGTAGGAATTGCAGCGGATCTACAGGTTTCCCTTGGCGGCGAATCTCAAAGTGCAGTTTCACCCGGTCTGTACCAGTTGACCCCATTTCGGCAATTGTCTGTCCGACTTTGACCTGCTGCCCCTCCCGAACCAACAGCCTACGGTTGTGACCGTAAGCACTGACGTAGGTATCGCTGTGTTTGATGATGACCAGTTCGCCGTAGCCCCGTAAACCACTCCCGGCGTAAACCACTGTCCCATCAGACGCAGCTAAAACAGGCTGTCCCAAATCCCCGGCGATATCAATGCCTTTATTCAAACTACCGTTTGAAGAGAATTTTCCAATCAATACACCGTTTGAAGGCCATCCCCAGCCGGTCGGGGCCGGGCCGGCAGGAGGCATCGGAGCAGGGGTCGCCTTGCTGGCGACGGACGGTGCAACCACCGCTGTGCTGGTGGTTGCGCCATTCGGCTGACGCCGGATTACCGTGGTTTTCAGCGACGACGAAGGCGTTGAATCGGTAGCACTGGCCACCGGCGCCGACGTTGATCCGGTGCGACCGTCGAAGCGAATTGTCTGACCCGGATGGATCGTATACGGCGTAGGAATATTGTTCCGTGCGGCGAGGGCTTTGTAGTCCCAGCCGTAGCGAAAAGCGATCGAGAACAACGTATCTTTTGGTCGAACGACGTATTGACCCGTGGTCACCGCCGGACGCTGGGCGACAGTCTTGTTGCGATCGACGACACGCACGTCACTCGTTTTGGAACTGGAGCAACCGACCAGCAAGGTGCTCAAGACGAGGCCAGTCACCAGGCGCTGAAAGCTCTTTGTACCCATACGCTGCGCAATGACTGTGAGACTCACCCGCCGCTCCCTTTGTGGTGGCTGAAATAGTGGATTGCCGTGTTTCGGCACGAAATGTCGCAAGTATAACGGGCCGAACAGGCTTTACCTTTAATGAAGCGAAATCGCTTCGCGCACACGTTTGCTGCCTGCCGATGAATCCTGTTTAACGCATCGATGCCGCTGTAAGACCCGGGCAATCGAAGAGAATTCAGCGTGCTTGAACAAATGCTCAGGCCAGCGGCCCGTTGAGTAGTGGCACGAAGCGAACCGACCCCAGAACACGACGGGAAAAGCCCTGTTCTTCGCGGATGATCAGCATCAGTTGCTGCACCTCACCGGAGCCGACAGGAATCACCAGTCGCCCGCCAGGCGCCAACTGATCCAGCAGCGCCTGAGGCACATCGGTGGCGACGGCCGTGACGATAATGCCGTTATAAGGCGCCAGCGCAGGCCAACCTTCCCAACCATCGCCCCAACGGAACACCACGTTGCGCAGGTTGAGCTCCACCAGGCGCTCCTTGGCGCGATCCTGCAGGACCTTGATGCGCTCCACCGAGAACACCCGTTCAACCAGCTGCGACAGCACCGCCGTCTGGTAGCCCGAGCCGGTGCCGATTTCCATCACCTTGTCCAAGGGACCGGCCTCCAGCAGCAGCTCGCTCATGCGCGCCACCATATAAGGCTGGGAGATGGTCTGGTTGTGTCCGATCGGCAGCGCCGTGTCTTCGTAGGCACGATGAGCCAGCGCTTCGTCGACAAACAGGTGCCGCGGCGTGCGCCGGATGACTTCCAGCACCTGGGCGTTGGANACCCCCTCCTCATACAGGCGTTGAATCAGGCGCTCGCGGGTTCGTTGCGAGGTCATCCCGATGCCGCGACGCAGAATATCGTCTTGTTCACGAGCCATTAGCGCAGCCCCTCCAACCAGCCATCGAGACTTCTGAAGGCATCATTGAAGGTGCGATCCAGTTGCAGCGGAGTAATCGACACATAGCCCTGCATCACCGCATGNAAGTCCGTGCCCGGGCCGCCATCTTCGGCGTCCCCGGCGGCGGCGATCCAGTAACCGGATTTGCCGCGTGGGTCGACCACTTTCATCGGCGCCGCCGCACGTGCGCGGTGTCCGAGGCGGGTCAGCTGAATGCCGCGAATGTGGTCCAGCGGCAAATTGGGAATGTTCACGTTCAATACCGTGCGCGGTGGCAAGTCGAGGTCGGCGTGGGCCTCGACCAGTTTGCGCGCAAAGTAAGCGGCCGTGGGAAGGTTCTCCACTTGCCGTGAGACCAACGAGAAGGCGAACGAAGGACGCTCAAGGAAACGCCCCTCAAGTGCCGCCGCAACGGTGCCGGAATACAGCACGTCGTCGCCCAGGTTGGCGCCCAGGTTGATGCCGGAAACCACCATATCCGGTTCGCGCTCCAGCAAGCCGTTAAGGCCCAGGTGCACGCAATCGGTGGGTGTGCCGTTCAGGCTGATAAAGCCGTTGGCCAGGGTTTGCGGGTGCAACGGACGGTCGAGCGTCAGCGAACTGCTGGCGCCGCTCTTGTCCTGGTCCGGGGCAACCACCACGCACTCGGCGTAATCTTCCAGCGCTGCATAAAGCGCGGCAAGACCGGGTGCGGTGGCACCGTCATCGTTTGATATCAGAATACGCATGGGCTGTCCGTCTGCCCCACCGGCACCAGATCAACAAGCTCGCGCACCAANACNGTGGCAAAGCATCCGGCCGGGAGGACGAATTCCAGTTGCAGAATGTCAGGCTCGGGATAATGCCACGTCAACCCACCAATGGGCAGCCGCAGGATGCGACGTTCGTGGCTCATTCCGGCGTTAATCAACCAATCGCGCAGATCTGCTTCGCGAGCGGCGATTGCCTGCTCCAGTACATGGACAGCGCCGGTCGCCGGCGAGTCACCTTCGCCCCACTGGGGGCCGGTCGGGTGCAGGTCGAGAATCGCCAGGCGCGGGTCGCTGCATTCAGCCTCCCCCGCCGGGAAAAAACTGCGGCTGTCGGTAAACGCCAACAGGTCGCCCACCTGCGCTTGCTGCCAGGTGCCATCTGCCACACGCGCCGCCAATACCTGGTTGAACAGAAAACTGCGGGCGGTGGAGAGCAGACGCGAACGGACATTGCGTTGCTCCGGCAACGCCTTGCGCGCGGCCCAGGCACGGGCATCGACCACGTTACCGCCATCAAAGCCGAAACGCTGGGCACCAAAATAATTGGGAATACCTTGCTTGGCGATCAGCTGCAGCCGCTCTTCAATCGCGGCTTTGTCGCCAGAGAATTGCGTCAGGCGCAAGGTGAAGCCATTCGCCGAGTGGGCACCGCGTTGCAGCTTGCGCTTGTGCCGACCGGTCTTGAGGATTTTCAGCGTGTCGTTTTCCGCCGCCGACAAATCAGGATCAGCCTTGCCTGGCAGTTGCACGCTGAACCACTGGCGGGTCAACGCCTGGCGGTCCTTGAGCCCGGCATAGCTGACGGTGCGCAACGGCACGCCAGCGGCCTTGGCGATTCGCCGTGCAGCTTCTTCGGTATTCAGACCACGCTTTTCNACCCACANCCACAAGTGTTCGCCATCGCCNNTCAGCGGGATATCGAGCACTTCGTCGACCTGGAAATCTTCCGCCGTAGCCTTCAGGACCGCGCTGCCCAGCGCCTCGCCATAGGCCCGCGGGCCCAACAGTTCCAAGTCATTCATGCGCGCAGCAACAAGGCGACGGAGTGCACCGCGATGCCCTCTTCACGACCGGTAAACCCGAGCTTTTCGGTGGTGGTGGCTTTCACGTTCACTTGATCCAATTCAATTTGCAGGTCCGCGGCAATCAGTGCGCGCATCGACTCAATGTGGGGCGCCATTTTCGGCGCCTGGGCCACGATGGTGTTATCGACGTTGCCGACTTTCCAACCCTTGGCGTGGATCAGGCCGACCACATGGCGCAGCANCACACGGCTGTCGGCGCCCTTGAATGTCGGGTCGGTGTCCGGGAAGTGCTTGCCGATATCACCCAGCGCAGCGGCGCCGAGCAAGGCATCGCTCAAGGCGTGCAGCAGGACGTCACCGTCGGAGTGAGCGAGCAGCCCGAAGCCGTGTGCAATCCGCACGCCGCCCAGGGTGATGAAATCGCCTTCAGCGAAACGGTGCACATCGTAGCCGTGGCCAATACGCATAAAAAAACGCCCCGATTTAATTCAGGGCGTGATTCTACCTACTTTGTCGAACATTAGGCGCTTAGAGCGCGCCCATGATGTTGCAAGTGGTCGTCGATGAAACTGGCGATGAAGAAATAGCTGTGGTCGTAGCCGGGTTGCAGGCGCAACGTCAGCGGATGACCGGCCAGTTTGGCGGCCTGTTGCAAGGCTTCAGGTTTGAGCTGGGTGGCGAGGAAATCATCGCGATCACCTTGATCGACCAACAGTGGCAGCTTTTCCGAGGCTTCGCTGATCAGTACGCAGGCATCCCACTCGCGCCATTTCGAGCGTTCTTCGCCCAAATAACGGGAAAAGGCTTTCTGGCCCCATGGGCAGTCCATCGGGTTGTTGATCGGCGAAAATGCCGACACCGATTGGTAACGTCCAGGGTTGCGCAGGGCACACACCAACGCACCATGGCCGCCCATTGAATGACCGCTGATGCCGCGCTTATCCGACGCAGGGAAATGCGCTTCAACCAACGCCGGCAATTCCTGCACCACGTAGTCATGCATCCGATAGTGCTTGGACCAGGGTTCCTGNGTGGCATTCAGATAAAACCCGGCACCGAGACCGAAGTCCCAGGCGCCGTCCGGATCACCCGGCACATCGGGTCCGCGAGGGCTGGTGTCCGGTGCAACGATGATCAATCCAAGCTCGGCGGCCATCCGATGGGCGCCGGCCTTCTGCATGAAGTTCTCGTCGGTGCAGGTCAACCCGGACAGCCAATACAGCACCGGCAACTTGCCGCCCTGCTCCGCCTGCGGCGGCAGGTACACGGCGAACACCATGTCGCAGCCGAGCACATCGGAGCGGTGCTTGTAGCGTTTGTGCCAGCCGCCGAAGCTTTTCTGGCAGGAGATATTTTCCAGGCTCATGACCGACCTCAGAAATGGATGACGCTACGGATGCTTTTGCCTTCGTGCATCAGGTCGAAAGCCTTGTTGATGTCTTCCAGGCCCATGGTGTGGGTGATGAACGTTTCCAGCGGGATCTCGCCGGTCTGGGCCATTTCCACGTAGCTTGGCAATTCAGTACGACCGCGCACGCCGCCGAACGCCGAACCGCGCCAGACGCGACCGGTCACCAGTTGGAATGGGCGAGTGGCGATTTCCTGGCCGGCACCCGCAACGCCGATGATCACCGACTCGCCCCAACCCTTGTGGCAGCACTCCAGAGCGGCACGCATCAGTTGCACATTGCCGATGCACTCGAAGGAAAAGTCCACGCCGCCGTCAGTCATGTCGACAATCACGTCCTGAATCGGACGGTCGAAATCTTTCGGGTTCACGCAGTCGGTTGCACCGAGCTGCTTGGCGATCTCGAACTTGGCCGGGTTGATGTCGATGGCGATGATGCGACCCGCCTTGGCTTTGACCGCACCGATGACCGCCGACAGGCCGATGCCGCCCAGACCGAAGATCGCCACGGTGTCACCCGGCTTGACCTTGGCCGTGTTGATCACCGCACCGATGCCGGTGGTGACGCCGCAGCCCAGCAGGCAGACTTTTTCCAGCGGCGCTTCTTTAGGGATTTTGGCGACGGAAATTTCCGGCAGCACGGTGTACTCGGAGAACGTCGAGGTACCCATGTAGTGGAAAATCGGCTGACCCTTGTAGGAGAAGCGCGTGGTGCCATCGGGCATCAGGCCTTTGCCTTGGGTGGAGCGGATGGCCTGGCACAAGTTGGTCTTGCCCGACAGGCAGAATTTGCACTTCCCGCACTCCGGGGTGTANAGCGGGATCACATGGTCGCCGACCGCGACCGAGGTCACGCCCTCGCCGATCGCTTCAACCACCGCACCGCCTTCATGGCCAAGGATCGACGGGAAGATGCCTTCCGGGTCGGCGCCCGACAAGGTGTAGGCATCGGTATGGCACACGCCGGACGCGACCACCCGCAGCAGCACCTCGCCAGCCTTGGGCATGGCGACATCCACTTCGACAATCTCGAGAGGTTTCTTGGCCTCGAAGGCAACGGCAGCGCGCGACTTGATCATGTGGATTCTCCAGTGAATAAAAACGAGACAGGGAGTGTAATACAGCGCCTTACGAGGAATAATCCGGGCAAAAGCAAAACATTATTGCCATACAGGGATAATCTTTGATGCTGGAAAACCGCTGGGAAGGCATCGATGAGTTCGTCGCCGTGGCCGAATGCAGCCAATTCACAGCGGCGGCCGAGCGGCTGGGGGTTTCTTCCTCTCACATCAGTCGACAAATCGCACGCCTCGAAGAGCGTCTTCAGACGCGACTGCTTTACCGCAGCACTCGCCGGGTTACGCTGACCGAAGCCGGGCANACCTTCCTGCAGCACTGCCAGCGCTTGCAGGACGGTCGCGAAGAAGCCTTGCGCGCCGTGGGCGACCTCACCAGCGAACCCAAGGGCATGTTGCGCATGACCTGTGCGGTGGCGTACGGCGAGCGCTTTATCGTGCCGCTGGTGACCCGTTTCATGGGCCTATATCCACAATTGCGCGTCGACATCGAACTGAGCAACCGCCCGCTCGACCTGGTGCACGAAGGGCTGGACCTGGCGATCCGCCTCGGACGTCTTCAGGATTCACGATTGGTCGCCACACGCCTGGCACCACGGCGCATGTANCTGTGCGCGTCGCCGTCCTACGTGGAACGGTATGGTCGCCCACACAGCTTGTCGGAACTCAGCCGCCACAATTGCCTCATCGGCAGTTCAGACATGTGGCAACTGGAACAGAACGGGCGGGAATTTTCCCAGCGGGTGCAAGGCAACTGGCGCTGCAACAGTGGGCAAGCGGTACTGGATGCGGCGCTACAGGGGGTGGGTTTGTGTCAGCTGCCGGACTATTACGTGCTGGAGCATCTGAAAAACGGCGAATTGATTTCACTGCTGGAGGCTCACCAACCGCCGAACACGGCGGTTTGGGCGCTTTACCCGCAGCAACGGCATCTGTCGCCCAAGGTGCGCAAGTTGGTGGATTATTTGAAGGAAGGGTTGGCTGAGCGGCCGGAGTATCGGGGTTGAGTCAGGTGTTGGCTGTGCCGCCGCCATCGCGAGCAAGCTCGCTCCCACAGGGAATCTGCGGTGAGCACTGAATGGGTGTACACGCAGAACNNNNGCTGGCTTGCCTGCGATGAAGTCGACGCGGTGTCACTGACTATCTGCGGTTTGCCCACCGCAACCTGAGCCACTCCAGGTCTTCGGGACGAGTGACCTTGATGTTGTCCGCGCGCCCTTCGATCAGGCGTGGTGCCTGGCCCGACCATTCCATGGCCGAGGCTTCGTCGGTGATCACTGCATCTGCGACCAGGCTGTCGGCCAAGGCACGGTGCAAGGCGCCCAGGCGGAACATCTGCGGCGTGTACGCCTGCCAGATCAGGCTGCGATCCACGGTTTCCACCACGCGGCCGTGCTTGTCGACACGCTTGAGGGTGTCGCGCGCCGGTACGGCGAGCAAGCCGCCCACCGGGTCATCAGCCAACTCGGTCAGCAACTTGTCCAGATCGTCGCGACTCAGATTCGGCCGTGCGGCGTCGTGAACCAGCACCCAATCCTCATCGTCAGCACCCTGCGCATGTAGATGAAGCAAAGCATTGAGCACCGACCCGGAACGCTCATCGCCGCCCTCGACCCGCTGAATACGCGGATCGGTAGCACACGCCAAGTTCGGCCAGAAGGGATCATCAACAGCAAGACTGACCACCAACCCCTTNAGGCCAGGATGATCGAGAAAACAGCCGAGGCTGTGTTCGAGAATAGTGCGCCCGCCCAGTTGCAAGTACTGCTTGGGACGGTCCGCGGCCATACGGGCACCGACGCCCGCGGCAGGAATCACGGCCCAGAAGGCCGGTAAAGACTGATTCATTGGGCCAACTGGTAGAGGGTTTCGCCCTCCTTGACCATGCCCAATTCATGACGAGCCCGCTCTTCAACGGTCTCCGTACCTTTTTTCAGCTCAAGCACTTCAGCGTCCATGACCCGATTGCGCTCCAGCAACCCTTCGTTCTCAGCGTGCTGATCTGCGATCTGCTGAGTCAACTCGGCCACTTGCGCCAGACTGCCATTNCCGACCCATAGGCGGTACTGCAGGCCAGCCAGCAATAAGAGCAAGACGAGGAACAACCAATTGGGACTGCGCATCGAAATCCGGGTATCCAGTAAAAAAAGACAGCCATGCAAAACTTTTGAAGCAACTGATAGCACGAAGCCTGGATGAACCAGGCTTGTGCGTATAAGGCATCAGATTAGTGGCAAATCCATCGCTGTAGCGATTTTTCCGACACAATCCGGTGTCTTTTTACCAGTTAACACTCAGCCGCGAAACTCGCTGCGACCGTTGTACTTGGCTTTACCTGCCAGTTGCTCTTCGATACGCAGCAATTGGTTGTACTTGGAAACGCGGTCGGAACGGCACAGGGAACCGGTCTTGATCTGGCCGGCCGAGGTGCCCACTGCCAGGTCGGCAATGGTCGAATCTTCGGTTTCGCCGGAGCGGTGCGAGATCACGGCGGTGTAGCCCGCGGCCTTGGCCATCTGGATGGCTTCCAGGGTTTCGGTCAGGGTGCCGATCTGGTTGAACTTGATCAGGATCGAGTTGGCGATCTTCTTGTCGATGCCTTCTTTCAGGATCTTGGTGTTGGTCACGAACAGGTCATCGCCGACCAGTTGGATTTTCTCGCCGATCTTGTCGGTGAGGACTTTCCAGCCCGCCCAGTCAGACTCGTCCAGGCCATCTTCGATCGAGATGATCGGGTAGCGCTCGGTCAGGCCTTTCAGGTAGTCAGCGAAACCTTCAGCGGTGAACACCTGGCCTTCGCCGGACAGGTTGTATTTGCCGTCNTCGTAGAANTCGCTCGCGGCGCAGTCCAGGGCCAGGGTCACGTCGGTGCCCAGCTTGTAGCCAGCGTTGGCCACGGCTTCGGAGATCACTTTCAGTGCATCTTCGTTGGACGCCAGGTTCGGTGCGAAACCCCCTTCGTCACCCACGGCGGTGCTCAGGCCACGGGCCTTCAACACAGCTTTGAGGTGATGGAAAATCTCGGTGCCCATGCGCAAGCCTTCGGAGAAGGTCTTGGCGCCAACCGGCTGCACCATGAATTCCTGGATGTCGACGTTGTTATCAGCGTGCTCGCCACCGTTGATGATGTTCATCATCGGCACCGGCATCGAGTACACACCCGGAGTGCCGTTCAAGTTGGCGATGTGGGCGTACAGCGGCAGGTCCTGATCCTGTGCGGCGGCCTTGGCAGCGGCCAGGGACACGGCGAGGATGGCGTTGGCGCCCAGGCTGCCTTTGTTTTCGGTGCCGTCGAGCTTGATCATCGCGTGGTCCAGGGCTTTCTGGTCCAGCGGGTCCTTGCCCAGCAACAGGTCACGGATCGGGCCGTTGATGTTGGCTACAGCCTTGAGTACACCTTTGCCCAGGTAACGGCTCTTGTCGCCATCACGCAGTTCCAGCGCTTCGCGCGAACCGGTAGAAGCACCGGACGGCGCGCAGGCGCTGCCGATGATGCCGTTATCGAGAAGCACGTCGGCTTCGACGGTGGGGTTGCCACGGGAGTCGAGAACTTCACGACCTTTGATGTCGACGATTTTTGCCATTGTTGTAAACACTCCAAAGTTGACGAAAACGACGCAGCTAGAGGAAATCTTTTACCGTCGGCAAGTGGTGTGCAGCGGGCAGACTTGCGGACGATAAGGCTCAGGCCCGAGGGCCTGAGCAACAAATCGTGCGGTACTTTACCGGAGAAATGGGGCTTACGCGGTCTCTACCGTCGGAAAACTCTTGACCAGTTCGTCCAACTGCTTGAGCTGGGCCAGGAATGGCTCCAGCTTGTCCAGGCGCAGGGCGCAGGGACCGTCGCATTTGGCGTTGTCCGGGTCCGGGTGGGCTTCCAGGAACAGNCCGGCCAGCGACTGGCTCATGCCCGCCTTGGCCAGGTCAGTGACCTGGGCACGCCGCCCGCCAGCGGAATCGGCACGACCACCGGGCATTTGCAGCGCGTGGGTCACGTCGAAGAACACCGGGTATTCGAACTGCTTCATGATGCCGAAACCGAGCATATCCACCACGAGGTTGTTGTAGCCGAAGCTCGAACCACGCTCGCAGAGGATCAACTGGTCGTTACCCGCTTCCACGCACTTGCTCAGGATATGTTTCATTTCCTGAGGCGCGAGGAACTGGGCTTTCTTGATATTGATCACAGCGCCGGTCTTGGCCATGGCGACCACGAGGTCGGTCTGGCGCGACAGGAAGGCCGGCAGCTGGATGATGTCGCACACCTCGGCGACCACGGCAGCCTGTTCAGGCTCGTGGACGTCGGTGATGATCGGCACGCCGAAGGCTTGCTTGATGTCCTGGAAGATCCGCATGCCTTCTTCAAGGCCTGGGCCGCGATAGGAGGTCACGGACGAACGGTTGGCCTTGTCGAAGCTGGCCTTGAACACGTAAGGGATACCGAGTTTCTCGGTCACCTTGACGTACTCTTCACAGACCTGCATCGCCATGTCGCGGCTTTCCAGCACGTTCATGCCGCCGAACAGCACCATGGGCTTGTCGTTGGCAATCTCGATGTCGCCTACGCGAATGATCTTCTGGGCCATCAGGTTTACGCCTTCTTCTGATGTTGCGTCAGTGCTGCTTTAACGAAACCGGTGAACAACGGGTGACCGTCGCGCGGGGTCGAGGTGAACTCAGGGTGGAACTGGCACGCCACGAACCATGGATGATCCGGGGCTTCNACCACTTCAACCAGCNTGCCATCGCCGGAGCGACCAGANACTTTCAGGCCGGCTTCTTTGATCTGCGGCAGCAGGTTGTTGTTCACTTCGTAGCGGTGACGGTGACGCTCGACGATCACATCCTTGCCGTAGCAATCGTGAACCAGCGAGCCCGGCTCGAGCAGGCAGTCTTGCGCGCCAAGGCGCATGGTGCCGCCCAGGTCGGAGCTTTCAGTACGGGTCTCAACGGCGCCGGTGGCATCTTCCCACTCGGTGATCAGACCTACGACCGGGTGGCCGCTGGCGTGATCGAACTCGGTGGAGTTGGCGTCTTTCCAGCCCAGCACGTTGCGGGCAAACTCGATAACGGCCACTTGCATGCCCAGGCAGATACCCAGGTACGGCACCTTGTTTTCACGCGCGTACTGCACAGCGGTGATCTTGCCTTCCACACCACGCAGGCCGAAACCGCCGGGAACGAGGATCGCGTCAACGCCTTCGAGCAGGGCGGTGCCCTGGTTCTCGATGTCTTCGGAATCGATGTAGCGCAGGTTGACCTTGGTACGGTTGCTGATACCGGCGTGGCTCATCGCTTCGATCAGCGACTTGTACGCGTCCAGCAGCTCCATGTACTTGCCGACCATGGCGATGGTGACTTCGTGCTCAGGGTTGAGCTTGGCATCAACCACAGCTTCCCACTCGGACAGGTCCGCGCCGTTGCACTGCAGGCCGAAACGCTCGACCACAAAATCATCCAGGCCTTGCGAATGCAGGATGCCCGGGATCTTGTAGATAGTGTCGGCGTCTTCCAGGGCAATCACCGCACGCTCTTCAACGTTGGTGAACTGCGCGATCTTGCGACGCGAGGAAATATCGATCGGGTGATCGGAGCGGCACACCAGCACGTCCGGCTGCAGGCCGATGGAACGCAGTTCCTTGACCGAGTGCTGGGTTGGCTTGGTTTTGGTTTCACCGGCGGTAGCGATGTACGGCACCAGCGTCAGGTGCATCAGCATCGCGCGCTTGGCGCCGACTTCGAAACGCAACTGGCGGATGGCTTCGAGGAACGGCTGGGATTCGATGTCACCTACGGTGCCACCGATCTCGACCATCGCCACGTCGGCATCGCCTGCACCCTTGATGATGCGGCGCTTGATTTCGTCGGTGATGTGCGGGATCACCTGGATGGTTGCACCCAGGTAGTCACCACGGCGCTCCTTGCGCAGCACGTGCTCGTAGACACGGCCGGTGGTGAAGTTGTTGTTCTGGGTCATGGTCGTGCGGATGAACCGCTCGTAGTGGCCCAGGTCCAGGTCGGTCTCGGCGCCGTCGTGTGTGACGAACACTTCACCGTGCTGGAACGGGCTCATGGTGCCCGGGTCAACGTTAATGTACGGGTCCAGCTTGAGCATGGTGACCTTAAGTCCCCGCGCCTCCAGGATGGCCGCCAATGAAGCGGAGGCAATGCCTTTCCCCAATGAAGAAACAACACCGCCCGTGACGAATATGTAGCGCGTCATGAAAAACCCTAGAAGTCTGCGTTAAAGCGGTCCGAGCCGCCGGGGAAAGCGAAGGAAGGCCGAAGCCCCCGATCACCTGCATTAATCACAGTGCACCTTTCAAAAAAACCGCCGCGTTGTGACAGACCAGCAATGAAACACCGGTACGTTGATCGCTACACATTTTTTGGAATCGCCCAGCAAAGACTGCTTGGTAATCGGCAACTGCTGCGATTCAGTCGAATCCACAGAAGTTGTATCAAGAAGGGAGCGTAGTCTACCGGAAAGGCTCTATCAGCTCAAACCTTGATCTTCGCTCAGTGGGTCCCACTGCAAATGCCAGCCCTCCTGCTCGTTGCCATCGAGGCCCCGCAGGTTGGCCACCGCCAGCAATTGCGCGTCCCGGTAAAGCAGCGGCAATCTGCCACGGACGAAGCCCGGAACCCCTCGTTCGTTGAGCAAACGCTTGAGATCCCGGTGGCCGCGATCAGGCAGATTCATGACCTCGCCTCCTTCACGATAGCGGATCTGCAGCGAGCCAGCGGGGATTTGGCCGGTGAGTGTCAGCACACCATTTTCCGGCAACACCAGCGCTGTCGAGGGATCAGCCCAGACGCCGGCGGAGGGCGGAATGCGCAGCCAGTAGCCCGACAGCCACCAGATACGCCCACCCGCCCGATGCAATTCGCCCTGCGCCAATCGCCAGACCGGACGGGCATCACCCGTGGCATCGCGCAAATCATCCCAACCCGACCAATGGTCGCTATCCGGCAGCCGTGTCCGCGTTGTGAGCCAGTGACTCACTGCGTTGCGCTGACGCGCAGTGGAGAGTTTTGCCAAAGGCGCCAACGCCAGGGATGGCAAACCCAGCCAATCGAATTCATTGGCGGTACTGGCGCTGGCCAGATCGATGTGCGCCAGGTCATCGAGCAACCCCTGCGCTTCGCTCAGATGCGCGGCGCTGCGGGCCATGGTCGCGATCGCTTGCGGCCAGCGTTCGGTCAATACCGGGAACACTTGATGGCGCAGGTAGTTGCGCGAGAACTGGCGGTCCTGGTTCGACGGGTCCTCGATCCAGCTCAGCTGATGCTCGGCCGCATACGCCTCAAGCGCGGCGCGTGAGACATCGAGCAACGGACGCACCAGATGCCCGCGACCCAGGACGCGTTCGCGAGGCATCCCCGACAAGCCCCTCCCCCCTGCCCCGCGCAACAGCCGAAACAGCAGGGTTTCCGCTTGATCGTCACGGTGCTGCGCGGTCAGCAGCAGTTCATTGGCTTGAGTGGCCTCAATGAACGCGCCATAGCGCGCATCCCGGGCGGCGCGCTCAAGGCTGGCGCCGGACTGAACCTGAACGTGAACCACCTGCAGCGGCACGCCCAAGGCATCACAGACGGATTGGCAATGTGCGGGCCACGCATCGGCCGCAGCCTGAAGACCATGGTGGACATGGAGGGCGCTGAGCGTTGGCAGGGATTGGTTTTTTGCCAGGGTGGCGAGAAGGTGCAGCAGGACGGTGGAGTCGAGTCCACCGGAGAACGCGATNCGCCAGGTTTTGGCGTTGCGCCAAGGCTTCAGACTCAGGAGTAGCTTGGCTGACAAATCAATCCTGGATGAGCTCATAAAGTTCACGTCGCCCAAATCAACTGTGGGAGCGAGCTTGCTCGCGATAGCGGTGTAACAGACAACCGATTAGTTGAATGTTAAGCCGCTATCGCGAGCAAGCTCGCTCCCACACTGGTTTTTGATCATCTGCCGAAGCAGTGTCAGATCAGAGACCGTAGCTCATCAGACGCTCNTAACGACGGGCCAGCAGCGCCTCGTTATCGAACTTCTTGAGCATCGCCAGTTGCGAGCCCAGTTCAGCGCGGATGGTCGCCGCAGCCGCAGCCGGGTCACGGTGAGCGCCGCCCAATGGCTCGGCGATGACTTTATCAACGATGCCCAAGCCTTTCAGGCGATCGGCAGTGATACCCATGGCTTCGGCAGCGTCCGGCGCTTTTTCGGCGGTTTTCCACAGGATCGAAGCGCAACCTTCCGGCGAGATCACCGCGTAGGTCGAATATTGCAGCATGTTCAACTGGTCGCAAACACCGATGGCCAGTGCACCGCCGGAACCACCTTCACCAATCACGGTGGCGATGATCGGGGTTTTCAGGCGGGCCATCACGCGCAGGTTCCAGGCGATCGCTTCGCTCTGGTTGCGCTCCTCGGCGTCGATACCTGGGTAGGCACCCGGGGTGTCGATGAAGGTCAGGATCGGCATTTTGAAACGCTCGGCCATTTCCATCAGGCGGCAGGCCTTGCGGTAGCCCTCAGGGCGCGGCATGCCGAAGTTGCGGCGTACCTTCTCGCGCACTTCGCGGCCTTTCTGGTGACCGATGATCATCACCGGCTGATCGTCCAGACGGGCAATACCGCCCACGATCGCGGCGTCATCGGAGAAGTGACGGTCGCCGTGCAGCTCGTCGAACTCGGTGAAGATGTGCTGAATGTAGTCCAGGGTGTAGGGACGGCGCGGGTGGCGAGCCAGACGCGCGATCTGCCAGCTGGTCAGCTTGCCGAAGATATCTTCGGTGAGCGTGCTGCTCTTGTCTTGCAGGCGAGCGATCTCATCGCCGATGTTCAGCGAATTGTCATTGCCGACCAGGCGCAGTTCTTCGATCTTGGCTTGCAGGTCAGCGATCGGCTGTTCGAAATCAAGAAAATTCGGGTTCATAAGCGTCCGTCTTGGGTCGACGGCCAAGGGGTGCCTGGCCAGCCGGTTGTCTATTCGCGCCCTACCTTAAGGGAGAGGCGCGTTTAGGTCGAGATTAAANATGCTGGTCGAGATCGGNCGACAACANCAGACNCTGACCGTCAACGGTATTGGAGGAAGACGTTGTCTCGCCCGAACTGGTCACGCAAAGCTTGAATCAAGCCATCAGCGGGATCAATTCGCCACGTCTCCCCAAACTGCAGCATGGCCTTGGCATCNGGGCTCGTGTACTCCATGGTGATCGGGCACGCGCCGCGGTGACGCTTGAACAACTCACCCAGCCAGCGTAGCTGATCGCCCTTCAAATCCTTGGTCTGCAGCTTCAGGCGCAGGCTTTCGGCGAGGTTGGTACGCGCATCTTCCATGCTCATCACCCTTTTGATCCGCAGACGCAAGCCACCGGAGAAGTCNTCGTTGCTGACTTCGCCTTCGACCACCACCATCGCGTCAGTCTGTAACAGCGATTGTGCCGAATGGAACGCTTCGGCAAACAGCGAGGCTTCGATCCGCCCGGAGCGATCGTCGAGGGTGATGAAACCCATCTTGTCGCCCTTCTTATTTTTCATCACCCGCAGGGCGATGATCATGCCGGCGACGGTCTGGGTGTCCCGTGCCGGTTTCAGGTCGATGATGCGCTGACGGGCGAAACGGCGGATTTCGCCTTCGTACTCGTCAATCGGGTGACCGGTGAGGTACAGGCCCAGGGTGTCTTTCTCGCCCTTGAGCCGTTCCTTGAGGGTCAGCTCCTTGGCCTTGCGGTGGTTGGCGTACACGTCCGCGTCTGCTTCGACGAACAACCCGCCAAACAGGTCGGCGTGGCCGCTGTCGTGAGTGCGGGCAGTCTGTTCGGCGGCCTTGATCGCTTCTTCCATGGCGGTCAGCAGCACCGCACGGTTCTGGTCGATGCTCGCTTGATAGGCTTTCGGTTCGTCATGAAAACAAGGGCCCAGACGATCCAGTGCACCGCTGCGGATCAGACCGTCCAGCGTGCGCTTGTTGATGCGTTTGAGGTCGACCCGCGCACAGAAATCGAACAGGTCCTTGAACGGCCCATCCTGGCGCGCCTCGGTGATCGCTTCCACCGGGCCTTCGCCCACACCTTTGATCGCGCCCAGGCCGTAGATGATGCGGCCTTCGTCGTTCACCGTGAACTTGAACTCCGAGGCGTTCACGTCCGGTGCGTCGAGGCGCAGCTTCATCGTGCGCACTTCCTCGATCAAGGTCACGACCTTGTCGGTGTTGTGCATATCCGCCGAGAGTACCGCGGCCATGAACGGCGCCGGGTAGTGGGCTTTCAGCCACGCGGTCTGGTACGAGACCAGGCCGTAGGCGGCGGAGTGGGATTTGTTGAAGCCATAACCGGCGAATTTTTCCACCAGGTCGAAAATGTTACCGGCGAGGTCGGCGTCGATATTGTTCGTGGCGCAACCTTCAATGAAACCGCCACGCTGCTTGGCCATTTCCTCGGGTTTTTTCTTACCCATGGCGCGACGCAGCATGTCCGCACCGCCGAGGGTGTAACCGGCCATGACCTGGGCAATCTGCATCACCTGTTCCTGGTACAGGATGATGCCGTAGGTCGGCGCCAGTACCGGCTTGAGGCCTTCGTACTGATAGTCGGAGTGCGGATACGCCAGCTCGGCGCGGCCGTGCTTACGGTTGATGAAGTCGTCCACCATGCCCGATTGCAGTGGGCCTGGACGGAACAGCGCCACCAGTGCGATCAAGTCTTCCAGGCAGTCGGGCTTGAGCTTTTTGATCAGCTCTTTCATGCCGCGCGACTCAAGCTGGAACACCGCCGTGGTTTCGGCTTTTTGCAGCAGCTGGTAGGTCGGCTTGTCATCCAGCGGGATGAACGCGATGTCCAGCGGCGGTTGATCGACCTTGGCGCGGTCGCGGTTGATGGTTTTCAGTGCCCAGTCGATGATGGTCAGGGTCCGCAGGCCAAGGAAGTCGAACTTCACCAGGCCGGCCGCCTCCACGTCATCCTTGTCGAACTGGGTTACCAGGCCGCCGCCTTCTTCATCGCAATAGATCGGCGAAAAGTCGGTCAGCTTGGTCGGCGCGATGACCACACCACCGGCGTGTTTCCCGACGTTACGCACCACGCCTTCGAGTTTGCGTGCCATGTCCCAGATTTCAGCGGCTTCTTCATCGACCTTGATGAAGTCACGCAGGATTTCTTCCTGCTCGTAGGCTTTTTCCAGGGTCATGCCGACTTCGAACGGGATCATCTTCGACAGGCGATCCGCCAGGCCGTAGGACTTGCCCTGCACTCGAGCCACGTCTCGGATTACCGCTTTCGCCGCCATCGAACCGAAGGTGATGATCTGGCTTACAGCGTTGCGGCCGTATTTCTCAGCCACGTACTCAATGACACGGTCGCGACCGTCCATGCAGAAGTCGACGTCGAAGTCGGGCATGGAAACCCGCTCCGGGTTCAGGAACCGTTCGAACAGAAGGTCATATTCCAGCGGGTCGAGGTCGGTAATCTTTTGCACATAGGCCACCAGCGAACCAGCACCCGACCCCCGGCCTGGGCCAACCGGCACGCCGTTGCTTTTGGCCCACTGGATAAAGTCCATAACGATCAGGAAGTAACCGGGGAAGCCCATCTGGATGATGATATCCAGCTCGAAATTCAGCCGATCAACATAGACCTGGCGCTTGGCGTCGTAGTCTTCGGTGGTGTCCTTGGGCAACAGAACGGATAGACGTTCTTCCAGACCATCGAAGGAAACCTTACGGAANTACTCATCGATGGTCATGCCATCAGGGATCGGGAAGTTGGGCAGGAAGTGCTTGCCCAGCTTCACTTCGATGTTGCAGCGCTTGGCGATCTCGACGGAGTTTTCCAGGGCTTCGGGCAGGTCGCTGAACAACTCGGCCATCTCGTCGGCGCTTTTGAGGTATTGCTCCTCGCTGTAATTCTTCGAACGCCGCGGATCGTCGAGGGCGCGGCCCTCACCGATGCAGACGCGGGTTTCGTGAGCGGCAAAGTCTTCCTGCTTGATGAAACGCACGTCGTTGGTGGCGACCAGCGGCGCACCGATTTTCTCGGCCAGCGCCACGGCGCCGTGCAACTGCTCTTCGTCGTTGGGGCGGTTGGTGCGCTGGATCTCCAGATAGAAACGATCCGGGAACACGGCCATCCATTCGCGCGCGAGGTTTTCCGCTTCTGCCGGATTGCCACTGAGCATGGCCAGGCCAATCTCGCCCTCTTTGGCCGCCGACAGCATGATCAAGCCTTCGCTCGCTTCGGCCACCCACTCGCGCTCGATAATGATCGAGCCGTTACGTTGGCCGTCGATAAAGCCGCGGGAAATCAGTTCAGTGAGGTTGCGATAACCCACGCCGTTCATCGCCAGCAGGCTGATGCGGCTCAGGGGGTTATCCGGGTCTTTGTTGGACAGCCACAGGTCGGCGCCGCAAATGGGCTTGATGCCGGCGCCCATGGCGTTCTTGTAGAACTTGACCAGGGAACACATGTTGTTCTGATCGGTAACCGCGACCGCAGGCATATTCATGCCCACCAGGGTTTTGACCAGGGGTTTGATCCGTACCAGGCCGTCGACCAGGGAGTATTCAGTGTGCAGGCGTAGGTGAACGAATGAAGCCGGCATAGTGATCCTGTCTAGAAACGTGAAGACAACAAGGCCCGGATTGTACCGGGCCTTGAGTAAAACATCAGCCTCGCGACTAACTCTCGATCAGGTTTTCCCGCGCCTCGTAAGCCAGGCGAACCGGGGCGAACGAGCGCCGATGGATCGGCGTCGGGCCCAGACGAGCCAGGGCTTCCAGATGAACGGGGGTCGGGTAGCCTTTATGGCCTCCGATACCGTAGCCGGGGTAGATCAATTCGAAAGCAGCCATTTCACGGTCACGGCTGACCTTGGCCAGGATCGACGCGGCGGCGATGGCCGGCACCTTGCTGTCACCCTGCACCACGGCTTCNGNCCGCATCGTCAATTTAGGGCAGCGGTTGCCATCGATCATCGCCAGTTTAGGGGTGATGTGCAGGCCTTCCACCGCGCGCTGCATGGCCAGCATGGTCGCATGGAGAATATTCAACTCGTCGATCTCTTCGACTTCGGCACGGGCGATATGCCAGCTCAGGGCTTTTTCGCAAATCTCGTCGTAGAGCTTTTCACGGCGCGCCTCGGTGAGTTTTTTCGAGTCGTTGAGGCCGAGNATCGGCCGATTCGGATCGAGAATCACCGCAGCCGTGACCACGGCGCCGCAGAGCGGGCCGCGACCGACTTCGTCGACACCGGCAACCAGATCTTCCACTTCAGCGACCAAGGTGAAATCCAGCCCCATTTGCATGCTTGTTTTACTCATTGTACTGGGCCAATCAGTTTCAGCACGGCATCCGCCGCCTGGTTGGAGGCATCCAGACGCAAGGTCCGGTGGATTTCGTCGAAGCCGCGGGTCTGTTCTTCTCCACCCTCGATCAACGGCGACAAGGTCTGGGCCAGGGCTTCGACCGTCGCGTCGTCCTGCAGCAACTCAGGCACCAAAAGACGCTGGGCCAGCAGGTTCGGCAAGGAAATGTAAGGGCTTTTGACCATGCGCTTCAGAATCCAGAACGTCAGCGGCGCCAGACGATAGGCCACGACCATTGGGCGCTTGTACAGCAGCGCCTCAAGGGTCGCCGTGCCGGAGGCAATCAACACGGCGTCGCACGCGGCAAGGGCTAGATGGGATTTGCCATCGAGCAGGGTCAGCGGCAGGTCGCGGCCGGCCAGCAACTCTTCAAGCTGCGCGCGGCGTTCAGGGCTGGCGCAAGGCATGACGAACCGAACGCCGGGGCGCAAGGCCCGCAAGCGTTGGGCAGTATCGAGGAACAACGCACCGAGGCGGCCGACTTCGCCACCACGGCTGCCGGGCATCAACGCAACCAGCGGCCCCTCCGGCAAACCGAGTTCGGCCCGAGCAGCGGAGCGATCAGCTTCAAGCGGGATCGCATCAGCCAGCGTGTGCCCGACAAACCGCACCGGCACGCCCTTCTCTTCGTAGAACCTGGCCTCGAATGGCAACAAGGTCAGCATCAAGTCGCAGCCTTCACGGATCTTCAGCACGCGCTTCTGACGCCACGCCCACACGGACGGGCTGACGTAATGCACGGTCTTGATACCGGCCTGACGCAACTTGAGTTCGATATTGAGATTGAAGTCCGGGGCATCGATGCCGATAAACGCGTCCGGCTTTTCGGCGATGAGGTCGCCGATCAGCTTTTTGCGACGCGCCATCAACTCGCGCAATCGACCCAGCACTTCCACCAGGCCCATGACCGAAAGCCGTTCCATCGGAAAATACGAAGTCAGGCCCTCGGCCTGCATCAGCGGACCACCGACACCGATGAATTCCACCGCCGGATGCTGAGCCTTGAGGGCGCGCATGAGGCCCGCGCCCAGAATGTCACCGGAAGCTTCACCGGCCACCAGCGCGATACGCAGATTAGCCATGATCAGCGGGTGATGCCGCGGGTCGATGCCTGGATAGAGTCGCGGAACACCGCGACTTCCGGGAACAACGCTGCCGGCTCGGTCAGTTCGGTCAGAGCCTGCTCGACCGTCAACCCTTGGCGGTAAACCACCTTGTAGGCACGGCGCAGGGCGTGAATAGCGTCCTCGCTGAAACCGCGACGGCGCATGCCTTCGAAGTTCATGCTGCGGGCTTCGGCAGGGTTGCCGAAGACCGTGACGAATGCAGGAACGTCCTTGCCGATCGCCGTCCCCATGCCGGAAAAGCTGTGGGCGCCGATATGGCAATACTGATGCACCAGGGTGAAACCGGACAGGATCGCCCAATCGTCAACGTGCACATGGCCAGCCAGTGCAGTGTTGTTAACCAGGATGCAATGGTTGCCGATCACACTGTCATGGCCGATGTGCGCATAGGCCATGATCAGGTTGTGGTCACCCAAGGTGGTTTCGGCACGATCCTGCACGGTGCCACGGTGAATGGTCACGCCTTCACGGATGATGTTGTGATCACCGATTACCAGGCGTGTTTCTTCACCCTTGTACTTCATGTCCGGGGTGTCTTCGCCTACCGAGGAAAACTGGTAGATGCGATTGTGTTTGCCAATGCGGGTCGGACCTTTGAGGATCACGTGTGGCCCGATGACAGTCCCCTCGCCGATTTCAACACCTGCGCCGACGATCGACCAGGGGCCGACCTCAACGTCGGCGGCCAGAACGGCCGACGGATCGATGATTGCGCGAGGGTCAATCAAACTCATAGTTTGCGTTCCGCACAGATGATCTCAGCGGAGCACACCGGCTTGCCGTCCACCGAGGCCTGGCACTCGAACTTCCAGATCTGGCGTTTGCAGCTGATGAAACGAGCTTCGAGGATCAATTGATCGCCTGGAGTGACGGGCTGGCGAAAACGCAGCTTGTCGGAGCCGACGAAGTAATAGAGCGTGCCGTCGGCAGGCTTGANGTCGAGCATTTTGAAACCAAGGATACCGGCAGCCTGGGCCATCGCTTCGATGATCAGCACGCCCGGCATAATTGGATGCGCAGGGAAGTGACCATTGAAGAACGGTTCGTTGATGCTGACATTCTTGTAGGCACGAATGCGCTTTTCCTCGACATTGAGGTCCACTACACGATCCACCAGCAGGAACGGGTAACGGTGAGGCAGGTATTCGCGAATCTCGTTGATGTCCATCATTTCGGGGGGAAGCCTGTAATAAAGATTGGGGGCGGGCGGACTAAACGCACGCCCCGCTAGCAAATCAAGGAGGCAGTCTAGCGGCTGTGCACACTTGATATGGAAATGGTATCAGCCTTCTGATGAAGCATTACCGCCAGGGGTCACGTCCCCAACACGCTTTTCCAGCTGTCGCAGACGTCGCGCGATGTCATCGAGCTGACGGATACGGGCCGCGCTTTTGCGCCATTCGGCGGCTGGTTGCATCGCCGTACCGGAAGAATAGGAACCCTTTTCGGTAATCGAGTGGGTCACCATGGTCATGCCGGTAATGAAGACGTTGTCGCAAATATCGATATGCCCCACCAGCCCAACGCCACCGGCGAGCATGCAATGCTTGCCGATCTTGGTGCTGCCGGAAATCCCGACGCATGCCGCCATGGCGGTGTGATCGCCAATCTGTACGTTGTGGGCGATCTGAATCTGATTGTCGAGCTTCACACCGTTACCCAATACGGTATCGGCCAGCGCACCGCGATCGATAGCGGTATTCACGCCAATCTCCACATCATCACCGACCAATACACCGCCGATCTGGGCGATTTTCTGCCAGACACCTTTCTCGTTGGCAAAGCCGAAGCCTTCGCCACCCAGCACGGCACCGGACTGAATCACTACCCGCTTGCCGATGCGCACGTCGTGGTACAGCGTGACGCGCGGGGCCAGCCAGCCGCCTTCGCCGATTTCGCTACGGGCACCGATGAAGCAATGCGCCCCCACGGTCACACCGGCAGCAATACGCGCGCCGCTTTCGATCACCGCAAAGGCACCGATGCTCGCCGCCGGATCAACCACTGCGTCCGCGGCCACTACCGCTGTCGGGTGAATACCGGCCTGCGCCTTGGGCTTGGGATCGAACAGATGGGAAATACGCGCGTAGGCCAGATACGGATCAGGCACCACCAAGGCATCGCCGGCAAAACCTTCAGCGTCAGCGGCCTTCAGCAACAGCGCTGCGGCCCGGCAGTCNACCAGGTATTTACGGTATTGGGGATTTGCGAGGAAGCTCAACTGAGCTGGGCCAGCCTCCTGCAAGGTGGCTAGCCCAGTAATTTCTTTCTCCGGGTCGCCACGNANNGTGGCCCCAAGGAACTCGGCCAACTNGCCGAGTTTTATAGTCGCGGTCATGGCTTACTTCAGCTGGTTCATGCGCTCGATCACCTGACGGGTGATGTCGTATTGAGGCTTGACGTCAATCACGGCGCCGCGCTCGAACACCAGGTCAAAGGCACCTTTCTTGATGACTTCTTCCACTGCGCTGTCGAGCTTCGGCTTGAGCTGCTTGAGCATTTCACGGTCAGCAACGGCTTTGGCTTCGTTCAGCTCCTTGGACTGGAACTGGTAGTCACGGGCCTTTTGCTTGAACTCAAGCTCCAGACGCTCACGCTCGCCTTGCTGCATCTTGTCGCCACCCGCTACCAAACGGTCCTGGATGCCTTTGGCGCTGCTTTCCAGCGTCTTGAGCTTGGACAGTTGCGGGCCAAACTTCTTCTCGGCATCCACAGCGTATTTCTTGGCAGCATCGGATTCCAGCAGAGCCATCTGATAGTTCAGAACGGCGATTTTCATTTCGGCGAAGGCCGGTGTGGTTACCAGCACAGTGGCCAGCAGAACCAATTGAGTCAACTTACGCACGATGTACTCCTACAGAATCCGTTGTCGTTATCTTGGGTCAGACGCTTAAAACGTCTGGCCGAGGGAGAATTGGAAAATCTGGGTTTCAGCGTTATCCGGCTTCTTGATCGGCATGGCCAGAGCAAAGCTCAATGGGCCAAGCGCGGTGACCCAGGTCACGCCCACACCGACGGAACTCGCAACGTTGCTCAGGCTGATGTCGTTGCACTCTGTTTGAGAGGTCGAACCGACATTGGCGTTCGTCGTTTTGTCGCACTTGGAATCGAATACGTTACCCACATCCCAGAAGAGCGAGGTCCGCAACGAACGCTGATCCTTGACGAACGGCAGCGGGAACAGAAGCTCCGCACCACCCTGCATCAAGACGTTACCACCAAACGGCAGCGGATCCTGGTCCGGGTCGGCGAGCGTACCGGCGTTACCCGTTACAGCCTGACCACGGCTAGGTGTACTGCGCGGACCCAGGGTACTGTCCTTGAAACCACGAACCGAGTTGAAACCGCCCGCATAGTAGTTTTCATAGAACGGCAAGCCATCGGTGGAACCGTAGCCGTCGCCATAACCCAGTTCGGTGTGCAGGCGAACGGTGTAGTTTTCAGTGATTGGCTGGAACAGCTGACCACGATAATCAAGTTTGAAGAACGACAGGTCGCTGCCCGGCGTGGTGGCTTCTNNNGTCAAGCTCTGGGAATGGCCGCGGGTCGCCAGTACACCTTTGTTCAACGTCGACTCGGACCAGCCGGCAGACGCCTTGAAGTTCAGGTAGTTATCGCCTTCGCGGTTAACGAAGTCGAAAATCTCGTCAACGGTGTACTGACCGGTCTTGATCTTGTCCTGCTGCGCGGTAAAGCCGAAGGTCAAGCGCGAAGTCTCGCTGATCGGGTAACCGATATTGACACCGGCACCGAGGCTGTCGATCGCATAGCTTGCAACGTCAACGTTGAGGTCTTTGTAGTCGGTGGTGCGGTAGAAGGCGTTGTAGCCCAGGCTCACACCATCAGCTGTCCAGTAGGGGTCGACATAACCGAAGTTATAGCGGCTCTGGTATTCGCTTCGGGTCAGGCCAATGGAGACCTTGTTACCGGTACCGAGGAAGTTGTTCTGGGTAATCGAACCACCGAGGATAAGGCCGGCACTCTGTGCGAAACCTACGCTGGCGGTGATCGAGCCCGACGCCTGCTCTTCAACGGCGTAGTTCACGTCAACCTGGTCATCCACACCCGGTACTGCCGGGGTTTCGACGTTGACTTCCTTGAAGAAGCCCAGACGCTCAAGACGGGTCTTGGATTGGTCGATCAGGTAGGTCGAAGCCCAGCCACCTTCCATCTGGCGCATTTCACGACGCAGCACTTCGTCCGCAGACTTGGTGTTGCCACGGAAGTTGATGCGGTTCACGTAGGCACGCTTGCCCGGGTCGACAACGAAGGTGATGTCCACTGTGTGGTCATCATCGTGCGGGGTAGGCACGCCGTTGACGTTGGCGAAGGTGTAGCCTTCGTTACCCAGACGACGGGTGATCAGCTCGGAGGTCGTGGTCATCAGCTTGCGCGAGAAAACCTGGTCTTTCTGCACCAGCAACAGGGACTTGACCTGGTCTTCCGGTACTTTCAGGTCGCCGCTGAGCTTCACGTCACGAACGGTGTACTTCTCACCTTCGTTGACGTTGACGGTGATGTAGACGTGCTTTTTATCCGGGGTGATGGACACCTGGGTCGAAGCGATATCCATGTTGATATAGCCACGGTCCAGATAGTAGGAACGCAGACGCTCCAGGTCACCGGATAGCTTTTCACGGGCATACTTGTCATCGTTCTTGAAGAACGACAACCAGTTGGTGGTCTTGAGCTCGAACAGGTCAATCAGGTCGTCGTCAGCGAACTTGGTGTTGCCCACCACGTTGATGTGCTGAATCGCCGCCACAGTGCCTTCGTTGATGTTGACCTTGAGGCCGACACGGTTACGAGGCTGCGGGATCACTTCAGTTTCCACGGTCGCTGAATAGCGGCCCTGGGCGACNTATTGGCGTTGCAGTTCGTTACGCACACCCTCAAGGGTGGCGCGCTGGAAGATCTCGCCCTCGGCCAGGCCGGATTGCTTGAGGCCCTTCATCAAGTCTTCAGTAGAGATCGCCTTGTTACCCTCGATCTGGATACTGGCGACGGAAGGTCGCTCAACGACAGTGATGACCAGGACGTTGCCTTCGCGACCCAGTTGGATATCTTGAAAGAACCCGGTTTTGAACAGCGCACGAGTGGATTCCACCAGGCGACGATCATCCGCCTGTTCCCCGACGTTCAACGGCAAGGCACCAAAGACGCTACCTGCGGAAACCCGCTGGAGGCCGTTGACGCGAATATCGGAGATAGTGAAGGACTCGGCGTGAACTTCGGCGATCATCAATACGGTGAGAACCGCAGTTAGCAGCAGACGTTTCATGAAGTCCTTTCTTATTCCAACTGGCAATAAACAAACTGCCGCAAAATGCGGCAGATTCGCAATTCAGCGAAGCGTTACAGTCGTCCCAGATCGTTGACCAGAGCTAACAACATCACCCCGACCACCAAACTGATACCGATCTGTATCCCCCAACCCTGCACCCGATCCGACAAGGGGCGACCACGCACCCACTCGACCAGATAAAACAACAGATGCCCCCCATCCAGTACTGGAATGGGCAACAAATTCAGAACCCCCAGGCTAATACTCAGATAAGCCAGGAAATTCAGGAAATCCGCGACACCCGACTGGGCAGAAGCGCCCGCCACTTTAGCAATGGTTATCGGCCCACTCAAGTTTTTTACCGAGAGCTCGCCGAACAACATCTTCTTGAGCGAATCGAGGGTCAGTACGCTCATGGTCCAGGTGCGTCGAGCACCCTCCCCAATTGCGGCCACCGGACCATAACTGACTTCGCGAATCATCTCTGGTGGCCAATCGACCGCTTTCACCCCAGCGCCCAGATAACCGGTGGGCGCCTTGCTCTCGCCGCGAGCGGCCAAGGTCACAGGGACGTCGATTTGAGCACCATCACGCTCAACGCGCAGCATGATTTTGGTATCTGGATGCATACGGACCGTGTCGACCACCTGCTGCCAGTCATCAAGGGACTTGCCATCCAGCGCCAACAGCCGATCACCGGTCTTCAGGCCCGCAGCCTGTGCCGGGCCTTTCGAATCGAGNTCNGCAAGCACCGGCGGCAACGCCGGACGCCATGGGCGAATCCCCAGNGAACGAATCGGATCCGGTTCGTCAGCACCCTTGAGCCATTTATCCAGCATCAGCTCACGGGGTGAATCCGCCGTGGAGCCCTGCTCACGCACCAGCAATTGAAGAGAACCGCTCTCGCCAAGACGACGGACCAGTTGCAGATTGACCGCGGCCCAACCAGACGTTGGCTCGCCATCGATGGCAATAATTTCCTGACCGGCACCCAGACCGGCCTTGGCGGCGATACTGCCGGACTCGACCGCGCCGATGACCGGCCGCACCTGCTCGCTGCCGAGCATGGCCAACACCCAGAAAAACACCATTGCCAATAGAAAGTTGGCAATCGGCCCGGCCGCCACGATGGCAATGCGCTGACGGACCGATTTGCGATTGAAGGATTGATCGACCTGATCGGCCGGCACTTCACCTTCGCGCTCGTCGAGCATCTTCACGTAACCGCCCAGCGGGATCGCGGCGACGACGAACTCAGTGCCTTTCTTGTCGTGCCAGCGCAGCAGCGGCATACCGAAGCCCACGGAGAAACGCAGTACCTTGACCCCACAGCGACGTGCGACCCAGAAATGGCCGAACTCGTGGAAGGTGACCAGCACGCCCAGTGCAACCAGGGTGCCGACAATCATATAGAGCGCGCTCATCTACTTTCTCCGCAATCCTGTCCAGTGCCGCATGGGTCAACGTATTGCAGCACTTACCGCCCGTGACGGCTCAACCATTGTTCGGCGAGTACTCGCGCTTTCGCGTCGGCCGTAAACACCGCCTCGAGATCATCGACCGCGACGACCGGCTCGAGGCTTAACACTTCCTCGATGATACTCGCGATCTGCGGAAAACGGATGCGCCGGTCGAGAAACGCCGCCACAGCCACTTCGTTGGCCGCATTGAGCATGGCCGGCGCACTATTGCCGGCTTCGGCGGCCTGACGCGCAAGGCGCAGGCAAGGGAAACGATCTTCATCGGGTGCCTGGAAGTCCAGTCGCGCGATGGCAAACAGATCCAGCGGCGCCACACCTGAATCGATGCGCTCCGGCCAGGCCAGGGCGTTGGCGATCGGCGTGCGCATGTCCGGATTGCCTAACTGCGCCAGCACCGAACCATCGATATAGTCGACCAGCGAATGAATCACGCTCTGCGGGTGAATCACCACTTCGACCTGGGATGGCTTGGCGTCGAACAGCCAGCAGGCTTCGATCAACTCGAGCCCTTTGTTCATCATGCTCGCCGAATCCACGGAGATCTTGCGCCCCATGGACCAGTTCGGGTGGGCGCAGGCTTGCTCAGGGGAAACATGCGCCAGTTCGGCCATCGGTGTCTGTCGGAACGGACCACCAGAAGCTGTCAGCAGAATCCGCCGCACGCCCACCGCGCCAAGCCCACGGGCGAAATCCTGCGGCATGCACTGAAAAATCGCGTTGTGCTCGCTGTCGATCGGCAGCAGCACCGAACCGCTTTTACGCACCGCCTGCATAAAGAGTGTGCCGGACATGACCAGCGCTTCTTTATTGGCCAGCAAAATCTTCTTGCCAGCATCGACCGCCGCCAGGGTCGGACGCAAGCCCGCCGCACCGACGATGGCCGCCATGACCGCATCGACCTCTGGGTCGGAAGCGACCTGACACAGCCCCTCTTCCCCTGCGAGCACACGGGTCGACAGGCCTGCGGCGCGCAAGTCGTCCTGCAAGGTTCGGGCAGCGCCCGCTTCCGGCACGACGGCAAACTTCGGCGTGTGGCGCACGCACAAGGCCAGCAACTCACTCAGGCGAGTGAAACCGCTCAAGGCGAACACCTGATAACGCTCGGGATGGCGAGCGATCACGTCCAGGGTGCTCAGACCGATCGAGCCGGTCGCCCCCAGGACGGTAATCTGTTGTGGGCGGCTCACGGTGCAGCCATCCACAACAACACGGCGAATACCGGGATCGCGGCCGTCAGGCTGTCGATGCGATCCAGCACACCGCCGTGGCCTGGCAGCAAGTTACTGCTGTCCTTGATCCCCGATTGACGCTTGAACATGCTCTCGGTGAGGTCGCCCACAACCGAGATGAAGACGATCACTGCCGCACCGATCAGGCCCATCAGCATCTGCACGAAGCTCCAGTCGCGTACAAAACCGACGATCGCCGTAATCACCAGGCTCAGCAGCAAGCCGCCATACACGCCTTCCCAGCTCTTGCCAGGACTGACCTGCGGCGCCAGCTTGCGCTTGCCAAAGGCCCGGCCGGAGAAATAGGCACCAATATCGGCACCCCACACCAACACCATCACCGCCATGATCAACCAGTTACCCAGGGGTTGCTGCTTGATCTGGACCAGCCCCTGCCAGGCCGGCAGCAGGATCAGTAAACCGATCACCAGCTTGCAGGCGGCACTGGACCAGTGCTCGCTGGAACGCGGATAAGTCAGCACCAGATACGTCGCCACGCCCCACCAGAGCACCGAAGCACCCAACACCCAGGGCGCGAGTCCCGGCAGGATGTGCATGACAAACAGCATCAATGCGACCACAACCGCGTAGGCCACGCGCATCGGCTGGGCATTGAAGCCTGCCAGGCGAGCCCATTCCCACGCACCGAGGGTCACGACCAGCCCGATGAACAGCGCAAAGCCTGTGCCTTCGAGCAGGAAAAACCCGCACAAAGCGATCGGCAGCAGGATCAGCGCAGTGATGATTCGTTGTTTAAGCATTTAAACCCGGGCTCCAGCTTCGATCTGCTCGCTCGTTTTACCGAAGCGACGCTGACGGGAAGCGAAATCGGCCAGCGCATTACGCATGGCATCGTGTTTGAAGTCCGGCCAGAACAGGTCGGAGAAGTACAGCTCGGTATAGGCCAGCTGCCACAGCAGGAAGTTACTGATGCGGTGTTCGCCGCCGGTGCGGATGCACAAGTCCGGCAACGGCAGATCGCCGGTGGCCAGACAGGTCTGCAACAGCTCCGGGGTGATGTCCTCCGGACGCAAGTGCCCGGCCTGAACCTCCCGTGCCAGACGCTGTGCGGCCTGCGCGATGTCCCACTGACCGCCGTAGTTGGCGGCGATCTGCAAGACAAAGCGGTTGGCACCGGCGGTCATCGCCTCGGCTTCACGCATGGCCGCCTGAAGCTCAGGATGAAAGCGCGAACGATCACCNATGATGCGCAGGCTGATGTTGTTGTCGTTGAGGCGCTTGGCCTCACGACGCAAGGCCTTGAAGAACAGGTCCATCAAGGCGCTGACTTCTTCGGCCGGCCGCTGCCAGTTCTCACTGGAGAAAGCAAACAGAGTCAACACTTCGACCTTGGCCTCGGCACACACCTCAATCACGGCGCGCACCGCATCGACACCCGCTTTATGCCCGGCAACACCCGGCATAAAGCGTTTTTTCGCCCAGCGATTATTCCCATCCATGATGATCGCGACATGGCGCGGCACCGCGGAGGGCACAGTCTGCTTGGTCTTTTCCATGAAG
>NZ_NMOJ01000077.1 GCF_002251635.1 Pseudomonas mandelii
CGCGACCCTTATACGGCCATCAGGTCTTTTTCTTTCTGTGCCAAATGCGCGTCGATTTCAGCCACGTACTTCTTGGTCAAATCGTCGATCTCGCCAGTGGCGCGACGCTCTTCGTCTTCGCTGATTTCTTTTTCCTTGACCAGATCCTTCAGCGAGCTGTTGGCATCGCGACGGATGTTGCGCACGGCAACCCGCGCATCTTCAGCCGCACTGCGTGCCTGCTTGGTGAAGCCCTTGCGGGTTTCTTCGGTCAGGGCAGGCATGGAGATCAGCAACAACTCGCCCAGGTTGGTCGGGTTGAGGTTCAGGCCAGCGCTCTGAATCGCTTTGTCGACAGCGCCGAGCATGTTGCGCTCGAAGGCCACGACTTGCAGGGTGCGCGAGTCTTTAACGGTGATGTTGGCCACCTGGGTGATCGGCGTGTCGGAACCGTAATACGGCACCATCACACCCTCAAGAATGCTTGGGTGCGCCTGGCCGGTACGAATACGGCCGAAGTTGTGCAGCAGCGATTCAACGGATTTGTGCATACGCTCTTGAGCGTCTTTCTTGATTTCGTTGATCATTGTTGGCCTTCCTCGATCAGAGTCCCTTCCGCGCCGCCGTGTACGATGTTCAGCAGGGCGCCGGGCTTGTTCATGTTAAATACGCGCAGCGGCATCTTGTGGTCGCGGCACAGGCAAATAGCCGTCAGGTCCATCACGCCCAGCTTGCGATCCAGCACTTCATCGTAGGTCAGATGATCGAACTTCTCGGCATGCGGGTCTTTGAATGGGTCTGCGGTGTATACGCCATCCACCTTGGTGGCCTTGAGCACTACGTCAGCATCGATTTCGATGGCGCGCAGGCAAGCAGCCGAATCCGTGGTGAAGAACGGGTTGCCGGTACCGGCAGCAAAGATCACTACTTCNTTNGCGTTCAGGTGACGCATGGCTTTGCGACGATCGTAGTGATCGGTCACGCCAACCATGGAAATGGCCGACATCACGATGGCCGAGATATTGGCACGTTCCAGCGCATCGCGCATGGCCAGGGCGTTCATCACAGTGGCCAGCATGCCCATGTGGTCGCCAGTTACCCGATCCATGCCGGCCGCGCTCAGCGCTGCACCACGGAACAGGTTGCCACCGCCGATCACCAGACCGACCTGAACACCGATGCCGACCAGTTGGCCGACTTCCAGTGCCATGCGGTCGAGTACCTTGGGATCGATCCCGAACTCTTCCGAGCCCATCAGGGCCTCGCCGCTAAGCTTGAGTAGAATGCGTTTATAGCGAGCCTGATAACCACTGCCCTGCTGAGCCATTGCGAATCTCTCCTGCGGCGTATTTTTTAAAAATTCTTGGCGAGCCGTTTACGGCTTGCGTTCACTCTAGCTGGACGCTATCACAGCGCCATCGGAACACGGCTTTGTAAGCCAGTTCCGATGGGAAACCAAATAAAAATTGGCNTCCCATTTGAAAAGAGGCTGCGCGCGTGAGCGGGCAGCCTCTTTCGGGCGACAGTTAAAAACTGTCTTATTGCTTGGCGGCAGCCAGCTGGGCAGCAACTTCTTCAGCGAAGTTGTCGACCGGCTTCTCGATGCCGTCGCCTACTTTGTAGTAGGTGAAGGAAACGATTTCAGCACCGGCTTTCTTGGCCAGTTCGCCAACCTTGATCTCAGGGTTCTTGACGAACGCCTGCTCAACCAGGCTCGCTTCAGCCAGGAACTTGCTGATACGGCCTTTGATCATGTTTTCAACGATGTTTTCCGGCTTGCCGGCGATCTTGTCAGCGTTGAGGCTCAGGAACACGGCTTTTTCGCGTTCGATTGCGTCAGCGGAGACTTCCGATGGCAGCAGGAATTCAGGATTGCTGGCCGCTACGTGCATAGCGATGTCTTTAGCCAGCTCAACGTCGCCGCCTTTCAGGGCAACCACAACGCCGATTTTGTTGCCGTGCAGGTAGCCACCAACCACATCACCTTCGATGCGAGCCAGGCGACGGATGTTGACGTTTTCGCCAACTTTACCAACCAGTACCAGGCGATCAGCTTCTTGAGCTTCGATCAACGGCTCGACGGTGGTCAGCTTGTCGTCGAATGCTTTCTTGACGCTGGCAGCAACGAATGCCTTGAAGTCGTCCTGCAGAGCCAGGAAGTCGGTCTGCGAGTTCACTTCCAGCAGAACTGCGGCTTTACCGTCTTCAACCAGAGCGATAGCGCCTTCAGCAGCGACGTTGCCTGCTTTCTTGGCAGCCTTGATGGCGCCGGAAGCACGCATGTCATCAATGGCTTTTTCGATGTCGCCGCCGGCCTTGGTCAAGGCCTTTTTGCAATCCATCATGCCTTCGCCGGTACGCTCACGCAGTTCTTTAACCAACGCTGCAGTAATCTCTGCCATTTCAAAATCCTCTTGGATAGGTTTTCAACCATTCCACCCGATCAAACGGGCGATCAATTCTTCCCGAACCCCNTTGTTAGCCGCTGCACGTTACAGAGGCNNNANNTGCGCTGCCCACAAACGGTTTTCGAGGTGGCAAAAAGGGGGCCAAGCCCCCTTTTTGCTTACTGAGTCAACGCCAGGGCGTCAATTACTCAGCTGCGGCTACCGGAGCTTCTTCAACGAACTGCTCGGTACCACCAGCAACGTGGTTGCGACCACGGATTACAGCGTCAGCCATCGAACCCATGTACAGCTGGATAGCGCGGATTGCGTCATCGTTGCCTGGGATGATGTAGTCAACGCCTTCCGGGCTGCTGTTGGTATCGACTACGCCGATAACAGGGATGCCCAGCTTGTTGGCTTCGGTGATCGCGATGCGCTCGTGATCAACGTCGATAACGAACAGTGCGTCAGGCAGACCGCCCATGTCCTTGATACCACCCAGGGAACGATCGAGCTTTTCCAGGTCGCGAGTGCGCATCAGCGCCTCTTTCTTGGTCAGCTTGGCGAAAGTACCGTCTTCGGCTTGCACTTCAAGGTCACGCAGACGCTTGATGGAAGCACGGATGGTTTTGAAGTTGGTCAGCATGCCGCCCAACCAGCGGTGATCGACGTACGGCGAACCGCAACGTGCTGCTTCTTCAGCAACGATCTTGCCAGCGGAACGCTTGGTGCCGACGAACAGAATCTTGTTTTTGCCCTGGGCCAGGCGCTCTACGAAAGTCAGAGCTTCGTTGAACATTGGCAGGGTTTTTTCAAGGTTGATGATGTGGATCTTGTTACGCGCGCCGAAAATGTACTTACCCATTTTCGGGTTCCAGTAACGGGTCTGGTGACCGAAGTGCACACCGGCCTTCAGCATATCGCGCATATTGACTTGGGACATGATAGTTCCTTAATAAGTCGGGTTTGGCCTCCACGTATCCCAATGACCAACCAGCGGCATTCGCCTCCGGCACCCAGGTCATCGTGTCGACACGTGTGTGGATTTAAGCCTTTCGGGGTATCCCCGGAAAGCGGCGCATTTTATATCACAGGGCTGCAAAAAACGGAACCCGGATTCTCAATTCCTGATGCGCGACTTCAACCGCGCACTTGGAATCGCCCGAGAATGCGCCAATCTATAGAGAGAAGCGATGCACAGAGGCTCAGATTTGCGCTGATCGTCTGTTAGAATCGCGTTTTTCAGGGCCGCGAAGATTGATCGCGCAATGCCCATTTCGTTTTAGCAAGCGCCATCGAGCGCAGAGAGAGCCTGTATGACCGTCACCCTCAAAACCCCCGAGGACATCGCAAAGATGCGCGTCGCCGGCAAACTGGCTGCCGACGTGCTGGAAATGATTGCCGAACACGTCAAGCCTGGCGTCACCACCGAAGCCCTGGACCGCATCTGCCACGACTATATAGTCGATGTGCAAAAAGCCATTCCTGCCCCGCTCAACTACAAGGGCTTTCCCAAGTCGATCTGCACCTCGATCAACCACGTGGTCTGCCACGGCATCCCGAACGAGAAGCCGCTGAAGGATGGCGACACCCTGAACATCGACGTCACCGTGATCAAGGATGGCTATCACGGCGACACCAGCCGCATGTTCCACGTAGGTACCGTGCCGGTCTGGGCCGAACGCCTGTCCCAGGTCACCCAGGAATGCATGTACAAGGCTATCGAGATCGTGAAACCCGGCTGCCGCCTGGGCGATATCGGTGAAGTGATCCAGAAGCACGCTGAAAAGAACGGTTTCTCGGTCGTCCGCGAATTCTGTGGCCACGGCATCGGCAAGGTGTTCCATGAAGAACCGCAGATCCTGCACTACGGCCGCGCCGGTACCGGCATGGAACTGAAAGCGGGCATGACCTTCACCATCGAGCCGATGATCAACCAGGGCAAGGCCGACACCAAGGTGCTGGGCGACGGCTGGACCGCTATCACCAAGGACCGCAAGCTCTCGGCCCAGTGGGAACACACCCTGCTGGTCACCGACACCGGCTACGAGATCTTCACCTTGCGCGCCGATGACACCATCCCGCGCGTTTCGGCCTGATCCGACCCCAGGCAGCTACCAGCCTTATAGATAGATAGGAAAGCCAATCGATGCCCCAGGTGGATCCCGAACTCTTCGACCGTGGCCAGTTCCAGGCCGAACTGGCACTGAAGGCAAGCCCCATTGCCGCCTTCAAGAAGGCTATCCGCCAGGCCCGCGAGGTGCTCGATGAGCGCTTTCGCAGCGGCCGGGACATTCGTCGGCTGATCGAGGATCGCGCCTGGTTCGTCGATAACATCCTGCAAAAGGCCTGGGAGCAATTCAACTGGAGCGAAGACGCCGACATCGCGCTGGTCGCGGTCGGCGGCTACGGTCGCGGCGAACTGCACCCCTACTCCGACATCGACCTGCTGATCCTGCTGGACAGCGCCGATCATGAGATCTTTCGCGATTCCATCGAGCGTTTTCTGACGCTGCTGTGGGATATCGGCCTGGAAGTCGGCCAAAGCGTACGCTCGGTGGACGAATGCGCCGAAGAGGCTCGCGCCGACCTGACGGTTATCACCAACCTGATGGAAAGCCGCACCGTCGCAGGCCCCGAGCGCCTGCGCCAGCGCATGCTGGAAGTTACCAGCACCGCCCACATGTGGCCGAGCAAGGACTTCTTCCTGGCCAAGCGTGCCGAGCAGAAAGCCCGGCACCACAAATACAACGACACCGAATACAACCTGGAGCCCAACGTCAAAGGCTCACCGGGCGGGCTGCGGGATATCCAGACGATCCTGTGGGTTGCGCGTCGCCAATACGGCACCCTGAACCTGCGCGCGCTNGCCGGTGAAGGTTTCCTGGTCGAAAGCGAAAACGCCCTGCTCGCCTCGTCCCAGGAGTTTTTGTGGAAGGTCCGGTACGCGCTGCACATGCTCGCCGGTCGCTCCGAAGACCGCTTGCTGTTCGACCACCAGCGCTCGATTGCCGGGCTGCTGGGTTTCGAGGGCGATGACGCCAAGCAAGCCATCGAAAACTTCATGCAGCAGTATTACCGGGTGGTCATGAGCATTGCCCAGCTTAGCGACCTGATCATCCAGCACTTCGAAGAGGTGATCCTGGCCCCCGAAGACGAAGCACCGCCGCAGCCGATCAACTCTCGCTTCCAGTTGCACGACGGCTACATCGAGGCGCGCAACGACAACGTGTTCCGTCGCACGCCGTTCGCCATGCTGGAAATCTTCGTGCTGATGGCCCAGCAGCCAGAAATCAAAGGCGTACGTGCCGATACCATCCGCCTGCTGCGGGAAAACCGTCACCTGATCGACGACGACTTTCGCAACGACATTCGCAACACCAGCCTGTTTATCGAGCTGTTCAAATGCAAGATCGGCATCCACCGCAACCTGCGGCGGATGAACCGTTACGGCATCCTCGGGCGTTACCTGCCGGAGTTCGGCTTTATCGTCGGGCAGATGCAGCACGACCTGTTCCACATCTACACCGTGGATGCTCACACCCTGAACCTGATCAAACACCTGCGTAAGTTGCAGTACACCCAGGTGTCAGAGAAATTCCCGCTGGCCAGTAAGCTGATGGCCAAGCTACCCAAGCCCGAGCTGATTTACCTGGCCGGCCTGTACCACGACATCGGCAAAGGCCGTCATGGTGACCACTCGGAGATCGGCGCGGTGGATGCCGAGGCGTTCTGCCAGCGCCATCAACTGCCACTGTGGGACAGCCGCCTGATCGTCTGGCTGGTGCAGAACCACTTGGTGATGTCGACGACCGCGCAACGCAAGGACTTGTCCGACCCGCAGGTGATCCACGATTTCGCCGGAATCGTCGGCGATGAAACCCGTCTCGACTATCTCTATGTGCTGACCGTCTCCGACATCAACGCCACCAACCCGACCCTGTGGAACTCCTGGCGCGCCAGCCTGCTGCGCCAGCTCTACACCGAGACCAAGCGCGCACTGCGCCGTGGCCTGGAAAACCCGGTGGACCGCGAAGAGCAGATCCGCCGCACCCAAAGCGCAGCCCTGGACATCCTGGTGCGCGGCGGCACCGACCCAGATGATGTCGAGCANCTGTGGTCGCANTTGGGCGANGACTACTTCCTGCGTCATACCGCAGGTGATGTGGCCTGGCACAGTGACGCAATCCTGCAGCAGCCGGCCGATGGCGGCCCGCTGGTGCTGATCAAGGAAACCACCCAGCGCGAATTCGAGGGCGGCACGCAGATCTTCATCTACGCGCCTGACCANCACGACTTCTTCGCCGTGACCGTGGCCGCGATGGACCAGCTCAACCTGAACATTCACGACGCCCGGGTCATCACCTCCAGCAGCCAGTTCACCCTCGACACCTACATCGTGCTTGATACCGAAGGCGACTCGATCGGCGACAACCCGGTGCGCGTNAAACAGATCCGCGACGGNCTCACCGAAGCCCTGCGCAACCCGGACGACTACCCGACCATCATCCAGCGCCGGGTGCCGCGCCAGCTCAAGCACTTCGCCTTTGCGCCCCAGGTGACCATTTCCAACGACGCCCAGCGCCCAGTGACGGTGCTGGAACTCAGCGCACCGGATCGCCCCGGCCTGCTGGCGCGGATTGGCACGATCTTCCTCGAGTTCGACCTGTCGCTGCAGAACGCCAAGATTGCGACCTTGGGCGAACGCGTGGAAGACGTGTTCTTTATCACCGACGCGAACAACCATCCGCTGTCCGACCCGCTGCTGTGCACCCGGTTGCAGGATGCGATCGTTGAACAGCTGAGCGTCAGCCATGAACCGGATATCAAACTGTCACGCATCAGTATCTGAACCAACAATTTTCCCCTGGGGAGATCAGCCCTTTGTAGGAGCCGGCTTGCTGGCGATGGGNCTATCGCCAGCAAGCCGGCTCCTACAGAGTGCAGGCCTCCACATTGAACGAGATCGACCGATGAACAACGCGTTGAACCAGTTGCAGCCCTACCCGTTCGAGAAGCTCCGCGCCCTGCTCGGCAGCGTCACGCCAAACCCGGACAAGCGCGCCATCGCGCTGTCCATCGGCGAGCCGAAGCACCGCTCGCCAAGCTTTGTCGCTGAAGCCCTGGCAAGCAATCTGGATCAGATGGCCGTGTACCCGACTACCCTCGGCATCCCCGCCCTGCGCGAGGCCATCGGCGCCTGGTGCGAACGCCGCTTCAACGTGCCCAACGGCTGGCTGGACCCGGCGCGCAATATCCTGCCGGTCAACGGCACCCGCGAGGCACTGTTTGCCTTCACCCAAACCGTGGTCAATCGCGGTGAAGATGCGCTGGTGGTGAGCCCGAACCCTTTCTATCAGATCTACGAAGGCGCGGCGTTCCTCGCTGGGGCCAAGCCACACTATCTGCCGTGCCTTGACGAAAACGGCTTCAACCCGGATTTCGACGCCGTGTCGCCGGACGTCTGGAAACGCTGCCAGATCCTGTTCCTGTGCTCCCCGGGCAACCCGACCGGCGCGCTGATCCCGGTAGAAACACTGAAAAAACTCATCGCCCTGGCCGACGAGTACGACTTCGTGATCGCNGCCGACGAATGCTACAGCGAGCTGTATTTCGACGAACAAACCCCGCCGNCNGGCCTGCTGAGCGCCTGCGTCGAACTGGGCCGCCAGGACTTCAAGCGCTGCGTGGTGTTCCACAGCCTGTCCAAGCGCTCCAACCTGCCGGGCCTGCGCTCCGGTTTTGTCGCCGGCGACGCCGACATCCTCAAGGCTTTCCTGCTGTACCGCACCTACCACGGCTGCGCGATGCCAGTGCAAACGCAGCTGGCNAGCGTCGCCGCGTGGAATGACGAAGTGCATGTCCGCGCCAACCGTGCGCTGTACCGCGAGAAGTACGATGCGGTGCTGGCAATCCTCAGCCCGGTGATGGACGTGCAGCGTCCGGATGGTGGTTTTTACTTGTGGCCAAATGTTGAAGGCGACGACGCGGCGTTTTGCCGGGACTTGTTCGTGGAAGAACACGTGACCGTCGTGCCGGGCTCATATTTGTCCCGTGCGGTGGATGGCTTCAACCCGGGCGCAGGTCGCATTCGCTTGGCGCTAGTTGCGCCACTGGCAGAATGCATAGAAGCCGCAGAACGCATTCGCGCCTTTATTACGCGCAATAAATAACACTGCCCACCCGCGCCATACCCCATGGCGCGGGGCTTTGTTATAAAGCCGAACTTAATCCACTGCAAACTTCCAAACTACTTGAGAGCCCTTCTAACTCTTTAGTAGCGCCTTCGCATGCCCACAACAAAAGAAGCCACACAGTTTCCCGCAACCATTCTTACATGTAACCAAATGGAGTACTTTTAACATTCACAACGCGCAATACAATGCGAAAGAGCCAAAACCACAAACATACTGAAACACCACAACATTCGCCACTTATCTTTATATCGATTACAACTTACCGGATGCGAAGCACTTGAAACGGCCACGCGAGCAGTTTTCCTGCGTCTTAAAAAATCAGAACTATTTAACACCCACAAGCAGCGATAACATATAAATATTCCAAAACCCTGCTGCCGCAGGTACGACCTCAACGATACTGGCTTTACTATTAACGTTTCCGAAGCCCGCGATAACGAGGCGAGTGGCAACTACCTGTCATCCTCCGCACGCTGGGCACCGACCCAGATCCGTCAAACACCTTATACGGCCAAACGCTGCGCATTGCTATCACACGCTATGACGAAGCCATGTTCCAGACCGTCGTCGCCGCCATCAACCAATGGGCGCCCCACGTAAACCTGAAATTCGAATTCATCGAGCTGGACGATAACGACGAGTTGTATGACGGGGACATACGAATATTACTGTCTCACTTCAAAGATGGCGCAGGCAGCTCTGTCATTGGGACAGACGCACGAGACATTCTCCCGCACCTGCCCACAATGATACTGGGCACCGACTACCAGTCTTCTTTTTTCACGGTAGCTGCCATGCATGAGTTCGGCCATGCACTAGGGGTTGAACATGAACATCAGCATCCCGACGCGCCACTGGACTGGAATTTATCCGCTCTCTATCGCGATTCCGAAGCCCGCGATAACGAGGCGAGTGGCAACTACCTGTCATCCTCCGCACGCTGGGCACCGACCCAGATCCGTCAAACACCTTATGACCCGAAATCAATCATGCATTACGCCTTTCCCGCGAGTGTCATGCGGGACAAGATCGAAGTCCCTTAAAACAACCAACTGTCCGAGCAAGATATCAAGTTCATCAACTCGGTTTACCCACGCTGAAAACCGTCAGGTCGACCCTTCGCTCAGGACTTCACTTGACCCAGGTTGGCCTCACTCAAATCCAGGTCCGCCAACACCTCACGCAGTACATCATCACCAATCTGGTGATGACGGCTCAAGCTGTACAACTCCAAGCGCTGCGCNCGCAGCGCCTTCAACCGCAGACGCCGCTCCAGCAAATCCATCTGAAATGCCAGTGCCTGGGCCTCTGCCGAATCATTGAACACGTCCAGTTGATGGCGATACTCGGACATGATCCGCGCCTTCAGTTCGGCGGCCAACGCGGACTGAGCTGCGTCCTGGGGAGTGGCCTCTTCGGCTTCGAGTGCATGAATCGCCGCTTCTGCAGTTTTTCGCCAGGCGTCACGCACTTCATTGCGCCGCTTGTCGTCAGGGCTTTTTTCGATGCCGCGCAGCAACAGCGGCAAAGCGATGCAGGCGGCTATCAGGGACAGCAGAATCACCCCGGCGGCGATGAAGATCAGCAGATCCCGCTCGGGAAACGCATCACCCCCCATCAGCAGCGGCACCGAGAGCACGCCCGCCAGTGTCACCGCCCCGCGCACGCCGCCGACCGTCAGCAACCAGCAGGAGCGCGCGGTCGGCACTTGAGTCATGTCGCCTTTGCCACGCAATCGTCGCAGCAGAACCGACAAACGCCAGATGCTCTGCACCCAGACAAAGCGCAACACCAGCAGCACCAGAAAAATCACCACCACGTCGAGGCAGCGGTAAAGCAAGGTCGGCCACAGCGAGGTTTCGTGGCTGGCCACGGCCTTGATGATGTCCGGCAACTGCAAGCCCAGCAGGAGGAAGATCAAGCCGTTGAACGCGAACTCCAGCAACGACCAGACACTGCGGTTGAGCAGCCGGGTGCTGGTCTGGCGTGGCAACAGATCGAGCCAGCTTTGCATCATGCCCGCCGCCACTGCGGAGAGAATGCCCGAGGCGCCCAGGCGCTCAGCCAATACATACGCGGCAAACGGCAGCAGCAACATGAACACCACGTGAGTGGCCGGGTCGTCCCAGCCACGCGCGATCATCCATGTACGTAGCCGCCCGACCAGCCAGCTCAGCGCCACACCCACGGCCAGGCCGCCAACCGCCACCAACACGAACGTCATACTCGCGTTGGCCAGTGAAAACACGCCGGTTACCGCTGCGGCCAACGCAAACTTAAACGTCACCAGGCCCGAGGCATCGTTCATCAGCGCTTCGCCCTGAAGCATGTGCATCAGCGGCTTGGGCAAACGATTTTGGGCAATGGCCGAGACCGCTACGGCATCCGTCGGCGACAGCACGGCCGCCAGCGCAAAGGCCACCGGCAGAGGAATGCTCGGCAACAACCAATGTATGAAATAGCCGGCGCCGACCACCGTAAACAACACCAGTCCCACCGCCAGGGTCAGGATCGGCCCGCGCAGGCGCCACAGTTCTCGTTTGGGCATACGCCAACCGTCGGAGAACAGCAGCGGCGGCAGGAACAGAAAGAGGAACAATTCGGGATCCAGCGCCACATGCAGACCCAGGGTCGGCCAGGCCAGCACCGCACCCGCGGCAATTTGCACCAATGGCAGCGGCAGCGGGATCACCCGTCCGATCAGGCGTGAAACGCCGACCAGCATCAACAGGATCAGGACGGTGTAGGCGGTTTGCATAAAGCGCGGTTCCCAGGCAATCGACAGCATTGAAGTGCCATATTAGCCGCTTAGACTGCGGGCTGACCGTTGCACCAATGTCGCATGCAGTCGCGANAACTGGCTCACACAGGGGTTGCGATGACTTAACGACCGCGGCCGCCGCGAAACCGTCCGGTCATGGCATAATCCGTCACCTTTAATTTCCAGCACCTGCAAAGGGGGCAATTCCTTGACCGTTTCAAGTAAAACGTTGCACCTTTTCGGCATCAAAGCCTGCGACACCATGAAAAAGGCGCGCACCTGGCTCGATGAGCACGCTGTGAGCTATGAGTTCCACGACTACAAAACGGCCGGTATCGACCGCGAACACTTGACCCAATGGTGCAACGAGCACGGTTGGCAGGTGGTTTTGAACCGTGCGGGCACCACCTTTCGCAAACTCGAAGACGAACGCAAAGCCGATCTCGATCAGTCGAAAGCCATTGAATTGATGCTCGCACAACCCTCGATGATCAAGCGCCCGGTGCTTGATCTCGGTGACAGAACCCTGATTGGCTTCAAGCCAGATAGTTATTCGGCAGCCCTCAAGTAGGCCTGCCCGTTCAATTTTGTTAGAGGTATTTACATGTCCACTACCCTGTTCAGCCTGGCCTTTGGTGTCGGCACTCAAAACCGTCAAGGCGCTTGGCTGGAAGTGTTTTACGCACAACCGCTGCTCAACCCGTCGGCCGAACTGGTCGCGGCCATCGCGCCGATTCTGGGCTACACCGAAGGCAATCAGGCCATCGCATTCAGTACCGCTCAGGCCTCGCAACTGGCTGAAGCGCTGAAAGGCGTCGACGCTGCACAAGCTGCTTTGCTGACTCGTCTGGCCGAGAGCCACAAGCCGCTGGTCGCGACCATCCTGGCCGAAGACGCTCAACTGACTTCCACGCCTGAGGCCTACCTCAAGCTGCACCTGCTGTCCCATCGCCTGGTCAAGCCGCACGGCCTGAGCCTGGCGGGCGTGTTCCCGCAACTGCCGAACGTGGCATGGACCAGCCAGGGCGCGATCGACATCAATGAGCTGGCCGAGCGCCAACTGGAAGCCCGCCTGCGTGGCGAGCTGCTGGAAGTGTTCTCGGTGGACAAGTTCCCGAAAATGACCGACTACGTGGTCCCGGCCGGCGTGCGTATCGCTGACGCTGCGCGTATCCGCCTGGGCGCCTACGTGGGCGAAGGCACCACCGTGATGCACGAAGGTTTCGTCAACTTCAACGCCGGTACCGAAGGCCCGGGCATGATCGAAGGCCGTGTATCGGCTGGCGTCTTCGTCGGCAAAGGTTCGGACCTGGGCGGCGGTTGCTCCACCATGGGCACCCTATCGGGCGGCGGCAACATTGTGATCAAGGTAGGCGAAGGCTGCCTGATCGGCGCNAACGCCGGTATCGGCATTCCGTTGGGCGATCGCAATACCGTCGAGTCGGGCCTGTACGTGACCGCCGGTACCAAAGTCGCGCTGCTGGATGAAAAAAACCAGCTGGTGAAAGTCGTCAAGGCCCGTGAACTGGCCGGTCAACCTGACCTGCTGTTCCGCCGTAATTCCGAGACCGGTGCCGTGGAGTGCAAAACCCACAAATCGGCCATCGAACTGAACGAAGCGCTGCACGCTCACAACTAAGCAGCCACTCGATGCCACTAGCGGGCCGCGNCTT
>NZ_NMOJ01000078.1 GCF_002251635.1 Pseudomonas mandelii
GCTCGCGAAGAGGCCCTTGAAGCCGCCAAAAGCTTCGCGGGCAAGCCCGCTCCCACAAGGTCAGGCGCATATCCGCCCATCTTCACCAGGGCCGAAAAACATGATGATTCTCTCTCCCTGGCGCGCCGACTTCCCGGCCATCGCCGCACTTCAACGGCAAGACCAGACCTANCTGGATAACGCCGCNACCACGCAAAAACCTCAAGCCCTGCTGGATGCTTTGGCGCATTACTACGCCAACGGCGCGGCCAACGTGCATCGGGCGCAACACTTGCCCGGCGCCCATGCCACCCAGGCATTCGAAGCCAGCCGCAGCAAAGTCGCGCAATGGCTGAATACCGGCGAGTGCGGGCAAATCATCTTTACCCACGGCGCAACCTCTGCGCTGAACCTCCTGGCTTATGGCCTGGAGCATTTATTCAATGCGGGCGATGAGATTGTCATCAGCGCCCTGGAACACCACGCCAACCTGCTGCCGTGGCAGCAACTGGCCCTGCGTCGCGACTTGAAACTGGTGATCCTGCCGCTGGACGCTGACGGTTTGATCGACCTCGACGCCGCCGCGCAATTGATCGGCCCAAGAACCCGCTTGCTGGCGGTCAGTCAGCTGTCGAACGTGCTCGGTGCCTGGCAGCCGTTGCCCGCCTTGCTGGCGATGGCCAAGGCGCACGACGCGTTAACCGTGGTCGATGGCGCCCAGGGCATCGTCCATGGTCGTCACGATGTGCAGGCCCTGGGTTGCGACTTTTATGTATTTTCCAGCCACAAACTCTACGGCCCGGACGGCGTCGGCGTGCTGTTCGGTCGCCATGAAGCGCTGAAACAACTGCGCCATTGGCAGTTCGGCGGCGAAATGGTGCTGGATGCGGATTACCACAGCGCACGCTTTCGCCCCGCGCCACTGGGGTTTGAGGCCGGAACGCCGCCAATATCGAGTGTGATCGGTCTTGGGGCGACGCTGGATTACCTCGCTGGCCTCGATCAGGACGCGGTCTCGGCCCATGAAGCGGCGCTGCATGACTATCTGTTGAAGGGCCTTGAGGCGCGCAACGGCATACGCCTGCTGGGCAAACCGCAACTGGCGCTGGCCAGTTTTGTCGTCGAGGGTGTGCATAACGCTGATCTGGCGCATTTGCTGACCGAACAGGGTATCGCCGTGCGCGCCGGCCATCACTGTGCGATGCCGTTGCTCAAAAGCTTTGAGTTGGCCGGAGCGATCCGGGTGTCGCTGGCGCTGTACAACGATTCGGATGACCTGGAGCGCTTCTTTGAAGCGCTGGACCAGGCGCTGGAGTTGTTGCGATGAGCTTGCCGGCCGATGCCGTTATCGCACTCGAAACCTTTCAGAATGCGCCTGGCTGGGAACAGCGGGCGCGGTTGCTGATGCAATGGGGCGACCGTCTGCCGGCGTTGAGTGATGTGGATAAAGTCGACGCCAACCGCGTGCATGGCTGTGAAAGCCAGGTGTGGCTGGTGGGTTCNTTGCAGGCCGGTCACTGGCAGTTTGCCGCGAGCAGCGAGGCGCGGATGATTCGTGGGTTGGTGGCGTTGCTGCTGGCGCGGGTCAATGGGTTATCGGCGGATGAGTTACGGCAGGTGGATTTGCCGGAGTGGTTCAATCAGCTTGGGCTTTCACGGCAACTGTCGCCTTCGCGCAGTAATGGCCTTAATGCCGTGCTCCAGCGAATGCGAGAGTTAGCCCTGTAGGAGCCGGCTTGCTGGCGATCCTGCGCCGCGGTGTGTCAGGGATACCGCGGTGCCTGGATCGCCAGC
>NZ_NMOJ01000079.1 GCF_002251635.1 Pseudomonas mandelii
CAAGCCGGCTCCTACAAGGATCGCGTTTCAAACCCCGGGTTTGACCCGATCCGCCGGCCGCCGCACACCCGCCACAATCTTATCCACAGCCTTGGTCGCCGCCACCATGCCGAAGGTGGCCGTCACCATCATCACCGCGCCAAACCCACCGGCGCAGTCCAGCTTCACGCCGTCACCGACAAAACTTTTCTGCAAACAGATGCTGCCGTCCGGCTTGGGATAGCGCAGTTGCTCGGTGGAAAACACGCANGGCACGCTGTAATGACGCGTCACGGTGCGCGAGAAGCCGTAATCGCGGCGCAGCGTGGAGCGCACTTTCGACGCCAACGGGTCGTTGAAGGTACGGTTCAAGTCGCAGACCTGGATCAGCGTCGGGTCGATCTGCCCGCCCGCGCCGCCGGTGGTGATGATCTGGATCTTGCGGCGCTTGCACCAGGCAATCAGCGCCGCCTTGGCGTTGACGGCGTCGATGCAGTCGATCACGCAATCGATATTCGGGGTGATGTACTCGGCCATGGTGTCGCGCGTGACGAAGTCCGCCACCGCATGCACCGTGCAGTCCGGGTTGATGCCGCGCAGGCGCTCGGCCATCACTTCGACCTTGGGCTTGCCCACGGTGCTGTCCAGCGCGTGCAACTGGCGGTTGCTGTTGCTGACGCAGACATCGTCCAGGTCAAACAGCGAAATCTCGCCCACCCCGCAGCGGGCAATGGCTTCCGCCGCCCAGGACCCTACGCCGCCGACGCCGACGATCGCCACATGGGCCGCTTTCAAGCGTTCCAGGCCTTCNATGCCATATAAACGGGCGATGCCTGCAAACCGCGGATCTTCTGTGCTCATGACCATTAACCCCAAAAACCGGCGCGCATTATAGGGCTAGACAGCAACAAGATCTAAGTTCCCGCGACAAGTGTAAGAACTTATGCGAAACGGGATTGCCAAACGTAGGGCATTTCCCTGTCAGCTATACGCTCAGGGAATGCCCGGTGTAGGATGCGCGCCCCTTGGCACACGCCGACCCNTCTTTCGTTCCACACCCTTTGGAACCCGAAATCGCTATGTCATCGCGTAAATTTGGACTCAACCTGGTGGTGGTGCTGGCAATTGCCGCGCTGTTCACCGGTTTCTGGGCGCTGATCAACCGCCCGGTCACTGCCCCCAACTGGCCCGAACAGATCTCCGGGTTTTCCTACTCGCCGTTCCAGCAAGGCCAGTTCCCGCAGAAAGACCAGTACCCAAGCGACGAAGAAATGCGTCGCGACCTCGAGATCATGAGCAAGCTGACGGACAACATCCGTACCTACTCGGTCGACGGCACCCTGGGGGATATCCCCAAGCTGGCCGAAGAGTTCGGTCTGCGCGTGACCCTCGGTATCTGGATCAGCCCGGACGAGGAACGCAACGAGCGTGAAATCCTGCGCGCCATCGAACTCGCCAACACCTCCCGCAGCGTGGTTCGCGTGGTTGTAGGCAACGAGGCAATCTTCCGTAAGGAAATTACCGCCGCAGAACTCAGCATTATTCTGGATCGCGTTCGCGCGGCGGTGAAAGTGCCAGTGACCACGTCCGAGCAATGGCACATCTGGGAAAAGAACCCGCAACTGGCCAAGCACGTCGACCTGATNGCCGCCCACGTCCTGCCGTACTGGGAACATGTGCCGATGGAGCAATCCGGGCAGTTCGTACTCGACCGTGCCCGTGATCTGAAAAAGATGTTCCCGAAAAAGCCTTTGTTGCTATCGGAGGTTGGCTGGCCGAGCAACGGGCGCATGCGTGGGGGTAATGAAACGTCCCCGGCAGACCAGGCGATTTACCTGCGCACGCTGGTGAACAAGCTGAACCGCCAGGGCTACAACTACTTCGTGATCGAGGCCTTCGACCAGCCGTGGAAAGTCAGCGACGAAGGTTCAGCCGGTGCTTACTGGGGTGTGTACAACGCCGCGCGCCAGCAGAAATTCAACTTTGAAGGCCCTGTGGTCGCGATCCCGCAATGGCGCGTGCTGGCCATCGGCTCGGTGGTGCTCGCGCTGCTGTCGCTGACCTTGCTGATGATCGACGGCTCGGCCCTGCGCCAGCGTGGCCGGACCTTCCTGACCTTTATCGCCTTCCTGTGCGGGTCGGTGCTGGTGTGGATCGGCTACGACTACAGCCAGCAATACAGCACCTGGTTCAGTGTGACTGTCGGTTTCCTCCTCGCCCTTGGCGCACTCGGGGTCTTTATCGTACTGCTGACCGAGGCGCACGAACTGGCCGAAGCGGTCTGGACCCACAAGCGTCGGCGCGAATTCCTGCCGGTGGTGGGCGAATCGGACTACCGCCCGAAAGTGTCGATCCATGTGCCGTGCTACAACGAGCCGCCGGAGATGGTCAAACAGACCCTCGACGCCCTGGCCGCCCTGGATTACCCGGACTACGAAGTCCTGATCATCGACAACAACACCAAGGACCCAGCCGTTTGGGAACCGGTGCGCGATTATTGCGAAACCCTCGGGCCGCGCTTCAAGTTCTTCCACGTTTCGCCCCTGGCCGGTTTCAAGGGCGGCGCGCTGAACTACTTGATCCCGCATACCGCCAAGGATGCCGAAGTGATTGCGGTGATCGACTCGGACTACTGCGTGTCGCCGAACTGGCTCAAGCACATGGTGCCGCACTTCGCCGACCCGAAAATTGCCGTGGTGCAGTCGCCGCAGGATTACCGCGACCAGAACGAAAGCACCTTCAAGAAGCTCTGCTACGCGGAATACAAAGGCTTCTTCCATATCGGCATGGTCACCCGTAACGACCGTGACGCGATCATCCAGCACGGCACCATGACCATGACCCGTCGCTCGGTGCTCGAAGAACTCGGCTGGGCCGACTGGTGCATCTGTGAAGACGCCGAACTGGGCCTGCGCGTATTCGAGAAAGGTCTGTCGGCGGCGTATTACCACGACAGCTACGGTAAAGGCCTGATGCCGGACACCTTTATCGACTTCAAGAAACAGCGTTTCCGCTGGGCCTACGGGGCGATTCAGATCATCAAGCGTCACACCGCCAGCCTCTTGCGCGGTAAGGGCACCGAGCTGACCCGTGGCCAGCGCTACCACTTCCTCGCGGGCTGGTTGCCGTGGGTGGCGGACGGCATGAACATCTTCTTCACCGTCGGCGCCTTGTTGTGGTCCGCGGCGATGATCATCGTGCCGACCCGTGTCGATCCGCCGCTGCTGATTTTCGCGATTCCACCCTTGGCGCTGTTCGTGTTCAAGGTGGGCAAGATCGTCTTCCTGTACCGNCGTGCGGTCGGGGTCAACCTGAAGGATGCGTTCTGCGCGGCACTGGCTGGCCTGGCGTTGTCGCACACCATTGCCAAAGCGGTGCTGTACGGCTTCTTCACCAGCAGTATTCCGTTCTTTCGTACACCGAAAAACGCGGATAACCACGGCTTCTGGGTAGCCATTTCCGAAGCCCGCGAAGAAATGTTCATCATGCTGCTGTTGTGGGGCGCGGCGCTGGGGATCTACCTGGTGCAGGGCCTGCCGAGCAATGACATGCGCTTCTGGGTGACCATGTTGCTGGTGCAGTCGCTGCCGTACCTGGCGGCGCTGATCATGGCGTTCCTGTCTTCATTGCCGAAACCGGCACCTGAAGTTGAAACGGCACCGGCAGTCTAAATCTCTACCGATGCACTAAACGGCGGCCAATGGTCGCCGTTTTGCTTTAAGATAACCGCCATTTTGCGGGGCGCTTCCTAATCCCTGTGGGAGCGAGCCTGCTCGCGATAGCGGTGTAACAATCACAGTTTAACGCCAGCAGGCTGGCTCCCACATTTAGTCCGCGCCCACATTCATGATCTCCGGAGTTTNCCATGACGGCCCANGCCGACCTTTCGCCGACCCTTCAACTCGCTATCGACCTGATCCGTCGCCCGTCGGTCACACCGATCGACGCCGACTGCCAGAAGCTGATGATGCAGCGCCTGGGCGACGCCGGTTTCACCCTGGAGCCGATGCGCATCGAAGATGTGGATAACTTCTGGGCGACCCACGGTAAACACGACGGTCCGGTGCTGTGCTTCGCCGGTCACACCGACGTGGTGCCGACCGGCCCGGTGTCCGCCTGGCAGATCGACCCGTTCAACGCGCTGATCGACGAACACGGCATGCTTTGCGGCCGTGGTGCGGCAGACATGAAAGGCAGCCTGGCGGCAATGCTGGTGGCATCCGAGCGTTTCGTTACCGACTACCCGGACCACAATGGCTCGGTAGCCTTCCTGATCACCAGCGATGAAGAAGGCCCGGCGCACCATGGCACCAAGGCTGTGATCGAGCGGCTGGCGGCACGCAAGGAGCGCCTGGACTGGTGCATCGTCGGCGAACCGTCGAGCACGACCCTGGTGGGCGATGTGGTCAAGAACGGCCGTCGTGGCTCTCTCGGCGCCACCCTGACCGTGCGCGGTGTACAAGGCCACGTGGCGTATCCACACCTGGCGAAGAACCCGATCCACCTGGCCGCACCGGCCCTGGCCGAATTGGCCGCCGAGCATTGGGACGACGGCAATACCTTCTTCCCGCCGACCAGTTTCCAGATTTCCAACGTCAACTCCGGTACCGGCGCGACCAACGTGATTCCGGGCGATCTGGTGGCGGTGTTCAACTTCCGCTTCTCCACCGAATCCACTGTNGAAGGCTTGCAACAGCGCGTTGCGGCGATCCTCGACAAACATGGCCTGGACTGGCACGTAGAGTGGGCGCTGTCAGGCCTGCCGTTTCTCACCGAGCCAGGTGCATTGCTGGATGCCGTGGCGTCGAGCATCAAGGACATCACAGGTCGCGAAACCAAGGCGTCCACCAGCGGCGGCACCTCCGACGGACGCTTCATCGCGACCATGGGCACGCAAGTGGTTGAACTGGGCCCGGTCAACGCGACGATTCACCAGGTCAACGAACGTATCCTGGCCAGCGACCTCGACGTGCTGACCGAAATCTATTACCAAACCCTGATCAAGTTGCTCGCCTGATGCTCGCTTGCCCCATTTGCAGCGCACCGCTCAACGCGGTGGACAATGGCGTGGCGTGCCCGGTCGGGCACCGTTTCGACCGTGCGCGCCAGGGTTACCTGAACCTGTTGCCGGTGCAGCACAAGAACAGCCGCGACCCGGGCGATAACCTGGCCATGGTCGAAGCCCGCCGCGACTTCCTGAACGCCGGCCATTACGCGCCGGTGGCCAAGCGCCTGGCCGAACTGGCGGCGCAGCGTGCGCCACAGCGTTGGGTGGACATCGGCTGTGGCGAGGGTTACTACACCGCGCAACTCGCCGAAGCCCTGCCCGATGCCGACGGCTACGCGCTGGATATCTCCAAGGAAGCCGTCAAGCGCGCGTGCAAACGCAACCCGGCGCTGACCTGGTTGATCGCCAGCATGGCCCGCGTGCCGTTGGCCGATGCCAGCTGCCAGTTCCTCGCCAGCGTGTTCAGCCCATTGGACTGGCAGGAGGCCAAACGCCTGCTCAGCCCCGGTGGCGGCTTGATGAAGGTTGGCCCGACCGCGGGCCACCTGATGGAACTGCGCGAGCGCCTGTACGACGAAGTGCGTGAATACACCGACGACAAGCATTTGGCCCTGGTGCCGGAAGGCATGACGCTGCAACACAGTGAAACCCTGGAATTCGGACTGACGCTTTCAAAGGGTCAGGATCGCGCCAACCTGCTGGCCATGACGCCTCACGGGTGGCGCGCCAGTGCCGAACGCCGGGCAGCGGTCATCGAGCAGGCCGAGCCGTTCGAGGTCACCGTGTCGATGCGCTACGATTATTTCGTACTTCAATAATTTTTGGTTTCGAGCCACAGCTCGAGGCCGGCTAAATCCGCGAATGGATTTTTCAGACCCGCAGTGAGGACATCCATGCGCCAACCCGATATCGAGATTTACCTGAAGGACGCCGACGTCGACTACAAGGCCATTGCCGCCTGGCTGGGCGCCGCCCTGGGCCCGTGCACCGACTGGGTCCAGAGAGGCCAGACCTACAAGTGCAAGGCCGGCAGCGTGCCGGTCACCTGGCTGCCAAAAGCCGTCGGCAAATGGAACAGCCTGTACCTGGAAAGCGACCAGACCCCGTGGGACGACGACATCGCCTGCGCCCGCGCTGCGTTTGCCGCGCTGAACGTCGAAGTGCGTTGCGCGCCCGGTACCTGGGTTGAGGAAGAAGGCGAGGAAANCGCGGATCGCTGGATGCGCATCAGCGCGGATGGTGAAGAAGAAATCACCTGGAAAACNGCNTAAAANCNGNCNNAGAACGNNCGCAGTGAGGGCCTTTCAGTCAACGTCGATGTTGAATGTCAGTCCGCAATCGCGAGCAAGCTCGCTCCCACAGTGGTTTTGGGTGAACTGAAGGATGGCTTACAGACCGACGACATCCTCTGCCTGTAACCCCTTCTCGCCGGTCACCACGGCGTACTCCACCTGCTGGCCTTCGGCCAATGAACGGTGGCCATCACCGCGAATGGCGCGGTAGTGCACAAACACATCCTTGCCGTCCTCGCGCTGAATAAAGCCATAGCCNTTGGCATCGTTGAACCACTTCACATTGCCGGTTTCGCGCGTAGCCATGAATCGATACCCCCTTCTTTTTATTGTTGAGGCGCCGAGTATATGACAGGCACCAAAACTCTCAACTCAACTTTACTTCGCCGCTTTTTTGCCGATTTTCGGCGAATACGGCACACTACC
>NZ_NMOJ01000008.1 GCF_002251635.1 Pseudomonas mandelii
CCGCGCTGCTAGGCGCTGGATTTTGAATTGCGTCATGAATNACATTTGAAAACGTACATAGATCTTTTTCTCTACGTCCAAGCTGAATCATGGCATAAACATCCCCTTGTGCCGCGGAGACCTCATACCACTTTCGTGCTTCAGGAATCCTGTAATGATTTTCCTCCTGAGCGATTCACCCAAATGATATTGCGCTTCAGCGTCGCCAGCCTCTGCGGCTACTGTTAGGTATTGGGTGGCTGAAACTGATTTGTATTGATTGTAAAGTGCTATTCCTTTTGTCTTGGCTGTGTTTGCTTCAGGTGTTAGTTGAGTTTGCGCGCTAGCTAAAAATGTCAGCGCTAATAGGCCCCATAAAAATAAATTTTCACCGCGTTTAACGACTCAGCTTATCAGGGAAAAATGAAAGTGGAGGATGAGTAATCTTCCATTTCTGAGCGAACTCTTTAGCTTCAATTATCTGTTCGGGTGTCATCTTTGCCGCAATTTTTGGGAGTTTGCTTTCGACTCTGGCCTGAATCCCGCCACCGCCGTCGAGTTCTCTCAAAGAGTATACAAGTGCATAGCCTTTAATTATGTCGAATGGAAAGCCATATTTGTCTGGTTCATGAGCTAAATCGGATCCATGGCCATAAACTGTAGATGCGTAGCCTGCCAATGCTGCTTGTTCATTCCAATGGCGAAAACCATCCATATCTCCCTTTTCGTACAAGATCGCCGCATATTCCATCATCGATTTTGGATATCCGCCCTCTGCAGAGGCTTTGAACCATTTTTCAATTGCTTCCGTGCGCTTCCATGGTAGAAGAAATTCATCACCTTGCTTGTAGCCCACGGCCATCCAATATTGTGCAAGCGCAAAACCGGCCGAGGCTGATTTTGCAAGCCAGCTTTTTTCTAGCATAAGCTCGTACATGATGTACATAGCTTCGGCGTCTCCCGCTTCTGCTTTGGGTTTTGCTAAATCTCGGGCTTCATTTAACCACTCAACCGGTTTCTTTTTATCTTTGGGGCGATCATTTTTCAGGTCGCAAATATCATTTTTGCTGCGGCCGAGTTGGATCATGGCATACAGGTCACCTTGAGCAGCAGCAGCTTCATACCAATGTCTGGCTTCGGTAGTCATGTAGTGGTTTTTTGTTCTCAATGATTCTGCTAGAAAATATTGTGCTTCGTAATCCCCGGCTTCAGCGGCAACGGTCAGGAAGGGGGTGGCAGTAACAGTTTTGTATTGATTGTAGAGGATTAGCCCCCGAACTTTTGCTGCTTGTTCTTTTTGGGATAGTTGCGCGAGTGCGCTACTTGAAAGCGCAGTAATTAATAGCGCGCATACTAAGTGGATGCTCATTTATGTTAGCGACTCAATTTATCAGGAAAAAATGACAGAGGTGGATGAGTCGCTTTCCAGTTTTTTGCAAATTCGTTAGCTTCTGAAATTTCTTCAGATGTCATTTTTTCGGCGATTTCCGACAGGGTTTCATTTACGTAGACCTGTACATCTCCACCGCCGTCAAGTTCAGATAGTAATGAGGTCAACGCATAACCTTTAATCCTATCTAATGGGAAGTCGTAAAGTGATGGTGAATGCGCCGAATATGCGCCGTAACTACTAATTCCTGACTTGTACCCTTTTTGGGCTGCTTCGATAATCCAATGACGTGCCACCGCCAAATCGCCTTGATCCTCATAAATAAACGCAGCGTACTCCATCATTGCAGGAGGGTAGCCTCCTTCTGCAGATAGTTTCAGCCAATTTCCGACTGCCTCATGCCGCTTCCACGGTAAGAGGAAACCGTCCCCTTGCCTGGTTCCAATTGCCATCCAGTATTGAGCTAATGCATGTCCAGAATTTGCAGATTTCTCCAGCCATTCGTCCTTAAGCGTTAGTTCATACATTAAGTACATCGCTTCGGGATCACCACTTTCAGCAGCAGGTTTCGTCAAATCTAGCGCGCCTTTCAACCATTGCGCCGGTGTTTTTGTACTTTTAGGGCAGTTGCCCATATTGATACAGAGATTATCACCACTTCGTCCGAGCTGTATCATTGCATAAATGTTATTTTGGTTTGCTGATTCCTCGTACCAATGTTGCGCCTCCTCAGTCATGTAACGTTTTGTATTTCTAATTGATTCGGCTAAATAGTACTGAGATTCCGCATCCCCTCCTTTTGCGGCTATCGTCAAATGCTGTATTGCAGGCACCATCTTGTATTGATTGTAAAGAGCTATTCCCGTTTGTTTTGCTGCAGTCAATTCAGCCGTAGGTTTTGCAAGCAATTGGCAAGAAAAAAGCAGGGAAAAAATTGCAGTAGCGAGTGTGAGTTTTTGGCGCATGTGTTGTCCTCGGTTTCTACTGGCCGGGACCAATGTACTCGGCTCTGCCGGCGGGTAAATATGTTCGGCCATAAAATTGGCTGCGTTGGTAGTAATTATCACTAATTGCGCCTAATAATTTCACATGTTGAGCATATCGAGTACGCATTTTTTCGTTTTCTGGATCAGCAAGTCTTAGAACTGCATCTGACATAAAGTTGTCAAGCGCCAGTCGATTTTCGCAATAAAGTTGCGTTTCATTCGCTGGCTTTAATCCAAAGCGATTCATGCGCATGCAGATCTCCTCGAACTGGCTCTGGGCTTTATCGACGGTATTCTGTTTTTTTGCGTTATCTAATATCCATCTAAGAATACGCTCAATTGCTCTTTGTTGGATTAGGTGTGCTTGGTTTTTGTCGTATTTGCGTTCTGCTTTGTTGTCCGATGAATTGGTGCTGATAATACTGAATTCGTCTGCAGGGCTTATTAAAGTCATGAGTAGTGGGCCCAAAGCTCCCGGCGTCCAGCATGCCTTTAATTCCGTCCTTTGAATAAGCTGGTGCGGATGGTGCGGCATTAAACCGACTGGTTCAAGGTGCCAAATGGCGTAGGTGTGTAATGTAATTCATTTGTTAACTCATAGCTTGTCGGGGAAGAAGGGTAGTGGTGGGTGAGATTCTTTCCATTCCTTAGAGAGCATTTTTGCTTTCTCTATTTGCGCTGGAGTCAGCTTGGCGGAAATATCAGGAAGTACATGGTTCACAGTCCGGCATTTCGCCGCCACCATCTAACTCAAGCAGAGCGTGAAGTAATGCATAGGACTTGATCGGGTCGTAGATATATCCAAACTCAAATGATTCTTTCCCTAAGTTTGATCCATATCCAAAAATTGCAGTCGCGTATCCGGTTTCTGCCGCTCTTTGGTTCTAGAGTCTGAATCCTTGCATATCTATTTTTCCGCTAGGATTGCTCTGAGGGTAGCCCCTTTCAGCAGAAGATTTCATTAAGCGTTCAAAAACCTCTGTCCGATTCGATGGTAGTAAAAAAAAGCCCCGCCCTTCACGATAGCTTACCCCTAAAAAGTACTGCGCAAACGCGTACCCATTTTCGGCGGATTTCTCCAGCCATTTATCATCGCCGGTAACTATAAACATTAGGTACATCGCTTCTGCGTTTCCTTTCGCAGCTTCTACGCTAGCGGTATCTAACGCCAACTTCCCCCAAACGCCAGGTTCCTTTCGGCTTTCTGGGCAGTTACCCATAGTTACGCAGAGATCATTTTTCTCTCCTGCGAGCCTTATCATCGAGTATATATCGCCTTGGAGGGCCGATGCTTCATAGGCACTCATAGCTTCAGGAGTCATATATTTTTTTTACGAATTGCTTCGCTGAGATAATATTGGGCTTCGTGATCACCTGTTTGGGCCGCTAATTCAAGGAGTGGCACTGATGAACTTGTTTTGAACTGATTATAAAGTGTGATGCCTTGTGTTTTAGCGGACTTCAGGTCCGAAGTAGATTGTGCGCTAACCTCTGAGGACAAATCGATCGCGAAGAGGGCTACGAAAAAATACGCTTTCATAGTGTTAATCGTTCATAGCTTGTCAGGGAAGAAGGATAGTGGTGGGCGGGTTGCTTTCCATTCCGTCAGGGTTTTTTTTGATTTTTCGATCTGTTCCCCAGTCATTTTTGCCGCGATTTCCGGGAGTTCATCTTGTGCAAATTCTCGCATGCCGCCCCCACCGTCTAGTTCAAGCACCCAGGAAATGGATGCATAGGCAGTTACTAGATCCTCCTTAAAGCCGTATTCCGGCGATTGTCCTGCTAAGTAAGAGCCATAACCGTATACAGCGCTGACATATCCAGTCATTGCAGCTTTTTCATTCCACGACCTGAATTGCTCCCAGTCCTTTTTTCGACCCTGAATCGCGGCATACGCCAACATACCTTGAGGGTTGCCACCCTCCGCAGATGCCTTCATCCAGCGTTCGACCATCTCCGCGCGTTTTGAAGGTGTCAGGAAGAAACCTTTACCTTCACGGTAATCCGCCGCTAGATAGTACTGCGCTAGCGCAAAACCTCCGTCTGCGGATTTTTCAAACCATTTGTCGTCTCCGGTTATCCGGTACATCAAATACATAGCCTCGGCGTCACCTTTTTCAGCTTCTTTCGTAGCAGCCTCTAAGGCACTTTTGGACCACTCGTTTGGCGATTTTTTTTCACCTGAGCAGTTGTTCATCTCAACGCAGAGATCGTTATTGCGCTGAGACAATCTTATCATTGCATATATATCACCTTGGCGAGCAGAGGCTTCATACGCGCTCTGAGCTTCTGGAGTTATATATTTGTTATTTTTGCGTAACGCTTCGCCCAAGTAGTACTGTGCTTCACGATCGCCACCTTCCGCTGCTGCCTTCAGATAGGGGACTGCAGATATGGCTTTGAATTGATTGTAAAGCTCAATACCCTTTTCCTTTGCTTTCACTTGCTGTGTCGATACTTCTGCCTGCGCCACAAAGCTAAAGAATAGGGTTGATAAGGCAATGCAAACGGCATTTTTCATTTTTAACATGTTTAGTTGACTCGATTATAAAGGGCCGGAATATTTCATGGTGGTCATCGGGATATAGCTATTTTCCCGAAAGTCCAGCTTGCAGAACGCGTCTATACGCTGACCCATTTTCTTCACATTTGATTTATAGCGGGCCCGAGCTTTAACGCCTTCCGCACGTTCCATGCTAAGTACAGGAACTGCCATAAAATTATCTAGTCTGTATCTATTCTCACAATACGCTTGCCCGGACTCTTTAGGTGCGACGCCTAGTTTGTTCATGCATTTACAAGCGTCCTCAAATAGCTGTTGAGCTTTGGTTAACGCTTCTGCGCCATCCGCCGTTGATCCTACCCAATAAATCACTCTGTCGAGAGCTCGTTGTTGGAGCAAACGTGCTTCCTGTTTTACGTACTTACGATCGGTACTTTTACTTTCACTTGTGTCTTGGTTCGTTGAAATTACTGAAAACTCTTCCGGCTCAGAACTGAGCGTCATAAGGAGGGGGCCCAAGGCCGCGGGAGTTGCTTCCATAAACCATTTTTGCAATTCGGCTTGATTTTCATATTCAATAATAGTGTCTGCAATGGGCCCTCCCTTTCCACTACTGGTCATCGCGTCATATAGATTCATAATAACGTCGATGCCCATCATATAGATCATTGCAACATCCAACCCGACCGCACCGAGCATGTTCAGTGCAGAAGCCTGTTCAGCAGCCTCTGGAGTAATCCAGCTAATAGAAGCGCCTTTAGCTTTATACAGCTCACGTCGATAAATATTGATAAGCTCTACAACAGCCTCGTAACCTACCTCAAATTTGAAACTACCACTTGCACCCGGCCCAAGAACAACCGTTGCTTTAAGATTGAGAATGAATTTACCCTTATCCAGAGAAACTCCAGCATTGCCCTGCAAGCCCGCGCCATAGGCAGCACCTAAAGATCCGCTGAGGTTGGCAAGCGTTAGCCATTGGCTAGCGCTCGTAGCCTCCTTGCTGTTATTGATTCCGGTGGAGGGTCCTGCCCGCAATACAGCCAATGCTTTAGGCGGAGCCCAATTCAAAGCCCCTGTCAGTTGGATACCTGCTTGCACGCCGGCGAACAGATTGAAATTGGCCTTTATGCCATTTTCAATTTGTACGTTGGCGGCCTTGCCGGACATGACTTGGCCACTTGATTTGGTATCGACAGCCGTGAGCGCCTTGGACTTGTATTCAAGGTCAGGGGTAGGGCTGGTATCACCATTGTCGGCTTTGGTTTTGATCGTTTCTTCGTGGGTCTTCCGTTCGGCCTTTGCTTCGGTATCTTCGCGCTGTGCCGGTTTGACAGGGCTGAGTGTCGCGCCATATTTGGTATTGCCGCCTATAGGGACCAGCTCAATACTACCGGCGAGCATGAGCGACGCACCGGCGTATCCCCACGCACGGGCACCGAAATGGAAGGACATACGGCCGAGGTTCAAGGTCTGAAGTTGAGGATTACCTTCGAGATAGTAATCGACCGTCACATCCTTGGCTTTTTCGCGAGTCGGCATGTCGATTTTAAGCAGTTCCACTTCACCTCGAGCCAAGTCAAAGCTCAGTGACGCACTGGCCGACGTCTTGAAGCCTTCAGCGGCAGAGAAGGAGGGACCTTCCAGTTTCACTTCGCCATGCAGTTTTTTTTGCGGCGGCGCAAGGCAGCGGACAAACTGCGCCTGCTGGCTCTTGTCGAAAAGCCTCACTTCACCACGAACACTCTTTTTGAATACGACCTGCTTTAGATGCTCGCCCCATTCTTTTCGCGCACCGGCATCCTCAAGCTGAGTCACTTTATAGCCGTTGGTTTGCAAGAAGCTGTAAAACTTGTCGATATTGAACCAACCATTGGTATCAAACCAATCGCCGGCTTGATCTCCAATTTTTAGCGCGCCCTGGCTTGCCAGCCACTGGCCAAATACCTTCTGCGCGCTGTTTTTATTTGCACCACCGTCACCATTTTTTGGGATGCCTTCAAGAATTTTTTTTGCGCTCTTGCCGGCTTTTTTCAAGTCTTCCTCAAGAAGGTTTGGCGCACCCTTGAGGTTGAGCAAACTGAACCACTTCAACGGCGTGCCGCTTGTAGCCAGTGTGCTGACCTCTCTTAGCGGAAAGCCATCTTTGACAAGCCGATCAACCGGCTGAGGCTCAAACTGTTCAGGCTCCCATAATAAGTGACGTCGAATAGGGTCAGCAGCGACTTTTTGTTGAGCCTTTTCGTGTAAGCCCTGTTTTACAACTTGCAAACGGTCCCATTCGGCACGTTCGGCTTCGACCAGACCGGCAGGTGCCTGGGCATTTTGACCCGTCGCTTCGATCCAGTTTTTGTATTTTTCACGCAAGCGGTTATTGATTTCCGATTGCTGTTTTTCCGTATCGAGAAACAACTTGAACTGCTCGATACCTGTAGTGATGTCATCGCCACTGATCAATGCGTACTCAGGTAAGGCGATCCCGTATTCCGCTACTTTGATAATCGCGTCGGTGTATTCGTGATAGGCAAACGACTTGGCTTCGCCATGCTTCCACGCCAGGTAGGCGTATGTATCGCCTTCGCAGGTGTATAAACACTTCTGCAGTTCATCACGCTTTTTCTTGTCAGTTTCAAGGAGCTTGGCGATATCTTCCTGAGCCTGTGGCTTGATGCCACCTTCACTGATCAGCGCCTTGCGTTTCTCCAGGTAATTTTGGACGCGAGCGCGAGCCTCGATTGCCCCGGCAGCGAACAACGTACCGTTCTCGTACGTATGACCCTTCTTTTCGGCGGCGGCAATAGCTGTTTTTTTTAGCGCCAACCACTCGCTGCGTAACTTGCGTAGCTCGCTGTAATCATCCCGGATACGGTTCTGAGTATCGATATCCGACTGAAGCTGATCTATACGTGAGCGCTGAGTATCGGTTTTCGGCGTTTCGGCCTTTGGTGCGTCCTTTTCTTTTGCGCGTTTTACTTCTTGGCGGCTGCGAAGGACCATTCCTGGGTCCATTTCGATATTCGGTTCCTGAGCTTCAATCTCCTCCATTCGTTGGCGCTGTTCGCCCTCGAGAAAATTACTCAGTTTTGGCTCAAGGAAGTAATTCAGTAATCCGCTGTCATCTAATCCCTTGAGGCGCTCATCGCGGGATTTACTCGGGGCAATTTGATTCTCCAGAGCGTGCATCGCCTCCTTCATCGAGGAGGCGGCGCGCTCGGGCAGTAACCAAAACTCTTCTTCGTCAGTTGCATAAATTGCGGTGCCGTACGTGTTGGAACAAGGCTTGGGCTGATCCTTGAAGCTGGGGGCGCACGTTTCTGTAAAGTCTTTTTTCGGCCCCAAGTCAATGGGCTTAGGGCCAGGCGCACTTGCACTTTCGGCCGTTGGAGCAGGTTGGGAAGCTGCCGTTGAAGGGGCCGCTGGTTTTGCAACCGCTTCAGCCTGAGCACTCTTGGGAACACTAAGATTCCAACCCGGTTTAATCGCACTCGGGTTGGTAATGAATGGATTCATCTGGCGCAGTTGCGCAACATTGGTGTTGTAGCGAGTAGCAATCTGGCTGAGCGTTTCACCAGGATTGACTGAATGATTGGTAATTTCCATGGTGCTTCCGTTCTGTTGTTGCGTCGGGTTCATTGGGGATTGGCGGATGCTGTTTGCATCAGCTGTTCAACCTTGATGAATGACTCTTCCCTGGATTGCAGGATGGCCATTGCTTCTGGCCGTGTTTCAAGCCGCGGTCCGTCGACGACGGAGGCGAGCTTGAGCAAGTGATCACCTTCGTAGATGTTGTTTTTGAGCAAAAGGTCCAGGTTCTCGGTAATTTCATTGATCCGGTCATCACCGGGCTTACCGAACGCTGCATATTGCTCATCGACCCAGTACAACCACCCCAGCCGCGCTTGAATCTTTGCTGCGTTGTCGGGAAGGTTGAACGCCGGGCCATCGCCACGCCACTTCAGTTCCGACTTCGCCGTCCAGGACAGCCACGCGCCGCGCTCTTTGCCGAAGTGTCTCGGGGCAGGGCTATACACTGCTTGCCAAGGACCGAACAATTGAATGGACGTGTCGCCTGCGGTGTAGGCCAGCGCAGCCCACAGGCTAGGTTTGTGATAACTCAACAGGCTTTGGCCGCCGGAACCGTCGTTGGCTCGTAGCAACCAGCGCGCGTGTGCGAGTGCCTGAGTGGCGTCTTCTGCGACCAGGGCAATGCCCGAGTGATTTTCTTCGCACAATCGCGTGGCTTCGACTGCCAATCGGCTGCCCCAAGGTGCTGTGAGCCAGAGCGGACCGTCATTGGCGATTTCCGCAAAGTCAGTGCTGCTGTACAAGGCTTGAGCATTCATCGGTTCGCCGATGCGATACAGACGCGACATCGCCTCGGGTTGGCGTGCGCGATCGATGATGAAACACAGGACCTGACTGGACTGTTCCCTGGGCAGCGACTCGAATCCGTAACGAGGTGCGGCCAGCAGGGTGTTCATGGCGGTTACATGCATGTGCAATCCTTACGGCTGCAGGCGCCGTTGCTTTGTTTGCCGCTCCAAATCAGCCACCGCATTAAACTTGCCAATCGGCGGAGCACTCAGCAGTTTCCCTGCTGCGGCAGCCGCTGCTGCACCCGGAATAATCGGCGGAAGAATCTTAATCCCGCTCCCCGAACCCGGCGATCCACCCGAATTGGTCTTCACCTCAGCCCCACTGATCGTCACACCCCCCGCATCAACCTTGACGAAACTCCCGCCAGCCTTGGCCGTCAGTTCCATCCCACCTTCAACCACCACCTTCTGCCCAGCGTGGTAATGAATCTCCTGACCCGCCTCGACAAACTGCGCCGTCCCCACTTTCACATGCTGAGTTGTAGCCACGGTCAGGTGATCATCCGCCCGCGCTTCAGTCTTGCGGTCCAGATGGGTAATCCGGTGTTCTTCAACCTTGAACTCGCTGAACACATTGGCCTCAACCGTGTCATGGCGTTCATTGCCGATGCGGATTTTCTGGTCGTGCTCGATGTTTTCATCCCAGTCGCGCTGGGCATGCAGGTAGATCTGTTCCGCGCCTTTCTTGTCTTCGATGCGGAACTCGTTGTAACCCTTGCCGCCCGGGGAACTGAGGGTTTTGAAGGTGCTGCGGGTCTTGTTCGCCGGCAGGTCGTAGGGGACGACGTTTTCCTTGTGGAACAGGCAGCCGGTGATCAGCGGTTGGTCGGGGTCGCCTTCGAGGAAGGTGACGAGGACTTCCATGCCGACGCGCGGGATGGCGATGCCGCCGTAGGCACTTCCGGCCCAGCCGGTGGCGACGCGCAGCCAGCAACTGGTGTTGTCGTTGGCCTGGCCGTCGCGGTCCCAGTGGAATTGCACTTTGACGCGGCCGTATTCGTCGCAGTGGATTTCTTCGCCGGGCGGGCCGGTGACGATGGCGGTCTGGCTGCCCAGGACTTTCGGTTTCGGGTGTTCGAGGGCAGGGCGGAAGTGCGCGTCCCACGGGGTGGCAAGGAAGGTGTTGCGGTAGCCCTGATGGAAATCGTCTTTATTGTGGGTGACGTCGCTGGTGACGTTTTTGCCGAGCACTTGCGGCTGCTTGCCTTCGTGCACGACTTCGAGCAACAGCCAGAGGTCGTTCCACTCGGCGCGCGGGTGTTCGCTCAGGGCCATGAAGTGGCCGCTCACCAGGGTGGGCTCGTCGCCTTTGCCTTCGGCGAGTTGGTAATCGCTGCGATGGCGTTCCAGCGCACGGGTTGCCAGTTGTTTGCCGCGTTCGCGGGTCACGAAGCGGCCGGGGTAGTCGTAGTCTTCGAGGTCCGGGGCGAAGGTGCTCTTGGCGGTGCCTTCGGGCAGGATGCTTGGTTTCTCGAAGTCGTAATCGCGGCGGCTGACGCGGGAAGTCCGGGTTTCCAGGCGCAGGTTGAAACGTTTGATCACCGGTTTTGTGGCGGCCATGCCGGAGTCTTGCTGGTAGGCCACGGGTGCGAGTTTGCGGAACACCGTCTGGTCATCGCCGAAGACGAGTTTGTGGCCGCTGGCACTGTGTTGGAAGTGGAAGTGAATGCCTTCCTCTTCACACAGACGCTGGATGAAATGCAGGTCGGATTCGTCGTACTGCACGCAGTAATCGCGCTCGGGGTAGATCGCGCCGAGCTGGAAACTGTAGGCGTCGGCCAGGATGCCGCGTGCTTCTAGGACCTGGGCAATGATCTTCGGCACACTTAAATGCTGGAAAATCTGCTGGTCATGGTTGTGACGCAGGTAAGCAAGTTGCGGAACCAGGCTGATGCTGTAGCGCGTCAGGCTTTTGCCGGAGTCGCCTTGCTCGATGCGATAAACCAGACCGTGGATGATGCCTTCGCCGGTAGCGCCGAAGGTCAGGCAGCCAGGCTTGTGCAGCAACTCTTCGAGTTTCAGGTCGGGACGGGCGCTGACCAGTTCGATGTCGAAACAGAACGGTTGGTTGAGGGTTTCGCGACCGACGAAGCTGAGCACTTGCAGGTCAACGGAAACGCCTTCCAGCGTCAGGGAAATATGGGTTGCGTTCGCGTCCAGCATGCCTTTAATTCCGTCCTTTGAATAAGCTGGTGCGGATGGTGCAGCATTAAACCGACTCGTTCAAGGCGCAAATGGCGTAGGTGTGGAGGCCTTGGGCTATCGGGAAAACCCTTAGATACGGGGTTTTGGCCAATGGATGCGGGGGGTTGTTGCTCCATCCTCTCCAGCACATCCTTGCATCACAGGGGCGGGGCGGCCAGAAACTGATAGTCATTTTCAGACTAAAGTCATCTGTAGCCCTTGTTGGGACCGAAAGTTGGCGGTGTGTGTTACACCGCCATCGCGGGCAAGCCCGCTCCCACAGTGATCTCCAGCGAACACAGATTTTGTGTTCGGCAATGATCATTGTGGGAGCGGGCTTGCCCGCGATAGGGGCCTGTCAATCAGCGAAGATCCAATTGCTGCCGATACGGCAAATCCGGCCCCGTCTTGCTGCACGTCAACGCTGCCGCCTTCACCGCAAACTTGAACATCCCGTCGATTTGCCCGCGCTCAAGCGATTGCACGCCCTCAACCGAATCCAGTTGCTGCTCGGTCAACCAGGTAATCAATGCCGCCTGAAACGTATCACCCGCGCCCACGGTATCGGCGATTTTCACTGCGCTCGCCGGCACCGACCACGAACCGTGCGCACGGCTGAACACCGTTGCACCCTCGCCACCGCGGGTCAGGAACACCAACTGACAGCGATGTTGCAGCCAACCCTCAATCACTCGCTGCGGATCTTGCTCGGGGTACAACAGGCTCAAGTCTTCATCGCTGACTTTGATCAAGTCGGCCAACTCAACCAGCGTCGCAATCCGCGAGCGCCACAGGTCGATGTTCGGCTCAGGATTGAGTCGTACATTAGGATCAAGGCTGATCAGGCGTTTGCCGCTTTCACGCTGCACCAACGCCAGTAAGGTGTCGGCAATCGGCTGCACCACCAAAGAATACGAGCCGATGTGTAAACCGCGCACTTCCGGCCCCAGCTCAGGCAAATGCTCAGGTTTGAGCTGCCGATCTGCGCAACCTTCACCGCGAAAGCTGTAGTGAGGCGAGCCATTGGCACCGACGGCGACCATCGCCAGCGTGGTCGGTGCGGCGAAATCCACGAGGAAATCCGGGCGTACACCTTCATCCTGCAGCACTTGCTGCAAGCGTCGCCCAAGGTAGTCGGTGGACAACCCGGCAAACAGCGCCGCCTCCACGCCCAACCGACGAAGTCCAACCGCCACGTTGAACGGCGAACCGCCGGCAATCGCTTTGTAATTGACCTTGGAGGCCTGCCCGCTGGCATCCTCTTCACTGAAAAAATCGAACAGCGCTTCGCCACACACCAGATACATAGTCGTTCGCTCTT
>NZ_NMOJ01000080.1 GCF_002251635.1 Pseudomonas mandelii
CCGCCCGAGCAATTGCTTGGTTTTACTCACTCACGCAGAAGCCGTATGACCCGTTCCCCGTTCCGCCGTCTTGTGTTTGGCACCTTGCGCCGACTGTTGTACCTCTGGGTTCGCTCCGAGACGATCAACCAGTCGTCCCTAACCCTTAACCTCGACCGCAGCCGGCCGGTGTTCTACGTCCTGCAATACCCTTCGCTGACCGACCTTGCCGTGGTCGACACCGAATGCAGCAAGGCTGGCCTGCCCCGTCCGGTGCTGCCTGTGTCGGTGGGTAACCTGGTGGAACCCGCTGCATTTTTCTACCTGACGCCGGAGCCCGACTGGCTCGGCCGTCAGGACAAACGTGGTGCGCCGCCCGCCCTGACCCGCCTGGTCAGCGCCCTGAGCCAGAACGCCGCCGAAGACGCGCAGATCATTCCGGTCAGCGTGTTTTGGGGCCAATCGCCCGATAGTGAATCGAGCCCGTGGAAATTGCTCTTCGCTGACAGTTGGGCCGTGACCGGACGCCTGCGTCGATTGCTGAGCATCATTGTGCTGGGGCGCAAAACCCGCGTGCAGTTCTCGGCGCCGATTCATTTGCGCGAGCTGATCGACCACAACAAAGGCCACGAGCGCACGGTGCGCATGGCCCAGCGGATCCTGCGGGTGCACTTCCGCAACCTGAAAGCCGCAGTGATCGGCCCGGACATTTCCCACCGCCGCAACCTGGTCAAGGGCTTGCTCAACCAGCCGCTGGTCAAGCAAGCGATCCTCGACGAAGCCGAGCGCGAGAACATCTCCCCGGAGAAAGCCAAGGCCCAGGCCCTGCGCTACGGCAACGAGATCGCCTCGGACTACACCTACACCGCGATCCGCTTTCTCGAAGTGGTACTGAGCTGGTTCTGGAACAAGATCTACGACGGCATCAAGGTCAATAACATCGAGGGTGTGCAAAAGGTTGCCCAGGGTTATGAGGTGATCTACGTGCCTTGCCACCGTAGCCATATCGACTACCTGCTGCTCTCGTACCTGCTGTTCAAGAATGGCCTGACCCCGCCGCACATCGCCGCCGGCATCAACCTGAACATGCCGGTGATCGGCAGCCTGCTGCGCCGTGGCGGTGCGTTTTTCATGCGCCGCACCTTCAAGGGCAACCCGCTGTATACCTCGGTGTTCAACGAATACCTGCACACGCTGTTCACCAAGGGTTTCCCGGTGGAGTACTTCGTGGAAGGCGGGCGCTCGCGCACCGGGCGCATGCTGCAACCGAAAACCGGAATGCTGGCAATCACCCTGCGCAGCTTCCTGCGCTCTTCGCGCATGCCGATCGTGTTTGTGCCGGTGTATATCGGCTATGAGCGTGTGCTGGAAGGCCGCACTTACCTCGGCGAGCTGCGTGGCGCGAGCAAGAAGAAAGAATCGATCTTTGATATTTTCAAAGTGGTCGGCGCGCTCAAGCAGCGCTTTGGCCAAGTCGCGGTCAATTTCGGCGAACCGATCAAGCTGGCCGAGTTCCTCGACAGCGAACAGCCAGACTGGCGCAAACAGGAACTCGGCCCGAACTACAAACCCGCCTGGCTCAACGAAACCACCAACCGCCTCGGTGAGCAGGTGGCGCGCCACTTGAACGAAGCCGCCGCAGTCAACCCGGTGAATCTGGTGGCCCTGGCGCTGCTGTCCACCACCCGCCTGGCGCTGGATGATCGCGCCATGGCGCGCGTGCTTGATTTGTATCTGGCGCTGTTGCGCAAGGTCCCGTACTCGCCGCATACCACGCTGCCGGACGGTGACGGCCGGGCGTTGATCAAGCACGTCAAGGACATGGACCTGTTGTCCGAGCAAAGTGACGCCCTGGGCAAGATCCTGTACCTGGACGAGCAGAATGCCGTCCTGATGACCTATTACCGCAACAACGTACTGCACATCTTCGCCCTGCCCGCACTGCTGGCAAGCTTCTTCCAGAGCGCCTCGCGCATGAGCCGCGAACAGATCCTGCGCTACACCCGGGCGCTGTATCCGTACCTGCAATCAGAGCTGTTCATTCGCTGGACGCTGGACGAACTGGATGGCGTGATCGATCAATGGCTCGAAGCGTTCGTCGAGCAAGGTCTGCTGCGTTTCGAGAACGATGTCTACCTGCGCCCGGCGCCAAGCTCGCGGCACTTTGTGTTGCTGACGTTGTTGTCGAAGAGCATCGCCCAGACACTGCAACGCTTCTACATGGCGATCTCGCTGCTGCTCAACAGCGGCCAGAACAGCATCAGCGCCGAGGAGCTGGAAGACCTGTGCACGATCATGGCCCAGCGCCTGTCGATCCTGCATGGCCTCAATGCCCCGGAGTTTTTCGACAAGAGCCTTTTCCGACATTTCATCCAGACCCTGCTGGATCTCGACGTGCTCAAGCGCGACGAAGCCGGCAAGCTGAGTTATCACGAACTGCTGGGCGAACTGGCAGAAGGCGCGGCCAAACGGGTGTTGCCGGCGGAGATTCGTTTATCGATCCGTCAGGTGGCGTTGCATCGAAGTGAAGATGCAGCGGACCAGGCTTAGTTGGAGTCGGCGGTAACTTCCTGACAATGACTATAGGAACAAGGATGTTCTTATAATCTGTCAATTCAATTCATGAAAAAACATTCGTTTCTGGGACTGGCTGCTTTGCTCAGTGCCTGCCAAACCCTGCAACCTGCCGCGAAAACCAGCCTCGATGGCGAAGTCTTCTACCTGCAACGCATTGCCCTGCCGCCCGCCGCCACCTTGAGCGTCAGCCTGCAGGACGTGTCCTTGATGGACGCCCCGGCCGTGACCCTCGCCGAACAGAAAGGCCCGGTAAAAGGCCAGGTGCCACTGCCGTTTCATCTGAGTTACGATCCGGCCCAGGTCAAACCCGGCCATCGCTATTCCGTCAGTGCGCGCATCGAAGTCGACGGCAAGCTGATGTTCATCACCACCGAACACCACGCCGTACAACTTGATGGCAGCGATCCGCAGCCACTAAAAATCCGCGTCGACGCCGTTCGCTAAACTCCTCTTTCGTACAAGGAAGCTGCCATGTTTCGCCCTACCCTTCGTTTCGCCGGCCTCTGCGCAGGCTTGATGATCTCCGCCAGCGCACTGGCGCTGTCGCTCAATGACCTTTCGCAAAAAGATGCTACCGGTGGCCTCAAGGATGCCCTGACCCAAGGCGCGCAACTGGCCGTCAAACAACTCGGCACGCCGGGCGGCTTCAGCAACAACCCGGACGTGAAAATCGAACTGCCGGGCAAACTGGGCAAAGTGGCCGACAAGCTGAAGATGTTCGGCATGGGTGATCAAGTCACACAGCTGGAAACCAGCATGAACAAGGCGGCTGAAACTGCCGTGACCCAGGCGCAGCCGATCCTGGTCGATGCCGTGAAGAAGATGAGCGTCGAAGACGCCAAAGGGATTCTCAGCGGCGGTAACGACTCGGCAACCCAGTACCTGAGCAAAACCAGCCGCGAACAGATTCGCCTGAAGTTCCTGCCGATCGTCAAGCAAGCCACCGACCAGGTCGGCCTGGCCAAGCAATACAACACCTTCGCTGGCCAGGCAGCGACCATGGGCGTGCTGGATACCAAGAACGCCAACATCGAAAGCTACGTGACCGAGCAGGCGCTGGACGGCTTGTTCAAAATGATTGCGCAGCAGGAAGAAACCATTCGCCAGAATCCGGCGGCTGCGGCGACGAGTCTGGCGAAGAAAGTGTTTGGTACGCTTTAATTCCAGGCAATTGAAACTCGCAAAAAAGCCCACTGGTCTTTACAGGTCAGTGGGCTTTTTCCGTTTGCGCTACTGGTGCGGATCAACCTGATCCAGATCTTCTCAAACACATTCAACTCCACCAACCCGTTCAACGTGGCTGATGCCGTGTTGTACGAGCAGTCCAGATTTTCCTTCACATTGACCGCCGTAAACTCTTTGGCCATCCCACTCTTGGCTACTTGGTAAACGGCACGTTGCTTCTCGGTCAGTCGATCGAAAAAACCAGACTCTGTCAGCCAGCGATCAAAGCGTTCCGTATACGCCAGACTTTTCCGATAGGCCTCAGTAAAACCACTGACAGCACGCAGAATCACGGAACACTGAAAATCGATGAAATAAGTCAGGTCCAAATCATCCGCCTCGGTATTCAAATAGGATCGCCCATATTTCACCGGCGCATTGCGCAGCAAAATACTGATCGCTATGTAGCGGAATGCAGAAAAATCATTCTTGAACATGAACCAGTAGAACAGCGCCCGCGCGACCCGGCCATTGCCGTCACGGAAAGGATGCTCATAACCCAGGGCAAAGTGCAGCGCGATGCCTTTAATCATTGGATGCAGATAGTCCGTCCGCTCGGGATCGTCGTGTGACTGGTTGATCCATTCCGACAATGTACGCAGTCGCGAAACCAGACCCACTGCAGGTGGCGGCGTATGAACGGTGTTTCCCTCCCCGTCCTGCACCACCACATCGTCGTTGGCCCTGAATTCCCCGGGCGAATACTGTGCATCGTCAATCCCCTCGACACCGACGCGGTGCATCGCCATTATCAGCTGTACGCTCAGGGGGTCGTAGCGCCGTTCCCAGGCGAAATTCATCATCTTGTAATTGCCCACCACCATTCGCTCATCCGGTGTGCGCGGCAGCCTTTTGCGCTTAAGCATGTCCTTGGCCACACGCGTGGTGGTAGCCGCGCCTTCGAGCTGACTGCTACTGATGGCCTCATCTTCAATCAGATCGTTGAGCAGATAACTGAAATGCGCATGCTCACCGATCCGGCTGGTCATGTATTCCAACGCGGCTGTCGTGGCTTGTCGGTCTACCGCCGAAATGGCTTTTTGCGCTAGCGGGGTCAGTACGAAGTTGCCCCACTGAACGGGCTCGCCCAATGGCAGGAGACTTGAATACTGTGCGGTCCGGGCTTTCTTCACCAACGCCCAGCACAGACTCGAATCCATTCCTGGCGCCCAGCGGTAGCGTAATTCGTGGAATGGCAGGTAACGCCCTTGGTCATCCAGCGGCTTGAGTAAGGCGAGATAGTCCGTGAGGCGCTCTTTGTGGGGCGACTGCGCCAACAGATCAAACACCGGGTCCGACCGTCCCGTGAACAAGGGATTTGCGAAATGTATTGCCTGACACGACGCCATCGCGAGCAGGCTCCCTCCCACAATTTAGAGCGGTGAACGTCAGCAAGAAAGCGGGCGGCCCGAAGGCCGCCGAGATTACACCGACTCTTTCTTGATCCTGAACCACGCCGCATACAACGCCGGCAAAAACAGCAGCGTCAGCGCCGTCGCCACGATCAACCCGCCCATGATCGCTACCGCCATTGGCCCAAAGAACACGCTGCGTGACAGCGGAATCATCGCCAGCACCGCCGCCAGGGCTGTCAGCACAATTGGTCGGAAGCGTCGCACCGTGGCTTCGATGATTGCTTGCCACGGTTTGAGCCCGGCGGCGATGTCCTGCTCGATCTGATCTACCAGAATTACCGAGTTACGCATGATCATCCCGGACAGTGCGATGGTCCCGAGCATCGCGACAAAACCGAACGGCTGACGAAACACCATCAAGAACAGCGTCACGCCAATCAAGCCCAGCGGTGCAGTCAGGAACACCATCGCAGTGCGTGAGAAACTGCGCAGTTGCAGCATCAGCAGAGTCAGCACCACCACAATGAACAGAGGCACACCGGCCTTGACCGAGTTCTGGCCACGGGCNGAGTCTTCCACCGTGCCACCGACATCCAGCAAGTAACCGTCCGGCAGTTCGGCGCGTATCGGGTCGAGGGTCGGCATGATCTGCTGCACCAGCGTCGCCGGTTGTTCCTTGCCGTAGATGTCGGCGCGCACGGTGACAGTCGGCAGGCGGTTACGATGCCAGATAATGCCCTCTTCGAAGCCGTATTCGAGGGTGGCAATCTGCGACAGCGCCACGCTTTTGCCATTGTCGGTCGGCACCGCCAGGCTCGGCAGCAACGACAACTCAGTGCGCTCATGCACGGTGCCGCGCAGCAGGATCTCGATCAACTCGTTGTCTTCGCGGTACTGGCTGACACTGGACCCGGTCAAAGAGCTTTGCAGGAACTTCGACAGGTTCGCCGTGCTCACGCCCAACGCCCGGGCGCGGTCCTGATCGACGTTCAGGTAAACCACNTTGCTCGGTTCTTCCCAGTCCAGGTGCACGTTAACCACATGGGTATTTTCGCGCACCCTTGCCGCCACTTTGCGGGCCAAGGCGCGGACTTCTTCGATGTGTTCGCCGGTCACACGAAACTGCACCGGATAGCCCACGGGCGGGCCGTTCTCCAGGCGCGTGACCCGCGAGCGCAGTTCGGGGAATTGCTCGTTAAGGGTTTCGATCAGCCAGGTGCGCAGGCTTTCGCGCTCTTCGATGGTTTTGGCCAGCACCACAAATTGCGCGAAGCTTGCAGCCGGCAGTTGCTGGTCCAGGGGCAGATAGAAACGCGGCGAACCGGTGCCGACGTAGGCCACATAGTTTTCGATGCCTGCATGCTCCTTGAGCAAGGCTTCCAGGCGTTTGACCTGGTCGGCAGTGTTGCTCAGGGAAGCGCCTTCCGCGAGTTTCAGATCGACCATCAACTCGAGTCGACCCGAGGCCGGGAAGAATTGTTGCGGCACAAAACGGAACAACACGATGGAGCCGATGAACAACACCACGGTCAGCACGATGACGGTTTTACGCCAGCGCACGCACCACTCCACCAAGCGTCTGACCCGCTGATAGAACGGCGTGCCATACGGGTCGGGCTGACCCGTGCCATGTTTGGCGGCATGAATCTTCGCCAGGTCAGGCAGGAGTTTTTCCCCCAGGTACGGCACAAACACCACCGCCGCAATCCATGAAGCCAGCAACGCAATGGTCACCACCTGGAAGATCGAACGGGTGTATTCGCCGGTGCCCGATTGTGCGGTGGCAATCGGCAGGAAGCCCGCCGCCGTGATCAACGTGCCAGTCAGCATGGGGAACGCGGTGCTGGTCCAGGCAAAGCTGGCGGCCTTGATCCGGTCGTAACCCTGCTCCATTTTGATCGCCATCATTTCCACGGCGATGATGGCGTCGTCGACCAGCAACCCCAAGGCCAGCACCAACGCACCGAGGGAGATTTTGTGCAGGCCGATACCGAGGTAATACATGGTTGCAAAGGTCATCGCCAGCACCAGCGGAATCGCCAGGGCCACGACCATACCGGTGCGCACCCCAAGTGAGAAAAAGCTCACCAGCAACACAATCGCCAGGGCTTCCACCAACACCTGGACGAACTCGCCGACGCCGGTTTTCACCGCTGCGGGCTGATCGGAAACCTTGCGCAGCTGCATGCCGGCCGGAAGGTTTTTCTGGATACGGTCAAACTCGACTTCCAGCGCCTTGCCCAACACCAGAATATCGCCGCCGTCCTTCATCGCCACGGCCAGACCGATGGCGCTCTCCGCCATGAAGCGCATGCGCGGCGCTGGCGGATCGTTGAAGCCGCGACGCACGTCGGCCACATCGGAGATGCGGAAGGTGCGATCACCGACGCGGATCGGGAAGTTCTTGATCTCATCGACTGTCTGAAAATTTCCCGAGACCCGTAGCTGCAATCGCTCGCTGGTGGTTTCAAAGAACCCGGCGGTGGATACCGCGTTCTGCTCTTCAAGCGCCTGCTGCACGGCGGCCAATGGCAACCCTAGGGTGGCCAGTTTGAGGTTGGACAGCTCGATCCAGATTTTCTCGTCCTGCAGCCCAAGCAGCTCGACCTTGCCCACATCCGGCACACGCTGCAGTTGAATCTGGATGCGATCGGCGTAGTCCTTGAGCACGGCGTAGTCGAAGCCATCGCCGGTCAGCGCGTAGATATTGCCGAAGGTGGTGCCGAACTCATCGTTGAAAAACGGCCCCTGGATGTCCGGCGGCAAGGTCTGGCGAATGTCACTGATCTTCTTGCGCACCTGGTACCANAGGTCCGGTATTTGCACCGAATGCAGGGAGTCCCGGGCAATGAACGTCACCTGGGATTCGCCGGGGCGCGAGAACGACACGATGCGTTCGTATTCGCCGGTTTCCATCAGTTTNTTCTCGATACGCTCGGTGACCTGGCGCGAGACTTCCTGGGCGGTGGCCCCGGGCCAATTGGTCTNGATCACCATGGCCTTGAACGTGAACGGTGGGTCTTCGCTTTGCCCCAGCTTGGTGTAGGACAGAGTGCCGACCACAGCCAGCAGGATCATCAGGAACAGTACGATCTGGCGATTACGCAACGCCCATTCGGAAAGATTGAAACCCATCGGGGACTACTCCTTGGCCGCCAGATTCACAACTCGGTTGGAGCGATCCACCGGGCGCACTTGCTGGCCCTCATGAAGCACATGAACGCCAGCGGCCACCACCCAGTCGCTGGCATTCAGGCCTTCGAGTACCGGAACGGTTTTTTCGCCGAAGGCACCGACCCGGACCGGGGTTTTCTTCAAGGTATTGTTGGCACTGACGACCCAAACGTAGGTCGCGCCGTTTTCCGCCGTCAGCGCCGACAACGGTACGGACAGCGGTATCACATCAGTTGTCTGGACGAATACCCGGGCGCTCTGGCCGAGTTCGGCCGGAACCTTGCCGCCGGTGAATGAAATCCGGGCAGCAAAGGTGCGGGACTTTGGATCGGCAGCCGGCGACAGCTCACGGATGCGCCCGGCAAAACGCTGATCGGGCTGAGTCCAGAGTTCGACCGAGACCGGCTGACCGACCTTGAAGCGGCCGAAGCTCTGCTCCGGCAAGCTGATCAACACTTCACGCTCGCCATCGGTGGCGAGGGTAAACACGGTTTGGCCGGCGGACACCACTTGGCCGACTTCCACCGCGCGCTTGGCGACGACACCCTCCTGTGGGGCGCGCAGCACCGCATAGCCAGCCTGGTTGCTCGATACATCGAATTCGGCCTTTATCTGCTTCAGGCGCGCTTCACCGGATCGGTAAAGGTTTTCGGAATTGTCGTACTGCGAGCGGCTGACCATCTGACGGTCCATCAGGGTCTTGTAGCGGTCACGCTCGGCGCGCACCAGGCTCAGGTTGGCCTCAGCGGCGGCAACCTGGGCACGCGTGGCTTCCAGTTGCAGGCGCACGTCCTGAGGATCGAGTTCGGCCAATGGTTGGTCGGCCTTGACCCGCTGCCCCTCTTCCACCAGTCGTCGGCTGACCTTGCCGCCGATGCGAAACGCCAGGTCCGGCTCATAGCGAGCCCGCACTTCACCCGGATAACTTTCCATTGCCTGAGCCGAAGGCTCTGGCTGCACCACCATGGCCGGGCGGACAGTGGCTTTCGGCGCCTCTTCGTGGCCACACGCAGACAATAAAAACGCCAGACTGACTGGCAACGCGAGGGGCAAGGCATAGCGGAACATGGTGAAGGACCTTTCGCTAATGGTGCTTGGAATAATTATACTGGCGAGTATGTTATTAATAGCAAACTCACCAGTCCAGTATTAAAGCGAAGAATGTCGAACAATCTTTCAGCACCCAACGGCCCGGGCCGCCCCAAGGATCTGGCCAAGCGCCAGGCCATCCTCGAAGCAGCTAAAATTCTGTTTTTGAGCAATGGCTACGCCAGCACCAGCATGGATGCCGTGGCCCTGGAGGCCGGCGTATCAAAACTGACGGTCTACAGCCATTTCAACGACAAGGAGACGCTGTTCTCCGCTGCAGTGATGGCCAAGTGCGAAGAGCAGTTGCCCACACTGTTTTTCGAGTTGCCGGACGGCATTTCGGTGGAATCGGTGCTGCTGAACATCGCACGCGGCTTTCACCAACTGATCAACAGCGACGAATCGGTGAACCTGCATCGGCTGATGATGGCCCTGGGCAGCCAGGACCCGAAACTCTCACTGATCTTCTTCGAGGCAGGGCCGCAGCGCATGTTGCATGGCATGGAGCGGTTGCTGACCAAGGTTGATCAGAGCGGCGCGTTGAGCATCGATAAACCGCGCAATGCCGCCGAGCATTTCTTCTGCCTGCTCAAGGGCGCGGGGAATTTCCGCTTGCTGTATGGCTGCGGCGAACCGGTGACGGGCGATGCGGCCGAGGAGCATGTGCGGGAAGTGGTGGGGTTGTTTATGCGGGCTTACAGGCCTGAGACAGCCTGATAGGTTTTGATTGTCTGGTCTGGCGCCCGCGGGCAAGCCTCGCTCCTACAGGATCTCCGTTGACCCTGTGGGAGCGAGCTTGCTCGCGATGGGAGCGACTCGGTCTCAGGGTTTCAGTGCTTTCTTCGGATAAATATCATACCGACTGGATTTCCCGTCCAGCGCATGACTCGGCTTGGGCCCCGCAATACACGGCGCCTTGCGCGGGCGCTTGACCACCACGCGGTGGCTGGCCAACGCCAAGGCGGCGGCCAGCAAGGCGGGCGCATCCGGGTCATCGCCTACCAGTGGCCGGAACAGGCGCATTTCCTTCTTCACCAGGGCGGTTTTCTCACGGTGCGGAAACATCGGGTCGAGGTAGATCACTTGCGGTGGCTCGCCTTCCCAGTTGCGCATGACCTCGATTGAGTTGCCCTTGAGCAACTTCATCCGCGCCACGATCGGTGCCACGTCAAAATCCTCCGCGCCACGGGCCAGTCCATCCTCGAGCAGAGCGCCAATCAGTGGCTGACGCTCGATCAGGCTCATCTCGCAGCCCAGGCTGGCCAGCACGAACGCGTCCTTGCCCAAACCTGCCGTGGCATCCAGCACGCGCGGGCGCACACCCTGAGCAACGCCGACCGCCTTGGCGATCATCTGCCCGCTGCCACCGCCGTATAAACGCCGGTGAGCTGCGCCGCCTTCGACAAAGTCCACGCGCACCGGCCCCGGTGCGTCAGGCCCAAGCTGTTGGAGCTGCANACCCTGTTCGCCCACCTGCAAGGCAAACTCACCGTCATCCACGTGCAAAGGCAAGCCCAGGCGCTCGGCCCACTGCTCGGCTTGTGGCTGAAACGCCGGGGCTGAGGCCTCGACATGGATGCGGCAGGCCGCAGGTTGCTCAATCATGGGAAAACACGCTCAAAAAATTAATGATCGGCAAAAACGGCCGATAACAAAACTAACGAGCATTTTGCCAGAGCTGAGCGTCGACCGAGAAAAATGTCAGGCATTCAATCCACATCCGTAGGCTACATATCGCGTCATGGCGATTATGGCCTGCGAAATTCCCAGGCACTGAGCGGCGTCAGTCACCTGTGGCAGGATTTTTTTGCCCAGGCCCTGGCCGAACAGTCGACCGATGTGGTGCCGGCGTGTGGCACGTTTCCTCCGGTTGATCTCGAAAGCCCGGTGGAGCCGACCGTCGGCAGCGAACTGCTGGCGCACATCGTCAGCCAGCGCGAATGCGATGTGAAAGAAACCGAAGTCAAACCACCCGAGCCGCTGTTCCTGCCGATTGCCGAGTTCGAAATGGACCTGGCCGACAAGCCTTTCCCGCCTTTCCCGGCTGAAGAAATCGTCGCCCAGCAGAAGCAGCAAGACTTCGAAAGTGGCTGGGTGCGTCCAATCGTGCTCACCGCCGGCCAGCCTGTGCCAGAAGCCGGCCCGGCGCCACAACCGCGTCCACTGCACTTGCCGATCGCCGAATTCGAAATGGACCTGCTGGACAAACCGTTCCCGCCGTTCTCCCCTGAAGAATTGGTCGAGCAACAAAAACACTTCGATTTCGATACCGGCTGGGCTCGCCCGATCGTCCTGCAAAACCTGCGCATCGCCGCCTGACCTTCAACAAAAAGCCCTCAGCGACACACCCACCACGGCCCGACATCGACATGAAAGTGATTGCGATGGGCGGCATTGTAGTCCGGGCTCAACACCACACTAAACAAGCCACAGGCGCCATCGCGGACCTGACGTAGAAACCGTGCGTCCTGATTATCCTTGGGCCAGTCCTTGAGCACGCTGATGGAGCGACCATCCGCCAGACGGAAACCGGCGATGTCCAGCGCATCGGCACTGGCGTGCTGGCTTCGTCTGCCGCTTTCGCGACCGTAGACATTGCGGCAGGCGAAACTGCCGAGATGATCGACCCGGCTGACGGGCTGCCCATACACCGCTTGCGCGGCGGGTTGCAGGGCGTGGTGTTCGAACAGGGCAAACGACACCGCCAAACGGCAACTGGCGAGAAAGCTGCTACTCAGCGCGACATCGCCGCCTTGGACTCGCAAGGTGTTGATCAATGGGCACGTCGCGCCGGGGCTGTCGGCCTGACGCACAACGCGTAAACCGGAGCTGCTCAAGGCCTGATCACACAATTGCGGATCATCGCGCAGGCGCATCAGCTTGTAGCGCGTCAGAAAGTTCGGCTCGGCCTTCACGTCCAGCGGCGCCCAAGGGTTCCACTGGGGTGGCAGCGAGATCCAGCCGCGCCAGACGCTCACGCCCGCCGCACCGATCATCAACAACATCAACAACAGCCACCACCGAAACCGCATCGTCAGCCTTTGAACAATTGATTGGCCTTGGCGTATGGCATGGACCGTGACGTGAACCCGAAGGTGCCCGACGTCTTGATCTCTTCGGCCGCGCGGAAAAACTCGCCGTAGGCCGCCAGGGCCAGGGCCGAACCGACGCTGATGCGNTTGACGCCCATCTCGCTCAACTGCNCNACNGTCAATTTGAGCCCGCCGGACATCAACACGTTGACCGGTTTCGGCGCCACGGCGCGGACCACCGCCAACACGTCTTCAGCGCTGCGCAGACCCGGCGCGTACAACACGTCGGCGCCCGCTTCGGCGAACGCCTGCAAACGGCGAATGGTATCGGCCAGGTCAGGATTGCCGTGCAGAAAATTCTCGGCACGGGCTGTCAGCATAAAAGGGAAAGGCAGGCTGCGAGCCGCTGCGACGGCGGCTTCAATGCGCGCCACGGCATGTTCGAAACAGTAGATCGGCGCGTCTTCTCGACCGGTGGCATCTTCGATCGAGCCCCCGACCGCGCCCGCCGCTGCGGCCTGCAAAATACTCTGTGCACATTCAGCCGGGTCGTCCGCGAAACCGTTTTCCAGGTCCACCGCCACCGGCAGCTCGGTTGCCGCGACAATCGCCCGCACGTTCGCCAGCGTATCGTCCAGCGTCAACCCGCCATCGGGGCGCGCATTGGAAAAGGCATAACCGGCGCTGGTGGTCGCCAGCGCCTCGAAACCCAGGCTGGCGAGCATCTTCGCCGAGCCGGCGTCCCACGGATTGGGAATGACAAAAGCGCCCTCGCGTTCGTGCAGTGCTTTGAACGCCTGGGCTCGAAGGGTTTGCGCATCCATTGGCAGGCTCCTGAAAGGGGGACGAATCCGCCTCAGAGCAGGCCAAGTTGCTCGGCGGCGGGCTCTCTGTATAGCTCAGGCAACGGCGGCAAGCCAGGCAAACGCACCATCAGTTTTGCGTGAAAACGTTGCGCCAGTTTGGCCGCCAGCAAGTTATCGGCAGTGTGCAGGAAGATGTAGGGCGTGCGGCCCTCTTCGATCCACACGGCGATTTTCTCCACCCACGGTTCCAGGAACGGATCGTTGGCCTCAAGCTCCGGATGGCCGATGAAACGCACCTGGGGAAACTGGGTCAGCGCCGCCGGGCGCGGGGGCACCTTGGGCTTTTTCGATTGGGCGTGGAGTACCGAAGGATCAGTCGACGTGCAGCTGAACAGCGCTCGCGGATCAAGGCAGATGCGTTCTACGCCCCTATCCAGCAGCAGCCGATTGAGCCTTCGTTCGCTATCGCCTTTGGCAAAGAACTCGTCATGCCGCACTTCAACGGCCAGCGGTCGCTCAAGCGCATCGATGAAGCCGGCAAGTTCCGGCAATCGGTGCGGCGTGAAGCTTTTCGACAGCTGCAGCCACAAGGGCGAAACCCGTTCACCGAGAGGGCTGAGCAATTGCAAGAAGGTGTCGGCGGCGGTCAGTTGCTCGCGCAGGTCACCGCCGTGGCTGATGTCGCCGGGGAACTTGGCGGTGAAGCGAAAGTGTTCGGGCATGGTCTCCGCCCATCGCTGCACGGTGCTGGCAGCCGGGCTCGCGTAGAAGGTCGTATTGCCTTCTACGGCGTTGAATACTTGGGAATAGAGATTCAGAAATTCAGCGGGTTTGGCGTCCGGCGGATACAAATAATCACGCCAGGCGTTTTCACTCCAGGACGGGCAGCCGAGGTAGTAAGGCAGCCGCATCAGATGTACAGGTCGAGACCCAGCACTTCCATATCCCATTCGACAAAGCCGGCGGTGGTCAGGTAGCTGGCCAGGGCGGTGGCGACGCTTTTGCTCATGGAACGGTGGAACATCATGTCTTGCTGACGGGCCGGGAGATTGCTCAGGCGTTGCGCGGAAGCCTTGGCGGCACGGGCGGCCATTTGCTCTTCGGACGGAATTTCCAGTTCGCCGTCGATATCGACGTAGTCGTCATCCGCCACAGGGCCTTTGCGAGGCTTGCGCTTGATGGGGTAGGACTGGGAGGAAACGCCGTCTATACGCATGAGTACATGTCCGGTATCAGTAATGGCAGTTTAGTGGCACCTATTCCACTTCGCAAACCGCCGAGTGATAACTAGAACACAGAAATACGAAAAGGTTTAAAAACGGAACGCATAAATCGATGATTGGCTGCGCCTGGATGGCTGATTGTGGCGAGGGGGCAAGCCCCCTCGCCACAAAAGCGGTGGGATCAACGCGCTTTCGANNTCGATGATTGGCTGCGCCTGGATGGCTGATTGTGGCGAGGGGGCAAGCCCCCTCGCCACAAAAGCGGTGGGATCAACGCGCTTTCGGCGTCGCCACTTTGTCGCGCAGATAAACCGGCTGAGCCTCATCCGCCACAATCGCCTCACCACGCGCCCAGGCAAACCGCGCCAGCGTCAGCAGGTCTTCGGCGTGTGGCAGCATGCCTGCGTCCTGCCCGCTCAGATTGACGGCGATGCGCTCGGCATACCCCCAACCCGTGCCGGCGCCGAACCATTCACCACTGGCATCAGCCGGCAATGCGGCCACTTCCGGCGCCAACACCGCTTCATTGCCGACCAGGCGCATCTCCCCCGCCGTTTCGCGGTAGCAACCCCAATACACCTCATCCATGCGCGCATCGATGGCGGCCGCGACCTGGCTGACGCCGTGTTCGCGATAAGCCCGTTGCGCCAGTACCGCCAGGTTGGAGACCGGCAACACCGGGCGATCCAGCGCAAACGCCAGGCCCTGCACCACGCCAATGGCGATCCGCACGCCAGTGAATGCGCCCGGCCCACGACCGAAGGCGATGGCATCGACCGCTTGCAGGGTGGTGCCGGCGTCTTCCAGCAATTGCTTGATCATCGGCAACAGCTTCTGCGCGTGCAGGCGCGGGATCACCTCGTAGTGGCTCGTTACCTTGCCATCGTGCAGCAAGGCAACAGAGCAAGCTTCAGTCGCGGTGTCCAGGGCCAGCAGGGTGCTCATCGGTGTANNNGTAAGAGAGGTCAGAAAAAGTGCGCCAGTATAAACAACTACGGCCCGCAAGCGGGCCGTAGAAGATGAAGCGGATCAGTCTTTTCAGTTCAGCGCTTCAAGCACCTTGCCGGTGATCGCTTCAACCGAGCCAATGCCTTCGACGTGGCTGTACTTCGGTTTGCCTTGAGCGACGGACAGCTCCTGGTAAAACTTCACCAGAGGCTCGGTCTGGGCGTGGTAGACCGACAGACGATGGCGCACGGTTTCTTCGGTGTCATCCTTACGCTGTACCAGGTCTTCGCCGGTAACATCGTCCTTGCCTTCAACCTTCGGCGGGTTGTAGACGGTGTGGTACACGCGGCCCGAGGCCTCGTGAACACGACGACCGGCGATACGCTGGACGATTTCTTCGTCTTCAACCGCGATTTCAACCACGGCATCCAACTCAACGCCAGCCTTCACCAGGGCTTCAGCCTGGGGAATGGTGCGTGGGAAGCCGTCGAACAGGAAACCGTTCTTGCAGTCGTCCTGGCTGATGCGTTCCTTGACCAGGTTGATGATCAGGTCATCGGAAACCAGGCCGCCGCTGTCCATCACGCTTTTTGCGATCAGGCCCAGCTCGGTGCCGGCCTTGACGGCCGCGCGCAGCATGTCGCCGGTGGAGATTTGTGGAATGCCGAATTTTTCAGTGATGAACTTTGCCTGAGTACCTTTACCGGCCCCGGGAGCTCCCAGCAGAATGACGCGCATCGATGTGCTCCTCAATTTTTTATAGAGATGACAACGGATTCGCCTCGTGGGGCCAATCTCAAAAACAGGGTCGTGGCCGCCCAAACGGCCAAAGGCTGCTCAAGATACACAGCAGGCCCGGACCACACAAGCCGCCGAAAGTCGGAGAAACCCGCGCCTTGCGTGACCTTGCGACGGGGTACCCCAAGTCGCAACCCCATCATTAACTGTCGCCTGGCAGACCTTTTCAGCCTCTCGCCCACCGGCACCCGAAGCTCGCGCCGGGCGCCTTCCCCCACGACGAAAACCTTAGCCGGTATTTCGCAAACCGGCAGCAATNCCCGCCACGGACACCAGCAGCGCCTGTTCCAGAGGGCTATCCTGCGCCGCCTCCTGCTGNCGCGAACGGGCCAACAGTTCGGCCTGCAATAGATGAAGCGGGTCGAGATAGGTGTTGCGCAAGCGGATGAATTCAAGGGTGTCAGGGCTATGTGCCAGTAGCTGNGACTGGCCAGTCAGGCCAAGGACCACACTGCACGCCTGCGACAATAGGTCGCGTAAGTGCGCACCCAATGGCAGAANATCCGGCTCGACCAGACGCTCATCGTAGGATCGGGCAATGTCGGCGTCCGCTTTGGCCAGGACCATTTCCAACATATCGATGCGNGTGCGAAAGAACGGCCATTGCTCGCGCATCTGCCCCAGCAACTCGCCCTCGCCGCGCTCCAGCGCCTTGCTTAATGCAGCTTCCCAGCCAAGCCAGGCGGGTAACATCAGGCGCGTCTGGGTCCAGCCGAAGATCCATGGAATGGCGCGCAGGCTTTCAATCCCGCCAGCGCGGCGCTTGGCCGGGCGACTGCCCAACGGCAAACGGCCCAACTCCTGCTCCGGCGTGGACTGGCGGAAGTACTCGACGAACTGGGGATTTTCGCGCACGACGGCGCGGTAAGCGCTGACACCGTCTGCCGCCAATTCGTCCATCAAATGGCGCCAGGCCGGCTCGGGCGGCGGCGGTGGCAACAGCGTGGCTTCCAGCACCGCGGCCAGGTACAGATTGAGGTTCTGCTCGGCGATGTCCGGCAGGCCGAACTTGAANCGNATCATTTCCCCCTGTTCGGTGGTGCGGAAACGTCCCGCTACAGAACCGGGCGGCTGCGACAGAATCGCCGCGTGCGCCGGGCCGCCGCCACGCCCCACGGTACCGCCGCGACCGTGGAACAGCAGCAGTTCCACTTGCTGTTCGCGGCAGATATCCACCAAACGTTCCTGCGCCCGGTACTGCGCCCAGGCGGCAGCCGTGGTGCCGGCGTCCTTGGCTGAGTCCGAGTAGCCGATCATCACTTCCTGCGGCCCATGCANGCGCGAGCGATAGCCCGGCAGCAGCAACAGCTTTTCAATCACCGGACCGGCGTTATCGAGGTCGGCGAGGGTTTCGAACAACGGCACCACGCGCATCGGCCGCAACACGCCGGACTCTTTGAGCAGCAGTTGCACGGCGAGCACGTCGGAAGCGGCGCCGGCCATGGAGATCACATAAGAGCCGAGCGAGGCCCCCGGGGCAGCGGCAATTTCCCGGCACGTCGCCAGCACTTCGGCGGTGTCGGCCGACGGCTTGAAGTACGCCGGCAGCAACGGCCGACGGTTGTTCTGCTCACGCACCAGGAAGGCGATGCGCTCTTCCTCGCTCCAGTCTTCGTAGCGACCCAGCCCCAGGTAATCGGTGATTTCTGTCATGGCCGCGGTATGCCGCGACGAGTCCTGGCGCACATCAAGCCTCACCAGAAACAGCCCAAAGGTCACCGCCCGACGCAGGCAATCGAGCAACGGACCGTCGGCGATCACGCCCATGCCACACTCGTGTAAGGAGTGGTAACACAACTCCAGCGGATCCAGCAGGTCGCGGTTGTTGTGCAACACATCGGCCGGTGCCGGGGTGGTGGCCGTCAAAGAGGCATGTGCCCAGTTACGCGTTGCCCGCAGACGTTCACGCAACTGTTTAAGCACCGCGCGATAAGGTTCGGCGCTGTCCCCGGCCTTGGCTTTCAACGCCGGGCTGGCCTGTTGCATCGACAGCTCGGACGCCAGGTGATCGATATCACGCAAATACAAATCCGCCGCCATCCAGCGCGCCAGCAACAGCACTTCGCGGGTGACCGGCGCGGTGACATTCGGGTTGCCATCACGGTCCCCGCCCATCCACGAGGCAAACCGAATCGGCGCGGCCTCCAGTGGNAAATGCAGGCCGGTGGCGGCGTGCAGGGCTTTATCGGCCTTGCGCATGTAATTCGGGATGGCCTGCCACAACGAATGCTCAATCACCGCAAAGCCCCACTTGGCTTCATCCACCGGGGTGGGCCGCACGCGGCGGATTTCTTCGGTGTGCCAGGCTTCGGCGATCAACCGCTGCAACCGTTCGCGGATCTGCTCGCGCTCGGCTGTCGTCAGGTCGCGATGGTCCTGGGCGGCCAGTTGCGCGGCGATGGCGTCGTATTTCTGGATCAGCGTGCGGCGCGCCACTTCGGTCGGGTGCGCGGTCAGGACCAGTTCGATTTCCAGCCGTCCCAGTTGCCGGGCCAGGGATTCGGCGCTATGGCCTTCGGCGCGCAGGCGCGCGAGCAGTTCCGGCAACACCCGTGCCTCGAACGGCGCCGGTTGCGATTCTTCGCGGCGGTGAATCAGCTGATACTGCTCGGCGATATTGGCCAGGTTGAGAAACTGGTTGAACGCCCGCGCTACCGGCAGCAACTCTTCTTCGCTCAATTGGTTGAGGCTGGCGCTCAGCTCGGCATCCATCGAACCGCGACGGTCAGCCTTGGCGCCCTTGCGGATCTGCTCGATCTTGTCGAGNAAATCATCGCCGTATTGCTCTCGAATGGTGTTGCCCAACAGTTCACCCAGCAGGTGAACATCCTCACGCAAGCGTGCATCAATATCGGTCATCAGCAGTTCTCCAGCGAAAATCCGGGTGTCTATGAATGCCATGCTCTGACCACAGAGAGTGCCGCTCTAAAGCGCTTCTTACAAGCAGACGACGAAGGGACGGTAAACCTTATGGGTTCGAGCTAGTCTGAAGAGTAAGCCGTACAACGGCTTGCCGCCGACCGCTGGCGGACACTCACACGCCTGCCACGAGCAGGAGCGAAATGAGGTTTTTATGAAAATCCGCGAACTTGCCCAGCATTGGGAAGAAAACGCCAAGGGTCGCCTGACCGACACCGGTTACAGGATTCATCTGGACATGGAAGCGGCCGCACGACTGGCGGCCATTACCGAAATGTACCCCAAGCGCCAACCCGAAGAACTGCTTGGCGAACTGATCGGCGCCGCGCTGGAAGAGCTCGAAAAGAGCTTTCCCTACGTGAAAGGATCGACCGTGGTGGCCACCGATGAAGAAGGTGATCCGCTGTACGAAGACGTCGGCCCGACCCCGCGTTTTCTCGCGTTGTCCCGTCGTCACTTGCACGATTTGTCATCGGGTGATGACAAGCAGAAACACTGATTCCCCACTGAACCCTGTGGGAGCGGGCTTGCTCGCGAAGACGGCGTATCAGTTGATAAAAATGTTGACTGACACACCGCCTTCGCGAGCAAGCCCGCTCCCACATTTAGCCTGCATATCCCTTCGATAATTGCGTGTTCCCGAGCCTTGAAAAGGTCGGGCATACCGCTGCACATCGCCAAAGTTCCCGATTTAGAGCCTTGTCCGTTCGGTCAAAGTATTTTCAGGCGATAGGCCATCTTCTCTGAACTTTTGAAAAACCCCTCGGGTCACAGCCATTAACCACGCCTGGGACGGCCGTTTCAAAACACCCCGGAAATTGACGGTTACGGCTCCTTGCCCAGCATGGATTTTTAAGTTTTTCAGGAGTTATACCAATGGAGTTGAAGACCATGAAGATCAGCACTGCCAAGACCTCTTTCAATCACCTGCGCGGTTTGAAACTGGCTGCCCTGGCAATCGGCAGCAGCTTCGTACTGGCCGGTTGTGCGGGCAATCCGCCAACCGAGCAATTCGCCGTGACCCAATCCGCTGTGAATGGTGCCGTCAGCGCCGGCGGCACCGAGTTCGCCGCCGTGGAAATGAAGTCCGCGCAGGACAAGCTCAAACAAGCCGAAATCGCCATGCACGACAAAAAGTATGCCGAGGCTAAAGTGCTGGCCGAACAGGCTGAGTGGGACGCTCGCGTAGCCGAACGCAAAGCTCAGGCGATGAAAGCCGAACAGGCTGTGAAGGACTCTCAGAAAGGGGTTCAGGAACTGCGTCAGGAAAGCCAGCGCACCGTGCAGTAAGCGCGCATCCAGACCCCAGACCTGAAGCTCTTATCGATAGAAAGGACGAATTATTATGCGTACACAATTGATGATCCCCGCTCTCCTGGCCGCAAGCGTTGCACTGGCTGCCTGCTCCACCCCGCCTAACGCGAACCTGGAACAGGCCCGCACCAACTACAGCGGCCTGCAAGCCAACCCGCAAGCCAGCAAAGTGGCGGCACTGGAAACCAAAGACGCCAGCGATTACCTGGACAAGGCCGACAAGGCTTACCTGGACAAAAAAGATCAGAACGAGGTCGATCAACTGGCCTATCTGACCAATCAGCGTGTTGAAGTGGCGAAGCAGACCATCGCCCTGCGCACCGCTGAAGCCAATCTGAAAAACGCTGCCGCGCAACGTGCCCAGGCGCGCCTCGATGCTCGCGATCAGCAGATCAAGCAGTTGCAGGACAGCCTCAACGCCAAGCAGACTGATCGCGGCACCCTGGTGACGTTCGGTGACGTGCTGTTCGCCACCAACAAGTCCGACCTGAAATCCAGCGGCCTGGTGAACATCACCAAGCTGGCGCAGTTCCTGCGTGATAACCCGGACCGTAAAGTGATCGTCGAAGGCTACACCGACAGCACCGGTACGGCTTCGCATAACCAGTCGCTGTCCGAGCGTCGCGCCGGTTCCGTGCGCATGGCGCTGGTGAAGATGGGCGTTGATCCAGCGCGCATCGTTGCGCAGGGTTATGGCAAGGAATACCCGGTTGCGGAAAACACCAGCACCTCGGGTCGTGCGATGAACCGTCGTGTGGAAGTGACCATTTCCAACGACAACCAGCCGGTGATCCCGCGTTCGGCGATCAGCTCGAACTAAGCATCACCCGCTGAAACACAAAAGCCCCGCCTGAGTCGATCAGGCGGGGCTTTTTTGTTGTTCACTCAATCCTGTGGGAGCTGGCTTGCCCGCGATAGCGGTTTGTCTGACATATTTATACTGATTGTGCCGCCGCCATCGCGGNGCCGCCGCCATCGCGGGCAAGCCCGCTCCCACAATAAATAGTGTTCACTGCTCCAGCTTCTGCGGGGTTTCTTCGCCCATGCAGCGCACGGCTTTTTTCTTGTTGTTGACCAAGACGCCCGTCAAGCCTTTCTGCTCGGTATCGAACATCACCAGCACGCCATCAACGCATTGCGCCACTTGTGCGGCCGGGGTCAGGGAAATTTTATAGTCCTCGCCCGGTACGGTCTTGAGCAGGGTGAAGTCGCTGAGCAGCAATGCATCTTCCGGCTTGGCGAAGTGCAGGTAGCCGTAGAACCACAGGCAACCGACGGTACCGATGATGGTGCCGATACCGGTGANGATCAGCGGGATGGCGTTACGTTCTTCACTCATTGCGGACTCTCTGAGGGTTCATCTTCTGAATTCGGGGGTGCCGGGTAATTGGGGATTTCACCCAACCGACGCAGGCCGTTGAAATGCTGCGGGTCATCGAGATAACGCAGCATGACCTTGCGCCAGACCGGGTCGGCGAACGTCTGCACATGACCACCACGGGTCAATTGCAGCACGCGCGGCGGCGGCGCAGCTTGATACAGACGGATGCCGTTGGAAAGGGGCACGATCGGATCGTCGATGCTGTGGTAGATCAGTTTCGGCACGCCGTTGAGCTGCGCCATGGAATTGATCGCGCTGTCGCCGTCCGGCACCAGCCACGAGAGCGGCACCTGGAACGCCCAGGTCAGCCAGGAATTGCTCAGGGCAAACTGTCCGATGCTGCGATAACTGGCGGGCACGCCGTCGAGGACGAAAGCCTTGAGTTGTTTCTGGCGTTCGGGGTGCTGAACCAGGTAATGCACGGCCATTGAACCGCCGAGGCTCTGGCCGAGCAGGATCAGTGGTTTACCTCTGACTTCCGGCGCCTGATCGAGCCACTTGAACGCGGCGTCGATGTCCTGATAGATCGCGGGCAAACTCGGTTCGCCTTCGGACAAACCGTAACCGCGATAATCGATCAGCAGCACTTGATAGCCCTGCTCCGGCAACCACCAACTGCCGCCCAGGTGCCAGGCGAGGTTGCCGCCGTTGCCGTGCAAGTGCAGCACGGTGCCCTTGACCTCGACACCTTTTTTCGCCGGCAGCCACCAGGCGTTCAGCCTGANGCCATCGGCGGTGGTCAGAGTCACTTCGCGGTATTCGAGTTTGGCTTTTCCCGGCGTGAACGGCAGCCCGGGCTCAGGGTAGAACAGCAGGGAGCTGCAACCGCTCAGGGTCAGGAGAAGGCAAAGGATGCCGAGGATTCTCATCCGTTGAAACCTCGCAAAAAATAGGTTGGAACAGGGTCTGGTGGTGAAACAGTAAACCTGTGGGAGCGGTGTGTCAGGCGACATCAATGTTGAATGTTAAACCGCAATCGCGGGCAAGCCCGCTCCCACAGGGACCTTGCCTGCCTTATAAGATGTTTGAGTAGTCCGCTTCGATCCGATCCAGGCTCAAGTGGTTGAGGAAGTTGGAGAAACACATCCACGCCGCCAGTGCGTTCATGTCGCGAAACTGCTCGGGCAGGTACTTGGGCGGCACCACCAGGCCTTCATCGACCAACTGGCGCAAGGTACGCATGTCTTCCAGCGTGGTCTTGCCGCAGAACAACAGCGGCACTTGTTCCAGCTTGCCTTTGCGCACGGCCAGCTGAATGTAGTTATAGACCATGATAAAGCCCTTGAGATAGGACAAATCCTTGGTAAACGGCAGGCCGGTCGGCGTCGAGCCACGGAACACCCGGCTGGCGTTGCCGTAGCTTTCGGCCATTTCAAAACCTTGCTCGCGGAAGAATTCGAACACCTGCAGGAAGTCAGCGCCCTCCTCCACCATATGGATGGCGCGGGTGCGGTTGGTCAGTTTGCGCAGGCGGCTGGGGTAGGACGCGAAGGTGATGATTTCCATCAGAATCGCCAGGCCTTCCTGGGTTACGGTGGAAGACGGCGGCCCCTTGGACAGGAACGTGCAGATCGGCTGATTTTGGCCATTGAGCGTGGTGCCGACGTGCACCAGGCCTTCATGCACTTCCAGCGCGCGCACATCACGTTCGTTGAACATCGCGTCGGCGCGGATCTTGATGTAGTCGGCGCCGGCCGCCGCGTCGGCGACGATCCCGTCGGACTCGAACACGCGAATGGTTTCTTCCGCCTCGCCAAATACCTTGNTCAGCCGGGTTTGCAATAAATGCACGGCATCCTTGGCGGTGAGGATTTTCGGCTCGTCCTTCAGGTCACCCCGGCCATCAATGTTATTGAGGTAGTCGGAGAGCATCAGGCCGAGGTCAGCCAGGGTCGGGTCGCCGGCGTGGAAGGCATCGGAGGCGGCGCCGTAGAGTTCCTGGGAGATCAGGCCGAAGTCCTCGGTGCCGCGCGCTTCGAGCATGCGCACCACCATCCGGTANTCCTTGCACATCCGCCGCATGATCTGCCCGACCGGGTTGAATTGGCCAAGCTGGCGGGTGATGTCGCGCTCGATGTTCTGGAACTCAAGCTTGACCGCGCTGGAGTCGAACGACAGCGGCCGGTTCAGGTAATAATCGCGGTCCACGGCGGGCAAAGCCTTGCCCTTGGCCTTGAGGAATCCCTGGCGAATGTTCTCGTCCCACTTCACGGCGTCGAGCACGCGAATCGGTGTTTGCGCCAGCACTATGCGATCGGACAAAATGCGTATCGTCTGCTGGTAATCGTCCACCCGAAACTCCTGTAGTAAAACCGTTAGGTGCTGGCTTTATTTAACTTTAGCTTTGGCCAGGCGCTGATAGCGCACCGCCTCGACGAAGACATCGGAATTGGCCGGATCATCGAGGTAAGCAAAGACCTGATCCATGCTGTTGTTGATCAAGACACCGTCGCCATCATCGGTCTGGAAGCCTTCACCGCTCAGGGCTTCTTGTCCGAGGGCTTGATTGATCTGCTCGAGATCGAGGTTGTAGACCACCAATTCGTGCTTATCGGTGAGTTCAAACCCGGCAATGATGAAATGCCCGCCGAACTGCGCTGGCACCTTGGCCGACAGGTACCAGCGACTGCCATGGCGTGACACCGTAAAGGGGTAGGCCTCGCGCTCTTTGGGTTTGGCCTTGAAGTAGCTGACCGCCTGGTAGCGATTGTCGCTCAGACGGGTCAACTCCAGATTCATCGGCTCGCCCCAGGCGTTGGTGCTGGTCCATTTGCCGAGCAGACCTTTGGGCGCGGGGTCGCTGGCGGGCAGTGGATCCCTGAAGGTCACCAGACAGCCACTGAGCAGCAGGAACGACAAGGCGATCACAACGACACGCCAGGCTTTCATTCAACACTCCCTATCGATACACCGCGATCTCAAACCGACCCCGGCCCCTGTGGGAGCGAGCTTGCTCGCGATAGCGATCTGTCAGGCAACAAAGATGTTGAATGTCAGTCCGTCATCGCGGGCAAGCCCGCTCCCACAGGGGTGTGGGTTCCCGCAGGAATTACACCGACGCCAATACCAGGTGCATGTAGCGGGTCAGGATGCCGAGCATTTCGGCTTCGGCGACAGGCTCGGCGTCGTTGAGCAGGCCCTGATATTCCATCCGACCGATTATCGCCGTCAACACTTTGGCATCCTGTTGCGGCTCACGGGAACCCAATACCTGGAAAAACTGCCCGGTGCCCTGCAACAGAATCTGCTGATGAGAACGCACCAGTTCCGCCAGACGCGGGTTAAGCANCGCTTCCTGACGGAACGCCTGTTCGGCCATCAAGTGTTCGCGGCGGTTGATCAGTTGCCGGTGCACATAGTCCGCCATCAACCGCGCAATGTCGTCGGCCAGTTGCGAGCGCGACTCAGGGCTGCCGTCGCCATAGGCGACCATCTCGCGCAGCAGGCCTTCGTTGCGCACCCACAGTTTGCCCATGAAGGCCGCGCTGCGCTCGACGTACTGGGCGAAGGTATCGGTGAGCAAGTCATCGATGTCCTTGAAGTAGTAGGTGGTGGCCGACAATGGCACGCCGGCTTCCGACGCCACCGCGCGATGGCGCACGGCCCGCACGCCGTCACGCACGACGATGCGCATGGCCGCATCGAGAATGTCCTGTCGACGCTGTTCGCTGCCCTGTCGGCTGGCCTTGCGGCCCTGGTACTGAACGCTTTCAGCGACCGCAGTGGCGACGCCCGCTGCACCTTCTTGAGCAATTGCACGGTTCACGACAGGTCTTCCTCTCTTACTTCAAAAGTAACCATTTGATACGTTTGTACCAGACAGGCAATAAAAAGCCGCCTGTTATAGGCGGCTTTTTTATTGAAACACTTACGCTTGCGGCCGCATGTGCGGGAACAGGATCACGTCGCGGATCGACGGCGAGTTGGTCAACAACATCACCAACCGGTCGATACCGATACCTTCACCGGCAGTCGGTGGCATGCCGTACTCCAGCGCGCGGACGAAGTCGGCGTCGTAGTGCATGGCTTCGTCGTCGCCGGCGTCCTTGTCGGCCACCTGCGCCATGAAGCGCTCGGCCTGGTCTTCCGCGTCGTTAAGCTCGGAGTAGGCGTTGGCGATTTCGCGGCCGCCGATGAACAGCTCGAAACGGTCGGTAACGTTCGGGTTGTCGTCGTTGCGACGGGCCAGCGGCGACACTTCGAACGGGTACTGGGTAATAAAGTGCGGCTGCTCCAGCTTGTGCTCCACCAGTTCTTCGAAAATCATCACCTGCAGTTTGCCCAGGCCTTCAAAGCCCAGCACCTTGGCGCCGGCTTTCTTGGCGATGGCGCGGGCCTTGTCGATGTCGGTCAGGTCGTCAGCGGTCAACTCTGGGTTGTACTTGAGGATCGAGTCGAACACCGAGAGGCGTACAAACGGCTCGCCGAAGTGGAACACCTTGTCGCCGTAAGGCACGTCGGTGCTGCCCAGCACCAGCTGTGCCAGTTCGCGGAACAGTTCTTCGGTCAGGTCCATGTTGTCTTCGTAGTCGGCGTACGCCTGGTAGAACTCCAACATGGTGAATTCAGGGTTGTGACGCGTCGAAACGCCTTCGTTACGGAAGTTGCGGTTGATCTCGAAGACTTTTTCGAAGCCGCCGACAACAAGGCGCTTGAGGTAAAGCTCAGGCGCGATACGCAGGAACATTTCCAGGTCCAGCGCGTTGTGGTGGGTTTCGAACGGTTTGGCTGCGGCACCACCCGGGATGGTTTGCAGCATCGGGGTTTCCACTTCCAGGAAGTCACGTTGCATCAGGAAGCTGCGGATGTGGGCGATGACCTGCGAACGCACGCGGAAGGTCTGGCGCACGTCTTCGTTGACGATCAGGTCAACGTAGCGCTGGCGATAGCGCTGCTCGGTATCGGTCAGGCCGTGGTGCTTGTCCGGCAGAGGGCGCAGCGACTTGGTCAACAGGCGCACACTGGTCATCTCAACGTACAGGTCGCCCTTGCCGGAACGGGCCAGGGTGCCTTCGGCCGCGATGATGTCGCCCATGTCCCAGGTTTTCACCGNGGCCAGGGTTTCTTCCGAAAGGGTCTTGCGGTTGACGTAGACCTGAATACGCCCGGTCATGTCCTGGATCACCATGAACGAGCCACGGTTGAGCATGATGCGACCTGCCACCTTGACCGGGATCGCCGCTTCCGCCAGCTCTTCCTTGGTCTTGTCCGCGTATTGCTTCTGCAAGGCATCGCAGTAGTTGTCGCGGCGGAAGTCGTTGGGGAAGGCGTTACCCTTGGCGCGCTCGGCAGCAAGCTTTTCCTTGCGCAGGGCGATCAGGGAGTTTTCTTCCTGTTGCAGGGCTTGGTCGAGTTGTTGGTCGCTCATGTCTTTTGAAATTCCATCACAGGTACGTTTTCCCCAGCCTTCGGCAGGGGATCGCCGGGCAAGGACTAAGTGTCCNNCNGG
>NZ_NMOJ01000081.1 GCF_002251635.1 Pseudomonas mandelii
CTTAAGGTCTTGACTGACGNTTTACAGCCCTGATTTCAGGCTGGCTTCCAGGTATTCGTCGATATCGCCGTCGAGCACCTTGTCGCAGTCGCTGCGTTCGATGTTAGTGCGCAGATCCTTGATCCGCGACGCATCGAGCACATAAGAACGGATCTGGTGACCCCAGCCGATATCCGACTTGGTGTCTTCCAGCGCCTGCGAAGCCGCGTTGCGCTTCTGCATTTCCTGCTCGTACAACTTGGCCCGCAGCATTTTCATGGCGGTGTCCTTGTTCGCGTGCTGGGAACGTTCGTTCTGGCAGCTGACCACGGTGTTGGTCGGTACGTGGGTAATACGTACGGCCGAGTCGGTGGTGTTTACGTGCTGACCACCGGCGCCGGAGGAGCGGTAGGTGTCGATTCGCAGGTCCGACGGGTTGATCTCGATTTCCACTTTGTCGTCGATNTCNGGTGACACGAACACCGCGGAGAACGAAGTGTGGCGACGGTTGCCGGAGTCGAACGGGCTCTTGCGCACCAGGCGATGCACGCCAATCTCGGTACGCAGCCAGCCAAAGGCGTATTCACCCTTGATGTGCACGGTCGCGCCTTTGATACCGGCGACTTCACCGGCTGACAGCTCCATGATGGTTGCGTCGAAACCGCGCTTGTCAGCCCAGCGCAGGTACATGCGCAGCAGGATGTTGGCCCAGTCCTGGGCCTCGGTGCCGCCGGAACCGGCCTGGATATCCAGGTAGGCGTTGTTCGCGTCCATCTCACCGCTGAACATGCGACGGAATTCGAGTTTTTCCAGCGACTCGCGCAGGCGCTCGACTTCGGCAGCGACGTCATCGACGGCGGCCTGGTCTTCTTCTTCGGCGGACATCAGCAGCAAATCTTTGGCATCGGCCAGACCGCTGTGCATTTCGTCGAGGGTTTCGACGATCTGAGCCAGCAGCGACCGCTCGCGGCCCAGTTCCTGGGCGTATTCAGGTTTGTTCCAGACAGCCGGATCTTCAAGCTCGCGATTGACTTCGGTCAGACGCTCATGCTTTTGATCGTAGTCAAAGATACCCCCGAATAGTTTCGGAGCGCTCGGACAGGTCCTTGATGGTGTTAAGGATCGGGTTGATTTCCATGGCGGGCAGCACTCGTTGGCGAACTTTTGAAAGCCGACGAGTATAACGACAAAGAGACGCGAACGGCAGCCCGCTTGGCGAAAAGGCGGGTCTGCATCCGATCTCAAGAACAATGAAGATCCAAATGTGGGAGCGGGCTTGCTCGCGAATGCGGTGGGTCAGTCACTGATTCATTACCTGACATACCGCATTAGTCGATACTTTCATCGACTGACAGACCGTCATCGCGGGCAAGCCCGGCTCCCGCAGGTTCTACGTCGCACGGTAGAAACTGCAAATCACTCGATCCCCACCTGATTACGCCCATTGTTCTTCGCCAGGTACAGCCCCTTGTCCGCCGCCGAGATCAGTTGCCGGCAATCGCTGCTCTGCTGCGGGGTCATGGTCGACAGGCCGATGCTGATGGTCAGGCTAGAGCCTTCGCTGGGGAAAATGTGCGGAATCTTCAGCGCTTCCACGGTGAGGCGGAGTTTTTCCGCCACCAGCCGCGCGCCGCCCGGTGTGGTGTTGGGCAGCACCAGGACAAATTCTTCCCCCCCGTAACGGGCTGGCAGGTCCGACGGTCGGGCGCTGGCNTCACGGATGGCGGCGGCGACTTTGCGCAGGGCTTCGTCACCTTCAACATGGCCAAAGCTGTCGTTGAAGGTCTTGAAGTAGTCGACATCGATCATCAGCAGCGACAGCTGGCTCTGATCACGCAGGGAACGGCGCCATTCCAGCTCCAGGTATTCGTCAAAGTGGCGGCGGTTGGACAGCCCGGTCAGACCGTCGGAGTTCATCAACCGTTGCAGCACCAGATTGGTGTCCAGCAACTGCTGCTGGCTGACCCGCAGCGCACGGTAGGCCGCATCCCGCTGCAACAACGTCATGTAGGAGCGCGAGTGATAGCGAATGCGCGCCACCAGCTCGATATTGTCCGGCAGCTTGACCAGGTAATCATTGGCCCCGGCCGAGAACGCCGCGCTTTTGATCAACGGCTCTTCCTTGGTCGACAGGACAATGATCGGAATATTTTTGGTCGCCGGATGGTTACGGTATTCACGTACCAGGCTCAGGCCGTCCAACCCGGGCATCACCAGATCCTGCAGGATCACCGTCGGTTTGATACGAATCGCCTGCGCGATCGCCTGATGTGGGTCGGCGCAGAAGTGGAAGTCGATATTGTCTTCGTTCGACAACCCGCGACGCACCGCTTCGCCAATCATCGCCTGATCGTCCACCAGCAACACCATGGCGGCGTTTTCGTCGGTCTTGAAGTCGTCGAGTTGTAAGTCAGTCATGTGCGGTCACCTGAATGCTGCCTGGGCCAGGATTGCTGTGAAAAGTCTTCATTTTGGGAAAATCTCCAGCAATCGTGGCGCTATCTTGTCCAGTGGGCGAACTTCCACGGCGGCGTCGATGGCCGCTGCCGCTTTCGGCATTCCGTAAACCGCACTGCTTTGTTGGTCCTGAGCGATGGTCAGGTAGCCCTGTTGGCGCATGAGTTTAAGCCCCTGCGCGCCGTCGCGGCCCATGCCGGTGAGTAATACGCCGACGGCATCGCCGTTCCAGTGGCTGGCGACGCTCTCGAAAAACACGTCGATGGACGGCCGGTAGATCTCGTTGACCGGTTCGGCGGTGTAGGCCAGCGTGCCGTTTTTCAACAGGCGTATGTGGTGGTTGGTGCCCGCCAGCAACACTGTGCCTGCCAAAGGAGGCTCGCCTTCCTGAGCCAGACGCACTTTCAGGCCGCTGGCGCTGCTGAGCCACTCGGCCATGCCGGCGGCGAACACCTGGTCCACATGCTGCACCAGCACGATGGCCGCCGGAAAGTCTCGGGGCAAACCTTTCAGCAGGACTTCCAGCGCCGCCGGCCCGCCGGCCGACGAGCCAATCGCAACCAACCGCTGGCGCGAGGCCGAACTGCGCAGCGGGCTGGGGGCGGATCGCTCCCGATTGCCCTTGTCACCAATCAGCCAGCCAATGTTCATGATCTTGCGCAACAACGGCGCGGCGGCCTCCTGGGCATTGCCGGCACCGAGGGCTGGTGTGTCGACCACGTCCAGCGCACCGTGGCCCATGGCCTCGAACACCCGGTGCACGTTCTGCTGCCGGTCGACCGTGACGATGACAATGGCGCACGGGGTCTCGGCCATGATCTGCCGCGTGGCTTCTACGCCGTCCATCACCGGCATGATCAAGTCCATCAGGATCAGGTCCGGCGTCAGTTCGGCGCAACGCTGTACGGCTTCAGCGCCATTGCCGGCAACCCAGACCACTTCATGCGCCGGGTCGAATGCCAGGGCACGGCGCAGGGCCTCCACCGCCATCGGCATGTCATTGACGATCGCTATTTTCATGCCCGCGCTCCTCCGATGAGCTCAACCACTGCATCAAGCAGGGCATCGTCATGAAAACTGGCTTTGGCTAGATAATAGTCGGCTCCGGCGTCCAGTCCACGACGGCGGTCTTCTTCGCGATCTTTATAGGACACCACCATCACCGGCAGCGATTGCAGGCGATTGTCCTGGCGCAATAAAGACACCAGTTCGATACCGTCCATGCGTGGCATATCAATGTCAGTGATCAGCAAGTCGAAGTCTTCGGAACGCAGCGCGTTCCAGCCGTCCATGCCATCGACCGCCACGGCCACGTCGTAGCCGCGATTGAGCAACAACTTGCGCTGCAACTCGCGAACGGTCAACGAATCGTCGACCACCAGAATCCGTTTGCGGGCCGCTTCCACGACCTGGCTGCCCTGACGGGCAATCCGCTCCAGACGCCCGGTGTTGAGCAGTTTGTCCACCGAGCGCAGCATGTCTTCGACGTCGACGATCAGCACCACCGAGCCGTCGTCGAGCAAGGCTCCGGCGGAAATGTCCTGCACCTTGCCCAGACGTTCGTCCAGCGGCAATACGACCAATGTCCGCTCGCCGATAAACCGCTCGACCGCCACCCCGTAAATCGCCTCGCGCTCGCGGATCACCACGACTTTCAGGGTTTGCTGACTGTTTTGGCTCGCCGGGCGCTGCAACAGCTGGCTGGCGGCAACCAGGCCGACATGCCGGCCTTCGTGCCAGAAGTGCTGACGCCCTTCGATCTGGACGATGTCCGCCGGCTCCAGATCGCACATGCGCTCGATGTGCGCCAGCGGAAACGCATACGCCTCGTCACCGACTTCCACCACCAGGCTGCGCACCACCGACAGAGTCAACGGCACCTCCAGATGGAAGCGACTGCCCTGCCCCGCCGTCTGCTCCAGCACCACCGCGCCGCGCAGTTGGCGAACCATATGCTGCACCGCGTCCAGGCCGACGCCACGCCCGGATACTTCGGTGACCGTGTCGCGCAGGCTGAAACCCGGCAGGAACAAGAAGGTCAGCAACTCCTCTTCGCTCAACCGGGCAGCGGTTTCAGCGGGGGATAGCTGCCGCGCGATGATGCTGCGGCGGACCTTTTCCAGATCGACGCCGTGACCGTCGTCACTCAACTCCAGCACCAGCAAACCGGCTTGATGGGAGGCGCGTAGACGAATCAGACCCTCCTCAGGCTTGCCGGCGAGCAGGCGTTGCTCGGGGGATTCGATGCCGTGATCGACAGCGTTGCGCAGCAAGTGGGTGAGCGGCGCTTCGAGCTTTTCCAGCACGTCGCGGTCGACCTGGGTCTTTTCGCCCTCGATCTCCAGGCGCACCTGCTTGCCCAGGCTGCGGCCAAGGTCGCGGACCATGCGCACCTGCCCGGCGAGTACATCGGCAAACGGCCGCATGCGACAGGCCAGCGCGGTGTCGTACAAGACTTGCGCCCGCTGACTGGCCTGCCAGGCAAACTCGTCCAGTTCGGCGTTTTTTTCCACCAGCAATTGCTGCGCCTCAGCCAGCAACCGCCGGGCATCGCCCAGGGCTTCCTGGGCTTCGAGGCTCAAAGCATGTTCCTTGAGGTGGACGTTGAGGTTTTCCAGCGCCCGCAGGCCATTGTTCTGCATGCGTTTGAGGCGTTGCATCGTGGCCAGGTGCGGCTTGAGTCGCTGGGTTTCGACCAGGGATTTGCTCGACAGGTCGAGCAGGCTGTTCAAGCGTTCGGCCGTGACGCGCAACACGCGTTCGCCGTTTTCGGTGGTGCGCCGGGGCTTTTTCGGCGGTTCTGCGGGGGGCGGTTCGGCGGCCGGAATCAATTCCTCGACCTTGGGCGCGAGTGCTTCGGGCTCCGGCTCGGACTCGGTCATGAACGGGGCGATCGGCGTGCTGATCGGCGCGGCCAGCGCCAGCGGATCCAGCAACCGCGCCATCAGTGCCACATAGGCTTCGATATCCGCCGCTCCGGGATTGTTACTCGGCGTCGCAATGCGCATCAGCAAATCAGTGCCTTGCAGCAAGGCGTCAATGTGTTCGGGTTGCAGGTACAGGCGGTTTTCCTGGGCGCTGACCAGGCAATCCTCCATGACGTGAGCCACGCTGACCCCGGCGTCCACGCCGACAATCCGCGCGGCGCCCTTGAGCGAATGCGCGGCGCGCATGCAGGCTTCCAGCTGATCGGCCTGGGTCGGGTTGCGCTCCAGGGCCAGCAAACCGGCGTTCAATACCTGGGTCTGCGCATCGGCTTCCAGGCTGAACAGTTCCAGCAGCGAGGCATCGCGCATCTGGTCGGGGGTCATGTGAGGCTCCGGGTCACGGCGGACAGCAATTGCGCCTCATCCAGCCANCGCAGGCTGCGACCCTTGAAATGCAACACGCCCCGGGTGTATCTGGCGCTGGCCTGGGTGCCGGACTGCGATGCGGCATCGAGGATGCGCTCGTCGATGGCGTGAATCCCGTCCACTTCGTCCACCGGTACCACGACTGGCCCGCCGTGGGCGGCAATGATCAGCATCCTCGGCATCACGCGCGCGCCAGACGCCACGCTGGCAGTGCCATCGAGACCTAGCAGTTCCACCAAAGACAGGCACGCCACTAAAGCACCGCGCACATTCGCCACGCCGAGCAGGGCCTGGGAGCGCTGGTGCGGCAATGAATGAATCGCTTGCAACGGCGCCACTTCGACCAGGCTGCGAGTGGCCAGGCCCAGCCATTCTTCGCCAAGCCGAAACATCAGCAGCGAGCGGGTTTTCACATCGATTTCGACCGCCACCGGGACCTGCTCGCGATCGTCCTGTTGCAAGGCGTAGCGGTCGAGCAAACGCGTGGCGGCGGCGGAGTACACCGAGCAGTTGCGGCAGTGGATATGCTCGGCCAGCAACGGGCAGGACTTGTCGCCATGGATGCCGATACGGTTCCAGCAATCGTCGATGGCCTGGGCATCTTTATGGGTGAGGCTCAAGGTGTCGGAGGCGTTCATCGTTTACGCTCACTGTCGGCGGCGCGTTCGCTGCGGGCGGCGCGGTCCTGCAATCTTTTCGCTCCCGCCGTGTCGCCCTGGGATTGCAGCAAGGCGGCCAGGTGCATCAACGCGTCGGGGTGTTGCGGTTCGAGGTACAACGCCTTGCGATAAAAACCCTGGGCCTCGAGGACTCGGCCGGTGACATCGCTGAGCAGACCCAGCCAATAAAACACCTGGGCCACCGGTTCGTGATTGCGCAAATAACCTTCGCAGGCGGCGCGGGCTTCGGCACTTTTGCCTTCGTTGGCGAGGGCCGCGATGTTGGCCAGCAAGGCGGCAGCGTCCGAGGCTTTTGGCGTGACGGCCGGCGGTGTGAGGGTTGCGAACGGACGATTGCGCACGGGCGGCGGCGTCACGCTGCGCACCGGCTGGCGCACCGGCAGCGGTGTCGGAACAAAGACTGGCAGAGGCTCGGGCACGCTCTGACGGCTGAAGGCAAAAGATTGCGGGATGCCNATCGAGCGCATGCCATGGCGCCCCAGCAGGCTGCCTTCGGCCGGGCCGATAAACAGCACGCCGTCCACGTGGGTCAGGGCCTTGAGCACGTCGAACACTTGCTTCTGGGTCGGCTGGTCAAAGTAGATCAGCAGGTTGCGGCAGAACACAAAATCATAGGGTGGCTCGCTGGCCAGCAGCGCCGGATCCAGCAGATTGCCGACCTGCAAACGCACCTGTTCAAGCACTCGCTCGTTGAGGCGGTAGCCGTCTTCTTCGGCCGTGAAATGCCGCTCGCGAAACTCGATGTCCTGGCCACGAAACGAATTCTTGCCGTACAGCGCNCGCTTGGCGCGCTCCACCGACAGCGGGCTGACGTCCATGCCTTCAACCTTGAACTGATGCGGCTTGAGTCCGGCATCAAGCAAGGCCATGGCGATGGAGTACGGCTCCTCGCCCGTGGAGCACGGCAGGCTGAGAATCCGCAGCGCGCGCATGTTGTTGATGTCGGCCAAACGCTGGATGGCCAGTTTCGCCAGGGTCGCGAAGGACTCCGGGTAGCGGAAAAACCAGGTCTCGGGAACGATCACCGCTTCAATCAACGCCTGCTGTTCGTCCCGCGAACCTTGCAACGTGTGCCAATACTCATCGGCCGTCAGCGCCCCGGAGGCCGTGCTGCGCTGGCGCACCGCACGCTCGATGATCGCCGGTCCCACCGACGTCACATCAAGGCCGATGCGCTCCTTGAGGAAATCGAAAAACCGCTGATCGCTGCTCATGGCCGCACCTCAAGCGATGCAGGGTCCAGCGGTGGCGAAGGAAACAGCAGCGCGCGCACCTGCTCATCGAGCAGATCGGCCACCCGCACCCATTGCAGCAAGCCTTGGGCATCTTCACGAACCGGCCCCAGGTAGGGCGCCTGGCGGTTGTCCAGGCCATAGGGTTTAAAATCCGCCGGGTTGCAGCGCAAGGTGTCGGTGGCCTGTTCCAGAATCAGCCCGAGCAACTGTGAAGGCGTCTGCTCATCCGGCCAATAGTGCACCAGCACCAGCCGGGTACTGGTGCGGGCTTGCGCCGGTTCACCAAACGTCAGCGCACTGAGGTCGATCACCGGCACCACCGCGCTGCGATAGGCGAACACCCCGGCGACCCAGTCCGGCGCCTTGGCAATCGGCTTCAATGGCAGACGCGGCAGCACCTCGGCCACTTCGCGCGCCTGCAAGGCATAACGTTCATTGCCGATGCGAAACAGCAGAAACAACGCGTGCTTTACCGGCATCACCGCGCTGCGTTTGGCCGCGAGCTCGCTCATCAGACTTTGAATCGCGAGACGCCGCCCCGCAGCCCTACGGCCACCTGGCTCAGTTCATCAATGGCAAAGCTGGCCTGGCGCAGGGACTCCACGGTCTGGCTGCTGGCATCGCCCAATTGCACCAGCGCGTGATTAATTTGCTCGGCACCGGTGGCCTGGGCCTGCATGCCTTCGTTGACCATCAACACCCGCGGCGCCAGGGCCTGCACCTGATGGATGATCTGCGACAGTTGCTCGCCCACTTGCTGCACTTCGAACATCCCGCGCCGGACTTCTTCGGAGAACTTGTCCATGCCCATCACGCCCGCCGACACTGCCGACTGGATCTCGCGCACCATCTGCTCGATGTCATAGGTGGCGACGGCAGTCTGGTCCGCCAGACGCCGCACTTCGGTGGCGACCACGGCAAATCCGCGTCCGTATTCGCCAGCCTTCTCGGCCTCGATGGCGGCATTGAGCGACAGCAGGTTGGTCTGGTCGGCCACCTTGACGATGGTCACCACCACCTGGTTGATGTTGCCGGCCTTCTCATTGAGGATCGCCAGCTTGGCGTTGACCAGGTCGGCGGCGCCCATCACCGAATGCATGGTTTCTTCCATGCGCGCCAGGCCTTGCTGGCCGGAACCGGCGGCGACCGATGCCTGGTCGGCGGCTGTCGAAACTTCGGTCATGGTGCGCACCAGATCACGGGAGGTGGCCGCGATTTCGCGGGACGTCGCGCCGATTTCGGTGGTGGTGGCGGCGGTTTCGGTGGCGGTGGCTTGTTGTTGCTTGGAGGTGGCGGCGATCTCGGTCACCGACGTGGTGACCTGGACGGAAGAACGCTGCGCCTGGGACACCAGGGCCGTCAGCTCGGTCATCATGTCGTTGAAGCCGGTTTCCACGGCGCCGAATTCGTCCTTGCGATCCAGGTTCAGGCGTTTGCTCAGGTCGCCGTCGCGCATGATTTCAAGGATCTGCACAATGCGGTTCATCGGCGCCATGATCGCGCGCATCAACAGCAAACCGCAGAGGCCGGCAGCCAATATCGCGACCAGCAGGGAAATGCCCATGATGACTTTCGCGGTAATCACGGCATCGTCGATGTTCGCGATGTCCTGATCAGCCACCGCTTTGTTTTCGCGGAGGATGTCATTGAGCTTTACGCGTCCCGCAGTCCAGGCCGGGGTCAGTTGTTCGTTGAACAACTTGATGGCGTCGGCCTCTTGATTTCGCTTATGCAGGTCGAGCACCGCGGCCAGGAGTTTGCCGTATTCCTCATGAAGTTTTTCGAAGGTCGCGAATTCGACCTTGTCTTCATCCGTAGTAACGGTGGCGCGATAGTTACTCATCGCTTCCTGCACACGCGCTTCGTAGCTTTTGAAGTCAGCGGCGTCTTCGGCACTGATGCCCTGCCCTTCCTTCAAGCCCAGCATTTCCTGAATCTGGAGAAAGCTGTCGACCCAAGCGCCACGAATCGTCGAGCTGTAATAGACCCCGGGAAGTGCGTCGTCTCGAACACTGGCTTCACTGGCTTCAATCTTCAACAGCCGCGAATACGAGACGACGACCATCAGCAACATGATGGCGATAATGACCGCAAAGCTAGCCAAGATCCGTTGGCGCAACGTCCAGTTCTTCACAGTCAGTCCTCGGGGCGGTTCAAATGCTGCGAAGTATAGCTGAGGGTGTCTCATTTATAAGACGAAGGCTTGGCAGTTCTCGACCTTGTGCGCGAAAACGGCAGGAGGCCTCTGGGCCAGGGCTTTGCGGTGGATCGGGTGGCGGGTCGCAGGGGCGTGGCGGAAGAAATGAGTCGTAGATTAGCCTCGGGAGGTGGTGCGGCTTGAGACGCCTTCGCGGTGCGGCGATTCGACTTGCCCGCGAAGGCGATCAACCTTACAGGGACGCCTGACGCACCTGCTTCTCCAACTCAGCCTTCAACCCCGGCTCCAGCTTCAACTGCCGTGCCAGTTCATCCAGGTAGGACTTCTCCATGAAGCTCTCCTCATCCACTAGCATCACACTGGCGATGTACATCTCGGCAGCCATTTCCGGCGTGCTCGCCGCGCGGGCGACTTCTGTCGGGTCGAGCGGCTTGCTGAGTTCGGCATGCAGCCACTGCTGCAATTCCTGATCGTTGTCGAGCTTGGTGAACTCGCCTTCGATCAATGCGCGCTCACGGTCATCAACGTGGCCATCGGCTTTGGCCGCTGCAACCAACGCCTTGAGAATCGCCTGGCTGTGCAACTCGACTTGCGCCGGGGGCAGACGGTCGAGTGTTTGCGGCTCGGTCTTCGGCGCCGTGCCCTGCTGGGCCTGCCAGTTGCCGTAAGCCTTGTAGGCAATAACACCGAGTGCCGCGAGGCCACCGTAGATGGCGACTTTGCCGCCGACATTGCGGGCCTTTTTGCTGCCAAGCAACAGACCCATGGCGCCGGCCGCCAAAGCACCACCGCCCGCGCCAGAAAGCAAACCGCCGAGCCCGCCCGAACCACCGCCGCCACCGAGCAATCCGCCCAATCCACCGCTGGACGATTTGTTTTGATTTCCGCCGGCCTTGTTCTGCATCAGGTCCTGACCGGACTTGAGTAGTTGATCGAGCAATCCACGCGTATTCATTTTGCCGCCTCCACGAAAGGGGTTAACCGGACACATAAGGCCACCAGCCTAGAACGAAAGTGCCCGGAGACCGGGGACGAGAGTGCTTCTGGATGTTGCCTGGAAAAACAGGGTCATCGATAAAAGCGATATACACTCAAGCGAATCTATAAAAACTGCCCACCGGGTATTCCCCATGATGACCTTGCGTCAGATTCGTCATTTCATCGCCGTGGCCGAGACCGGATCGATCTCTGCCGCCGCGCAAACCGCGTTCATTTCCCAATCGACCTTGACCCTGGCGATCCAGCAACTCGAAGAAGAGATTGGCGTCGGCCTGTTCAACCGGCACGCCAAGGGCATGAGCCTGACCCATCAGGGCCATCAATTCCTGCGCCAGGCGCACCTGATTCTGGCGACCGTGGATAACGCCAAACGCAGCCTGCAACAAAGCACCGACCAGGTCGCCGGCCAGTTGATCATTGGCGTGACCAGCCTGGTGGCCGGTTACTACCTCGCGGATTTGCTCACCCGTTTCCAGCGCGCCTACCCCAATGTCGAGATCCGGGTAATGGAGGACGAACGCCCCTATATCGAGCATTTGCTGGTCAGCGGCGAGATCGATGTCGGCGTGCTGATCCTGTCCAACCTCGAAGACCGCCATGCCTTGCAGACTGAAGTGCTGACCCACTCGCCCCATCGGTTGTGGTTGCCGGCCCAGCATCCGTTGCTGGAACACGACAGCATCAACCTCGCCGATGTGGCCCGCGAGCCGCTGATTCAGCTCAACGTCGACGAAATGGACCGCAACGCCCACCGCATGTGGTGCGGGGCCGGCCTGCAACCGCGCATCACCCTGAAAACCGCGTCGACGGAAGCCGTTCGAAGCCTGGTGGCCGCAGGTCTGGGCGTATCGATCCAGCCCGACATGACCTACCGCCCCTGGTCCCTGGAGGGCGACATCATCGAAGCGCGGCCGATTGCCGACCTGAGCCAGACCCTCGACGTCGGCCTGGCCTGGCGTCGCGGCACCGCGCGCCCGGCGTTGGTGGACCCGTTTTTGACCGTCGCCCGCGAACAACCCCACGGCGGGCGCAAGCCATCTATTTAATCGAACGCCACCTTCAGTATTTAGAATTTGTCGACCTCGGGCCCGCGCACTAGTCTTGCTCCATCAATAAGACGGCCGGGCCCCAGTCACTGGGAGCACCATGGCCATACAAGAAAAGAGAACCCGAAAAATGGCTGGCGCGCAGACCCCGTTGTTCACCGCGTTGTTGATCGATGGCGAATTGGTCGCGGGCCAGGGTTTTGTCGAACCGATCCTCAACCCCGCCACCGGGGAAGTACTGACCCACATCGCCGAAGCCAGCACCGAGCAAGTCGAAGCCGCCATCCTTGCCGCCCACCGAGCGTTCGCCGGCTGGTCGCGGACCACACCGCAGCAACGCTCGAACCTGTTGCTGGACATCGCCAACGCCATCGAAAAACAAGCCGACCTCCTCGCCCGTCTGGAATCCCTGAACTGCGGCAAGCCGTTGCACCTGGCCCGTCAGGACGACTTGAGCGCGACGGTCGATGTGTTCCGCTTCTTCGCCGGTGCGGTGCGCTGCCAGACCGGCCAGCTCAGCGGTGAATACCTGCCGGGCTACACCAGCATGGTCCGGCGCGATCCAATTGGCGTGGTCGCCTCGATTGCGCCGTGGAACTACCCGATCATGATGGCCGCGTGGAAAATCGCCCCGGCCCTCGCCGCCGGCAACACGCTGGTGTTCAAACCGTCCGAACACACGCCGCTGTCGATTCTGGCCCTGGCGCCTGCACTGGCCGAAATCCTTCCACGTGGCGTGATCAACATCGTCTGCGGCGGCGGTGAAGGTGTCGGCAGTCACTTGGTCAGCCATCCCAAAGTGCGCATGGTGTCGCTGACCGGGGATATCGTCACCGGGCAGAAAATCCTGCAAGCGGCAGCAAAAACCCTCAAACGCACGCACCTTGAGCTCGGCGGCAAAGCGCCGGTGATCGTCTGCAACGATGCGGACATCCAGGCCGTGGTCGAAGGCGTGCGCACTTACGGTTATTACAACGCGGGGCAGGATTGCACCGCGGCTTGCCGGATTTATGCACAGGCCGGGATTCACGACCGTCTGGTGGCCGAACTCGGCGCGGCGGTCAGCAGCTTGCGCTTTGCCGGTAAACGCGACGCCGACAACGAGATCGGCCCGCTGATCAGCACCCGCCAACGCGACCGCGTGGCCAGTTTTGTCGAACGCGCCCTGGGTCAGCCGCACATTGAACGGGTGACCGGAGCGGCGGTGCATTCCGGTGCCGGCTTCTATTACCAGCCGACGCTGCTGGCCGGTTGCAAGCAGAGCGATGAGATCGTCCAGCGCGAAGTCTTCGGGCCGGTGGTCACCGTTACCCGCTTCGATCAGCTCGAACAAGCCGTGGACTGGGCCAACGATTCGGAGTACGGCCTCGCCTCCTCGGTCTGGACGCAGAACCTCGACAAGGCCATGCAGGTCGCGGCGCGCTTGCAGTACGGCTGCACCTGGATCAACAGCCATTTCATGCTGGTCAGCGAAATGCCTCACGGCGGCCTTAAACGGTCCGGGTATGGCAAAGACTTATCCAGCGATTCGCTTCAGGACTACAGCGTGGTGCGGCACATCATGGCGCGCCACGGACAGCATCTCTGACTACGCTAATAACAAGCCGCTAACGGCATGCTTCACCACGTTCACAACTGCCCCGACCATAATTAAAGAAGAGGGAATTCCCATGTTCGTGCACAAGACCGCACTGCTCAGTGCAATCACCACGGCGCTGCTGGCCAGCGCCAGTCTCCAGGCCGCCGAACCGCTTAAAGCGGTCGGTGCTGGCGAAGGTCAGCTGGATATCGTGGCGTGGCCCGGCTACATCGAACGTGGCGAAAGCGACAAGGCCTACGACTGGGTGACCGGTTTCGAGAAAGAAACCGGCTGCAAGGTCAATGTGAAGACTGCGGCAACTTCCGATGAAATGGTCAGCCTGATGGCCAAGGGTGGTTATGACCTGGTGACGGCGTCGGGCGATGCCTCGTTGCGGTTGATCGTCGGCAAGCGTGTGCAGCCGATCAACACCGCGTTGATTGCGAACTGGAAAAGCCTCGACCCACGCCTGAAAGATGCGCCGTGGTACGTGGTTAACAAACAGACCTACGGCACCCCGTATCAGTGGGGCCCGAACGTGCTGATGTACAACACCAACGTATTCAAAACCGCGCCGACCAGCTGGGGCGTGGTGTTCGATGCGCAGAACTTGCCGGACGGCAAGGCAAACAAGGGCCGCGTGCAGGCCTACGACGGCCCGATCTACATCGCCGACGCGGCGCTGTACCTGAAGACCACCAAGCCGGAACTGGGCATCAAGGACCCGTACCAACTCACCGAAGCCCAGTACAAGGCGGTACTCGATCTGTTGCGCGCTCAGCAGCCGCTGATCCACCGCTACTGGCACGACACCACCGTGCAAATGAGTGACTTCAAAAACGAAGGCGTGGTCGCGTCCAGCGCCTGGCCCTATCAGGTCAACGGCCTGATCAACGAGAAACAACCGATCGCCTCGACCATCCCGAAAGAAGGCGCCACCGGTTGGGCCGACACCACGATGTTGCACGCCGAAGCCAAGCACCCGAACTGTGCCTACAAATGGATGGACTGGTCGTTGCAACCGAAAGTCCAAGGTGATGTGGCGGCATGGTTTGGTTCGCTGCCTGCAGTTCCGGCGGCCTGTACCGGCAGTGAATTGCTGGGTGCCGAAGGTTGCAAGACCAACGGTTTCGACCAGTTCGAGAAAATCGCTTTCTGGAAAACCCCGCAGGCTGAAGGGGGCAAGTTCGTGCCTTACAGCCGCTGGACCCAGGACTACATCGCGATCATGGGCGGCAGATAACACACCGTCCCCTGTGGCGAGGGAGCTTGCTCCCGCTGGGTGGCGAAGCCGCCCCAAAACCAGTCAATGCGGTCAATCAGAGAAACCGCATCAGTCCTTTTGGGAGTGCTGCGCACTCCAGCGGGAGCAAGCTCCCTCATCACAATAAGTTTTCCAGCCAGAAAGTTGATCCAGATTTTTCAGAAGTCCAGGCAGGGCCGCTGTGACGGCCCTCGCCTTTTTGGAGCACCGCACCATGACGCTTGCAGTCCAGTTCACCAACGTTTCCCGTCAGTTCGGCGAAGTGAAGGCCGTTGACCGGGTTTCCATCGATATCCAGGACGGCGAGTTCTTTTCCATGCTGGGCCCTTCCGGCTCGGGCAAGACCACCTGTTTGCGCCTGATCGCCGGTTTCGAACAACCGAGCGCAGGCTCTATCCGAATTCATGGCGAAGAAGCCGCCGGGCTGCCGCCGTATGAGCGTGACGTCAACACCGTGTTTCAGGATTACGCGCTGTTCCCGCACATGAACGTGCTCGACAACGTCGCCTATGGCTTGAAAGTCAAAGGCGTCGGTAAAGCCGAACGGCAGAAACGCGCCGAAGAAGCCCTCGACATGGTCGCCCTCGGCGGCTACGGCGAGCGCAAACCGGTGCAATTGTCCGGCGGCCAGCGCCAGCGTGTGGCCCTGGCCCGCGCCCTGGTCAATCGCCCTCGCGTGCTGCTGCTCGACGAGCCGTTGGGCGCCCTCGATCTGAAGCTGCGCGAACAGATGCAGAGCGAATTGAAGAAGCTGCAACGCCAGCTCGGCATCACCTTCATCTTCGTCACCCACGACCAAACCGAAGCGCTGTCGATGTCCGACCGCGTGGCGGTGTTCAACAAAGGACGCATCGAGCAAGTCGACACCCCGCGCAATCTCTACATGAAACCGGCCACCACGTTCGTCGCGGAATTCGTCGGCACCTCCAACGTGATTCGCGGCGATCTGGCCAAGCAATTGAGTGGCAATCCACAGCCGTTTTCGATTCGCCCGGAACACGTGCGTTTCGCCGAAGGCCCGCTGGCCAGCCACGAGATTGAAGTCAGCGGCTTGCTCCACGACATTCAGTACCAGGGCAGCGCCACACGCTATGAACTGAAACTGGAAAACGGCCAGACCTTGAACATCAGCCAGGCCAACGTGCAATGGCTGGACGTCAGCGCCCAGCATCAGACCGGGCAACGCATCAGCGCACGCTGGGCGCGTGAGGCGATGATCCCGCTGCACGACAACGTTGTCGGCGGGGTGTGAGATGACCAGCGTGGCTATCCCTCAAACCCCGGCCGGCGGTTCGCCGTTGCGCAGGTTTTCCAACCTGCTGTATCGCCGACCGAACTTCTACCTGTCGCTGCTGCTGGTGCCGCCGCTGCTGTGGTTCGGCGCGATCTATCTCGGTTCGCTGCTGGTGCTGCTGTGGCAAGGCTTCTACACCTTCGATGACTTCACCATGGCGGTCACCCCGGACCTGACCCTGGCGAACTTTGCAGCGCTGTTCCAGCCGTCGAACTTCGACATCATTCTGCGCACGCTGAGCATGGCCATCGTCGTGTCGCTCGCCAGTGCCATCGTCGCGTTCCCGATTGCCTATTACATGGCGCGTTACACCACCGGCAAGACCAAGGCGTTTTTCTACATCGCGGTGATGCTGCCGATGTGGGCCAGTTACATCGTCAAGGCTTACGCCTGGACCTTGCTGCTGGCCAAGGGCGGCGTCGCGCAGTGGTTCGTTCAACACCTGGGGCTGGAGCCGGTGTTGCAATTCGTGCTGGGCATTCCCGGCGTAGGCGGCAGCACTTTATCGACCTCGCACCTGGGCCGTTTCATGGTGTTCGTCTACATCTGGCTGCCGTTCATGATCCTGCCGATCCAGGCTTCGCTGGAACGCCTGCCGCCGTCGCTGCTGCAAGCGTCGGCTGACCTGGGTGCCAAGCCACGCCAGACCTTCATGCAGGTGATTCTGCCGCTATCGATTCCAGGCATCGCGGCCGGTTCGATCTTCACCTTTTCGCTGACCCTGGGCGACTTCATCGTGCCGCAACTGGTCGGCCCGCCGGGCTACTTCGTCGGCAGCATGGTGTATGCGCAGCAGGGGGCCATCGGCAACATGCCGATGGCCGCGGCCTTCACATTGGTACCGATTGTGTTGATCGCCATTTACCTGACTATCGTCAAACGACTGGGGGCCTTCGATGCACTCTGACTCTTCATCACAGGGGCAGGCTTCTGTTGGATTAAAAATCGCAGCCTGGGGCGGGTTGGTGTTCTTGCACTTCCCGATCCTGATCATCTTCCTATACGCCTTCAACACCGAAGAAGCCGCGTTCAGCTTTCCACCCAAGGGCTTCACCCTGCATTGGTTCAGCGTGGCGTTTTCGCGGCCCGATGTACTGGAAGCGATCAAGCTGTCAGCCGAAATTGCCGCCATCGCGACACTGATTGCGATGGTCCTCGGCACGCTCGCGTCGGCGGCGTTGTACCGGCGGGATTTCTTCGGCAAGCAAGGCATCTCGCTGATGCTGATCCTGCCGATTGCGTTGCCGGGGATCATCACCGGGATCGCGTTGCTGGCGACCTTCAAGACGCTGGGGATCGAACCGGGGATGTTCACCATCATCGTCGGCCACGCCACCTTCTGTGTGGTGATCGTCTACAACAACGTCATCGCCCGATTGCGCCGCACGTCGCACAGTTTGATTGAAGCGTCGATGGACCTCGGCGCCGACGGTTGGCAGACCTTTCGCTACATCGTGCTACCGAACCTTGGCTCGGCGCTGCTGGCCGGCGGCATGCTCGCGTTTGCGCTGTCGTTCGACGAAATCATCGTCACCACCTTCACCGCCGGCCATGAACGCACCCTGCCGCTGTGGCTGCTTAACCAGCTCAGCCGCCCACGGGACGTGCCGGTGACCAACGTCGTCGCGATGCTGGTGATGATGGTGACCATGCTGCCGATTCTCGGCGCCTATTACCTGACCCGGGGGGGTGAGAGCGTGGCGGGTAGCGGCGGGAAATAACGAACAACAATCTCCCAATGTGGGAACCGGAACCTGTGGAAGCGGGCTTGCCCGCGATAGCGGTGTGTCATCCAACATCAATGTCGAATTTGATGGCCTCATCGCGGGCAAGCCCGCTCCCACAGGGGGCCGGTTTCCACAGAAGAACAACAACAGTTTTGAAGAGGACAATGCCATGCAAACCAAACTCTTGATCAATGGCCAACTGATCGACGGCGAAGGCCCCGCCCAACCGGTGTTCAACCCGGCCCTCGGTCGTGTGCTGGTGGAAATCAACGAAGCCAGCGAAGCCCAGGTCGATGCGGCCGTGCGTGCCGCCGACAGCGCCTTCGAAAGCTGGTCGCAAACCACGCCGAAGGAACGCTCGCTGCTGCTGCTCAAACTCGCCGACGTCATCGAAGCCCACGGCGAAGAGCTGGCCAAACTGGAATCGGACAACTGCGGCAAGCCCTACAGCGCCGCGCTGAACGACGAGATCCCGGCGATTGCCGACGTGTTCCGTTTCTTCGCCGGCGCCAGCCGTTGCATGAGCGGTTCGGCGGGCGGCGAATATTTGCCTGGCCACACCTCGATGATCCGCCGCGACCCGGTCGGCGTGATCGCCTCCATCGCGCCGTGGAACTACCCACTGATGATGGTCGCCTGGAAAATCGCCCCGGCCCTCGCCGCCGGTAATACCGTGGTGCTCAAGCCGTCAGAACAAACCCCGCTGACCGCGTTGCGTCTGGCAGAACTGGCGTCGCAAATCTTCCCGGCCGGTGTGCTCAACCTCGTCTTCGGCCGTGGGCCTACCGTTGGCAGCCCATTGGTCACGCACCCGAAAGTGCGCATGGTCTCGTTGACCGGCTCGATCGCCACCGGTTCGAACATCATTTCCAGCACCGCCGACAGCGTCAAACGCATGCACATGGAACTGGGCGGCAAGGCCCCGGTGATCATCTTCGACGACGCCGATATTGACGCCGCCGTGGAAGGCATTCGCACCTTCGGTTTCTACAACGCCGGGCAGGATTGCACCGCCGCTTGCCGCATCTATGCGCAGGCAGGCATCTACGAAAAATTCGTCGAGAAACTTGGCGAGGCGGTCAGCAGCATCAAGTATGGGTTGCAGGATGATCCGTCGACCGAACTGGGCCCGCTGATCACAGCGCAGCACCGGGACCGTGTGGCCGGGTTTGTCGAGCGTGCCGTGGCGCAACCGCATATTCGCCTGGTCACCGGTGGCAAGTCTGTGGAAGGTAATGGGTTCTTCTTCGAACCGACGGTGTTGGCAGATGCCCAGCAGGATGACGAAATCGTCCGTCGCGAAGTGTTCGGGCCTGTGGTGTCGGTGACCAAGTTCATCGATGAATCCCAGGTGCTGGGTTGGGCCAATGATTCGGACTACGGCCTGGCGTCGTCGGTCTGGACCTCGGACGTCGGTCGCGCTCATCGCTTGTCTGCCCGCTTGCAATACGGCTGCACCTGGGTGAATACGCATTTCATGCTGGTCAGCGAAATGCCCCATGGCGGTCAGAAACTGTCTGGCTACGGGAAGGACATGTCCATGTATGGGCTGGAGGATTACACCGTTGTGCGGCATGTAATGTTCAAGCATTAAAAGCTTCGCGGGCAAGCCTCGCTCCTACAGGTTCGCCGCAGTACCTGTAGGAGCGAGGCTTGCCCGCGAAGGCATCACCTCGGTTTCAAGGTAGAAACCGGCACCACGCACCACCAGGGTTCAACGCCAGACAACCAAAACAATAACCACCGATCCGGGCAGCGCCTCCAAGGCCCCGCCACGGTTTCGGACATCCGAAATCTGCCGATTTTCCGGAGCTGACACACCATGAGTACACCCGAACTATCCCCATCCGTTGCCGACAGCGACGCCGAGCAGCTACGCAAGCTGGGTTACACCTCGAACTTCAACCGCAGCATGAGCCTGTGGGAAAACTTCGCCCTGGGCTTCACTTACCTCTCCCCGGTCGTCGGGGTCTATACCCTCTTCGGCCTGTGCCTGGCCGCCGGTGGGCCACCGATGTTCTGGGCTTATTTACTGGTCGGTTGCGGCCAGTTGCTGGTGTGCCTGATCTTCGGTGAAGTGGTCTCGCAGTTCCCGATTTCCGGCGGCGTGTACCCGTGGGCTCGTCGCTTGGTGGGCAAGCGCTGGGCGTGGATGGTCGGCTGGATCTACTCCATCGCCCTGTGCGTGACCATCGCTGCTGTTGCAGTGGGTGCCGGCCCTTACCTGGCCGCGATGATGGGCTTTGAACCGAGCAATAACACCAACATCGTCATCGCGCTGTTCCTGACGCTGTTCGCCACCCTGGTCAACCTCAGCGGCACCAAAATGCTGGCGCGGATCGCCATGTTCGGCTTCCTTTGCGAGCTGGTCGGCGCGGTGATCGTTGGCGTCTACCTGCTGATCTTCGAGCGTCACCAGTCGATCAGCGTGTTGTTCAACACCTTCGATATCAGCATTGACGGCTCGTATTTGCCGGCCTTCCTCACCGCCTCGCTGGCGGGGATGTTCCTGTACTACGGCTTCGAGGCCTGCGGCGACGTGGCCGAAGAAACCCCGAACCCAAGCAAACAGATCCCGGTAGCCATGCGCATGACCATCTACATCGGCGGCATCGCGGCGATGTTCGCCTGCCTGGCGCTGATCCTCGCCGTGCCGGACATGCAAGCCGTGATCAGCGGCACCGACAAAGACCCGGTCACCACCATCCTCAACAACGCCTTCGGCCCGGTCGGCTCGAAAGTGGTGATGGGCGTGGTGATGATTTCCTTCATCTCCTGCGTCATCAGCCTGCAGGCGGCGGCGAGTCGTCTGCTGTACTCCTACGCCCGGGATGAAATGGTCATCGGCAGCTCACTGCTGAAGAAGATCTCCCCTACGACTCAGGTGCCGGTTGCTGCACTGTTCGTGTCCGGCGTCCTGCCGGCGCTGATCATCATCCTCGGCTTCTTTCTGCAAGATGCCGTCGCAACCATCGTCAGCTTCGCGGCCATCGGCATCTACCTCGCGTTCCAGATGATCGTCCTCGCCGCACTTTACGCACGCCTGAAAGGCTGGAAACCGAGCGGCAAATTCACCCTCGGCGGATGGGGTTGGGCGGTGAACATCGGCGCGCTGGTTTACGGTGTCGGCGCGATCATCAACATGGCCTGGCCGCGCACACCGGATGCGGCGTGGTACATCAACTATGCGATGGTGTTGAGTACAGCGATCGTTATTGGGTTGGGGTTGTTGTACATGTGGTTGGCCAAGCCGTATGACCACGGGACTGCGCCGGCGGGGGATGCGTGGAAGGTTAGTCGGTAATAGCCATTGTCCAGCCCGCAGCGATGCCGGCTGGACGCTTGGTGTTAGATCGGCTGAGGTTTGGAGAGGGTTTCGAACTCGTCCATCAGCAGATGGATTTCGGTGCTCGGGTTGGGTTCGCCACTGATGGCGACATCCTCGATAATCTTTGGCGCTAAAGATCTCGCCCTTTGAAATGGCTCACCCAGGAGTAGATCAAAATGACTGACATTTTTACCCTTCTCATAATTCTCCATCAGAGGTTGGCCCCTAAGACTCTTGGTAACAAGTTCGCCAGGGGATTTTCCACCTGCAGCAGCGAATGGCTTTCTGTTGTAGCCAAAGTGCAGTAGCAACCAAAACTCGAAACAGGGAAAAGACGCTATCACTTTTATCTTGGGATGCGGTTTTGCCAAGTCGACCGCACGGTCGAAGCAAAGGTGAGTGTCACGGTCCAAGGCACAAAAAACCTTATCGAAGTCTCTTTGCCGTGCAATTGCTCTTTCGACAATCCCGCTAGGATGAGTCACGCCGCAATGGGCAACTTCAACCTGAGCATTGGCACGAAAGTGAAAGGCCGCATCCTCCAGATATCGCTTACCTGACTGACTGTCCTCACAAAGGATCAGCACTTTGGGTTGAGGTTTGAACCGGGGTGCCTTCCGATCAAACAGCCGTATTGAACGCGCCATGATCAACCTCGCCTTATCAACGGTAACCCGCGATAACGACCTTCAAAGTAGCGTTTTTCGACGTCTTCTCCTTCCCTGCCTTCAAAATCGCGAACCGAAAAAAGACAGGTCGCACCGTTAGCATCGCGTTCGGTGATCCAGAACTGATCGCGTCGAAGTGCTTTGGCATTCATTAGATGAGTGTCGTGGGTGGTAAAGATCAGTTGAGTACCCAGCCCACTCTCCAAGTGTTTCTCAATCAGGCCATCGACTATTGAGGGATGAAGGCTGCTGTCCAATTCATCGACAGAAAGAATCCCGCTACCATCGGCGTGATTGATCATGAACCAGGGCAGCCAGAAACCGATCAGGTTTTTTGTACCGCCGGACTCCTCTGAAAAATCGAATTCGGCTTTTCCTAAAAGGCTCGTATGCGTCAGGGTGACTTTGTCTTTTTGGGCCGCCGCAAAGAACTCCTTGAGTGTGAGTTTTTTTGTACAGCGAAAAGATTCTGCGTCTTCGGTGTCGAGGTGAATAGCTGACACCGGGATATCCACTTCCTTTAGAAAATCTCGCAAGTTTCCAGTGTGATCCGAGGCCATCTTCAGAAATCTGATTGACGCCGCAGACAGCCCCATCATGTTGTTCTGCTCAATAACCAGCAGACCTGATTGAAACCAGCTAAACGGAGCCCGCAACTGGGTCAGCTCTTCGCTACTGTTCGCCACCGCCTGTGAAATAAACAACATTTTTGGGCTCGTGAGATGCCGCCATGCACGGTGGACTTCTTTACCTCCCTCAAGACTTGCCCCAAAGACATACTGCTCTGCCTCCTCTACAAAACGACGCTGATACAGCAGCGTTTCCTTGCCTTTGGGATATGAAACCAGTTGTTCCTCGATAATCCGCTGAGCCGTCAGGCGTAGAACAAAACGATATCGGAGCCCACGTTGAATGAAGTTGTATTCGAAGGAACTGGGTTCGTTTTTAAGTTGCGAGTCAAAACGAAATGGCGAGACCGGTAGCGGTTCATCATTTGAGGAAGGCAATGCGGTGAGCAGCTGTCCGATGATCCCCATCGCCCGGATGAGCGAAGATTTACCGGACGCATTCGGCCCGTAGATCGCAGCCACCTTCAACAAGTCCGGTAGTTTTTCTCCATTTACGGGCGGAGCGAACAGGTTGCGTTTTTTACTCAAGCGCGGCGTCGCAGCCATGGACAGGGTTTGCCTGTCGCGGAAGGAGCGATAATTGGAAACAGAAAATTCAATCAGCATGCAGCGAACCCGCAGTTCATTCCTGAAAGCGCAAAAAATAAAGGAAAAAACAGCCGTTCGGCGCAGTCGGGCTGCACTTCACGCAAAAACAGGAAATTCCTACAGATCAAGCCTTCCGGTAAAAGCTCCAATTCCTACAACACGCGGCGCCAGAGTAGACTTGGCGCCGCGAGCGCCTGGACGATAGGCTTGACCTCGTCGCTGCCAAATCAGCGACCCGGGGTCGAAGCCGGTAAATCATCAACATGGCGCATCCGCGCCCCCATATGAACTGGGGCAATTTTTTGCCTTTCAGTTTCGCTTTATGGTGGGCCGTGTGGCGCGGGCCTCTTGGCTTGCATGTTGATCGAGAATGTCCCGACTTCGAACGCCGCACGGTCCGCCACCCATAATCTGTCGAAGGATTAGTGGCGGCTCTTTTTTCAACATGGAGTCGAAAAAATGCTTAAGCACACGCTAAATCCGTCTGAAACCCATCCTCATTTCATCCCTACCGTCTTCACCCGCCACAACCGCTTCCTTCACGCGTTCATGCAGGACAACCAAGCCTGGTTCTGCGTCCAGGACCTCGGTCGCTTGATGGGCCGTCCGCTGGACCAACGTCTCACCCTGAAACTCGATCCCGATCAACGCCGATACGTCTGGTTGCTGAAGGATGGCAAAACCGTCGAATCACTGATGGTCAGCGAATCGGGAATGTATGCGCTGCTAGTCCATCATTTCATCCCGGAAAACCGAAACCTGCGTCAGTGGCTCAGCAACGAAGTCATTCCAACGCTGCGTGAGTCGAAAGCGGCTGTGGATAACATTCCAAGCTTGAGTTCATTGCAGTGGGCAGGCATCTCGGTGCCACTGTTGCATTGGCAGCATCAAGCGTGGATCAAGTGGCGGGACATGCCTGACCTGATGCAGGCACAGCGACCGTTCACCATCGTGGGCACGTGCAGTTGAAGGTAGGGTGAATAAAAGGGGCAGACTTCACAGTCCGCCCCTTGGCTTAGCGCTCAAAACCGCGAAACACTGCGCATCGCATCCACCAGATACCGCATCGCAATCCGGTCGTTCTCCGACAGCTCGCGATACCGCTCCAGCAACTTCATTTCGTCCGAACTGAGGCGATGCCTTCGTCGCCCGGTCGCCAGGCAAGGGAATATTCCCAGCATTTCAGTGATGCCTTGTACTTTCGTCATGGACGATGTCCTTCTATAAGCCCGAGAAAACTTCAAAAACCGCATCGCCCTATCCTTTTCATTAGCCGCCAGCCTGAAGGACAGAGCCGGTCATGAACACAGAATAGGAACATTCGCGGCGCTGAAAAGCGGTTTTTAGAGTAATTAGTCAAAAAAAGCAGAAATGCCCTATAAATCAGAAAGTGCTGTCGGAAAACTTAACCGACATTTCTTGTTTCATTGCCGCATCATCAAAGTGCTACCAATCATTTTTTCTCTGCAACCGAACGGTTTAAGCTATTTGTTATCTGTTTAAAGTCCGTTGCGTTTGGCCGAAGGCATGTCCGAACCGTTATTTCTGATCCAGCACGTGCCAGGAACGGCGCGGGATTTGCTCACGACAGGTTGTCTCTATGCACCGCAGGAATTTGCTCAAAGCATCCATGGCCATCGCTGCCTACACCGGTTTGTCGGCCACTGGCCTGCTGGCCTCCCGTGCCTGGGCGGGTAACGGCACGGCTGATGGCGCTGCCCAGGCGTTCGATTTCGAAGCGCTGAAGATTCAGGCCAAGCAGCTCGCCGGCACCGCGTATAAAGACACCAAACAGGTGCTGCCGCCGACGCTGGCGACCATGACCCCGCAGAATTTCAATGCCATCGGCTATGACGGCAACCACTCGCTGTGGAAGGAACTGAACGGCCAGCTCGACGTGCAATTCTTCCACGTCGGCATGGGCTTCAAGACGCCGGTGCGCATGCACAGCGTCGACCCCAAGACCCGCCAGGCCCGTGAAGTGCATTTCCGCCCTTCCCTGTTCAACTATGAAAAAACCACGGTCGACACCAAGCAGCTGACTGGCGACCTGGGTTTCTCCGGTTTCAAGCTGTTCAAGGCGCCGGAACTGGATCGCCATGACGTGTTGTCTTTCCTCGGCGCCAGCTACTTCCGTGCAGTAGACGCCACTGGCCAGTACGGTCTGTCGGCACGCGGGCTGGCGGTCGATACCTACGCGAAGAAGCGTGAGGAGTTCCCGGACTTCACCAAGTTCTGGTTCGAGACCCCGGGCAAGGACAGCACCCGCTTTGTGGTCTACGCGCTGCTGGATTCGCCGAGCGCCACTGGCGCCTATCGCTTTGACATCGATTGCCAGGCCGAACGCGTGGTGATGGAGATTGACGCTCACATCAANGCGCGCACCACGATTGAACAGTTGGGCATCGCGCCGATGACCAGCATGTTCAGCTGCGGCACCCACGAGCGCCGTATGTGCGACACCCTCCACCCGCAAATCCACGATTCGGATCGGCTGGCGATGTGGCGCGGCAACGGCGAATGGATCTGCCGCCCGTTGAACAACCCGGAAAAGTTGCAATTCAACGCGTTCGCCGACACCGACCCGAAAGGCTTCGGCCTGGTGCAGACCGACCATGAGTTCGCCAGCTACCAGGACACCGTGGATTGGTACAGCAAGCGCCCAAGCCTGTGGGTAGAACCGACCACCGCCTGGGGCGAAGGCTCGATCGACCTGCTGGAAATCCCCACCACCGGCGAAACCCTGGATAACATCGTGGCGTTCTGGACCCCTAAGAAACCGGTCGCGGCCGGTGATTCCCTGAACTACGGCTACAAGCTCTACTGGAGCGCCCTGCCACCGGTGAGCACGCCGCTGGCGCGGGTCAATGCGACCCGCTCAGGCATGGGCGGCTTTACCGAGGGCTGGGCACCGGGCGAGCACTACCCCGAAGTATGGGCACGCCGGTTTGCCGTGGACTTCACCGGTGGCGGCCTGGACCGTTTGCCGGAAGGTGCGGGGATCGAGCCCGTGGTGACCTGCTCGAACGGCGAGGTGAAGGATTTCAACGTGCTGGTGCTGGATGACATCAAGGGCTATCGGATTACCTTCGATTGGTACCCGACCAATGACAGCGTGGCGCCGGTTGAGCTGCGGTTGTTCATTCGCACCAATGACCGGACGTTGAGTGAGACCTGGTTGTACCAGTATTTCCCGCCAGCGCCGGATAAGCGTAAGTACACCTGATAGTAAGTCGGTGTCTGGACTGGCCCCATCGCGAGCAAGCTCGCTCCCACAGGGGTTCTTCGTTGGATACAAAATCTGTGTCTTGCTCGCGATGACGGCAGGTCAAACAACAAAAATTTCAGCCCGGAAACGCAAAAGCCCCGATCAACTCGATCGGGGCTTTTTGGTTTTACAGCATCCCTCAATCACGCAAATCCGACTCATGAATCGGCTGATCCCGGTGCGTCGCCCGTTGNTATTGCGCTGGCCAAATCGCCTTGCGCCCGCCCAGGTCGTCGTCGGCATGCAGCGGCCAATACGGATCACGCAACAACTCACGGGCNAGGAAGATGATGTCCGCCTGGCAGGTGCGCAAGATGTGCTCGGCCTGGGCCGGTTCGGTAATCATTCCTACCGTGCCGGTGGCGATGCCTGACTCCTTGCGCACACGTTCGGCAAAGCGGGTCTGGTAGCCCGGACCTGTAGGAATTTCGGCGTTGGCCGCGGTACCGCCCGACGAAACGTCTATCAGGTCCACGCCNAGGTCTTTGAGGCGGCGCGCCAGTTCCACGGTTTCATCAGGGTTCCAGCCGTCTTCAACCCAATCGGTGGCCGACACTCGCACAAATACCGGCAGCTCCTCCGGCCAGACCGCCCGTACCGCTTCGGTGACTTGCAGCACCAGCCGGATGCGGTTCTCGAAAGAGCCGCCATATTGATCGCGTCGCTGATTGCTCAATGGCGAAAGAAACTGATGCAGCAGGTAACCGTGAGCGGCGTGCACTTCGACCACTTTGAAACCGGCCGTCAGCGCTCGCTTGGCTGAGGCGACAAAGGCCTGAATGACCTCAGCAATCTCGCTTTCATCCAGCGGCTTCGGAGGGGTGTGCTGCGGGTCGAAAGCAATCGGCGACGGCCCTACCGGCACCCAGCCACCGTCTTCGGGTTTGACGCTGCCATGCTTACCGATCCACGGCCGGTGGGTGCTGGCCTTTCGTCCGGCGTGCGCCAATTGAATGCCCGCGACCGCGCCTTGGGCGGCAATAAAGCGCGTGATGCGTTGCAACGGCTCGATCTGTGCGTCATTCCACAAGCCGAGGTCCTCGGCGGTGATGCGCCCGTCGGCCGTGACCGCCGTGGCTTCGGTGAAAATCAGCCCGGCGCCGCCGACGGCGCGACTGCCCAGGTGCACCAGGTGCCAGTCATTGGCCAGGCCATCGTCGGATGAATACTGGCACATCGGCGAGACGGCAATCCGGTTGAGCAGGGTCAATTGACGAAGGGTATAGGGTTCAAGCAGCAGACTCATGGGGCACCTCTCGAATCAGTGGGCAGGCTCCAGGGTTCTGTTTGAAAAGTCGACGAGTGACAGGAAAAAGGCGCAGCACCCGCCCCCGCGGGCAAAAATTGGACAAGACGTCACAAGGATAATCAAGCAGTGCTTAGAGCCTAGTCGACATCGGGGGATGAGGGAGGGTTCCGAGGGATTGGGTGTCAGAAAGATCGCTTTCGCGAGCAGGCTCACTCCCACAGGGTTTGCGCAAATCCTGTAGGAGTGAGCCTGCTCGCGAAAGGCTCAACGCGGTTCGATGTGGGCAATCATCAGCTGCACCGTCTCGTTCCCTCGAAACTCGTTGAGGTCGAGTTTGTAGGCCACTTCCACCCACTTGATGGTCGGATTCGGCCAGATGTCGCGGTCGATACCGAAGGCGATGCCATCAAGCTTCACCGAGCCACATTCACTTTTGAGCACCACTTTGAGGTGCCGTTCGCCGACGACGCGCTGCTCAACCAACTGAAACACGCCATGAAACAAAGGTTCAGGGAAGTGCTGCCCCCAAGGCCCGGCATGGCGCAGGGCACGAGCCAGTTCAAGATGAAATTCTTCGACCGCCAAAACCCCGTCCGACAGCAGACGGCCGGTCAGGTCTTCTTCGCGCAATTGCCTGCGTACTTCTGCGTCAAAGGCCTCGGCAAACAGNGGGAAATTCGCCTCGGGCAAGGTCAAACCGGCCGCCATGGCGTGGCCGCCGTACTTGCTGATCAGGTTCGGATGCTGCGCGGCCACCACGCTCAAGGCGTCACGAATATGAAAGCCCTGAACCGAACGCCCCGAGCCCTTGAGCAAACCATCGCCAGCATCGGCAAAGGCAATGGTCGGACGGAAATAGCGCTCTTTCATGCGCGACGCCAAAATGCCGATGACGCCCTGGTGCCATTCCGGGTCGAACAGGCACAAACCGTAGGGCATCGATTCCACCGGCAAGTCCTTGAGCTGGGCGAGCGCCTCGCGCTGCATGCCCTGCTCGATGGATTTACGGTCCTGGTTCATGCCGTCCAGTTGCGCCGCCATTTCCCGGGCCGCCGCGAAGTCGGTGGTGAGCAGGCATTCGATGCCCAGGCTCATGTCATCCAGGCGCCCCGCCGCATTCAGGCGAGGGCCGACAATNAAGCCCAGGTCGGTCGAGGTGATACGGGCATGGTCGCGCTTGGCGACCTCAAGGATCGCCTTGATCCCCGGCCGGGCGCGACCGGCGCGAATACGCTCCAGCCCCTGATGGACCAGGATGCGGTTGTTGGCATCCAGCGGCACCACGTCGGCGACGCTGCCCAGGGCGACCAGGTCGAGCAATTCACCGATGTTCGGTTGCGGCGTGTTGTCGTACCAGCCNAGGCTGCGCAACCGCGCGCGCAGGGCCATCAACACATAGAAAATCACCCCGACGCCGGCCAGTGCCTTGCTCGGAAATTCGCAACCGGGCTGGTTCGGATTGACGATAGCATCGGCCANCGGCAATTCATCGCCGGGCAAGTGGTGGTCAGTGACCAACACCTTCAACCCCGCCGCTTTTGCCGCCGCCACGCCTTCGACGCTGGAGATGCCGTTATCCACGGTAATCAGCAACTGCGGCGTGCGCTGCAGCGCCACGGCGACGATTTCCGGCGTCAGGCCATAACCGTACTCAAAACGGTTGGGGACCAGGTAATCGACATGGGCCGCGCCGAGCAAACGCAGGCCAAGGGTGCCCACGGTGCTGGCCGTGGCGCCGTCGGCGTCGAAGTCACCGACGATCAGGATGCGCTGGCGCTGCTCGAGGGCGGTCACCAGCAGGTCCACCGCCGCGTCGATGCCCTTGAGCTGCTGGTAGGGAATCAACCGCGCCAGGCTCTTGTCCAGTTCCGCCTCCGATTGCACGCCCCGCGCCGCGTAAAGACGCGTCAGCAGCGGCGGCAGGTCGCCGAGGAATGGCAGGGTGTCGGGCAACAGGCGAGGTTCGATGCGCATGGGGTGACAGGTGCTTCTCTTGAATACGTAGGATAAAACCGGATAACGCGGACGAACGGCGAAAAATCAGCCGCGTTCGCCGCTCAGCCACTGCAACTGGACTTCATGCTGACCACGGTCGTCAGTGACGAAAATCGTGCCTTCGCTGATCATCACGTCCCACTTGATAACGCGCGGCATGTCCTTGGCCAGGGTCTCNAGGACGTCCTGAGGCACGGCTGCGATGTGCACGTTTTTCAGGTTTTTGATGGCCGGGATCACTTTGGTTTCCCAGACGCGCAGGCTGCCGTAGGCTAGCAAGCTGGTGCGTTCGGTACGGCGCGAGCACCAGGTGAGACGATCGGCGTCAGGCTGGCCGACTTCAATCCAGTGCAGGACACGGTCGTCCAGGCTCTTTTCCCACAGGGCGGGTTCATCCACGTCTGACAGACCGCGACCGAACGACAGCTGCTCGTTGTACCAAAGTGCGTAGGCCAAAAGACGCACGGTCATGCGCTCTTCGGTTTCCGAAGGATGGCGGGCGATGGTCTGTTTGACGCTCTCGTACACCGAGCGATCAAGGTCGGTGAGGTTGAGTTCGAATTTGTAGGTCGTGGACGGCTGGGCCATGAACGGGCTTCTAGAGACAGGGAAAGGCGGCCAGTCTAACCGATGCAGTAGGCAATCAACGAATAGAAGGCGATGAAGCTTGGTCGTCTGACATTGGGCTATGTTAAAAGGCTATATCCGCTCAGCCTTTGTCCTACAGGATCCAGCATGCCGTTCACCGCCAAACCGCTCTCAGGTCTGAAAGTCATCGAACTGGGCACCTTGATCGCCGGCCCGTTTGCGTCACGCATCTGCGCCGAATTCGGTGCCGAAGTGATCAAGATCGAATCCCCCGACGGCGGTGATCCGCTGCGCAAATGGCGAAAACTCTACGAAGGCACCTCGTTGTGGTGGTTCGTCCAGGCCCGCAACAAAAAGTCCCTGACCCTGAACCTGAAACACCCGGACGGCCTCGCGATCCTGAAAAAACTGCTGGGCGAAGCGGACATCCTGATCGAGAATTTTCGCCCTGGCGTGTTGGAAAAACTCGGCCTGGGCTGGGACGTCTTGCACGCTCTCAACCCGAAACTGGTGATGGTACGGCTGTCGGGGTTCGGCCAGACCGGGCCGATGAAGGATCAACCCGGTTTTGGCGCCGTCGGTGAATCCATGGGCGGCTTGCGCTATATCACCGGTTTCGAAGACCGCCCGCCGGTACGCACGGGGATTTCCATCGGCGACTCGATTGCCGCCTTGTGGGCGGTCATCGGCGCGCTGATGGCGCTGCGTCATCGTGAGGTCAACGGCGGGCTNGGCCAAGTGGTGGATGTGGCGCTGTATGAAGCAATCTTCGCCATGATGGAAAGCATGGTGCCGGAGTTCGACGTGTTCGGGTTTATTCGCGAGCGCACCGGCAACATCATGCCCGGCATCACGCCGTCATCGATTCATACCACTGCCGACGGCAAGCATGTGCAGATCGGCGCCAATGGCGATGCAATCTTCAAGCGTTTCATGAGCGCCATCGGCCGCGAAGACCTGGCCAATGACCCGCAGCTGGCGAGCAATGACGGACGCGATAGCCGCCGNGACGAGATTTACGGGGTGATTGATCGCTGGGTCAANTCGCAGCCGCTGGACACCGTACTCACGCAGCTGAATCAGGCCGATGTACCTGTCAGTCGGATCTTCAGCGCCGAAGACATGTTCAGCGATCCGCAGTACCTGGCCCGGGAAATGTTCCTGCAGGCCAAGCTGCCAGACGGTAAAGACTTCAAGATGCCGGGGATTGTGCCGAAACTCTCTGAGACACCCGGCGATTGCGAATGGGTCGGGCCACAACTGGGTGAGCACAACGCACAGGTACTCCAGGCACTTGGCTATAACGCGTCGCAGATTGCACAGCTGCGCAAAGACGGAGCCATCTAAGCTGAGGCGCCGGCTAGCGCAGTCCATCAGATTCTGCCTGACGCATGGCGGGCGGGTGGTGCGCGCGCTGCTGGTTACGCTTCTTCTCGCCGGGCTGGCCCCATCCGCGATGACGCTGATCTGGTTACTCCGCGACTTGCCACCCACGATGATCTTTGAAGGTCCGAAAAAAGGTCAGGGGATTGTCGATCAGATCCTGCCGCTGTTGATAGCCGGGATGCCGCAATACGAGCACACCCTGATGCGAGTCAACCGGGCCCGCGCCATGCAAATGCTCCGCGAAGAATCGTTTACCTGCGATCCGTCACTGGTCTGGACCAAAGAGCGCGAACAATGGATTGCGTTCTCCATTCCGGCCTTCCGCGCGGTGAGCAATGGACTTGTCGTCCGCCGGGAAGACCGCGCGCAGCTGGATCCTTTTCTGATCGACGGCGAAGTCGATCTTGCGGCTCTGCTGGCCAGTGGCCAAAAGAAAATCGGGGTCGTCGCCGAGCGCAGTTACGGCCAAGTCCTCGACACGCTGCTAAAACTGGCGCCACCGGACGCACTGGCTCCCCATTACGGTAACGATGCCCTTGCCAGCCTGTTGCAGATGCAGCGCCTGGGCCGTTTGCAAATGCTACTGGGCTATCGCCCGGAAATCCGTTACCAGGCCCAGCAGCAGGGAATCGCGGAGGATGAGCTGCAGTTTTACCCGATTCGCGGCGCGGAAAAATTCTTGTCCGGTTATATAGGCTGTACCGACACACCCATCGGCCGGCAAGCGATCGTCGAGATCAATCAGCTGCTGCGCAAACTTCCCCGCGCCCAGTTGAGCGAGGCCTACGCCGCGTGGCTCGACCCGGAAAGTCGCAGCGCTTACCTCGAAGAATCCAGAGTGTTTTTCGAGCATCAGGCGCAGCCGTGACAAATCGCAGGCAAAAGAAACCCCGAGCAGTGGGGAGACAACTCGGGGTTAAACGTGGCCTACAAAGACCAGTACAACAAGCCACAAGCACCGGAGCACAATGCTTGATCCTGCTGTTACATGGTCTGACGACCTGAGTGCAGGAAGGTTCCCACAAAAGAACAATTCAATTTCGATTGGCCAGGACCTTATCCTGGGCCGCATTGCGCAGCGCCGCGATGACGCAGGGTTCCAGCCGTCCTTCGGCAATCAGCACGTCACGGTGCAAACCGTCGACGACATCCGTCAGCAGACGGTAATCGGTTAACTGAGCTTGATTGAACGCCCGTTCGACCACGATTGCGCCGGTCGCATTCTTCAGTGTCACCAGGCATTCGCCATGGGCGCCCGACGGGGTCAGCGTGACCTGATACGGGCTCAGAGCCTCACCGAGCAATAGACTGATACTTTCCATCTCGATCACCACTCAATAGTCCGAAAACAAAGTGCCTGGGGCGTGTTCACAGTAAATGACCACCGGCCCGAGAAGAAAGTTCTGGATTCCAGGTGCAGACGCGTCGGCGTCTCTGGTCGATAGAGCATGCACGGCAAAGATGACAGGGAAAAAACAGCCTGTTCACAGGTGCCTTGTCCGGTGACCGATATCAGTCCATCCCCCCAGCAACCCTCGCAATTGGCCGTCGGCGCTGTAGAACGGCACCGTCCATTGGTAGATGTCCCGGACACCGTTGTTGAACAGCAATTGACGTTCACTGAAGCGTGGCTTTCGGGTCTCCATCTGCGCCATGAATTCAGCATGCAGCAGCGCTGCGGTTTCCGCCGGCAGCACATCGAGCTCAACCAGCCGTCGCCCCTGAACCTGGTCAAAACGGGTGCCGAGACTCTCCTCATAACTTTTGTTGCACATGATCAAGCGCCCTTGCAGATCACGAACAAACATCGGATCGGGCATGGCGTCGATCAACGCATGCTGGAAAGCAAGCTGATCGCCGAGCCCCTTCTCAGCGTCTACGCGCTGCTTGATCAGCGCCGCGAGCCTGCGGCTCCAGAGCAAGGAAAGCAGTCCGAACAGGCTGACGATAAACATGCCCCAGCAAAACCAGTGAGTCATCTGCCGCCAGCGAGAAGGTGACTCGACGGGAGCGATACCGCTGAGCCATTTCAGGCGAATGGCGCGCAAGTCGGCCGCAGGAAAGGCCTCAAGCGCCTTGTTGAGTATGCTCAGCAACGGCGACTGACCTTTGCGTACCGCGAGGTGATCAGCCTCCCATTTGCCCTCCACGGCGCGCCCGACCTTGAGTTGCCCTAACGGATAGAGCTGCGCCCCGATTTCATTTTCAATGGTGGCAAAGGCTTCACCACTTTCAACCAGCGCCCTGGCCTCGGCGTAAGTCTTGACCGTGCGCAATTCGATCGCCGGGTAGTCGCGGCGAATCGTGCCTTCGAGTGCGTGCCGGGCCGGCAACACCAGCACTCTTTTCGCCAACTGCGTCAGGGAGTGCACGACGGGGGCATCTGCCCGTCCGACAAACACCCATCCAGCGCCACCGAACGCATGACTGAAATCCAGGAACGCCTTACGCTCGTCATTCATTGCCAGCGTTGTGCTCATGTCCGCCTCGGCACTTTCCAGACGCCCGAGCAGCTGGTCGGTGGAAAACGACTCCTCGTGAACAAACTGCAAGCCCGTCATGGCACTGATGCGATTGAGCAGATCGTTGTTCAGACCGCTCCACTGACCGTGTTCATCCTTGAACAGATAAAGCGGGTATTGCACCGACGAGACGATGACTTGCGGGTGCTCGGCAATCCACCTCAATTCCTGAGCATCCAGTTCGATGGTTGCGCCGACGCCTGCCCCCCTGGACTCCGGCGTCGCCAATTGCGCGGCCGCCCCTGCTTGAACCAAGCCCAGGACGCCGATCAAAAACACCCAGCACACGGCTGGCTTAAACCCTCTGAAAAACAGCATTACCACTTCCTTCGCAATCAACTCGCCCATCCTTTCTGGGGCGAAAACACGACAAGTGTGGCATGCAGAAATGAGAAAGCCCGTCAGGAGACGGGCTTCAAAATGTGACAGCTTTTACCGGTTACAGAGGCTTGCCGCGGTTGCCATGCTGACTGACAAAGGCCTGCACGGCTTTCAAATCGTTCGGCAACACGGTGCAACGCTCATCTCGCTCAAACAAATCAGAAAGATGTGCAGGTAGTTCAAGCGCTTTTCCTACGCCGGCTTTCTCCACTGCATCCGGGAATTTGACCGGATGGGCCGTGCCGAGGATCACCATTGGAATNTCCAGGCTGCGACGGCATTCGCGTGCGGCCTTCACNCCGATGGCGGTGTGCGGATCCAGCAGTTCGCCGGTTTGCTCGTAGACTTCGGCAATGGTTTCGCAGGTTTGCGCGTCATCCACGGCTAGGGAATCGAACAGTTTGCGGGCTTCGGTCCAGCGTTCCTGTTCGACGCTGAAACCGCCGCCCTGCTTGAAGCTGTCCATCAGGCCAGCCAGCGCGGCGCCATTGCGACCGTGCATGTCGAACAGCAGGCGTTCGAAGTTCGACGACACCATGATATCCATGGACGGCGACAATGTGGCGTGCAGGGTTTCCTTGACGTACTGGTTGCCACTCATGAAGCGGTGCAGGATGTCGTTGCGGTTGGTGGCGACGATCAACTGGTTGATCGGCAGGCCCATGTTGCGCGCCAGGTAGCCGGCAAAGATGTCGCCGAAGTTGCCGGTCGGCACCGAGAACGACACCGAACGCGCCGGGCCGCCCAACTGCAGGGACGCGTGGAAGTAGTAGACGATCTGAGCCATGATCCGGGCCCAGTTGATCGAGTTTACCGCCACCAGGCGCGTACCTTTCAGGAAGCTCTGGTCAGCGAAGCTGTTCTTGACCATTTCCTGGCAGTCATCGAAGTTGCCTTCGATGGCGATGTTGTGGATGTTTTCACCGAAAATGGTCGTCATCTGGCGACGCTGCACTTCCGACACGCGCTTGTGCGGGTGCAGGATGAAGATGTCGACGTTTTCGCAGTGCTTGCAACCTTCGATGGCGGCCGAACCGGTATCACCGGACGTAGCGCCGATGATCACCACACGCTCGCCGCGCTTTTCCAGCACGTAATCGAGCAGGCGACCCAGCAATTGCAGGGCGAAGTCCTTGAACGCCAGGGTCGGGCCGTGGAACAGCTCCAGCACCCATTCGTTGCCGTTCAGCTGACGCAGAGGGGCGATGGCGCTGTGGGAAAACACGCCATAAGTCTCTTCCAGAATCTTTTTGAAATCCGCATCCGGAATGCTGCCGGTGACGAACGGGCGCATCACCCGGAACGCCAGCTCGTGGTACGGCAGGCCCGCCCAGGACGCAATTTCTTCCTGGGTGAAACGTGGCAGGTTTTCCGGCACATACAGGCCGCCGTCAGTGGCAAGGCCTGCCAGCAAAACGTCTTCGAAATTCAGGGCCGGTGCCTGGCCGCGGGTACTGATATAACGCATGACTGGCTCCAATAGACAGTGTTCGCAAACCCGGGCCCGCACGCAGGCCCGGTGAACGACAGTGTTCGCAAACCCGGGCCCGCACGCAGGCCCGGTGAACGATAACGGCTTAGTTCAGGTGCTCGACGCGGATCCGAACGACCGGACCGACCACGCCGGCCAGGGCTTCCAGCGCGGCGATCGCATCGTTCATGCGCTGTTCGAGCACGCGGTGGGTCAACAGGATCATCGGCACCTGGCCGTTTTGCTCCTCGACTTCCTTCTGCATGATCGATTCGATGTTGATGCCACGCTCCGACAGGATGCTCGCGACCTGGGCCAGTACGCCCGGATGATCCTGAGCCTGGATGCGCAGGTAGTAGGCACTTTCGCAGGCTTCGATCGGCAGGATCGGGTGGGCCGACAGCGAGTCCGGCTGGAAGGCCAGGTGCGGCACGCGGTTTTCCGGGTCGCTGGTCATGGCGCGGACCACGTCCACCAGGTCGGCGATGACCGAGGAGGCCGTCGGTTCCATACCGGCACCGGCGCCGTAGAACAGCGTGGAGCCGGCTGCATCACCGTTGACCATCACGGCGTTCATCACGCCGTTGACGTTGGCGATCAGGCGGTCGGCCGGGATCAACGTCGGGTGCACACGCAGCTCGATACCGGCCGGAGTGCTGCGCGCCACGCCCAGGTGCTTGATGCGGTAGCCCAGGGCTTCGGCGTAGTTCACGTCGGCAGTGGTCAGCTTGGTGATGCCTTCGGTGTAGGCCTTGTCGAACTGCAGCGGGATACCAAAGGCGATGGAGGCCAGGATGGTCAGCTTGTGGGCCGCGTCGATGCCTTCCACGTCAAAGGTCGGGTCGGCTTCGGCGTAACCCAGCGCCTGGGCTTCGGCCAGCACGTCTTCGAAGGTACGGCCCTTCTCGCGCATTTCGGTGAGGATGAAGTTGCCGGTGCCGTTGATGATGCCGGCCACCCAGTTGATACGGTTGGCGGACAAGCCTTCACGGATCGCCTTGATCACCGGGATGCCGCCGGCCACAGCCGCTTCGAACGCAACGATCACGCCCTTCTCGCGCGCCTTGGCGAAAATTTCATTACCGTGAACGGCGATCAGTGCCTTGTTCGCGGTGACCACATGCTTGCCATTCTCGATGGCCTTGAGTACCAGCTCGCGGGCAACGGTGTAGCCGCCCATCAGCTCTATGACGATGTCGATCTCAGGGTTCGTGGCCACGGCGAAGACATCGTTGGTAATCGCAATACCGGTCGTTTGGAACTGAGGCTTTGGCGTACGCNTGGCAATTTGCGCCACTTCAATCCCACGCCCTGCACGGCGGGAAATTTCTTCAGCATTACGCTGAAGTACGTTCAAGGTGCCGCCACCGACGGTCCCTAACCCACAGATGCCTACTTTGACCGGTTTCACTGAGAACTCCCCATGAAACGGCCGACTCAAGGCCGGCCGTGAAAACAGCCGCATGCTCGCGGCTCTCTATTAATGGCCCGGCAATGGTGCCGCCGGACCATGATCGTCAAAGGCTGGCCATGACGATGCGAATTATTTCGCGCCCAGCGCCAGTTTGGCAACTTGTGGCGCAGGCTGGTAGCCCGGAATTACTTGGCCATCAGCCAAAACGATGGCCGGTGTACCGTTCACACCAATCGACTGGCCCAGGGCGAACTGCTTGGAAACCGGGTTGGCGCATTTGGCCGACTTGATTTCCTTGCCATCGACCATTTTGTCCATGGCGGCTTTCTTGTCGGCCGAGCACCATACGGCTTGCAGTTGTTCGTCACCCGGCGAGCCCAGGCCCTGGCGCGGGAACGCGACGTAGCGCACTTCGATACCCATTTTGTTCAGCGCAGGCACTTCGGCGTGCAGCTTGTGGCAGTACGGGCAGGTGGTGTCGGTGAACACGGTGATGTGAGTCTTGGTCTCGCCGATGGCCGGGTAAACCACGGTTTCAGCCACTGGAATGCCGTTGATCAACTTGGACACGCCCAGGCGCTCGGCTTTCTCGGTCAGGTTGACCGGCTTGCCGTCCTTGAGCTGGAACAGGTAGCCCTGCACCACGTATTGGCCGTCGGCGCTGGCGTAGAGCACGCGGCTGCCTTGCAGTTTGACTTCGTACAGGCCCGGCAACGGACTGGCGGAGATGCTTTCTACGGGTACTTCCAGCTGGAGGTTTTCCAGGCTTTTACGAATGGCTTTGTCGGCCGCGTCATCGGCGACGGCAAAGGTACTGACCAACGCAATGGCTGCGGCGGCGAAAATCTGGATCAGACGCATGAGAACTCCTGAAGGCGGACAAATGGGACGATCAGAACGCCCGTGCCGAAACACCGGGTCATAACCGCCCATCGTGCAAACCGGCAAAGCCTACCACATAAGGCCCCTGTGGCCGACTCCGGCTGACGCAACACACATAATGGTGCGCATTTGATAACACTTATTGGGGCGAGGGAGCTTGCTCCCGCTCGACTGCGCAGCAGTCGTAAAACAGGCACCTCGATTTTCCTGATTAACCGTGGTCCATGGTTTTGGGGTCGCTTCGCGCCCCAGCGGGAGCAAGCTCCCTCGCCACGACGGGCCACTGCCCTCCATCTCGGGTTCTGTCAGCCGCGCGGGTGATGCTTGGCGTGCATCTCCTGCAGACGTGCGCGCGCGACGTGGGTGTAAATCTGGGTTGTGGATAAGTCACTGTGCCCCAGCAGCATTTGCACCACCCGCAAATCCGCACCGTGGTTGAGCAAATGGGTGGCAAACGCGTGGCGCAACGTATGTGGCGACAGCGCCTTGCCGATCCCAGCCACTTTGGCCTGGTGCTTGATACGGTGCCAGAAGGTCTGGCGGGTCATCTGCTCACCGCGCAGGCTGGGGAACAGCACGTCGCTGGGCCGCCCGCCGAGCAATTCGCCACGGGCATCACGCATATAGCGCTCAACCCACACAATCGCCTCCTCGCCCATCGGCACCAGTCGCTCCTTGCTGCCTTTGCCCATGACGCGCAGCACGCCCTGACGCAAGTTGACTTGCTCCAGGGTCAGGCTGATCAGTTCAGTCACCCGCAGCCCGCAGGCGTAGAGCACTTCGAGCATGGCGCGGTCACGCTGTCCGATGGCTTCACTCAGGTCGGGCGCCTCGAGCAGCGCTTCCACGTCTGCTTCCGACAGAGACTTGGGCAGCGGCCTGCCCAGTTGCGGCATATCGATTTGCAGGGTCGGGTCGACCGCGATCAGCTTTTCCCGCAGCAGGTAGCGATAAAAACCACGCACGCCAGATAGAAATCGCGCAGTGGAGCGAGGCTTGTAGTTCTGCTCAAGGCGCCAGGCCAGGTGATCAAGGATCAGCTCGCGACCGGCATTGATCAGTTCGAGGTTTTTCTCCTGCAGCCAGCCGTTGAACAGGGCCAAGTCACTGCGATAGGCATCGCGGGTATTGTCGGACAGGCCTTTCTCCAGCCAGAGCGCGTCGAGGAATTGGTCTATCAGGGGATGATCGATGGCGGGCATAGTGGCTCAGGTCACTGGNAAACTACCGGCAAATTGACAAATTTCAGGCACAAAAAAGCAGCCCGTAGGCTGCTTTTTTCTGCATCGGGAAGCTGGACTTAAGCCAGTTTTTCCTTGATGCGAGCTGCTTTACCGGACAGGTCACGCAGGTAGTACAGCTTGGCTTTACGTACGTCACCGCGACGCTTAACGGCCATGCTGTCGATTTGCGGGCTGTAGGTCTGGAAAGTACGCTCTACGCCAACACCGTTGGAGATTTTACGAACAGTGAAAGCACTGTTCACACCACGGTTACGCTTGGCGATTACCACGCCTTCGAACGCTTGCAGACGCGAACGGTCGCCTTCCTTCACTTTCACCTGAACGACAATAGTGTCGCCTGGGGCAAAGGTAGGGATCTCTTTGGTCATCTGCTCTGCTTCGAGTGCAAGGATGATTTTGTTAGTCATGCTGTGCTCCTAAGGTAAGTCATCGGACCTACCATCGATACGTTGTTAACTATCGTCCCGCGCGAGGATGTATTCCTCGAGCAGCTTCTTCTCTTCTCCAGAAAGCGAGCGGCTTTCCAGAAGATCGGCGCGTCGTTCATAGGTCCGACCAAGGGACTGCTGTAAACGCCAACGCCGGATGTGTGCGTGATTGCCACTTAGCAATACGTCGGGAACACGCTGATCCGCATACACCTCCGGTCGGGTGTAGTGCGGGCAATCCAGCAAACCATCCGTGAAGGAGTCTTCCTCCGCGGAGTCCGCATGCCCTAAAGCTCCAGGCAGCAGTCGTGTAACCGCATCTATCAGGACCATCGCCGGCAGCTCGCCGCCAGACAGGACATAGTCCCCAATCGACCACTCTTCATCGACATGAGCTTCAATAAACCGCTCGTCAATGCCTTCATAGCGACCGGCAATCAGGATCAATGCATCCAGATTCGCCAACTCGCGCACCGCCGACTGAGTCAGTTGACGGCCTTGGGGGGACAGGTAAATCACCTTCGCCGCCTCCCCGGCTGCTGCCTTGGCCTGGGCCAACGCGTCTTCCAGGGGCTTGATCTTCATCACCATGCCCGGGCCACCGCCAAATGGGCGATCGTCCACAGTGTGATGTCGATCCGTCGTGTAGTCTCGCGGGTTCCAACAGGTAAGCTGCAACAGCCCCTGTTTCACCGCCCGACTGGTGATGCCGTACTCGCTGATGGCGGAAAACATCTCGGGAAACAAACTGATCACTTCAATGCGCAAATTAGCCACGCTTAGAAGTCCGCGTCCCATTCCACCTTCATCTCGCCCGCTGCCAGGTCGACGGCCAACACGCATTGCCCGGTATACGGCAACAGGCGTCCGCGATCATCCAGGCTGCCAGCGCAAGGCTTGACCACCATTACATCATTGGCGCCGGTTTCCAGAAGATGATCGATTTTCCCGAGCAATTGCCCCAGTTGATCAATAACCTTCAGACCTTCCAGCTGGTACCAGTAGTACTCGCCGTCGGTCAATTCAGGGAACAGGTTGCGCGGCACGCAGATCTCATAACCGGCCAGAAGACGAGCTTCTTCACGATCATCAAGACCCTTGAGCTTTGCGACCAGGAACTTATCGCTCCCGCGTCCACTGACCAGCTCGACCTGTTTCACACTCCCTTCGCGCTTGAGCGTCCAGGTTTTGTACTGCAACAGGTTTTCAGTCGGATCAGTAAAGGAATACACCTTCACTTCGCCGCGAACGCCATGAACAGAGTAAATCTTGCCGATAACGATCAAATCATCAGCAACAGCTGGCGTCGCGTTCATATTGCTCAGGCTGCGGCCTTAGCCGAGTCCTTCAACAACTTGGCAACACGCTCGGATGGCTGTGCACCAACGCTCAGCCAGTAGGCTACGCGCTCTTGGTTCACGGACAGACGAACTTCTTGACCACGAGCAACAGGGTTGAAGAAACCAACCTGTTCCTTGTGCGAACCGTCACGCGGGTTGCGGCTGTCGGTTACGGTCAAGTGGTAAAACGGGCGCTTTTTGGAGCCGCCAAGGGCAAGACGGATTGTTAGCATGTGAACATCGTTCCTGTAGTCGGTGCTGCAAATCTAAATGCACAGCGGGCATAGGTGCCCGAAAGGCCGCATATTCTAAGGAATATCCGGACTTTTGCAAATGACTTTTTCTGGCGCCTATCAGCGTGCCACTCAGATCTGCTATAGAGCCGTCGGTTAAAACGGCGAGTCAGCTCCCGCTAACCGCGGGTTTGCTGGAGATCCCACATCCTTGTGGGTCGGAGCGCAAGCATGCTTGCGCTCGAATACTTTACATTTTGGGCATGCCACCGCCGGGCAACATACCGCCCATGCCGCGCATCATCTTGGCCATTCCGCCTTTGGCGGAGAATTTCTTCATCATCTTCTGCATCTGCTTGTGCTGCTTGATCAAGCGACCGATGTCCTGCACCTGGGTGCCGGAGCCCATGGCGATCCGACGTTTGCGCGAACCACTGATCAGCTCAGGGTCGCGGCGCTCGGCCGGGGTCATGGAATTGATGATGGCTTCCATCTGCTTGAATTGCTTCTCTGCCGCGCCCTGGGCATTGCCCATTTGCGCCAGGTTCACACCGCCGATGTTCGGCAGCTTGTCCATCAGGCCGCCGAGGCCGCCCATGTTTTTCATCTGTTGCAGCTGGTCGCGGAAGTCTTCGAGGTCGAAGCCCTTGCCCTTCTTCAGCTTTTTGGCCAGTTTGTCGGCCTTGTCTTTGTCGAGGGTGGCTTCGGCCTGTTCGATCAGGCTGAGCACGTCACCCATGCCGAGGATGCGCGAGGCGATCCGCTCTGGGTGGAACGGCTCGAGCGCGTCGCTCTTCTCGCCCATACCAATGAACTTGATCGGCTTGCCGGTGATGGCACGCACCGACAGCGCGGCACCGCCACGGGCGTCGCCGTCGACCTTGGTCAGGATCACGCCGGTCAGCGGCAGTGCGTCACCGAAGGCCTTGGCGGTGTTGGCCGCATCCTGGCCGGTCATGGCGTCGACCACGAACAGCGTTTCGACCGGGTTGATCGCGGCATGCAGCGCCTTGATCTCGCCCATCATCTCTTCGTCGATGTGCAGGCGACCGGCGGTATCGACGATAACCACGTCGATGAATTTCAACTTGGCTTCTTTAATAGCCGCGTTAGCGATGTCGACCGGCTTCTGGCTCAGGTCAGACGGGAAGAAGGTCACCCCCACTTCGCCGGCAAGCATTTCGAGTTGCTTGATGGCCGCCGGACGGTACACGTCGGCCGACACCACCATCACGGACTTCTTCTTGCGCTCTTTAAGGAAGCGCGCCAGCTTGCCGGCGGTGGTGGTTTTACCCGCACCTTGCAGACCAGCCATCAGCACAACCGCTGGCGGTACGGCGCTGAGGTTCAAATCTTCGTTGGCCGCGCCCATCAGGCTTTCGAGTTCGGCCTGGACGATCTTCACAAAGGCCTGGCCCGGGGTCAGGCTGCGGGACACTTCGGTGCCGACCGCGCGCTCTTTGACCGAGTTGACGAAGTCCTTGACCACNGGCAAGGCCACGTCGGCTTCCAGCAACGCCATGCGCACTTCACGCAGGGTGTCTTTAATATTGTCCTCGGTCAGCTTGGCCTTGCCGGTTACGTGGCGCAGCGTCTGCGAGAGACGGTCAGTCAGGTTTTCAAACATTGCGCGATCCTTTCAGGCCCTGTGTAGACCGGGATAATGGCGGCCCAGACCGGAATAAACATGTGCTCGGCGAGCCTGCGGCGTGGGCAGGTCGCGGATTATAGCGAAGACTGCGTCTGGCGGACACCTCGTCGTCAGGTTGCATGGTCTTTCGTGCTACGGGGGTTCTATGCCAAACTCAGCGCCTTTCGGGCTTGCCTAACAGGATTTATGGTCCCCTTGTCACCCAGTTTGCTACCCAGCCTCGCCGCCGCCCTTTTATACGCCGCTGCGACTATCTATCAAGGCACTCGCCTGGCCACTGGCGCCAAGGCGAACAAACGCCTGCTGGTCACGCTCGGCGTGCTTGCCGTGCTGGCCCACAGTGCCAGCCTGTTCACGCATCTGATGACGCCGGTCGGCCTGGGCCTGGACTTTTTCAGCGCCGCCAGCCTGATCGCCGCCGCCGTCATCACCCTGACCCTGCTGGCCTGTTCGCGAATCCCGGTGGAAAACCTGCTTATATTGCTGTTCCCGCTCGGCGTTGCCACGGTGCTGCTGGCGCAGTTCGCCCCCGCCGGCACGGTGCAGGTCATCGACGAAGAGCCGGGCATTCTCGCGCACATCCTGCTGTCGATCCTTGCCTACGGCATGTTCACCATCGCCGTGTTCCAGGCGTTGCTCGTGCTGCTGCAAGACCACCAGCTTAAAAACAAGCACCCGTCCGGGCTGATCAAGAACTTCCCGCCGCTGCAAACCATGGAAAGCCTGCTGTTCGGTTTCCTGTGGGCCGGCTGGACACTGCTGTCGTTGTCGCTGATTTCCGGTTGGCTATTCGTCGAAAACCTGTTCGCCCAGCACCTGGTGCACAAAACCTTGCTGGCGTGCCTGGCCTGGATCGTTTTCAGCGTGCTGCTGTGGGGTCGCAACCGTCTCGGCTGGCGTGGGCACAAAGCGATCCGCTGGACCCTGGCCGGTTTCTGCCTGCTGATGCTGGCCTATTTCGGCAGCAAGCTGGTTCGCGAATACATCCTGCATATCTGACGGGCAGCGATCATGGACAACTTGCCCCTTGGGCCGATGCTCGCGGTAATCACCTTGCTGNTNTTATGGTCGGGGCTGTTTACCGCCGTCGAAACGGCGCAACAGCACTTGCTGGCCCAGCGCACCGCCTCGCGTTCCAGCGACAAACCGGTCGCGAAACTGAGCTTCCCGCTCAACAGCCTGATTTTCTGCAATACCTTGTGCCGCGCACTGGCAGTGGTCATCAGCACCTTGCTGGCGATCTTCATCTGGGCGGAAAACGGTCCATGGATTGCCTGCCTCGGCGCCGGAGTCGCGCTTTTGGTGTTCTCCGACTACCTGCCGCGCGCCCTCGCCGTGCGCTATCCCGACGCCGTCCTGGCCCTGGGCAACACGCTGCTCGGTGCTCCACTGAAAATCATCTACCCGGCCGCCTGGCTGCTCAATGGCTTCACCCGGCTGCTGATGCGACCGTTTGCCCGCAAGGTCAAAGTGGTGCAACAGAGCGAAGACGAGAGCCCCAACGAGCGCAAGGACGATCACGATCAAGCCGTCTGCCGCCCGCACCCGCTGTCGGGCATCCACGCGCTCGACAACATCACGGTCAACGACATCCTCGTGCCCCGCAGTGACGTCGACGGGATCAACCTCGACGACTCCCTTGAAGAGATCATCGAGCAACTGCGCAACAACAAGCGCACACGCCTGCCGGTGTTTCACAGCGACATCAACCAGGTCGAAGCGGTGCTCAATACCCGGCAGATCCAACACCTGCTGCCTGATGCCAGCCTGACCAAAGATGCNNTGCTCGCCGCTTGCCACGAACCGTACTTCGTGCCGGAAAGCACGCCGCTGCAACTGCAGCTGCTGAATTTCCACAAGCAGCAGCGACGCCTGGGCATGGTGGTCGACGAGTACGGCGAAGTGCTCGGCATCGTGACCCTGGAAGACATTCTCGAAGAAATCGTCGGCGAATTCGAAAGTCAGCACAGCCTGGACAACCCGCATATCCATCCGCAGGCCGATGGCCGTTTCATCATCGACGGCGCCGCCTCGATCCGCGAACTGAACAAGAGCCTGGGCTGGCACCTGCCCAGCGATGGCCCCAAGACCCTCAACGGCCTGGTGACCGAGGCGCTGGAAACGATTCCGGACAGCGCGGTGTGCCTGAAGATCGGGCGTTATCGCCTGGAAATTCTGGAGACGGAAGACAACCGCGTTACGCGCGTGCTGATCTGGCATACCAGCTCGGTTCCAGCCGTTGTCTAAACCCTGACACCTGCCTGGGGTGTGGGGTTTATCTGTGGCGAGGGCCCTCGCCACAAAAACCATCACTCAGCCCAAGCCACTTGTTTGATCGTTAGCCACCTTCCTATAATCGAATCCGCTTACCCAAGCCCCCGCCGAACCACGTGCTTACCCCGCACGCAGCAGGTTCCGGCCAGACCATCGGCATTATCCGCACCACACCGACGACTGTTCCTACCTTGAGCAGCGGCCGCGCCTCACTCCCACATCCCTGGGTGTTCGACCATAATAATTCGCTCCACTGGGGCACATGACTGTCAGGGATAACCGCATGACGACCAGCACGACTTATAGCGACGCGCCTACCCAACCGACGAACTCCGCCACCCGCGTGGCCACGGCGAGTTTTATCGGCACCGCCATCGAGTTCTACGATTTCTATATCTACGCCACTGCTGCTGCGCTGGTGATCGGCCCGGTGTTCTTCCCGCAGACGTCCGGCACCGCGCAGATGCTGGCGTCGTTCCTGACCTTCGGCATCGCCTTCATCGCCCGCCCATTGGGCTCAGCGCTGTTCGGCCATTTCGGTGACCGTATCGGGCGCAAATCAACCCTGGTCGCCTCGTTGCTGCTGATGGGTGTGTGCACCACATTGATCGGCTTGCTGCCGGGCTATGACAGCATCGGCGCCTGGGCTCCGATTCTGTTGTGTGTGCTGCGTTTCGGCCAGGGCCTCGGGCTGGGCGGGGAATGGGGCGGCGCAGCATTGCTGGCGACCGAGAACGCACCAAAGGGCAAGCGCGCCTGGTTCGGCATGTTCCCGCAATTGGGCCCATCAATTGGCTTTCTGGCCGCGAACGGCCTGTTCCTGACGCTGGCCATGACACTGAACGACGAGCAGTTCCGCTCATGGGGCTGGCGTATTCCGTTCCTGCTCAGCGCTGCGCTGGTGATGGTGGGCCTGTATGTGCGCCTCAAACTCCACGAAACCCCGGTGTTTGCCAACGCCATGGCACGTCAGGAGCGAGTGAAGATCCCGCTGGTCGAGCTGCTCAGCCAGTACTGGGCGCCGATGCTGCTGGGTGCCGGATCGATGGTGGTGTGCTATGCGCTGTTCTACATCTCGACAGTGTTTTCGTTGAGTTATGGCGTGTCGACACTCGGCTACAGCCGCGAAACCTTCCTCGGGCTGCTGTGCTTCGCCGTCCTGTTCATGGCCGCCGCCACGCCGCTGTCAGCCTGGGCCAGCGACCGTTACGGGCGCAAACCGGTGCTGATCATCGGCGCAGTGCTGGCGATTCTGTCGGGCTTCACCATGGAACCGCTGCTGACCCACGGCTCGACCTGGGGCGTGGCGCTGTTCCTGTGCATCGAGCTGTTTCTGATGGGTGTGACGTTTGCACCGATGGGCGCGTTGCTACCGGAGCTGTTTCCAACGCATGTGCGGTATACCGGCGCGTCGGCTGCCTACAACCTGGGCGGAATTGTCGGGGCNTCGGCGGCGCCGTTCTTCGCGACCAAGCTGGTGGCGATGGGCGGGCTGAGTTATGTCGGCGGGTATGTGTCGGCGGCAGCGCTGCTCAGCTTGATCGCNGTGCTGTGCCTGAAGGAGACGCGGCATAACGATTTGAATCGGGTTGCCTGATAAGACGCCATCGCGGGCAAGCCCGCTCCCACAGAATTTCAGGTGTGCACAAAATTTGTGATCAACCGAAAACCCTGTGGGAGCGGGCTTGCCCGCGATAGCCGCGACNCGGTTTAGAGTTCTACTACAACAGCCTTCGAAGCACGCGTTGCCTTAGCCCGAGCCGCCTCAATCGACTCATCCCGCGCCAACGCCACACCCATCCGACGCTGACCATTCACTTCTGGCTTACCAAACAGACGCAACGCCGTGTCCGGCTCGCTCAAGGCGGCGCCGAGGTTGGCGAATGCCGTCTGGGTGGACTGCCCTTCCACCAGGATCACCGCCGAAGCCGAAGGCCCGAACTGACGGATCAACGGAATCGGCAGGCCCAGAATCGCGCGAGCGTGCAGGGCAAATTGCGACAAGTCCTGAGAAATCAGGGTCACCAGGCCAGTGTCATGCGGGCGCGGCGACACTTCGCTGAACCACACCTGATCGCCCTTGATGAACAACTCCACGCCAAACAGGCCGCGACCACCCAGCGCCTCAGTGACCGCTTTGGCCACGCGCTCGGATTCCGCCAGGGCAATCGGGCTCATGGCTTGCGGCTGCCAGGATTCCTGGTAGTCGCCCTTCTCCTGACGGTGGCCGACCGGCGCGCAGAAGGTGGTGCCGCCGATGTGGCGCACGGTCAGCAGGGTGATTTCGTAGTCGAAGTCGATGAAGCCTTCGATGATCACGCGACCTTTACCCGCCCGCCCGCCTTCCTGGGCGTAATCCCAGGCTTTCTGCACGTCATCAGTGCTGCGCAGCAGGCTCTGGCCCTTGCCCGACGAACTCATCACCGGCTTGACCACGCACGGGAAGCCCAGGTCCTGCACGGCCTTGCTGTAGTCTTCGAAGGTGTCGGCAAAGTGGTACGGCGAAGTCGGCAGGTCCAGCTCTTCAGCGGCCAGGCGACGGATGCCTTCACGGTTCATGGTCAGCGACGTGGCGCGCGCAGTCGGGATCACGGTGAAGCCTTCGGCCTCCAGCTCCACCAGGGTGGCGGTGGCGATGGCTTCGATTTCCGGCACGATGAAGTGCGGTTTTTCCGCTTCGATCACGGCACGCAGGGCGGCGCCGTCGAGCATGTTGATCACATGGCTACGGTGGGCGACCTGCATGGCAGGCGCGTTGGCGTAGCGATCCACGGCAATCACTTCAACGCCCAGGCGTTGCAGTTCGATTACCACTTCCTTGCCCAGCTCACCGCAGCCACACAGCAAAACGCGGGTCGCGGTTGGCGACAATGGAGTTCCGATACGGGTCATCTCAGGTCCTCAAGAAGCGGATCATCGAGGGTCGCGGCGCCTGGCGCGCGTCCCATGGGGAGAAAGCGCGGCATTTTACATGAACCGCAAGGTTTGGCTTCAGCTGGCGACAGCCTGTTTGCGCAAGCGCCAGGCCATGATCAGCCACACGACCGTCACGCCGGCGAACTTGGAGCCCATGGCGGTAAGGATCACGGCCGGGGTGAAGGCATCGATCATGCCGAAGAAGATGAAGGTGTCGATGGGAATGCTCAGCGCCGAACTTATCCACAGGCGATCATGCAGCGGGCGCTTGGTGATGCTGAACACCAGCCAGTCGATGCACTCGGACACCGCGAATGCCGTGGCGCTGGCCAGCGCGATGGACGGATCGGAAGTGACATACGACAGGACCAGCGCTGCAAGCATGGCAATGATCGCGCCGTGGCCGAAACGGGTTTGCACCATGTCGCGCAGGATAAACACCAGGCCACCCCAGGCGGACCAGATAACGTCCAGGTGCGGGGCGGTGGAGAAAGCGAAGTTAATCAGCACGACACTGCTGATGTAGGCGATCAGGAAGAACATGGGGTGGCGGGATACCTGTCAATTTGGCGCACAGATTACTTTATCTCGGGCTCACAATTAACCCGGTGGCGAGGGAGCTTGCTCCCGCTGGCGCGCGAAGCGGCCCTGAAATCAGGGGGCGCGGTGTGTCAGGTTGAATGTGTTTGTCATCTATGGGGCTGCTTCGCAACCCAGCGGGAGCAAGCTCCCTCGCCACAAAAAACCTCATCAGCCACAAAAGCTCACAAGGCTCACAAGGCTCACAAGGCTCAGGAATCGGATCTGGAAGGCAGCATCCAGATCAACCCACTCGACTTCGCCCGCTCATGACACAGCCCCAACACCACTCGGCGCTCGGTGTTGTCCATGCGACTCCAGCGCGTAATCTCATCCACGGTGCGCTGGCACCCGGTGCAAATATCATCTTCGTCCAACGCGCAGATGTTCACGCATGGCGAGAGGACCGGTCGTTCGGTGGCGTTCATTCTTCCTGCTCGACCAGATCACGGGCGTAACGCTGCGAATTGTGCACATAGTGCGCAGCGCTGGCCTCCAGCATTTTCTTTTGCGGCTCGGTCAGCTCACGCACCACTTTGCCAGGCGAGCCCATGACCAGCGAACCGTCGGGAATCTCCTTGCCCTCGCCGATCAGCGAGTTGGCACCGATGATGCAGTTCTTGCCGATTTTTGCGCCGTTGAGAATCACGGCATTGATACCGATCAGGCTGTAATCACCCACGGTGCAGCCATGCAGCATGGCGTTATGACCGATGGTCACGCCGGTGCCCAGGGTCAGCGGATAGCCCATGTCGGTGTGCATCACGCTGCCGTCCTGCACGTTGCTGTTCTTGCCGATCAGGATCAGTTCGTTGTCGCCACGCAACACCGCGTTGAACCAGACGTTGGCGCCCTCCTCCAGCTTGACCTTGCCAACCAGCGTGGCATTCGGCGCCACCCAGCTGCGTGGATGAGTCTCGACGCGGGCGTCGCCCAGGCGATATTTCATCTTATTGTCCTCAAGGCTCAGGCAGCCGCGTTTCACGCCATACGAACGATGGCTTCAAGTATTGATATAGCTTTTGGGCGGGTGATGCAGACTGATCTCGTCGTCATAGAGCAGGTTGATCAGCTCGACAATCATGATCGCCGTCAGCCCCCAGATTTTGTACTCGCCGTAACGATAACTCGGCACGTACCAACTGCGCCCCTGGTAGTCGATGCGGTGGGTGTGTTCCCGCGGATCCTCACGAAAGAACTCCAGAGGTACGCTGAACACGGCGGCGATCTCGGCATCGTTGGCCAGGTATTCGACAAAGTCCGGAATTACCCCGACATAAGGCGTGACCTTGATGCCGTGCAAGGAGATCAGCGGGCTCAACGGGCCGATGACCTCCACTAGGCCGGGCGGCAAGCCGATTTCTTCTTCGGCTTCGCGCAGTGCGGTAAAGATCAGGTCCGGGTCTTCGGGGTCGCGTCGCCCACCGGGGAAGGCGACTTCTCCGCCATGGGTCGAGAGCCCGCTGGCGCGCAGGGTCAGAACCAGTTCCGGTTCGTCACTGCGGGTGATGGGCACCAGCACCGCGGCTTCGGGGAAACGTCGATCAGATTCCAGGGTACGCGGCGTGTGGTTGCTTACCCGGTGAAGTAGCTCGTCCAGCATGAGTCTTCTCGATTTATTCGCTACCTTGCATCATGCACCAATCGNTACCCGGTGAAGTAGCTCGTCCAGCATGAGTCTTCTCGATTTATTCGCTACCTTGCATCATGCACCAATCGCACCGGCCGCCCAACCCCATAACCACTGCATGTCGCTAAACGACAACTTGCCGACAGGCACCGCCGCACGCCAAGATAGGCGCAGCATTCAGGAACCCCAGCATGAAATTTTGCAGTCAGTGCGGCAACCCGGTCACCCAGCGCATCCCCGAAGGCGACTCGCGCCTGCGTTTTGTCTGTGACAGCTGTCAGGCGATTCACTATCAGAACCCCAACATCGTCGCCGGCTGCGTGGCGACCTGGGGCTCGAAAGTATTGCTGTGCCGACGCGCCATCGAGCCTCGGCTCGGTTACTGGACCCTGCCCGCCGGTTTCATGGAAAACGGTGAAACCATCGAGCAGGCAGCCGTTCGCGAAACGGCCGAGGAAGCCTGCGCGCGGGTGCGCAACCTGAGCATCTATACGCTGATCGACGTGCCGCACATCAGTCAGGTGCATGTGTTCTTTCGCGCGGAGCTGGTGGACCTGGATTTTTCCGCCGGTCCCGAGAGCCTGGAAGTGCAGCTTTTCGACGAAGCCGACATCCCGTGGTCAGAGTTGGCTTTCCGCACGGTGGGCCGTACCTTAGAATGCTTCTTCGCTGACCGGCGGACCGAGGTCTACCCCGTGCGATCCGAGTCGATCCCGCCGCTTGCTCAGCCTGCCATCACCTAAAGTCCTGGCTCCAGAATCACCTATAACTAAATAGTCGCGACACCTCTCAGGGATATCGTTTCAATGCGCTGGTTGCTTGCCGTGTTTTGCTTGTCGTTCGTCACCCTGTCACAGGCTTCCGTTGCGGAAACCCTGAACGGCAAAGTCATCGAAAAAGTTCTGGTGCTCAAATCCGCCCACCAATTGCAATTGATCAATGACGGCAAGCCGCTCAAGACCTATCGCATTTCCCTGGGCAAACGGCCCAAGGGACCAAAACTGATGGAAGGCGACAAACGCACGCCCGAAGGTTTCTATTGGCTGGACTGGCGCAAGACCAGCGACCGCTTCAACCTGGCCATGCACATCTCCTACCCGAATATCAGCGACTCCGCCCGTGCGCGCCGCGAAGGCGTGAGGCCAGGCAGCATGATCATGATCCACGGTACGCCCGACACCGAGGAATACCCGGAGCAGTGGTTCCACACCCTGGACTGGACCGACGGCTGCATTGCCATGCGCAACATGGACATGCGTGAGGTCTGGGGCCTGGTGCCGGATGGCACGATGATCGAGATTCGTCCGTAATCCTGTGGCGAGGGAGCTTGCTCCCTCGCCACACAAAGCCACCTGCTGCTCTCTAGCTACGTGTCTGACCG
>NZ_NMOJ01000082.1 GCF_002251635.1 Pseudomonas mandelii
CGAGATTCGTCCGTAATCCTGTGGCGAGGGAGCTTGCTCCCTCGCCACACAAAGCCACCTGCTGCTCTCTAGCTACGTGTCTGACCGCGACCTTCGGTCGCTCCTCGAAAAATAAACTCAAAAGATCGCAGCCTGGGACAACGCCTGCCGGGAAGATACCAATCTCCCCGGCAAGCGTTGTCCCAGGCTGCGATCTTTGTGTTCAAAACCCTCACCTCTAATACCACTTAATACCAAACCCTAATCCAAACCCTAAACAGGGCGGGCTTTCTCACGCCAACAGCAAAGTACTGGCATTGACATGGTATTCAAGTGGTATTAATTTTCAGCCATTCGCGGAACACAACACTCCAATATCCGCATCGGACATCCCTGACATGAATGACCTCCAGGCCCTACGCCCTGACGACACCCAGCCCACGCCCCTGTACCTGCAACTGGCCCGCAACCTTGAAGCGGCGATCCATGCCGGCCAGTGGAAATCCGAGCAGGCACTGCCATCGGAGCGCAACCTCAGCGAGCTGCTGGGCATCTCCCGCGTCACCGCCCGCAAGGCACTGGAAGTCCTGTTCGAACAGGGTCTGATCCGCCGTAACCAAGGCTCCGGCACGTTTATCACACCGCGCCTGGAACAACCGCTGTCACGCCTCTCAGGCTTCAGCGAAATGCTGCGCCTCAAGGGCTTCGTTCCCGGCTCGCAATGGCTGGAGCGCGAGATCACCCCGCCGACCCACGAAGAACTGATCCGCCTCGGCCTCTCGCCCAACGACAAGGTCGCGCGGCTCAAACGTCTGCGCAAAGCCGACGACACGGTGATGGCGATCGAGATGAGTACCCTGCCCGCCTCGATCATCCCCAAGCCGCAGGCGGTGGGCGATTCCCTCTACGAATACCTCGACGGCATCGGCAAACCGATCGTCCGCGCGCTGCAACACATCCAGGCGATCAACGCCTCGGACGAATTCGCCGAGCTGGTAGGCATCGCCCCCGGCACCGCCATGTTGCTGATGACCCGCGTCGGCTACACCGCCGACAACACGCCGATTGAAATCACCGACACCTACTGCCGCAACGATTACTACGACTTTGTTGCAGAGCTTCGTCGATAACCTGCTTCGCCGCTAAAACCGAGAACCGATCATGTCCGAAGACAACATCCTCACCGCCCACGGCTGGGTTCGTGGCCGGCTGATCCACGAACACGGCAAGGTCGTGTCCATCGAAGGCGTGCCGTGCAACCCGGCTGACAACGACTTGCCCTATCTGCTGCCCGGCTTTATCGACCTGCATGTGCACGGCGGTGGCGGCAAAGACATCATGGAAGGCGCCGACGCCTTCGAAACCATCAGCAAGACCCACGTGCGCTTCGGCACCACGTCGCTGTTGGCGACCACCATGACGGCGCCGCCGGAAGAGATTTCCAGCGTGCTCAAAGCCGTCGGCGAGTTCTGCGAGCAGCGGCCAACAGGCTGCGCCCGGGTACTCGGCGTGCACCTTGAAGGCCCGTACATCAATCCCGGCAAACTCGGTGCCCAGCCGAACTTTGCCCACACCGCGCTGATGGCCGAAGTCGAGGACTATCTGGCGCTAGCACCGATCCGCGTGATCACCATCGCCCCGGAAATCGCCGGCCACGATGCCTTGATCCGCACCCTCAGTGCGCGCGGCATCCGCATGCAGATCGGCCACACCCTGGGCAGCTATGAAGAAGGCGTCGCCGCCCTCGCTGCCGGCGCCACCAGCTTCACGCATTTATATAACGCCATGAGCCCGCTGCATCACCGCGAGCCGGGCATCGTCGGTGCGGCGCTGGCCCACGCCAAATACGCCGAGCTGATCCCGGACTTGCTGCACGTGCACCCCGGCGCCATGCGCGTGGCCCTGCGCGCGATCCCGTGCCTGTACTGCGTCACCGATTCCACCGCCGCCGCCGGCATGCCCGACGGTGAATACAAGCTGGGCAGCCACACCGTGACCAAATGCCTGGGCGGCGTGCGCCTGGCGGACGGGACCCTCGCCGGCAGCACCCTGACCATGGATCAGGCGCTGCGCAACCTGGTGAAAATCGGCCTGCCCATCAGCGAAGCCTCACAACGCCTGTCGCAATTTCCTGCGGATTACCTCGGCCTCCCCGAACGCGGCCGCCTGCAACCTGGCAGCTGGGCCGACTGCGTGCGGCTGGATCGATCACTCACACTCACCGCCGTCATGGTCGAAGGAGAAGACATTGACTTCAAAAATGCTTGAAGAGGCGCTGTCCTCGTTCGAGGCCGTGCAAGCCCAACTGCAGCAACTCGACCCGCAGATGTTCGAGATCGCCGGGCGCCTGCGCCGTCAGCCGCCGCAAGTGGTGATGACCGTCGCTCGCGGCAGTTCAGACCACGCCGCCAGTTACTTCGCCTACCTGACCATGCAGCANGTGGGCATTCCAGTGGCGTCGTTGCCGATGTCGGTGGTGACGCTGTTGCAGGCGCCGCTGAAAGTCAGCGGCCAGGTCGCGTTTGCGTTCTCGCAGTCGGGGCAAAGTCCGGATCTGGTGAACAGCCTGCGTCTATTGCGCAAACGCGGTGCCCTGAGCATTGCCATGGTCAACGCCGAAAGTTCGCCGCTGGAAGCCGCCTGCGAATTCCATGTGCCATTGTGCGCGGGTACAGAAAGCAGCGTCGCCGCCACCAAAAGCTTTATCGCCACCCTCAGCGCCAGTGCCCGTCTGATCGCCCATTGGAAAGAAGACGTGGAATTGCTCGAAGCCGGCAACACCTTGCCGCAAGGTCTGCGCGAGGCGGCGCAACAGGATTGGAGCCTGGCCATCGACGTCTTGCGCGATTGCCAACGCTTGATGGTAATCGGCCGAGGTGCCGGTTTTGCCATCGCTCAGGAAGCTGCGCTCAAGCTCAAGGAGACGTCGGCGATCCAGGCCGAAGCCTTCAGCAGCGCCGAAGTGCGCCACGGGCCGATGGCCTTGATCGACGAGAATTATCCCCTGCTGATCTTCGCTCCACGGGGTGCCGAGCAGGCCGGTTTACTGAACCTTGCTGCTGACATGCGCCAGCGCGGCGCTCGCGTTCTGCTGGCCGCACCGGATGACATTGCCGAGCGCGACCTGACCCTGACCCGCGCCGAACACCCAAGCCTTGACCCGATCCTGGCGATCCAAAGCTTTTACGTAATGGCCGCTGGCCTGGCTGAAGCGCGGGGCATGGACCCGGACCAGCCGCGTCACCTGAGCAAAGTGACGCGCACACACTAAGTCCGCCCCGAACGATTTCCTGATGAGACCGAGCCATGCATAACAACAATAAAGAGCTGACCCTCAACGCCCCGCTCAGCGGCCCGGTGCTCACGCTCGCCAAAGTCCCGGACCCGGTGTTCGCCAGCGGCGCGATGGGCGACGGGATCGCCATCGATCCACTGAACGACACCCTTCACGCCCCCTGCGCCGGCGTCGTGGTGCACGTCGCCCGCAGCGGTCACGCCGTCACCTTGCGTGCCGATAACGGCGCCGAATTGCTCCTGCACCTGGGCCTCGACACCGTCGAGTTGCAGGGCGAAGGCTTCTCGATGCTGGTCAAGGAAGGCGCCCGCGTCAGCAACGGCCAGCCGCTGTTGCGCTACGACCTGGACAAGGTCGCGCAGCAGTGCAAAAGCCTGGTCAGCCTGATGATCCTGACCAACAGCCAGGCGTTTCAGGCGCGGCCCATCACGCTGAAATCGGTGAAGGTCGGCGACCCGCTGCTGCACATCATTCGCCGGGCAGCGCCGGGCGCCCAGTCAGAGGTGGACCTTTCGGGTGAAGCGCATTTCGGCCACGTGCGCATCGCTCATCGTGGCGGTCTGCACGCTCGCCCGGCCGCACTGATTCGTCAGACCGCGCAAGGGTTCAAGAGCAAATCGCAGCTGCATTTCGCCGGCAAATCGGCGACCTGTGACAGCTTGATCGGGCTGATGAGCCTGGCCGTCGGCGAGCAGGAGGAAGTTCAGGTCAGCTGCCAGGGCCCGGATGCCGAAGCGGCGTTGCAAGCATTGCTGATCGCCTTGTCCACCGCGTTGGCCGAAGAAAGCCATGCCGCTGCGCCTGCGCCGATCACCCGACGCACTCGGACTGCCGAAGCGGGCGTGCTGCACGGTGTTTGCGCCGCACCCGGTCTGGTCGGTGGGCCGTTGTTTCGCTTGAATGCCATCAGCCTGCCGGTAGATGACGGCGGCCACGACCCCGAGCAACAGTTGCACGCCCTCGATACCGCACTGACCGTCGTGCGCAGCGAAATCGAACACACTCTGGCCCAGGCGAGGAAACACAAAAACACTGACGAAGAAGCGATCTTCACCGCGCACCTCGCCTTGCTCGAAGACCCGGCGCTGCTGGACGCGGCCAACGCCTGCATCGTTCAAGGCATGGCCGCGACGCACGCCTGGAGCCAATCGATCGACGTGCAGTGCGACGTCCTTCAACAACTCGGCAGCGCGTTGCTGGCCGAGCGCGCCAACGATCTGCGCGACCTCAAGCAACGGGTGCTGCGCGCCTTGCTCGGCGAAGCCTGGCATTACGACGTACCGGCCGGCGCCATTGTCGCCGCCCATGAACTGACACCGTCGGACTTGCTGCAACTGAGCGAGCAAGGGGTCGCCGGGTTGTGCATGGCCGAGGGCGGCGCGACGTCCCACGTCGCAATTCTGGCGCGGGGTAAAGGTTTGCCGTGCCTGGTTGCGCTGGGTTCGGCGCTGCTGGATCAGGCGCAAGGCCAGGCGGTGGTGCTGGATGCCGACGGTGGTCGTCTCGAATGGGCGCCGACGGCCGAACGCCTGGCCGACGTGCATCAGGCACAACGTGATCATCAGCAACGCCGTGCGCTTCAACAATCACAGGCTCATACCCCGGCACTGACACTCGATGGCGTGCACATCGACGTCGCCGCCAATGTCGCCTCCAGCGCAGAAGCCGCAGTGGCCTTTGAAAACGGTGCCGATGGCGTCGGCCTGTTGCGCACCGAATTCCTCTTTGTCGACCGTCGCACCGCGCCGGATGAGCAGGAGCAGCGCCAGGCCTATCAAGCCGTGTTGGACGCTATGGGCGACAAGTCGGTGATCATCCGCACCATCGACGTTGGCGGCGACAAACAGCTCGACTACCTGCCGCTGCCCGTCGAAGCCAACCCAGTGTTGGGCNTGCGCGGTATTCGCCTGGCTCAGGTGCGGCCGGAATTGCTCGATCAGCAACTGCGCGCACTGTTGCACGTCAGCCCGCTGTCACGCTGCCGGATCCTGTTGCCGATGGTGACCGAGGTCGATGAGTTGCTGCACATCCGCCAGCGCCTCGATGCGTTGTGCCTCGAACTNGAATTGACCCAACGCCCGGAGCTGGGGGTGATGATCGAAGTCCCCGCCGCCGCGCTGATGGCCGAGCAGTTGGCCCAGCATGCGGACTTCCTGTCCATTGGCACCAATGACCTGTCCCAGTACACCCTGGCCATGGACCGCGACCACGCCGGCCTCGCCGCCCGGGTCGATGCGATGCACCCGGCATTGCTGCGGCTGATCGCCCAGACCTGCGCCGGTGCGGCGGTGCATAACCGTTGGGTTGGCGTTTGCGGTGCACTCGCCTCTGACCCGCTGGCCACTCCCGTTCTGATCGGCCTGGGCGTCAGCGAGTTGTCGGTGAGCCCGGTGCAGATCGGTGAAATCAAGGATCGCGTGCGCCACCTCGACGCCGCGCAATGCCGACGCATCAGCCACGACCTGCTCAAGCTGAGCAGCGCCGGGGCGGTGCGTCACGCCTGTCACCAGCAATGGCCTCTGAGCTGAAAACTACAACAACTCTCAAATAAAAAGAGCACAGGGAGAACCGCCATGTACCAATATTTCATCGAGGGCCTGCAACGCCTCGGCCGAGCGTTGATGCTGCCGATCGCGATCCTGCCGATTGCCGGCCTGTTGCTGCGTCTGGGTGACACCGACCTGCTCAACATCGCCGTGATGCACGATGCCGGGCAAGCGATCTTCGCCAACCTCGCGCTGATCTTCGCCATCGGCATCGCGGTCGGTTTCGCCAAGGACAACAACGGCACCGCTGGCCTCGCCGGGGTGATCGGCTACCTGGTGATGGTCTCCACGCTCAAGGTGATGGACACCACCATCAACATGGGCATGCTCGCCGGTATCGCCAGCGGCTTGATGGCCGGCGGGCTGTACAACCGCTTCAAGGACATCAAACTGCCGGAGTACCTGGCGTTCTTCGGCGGGCGGCGGTTTGTGCCGATTGCCACGGGTTTCTCGGCCGTTGGCCTGGGCGTGATCTTTGGCTTGATCTGGCCGCCGATCCAGCACGGCATCAACAGCTTCGGTGTGTTGTTGATGGAAAGCGGGAGCATTGGTGCCTTCGTATTTGGCGTGTTTAACCGTCTGCTGATCGTCACCGGCCTGCACCATATCCTCAACAACATGGCGTGGTTTGTGTTCGGCAGCTTCACCGACCCGACCACGGGTGCCATGGTCACCGGCGACCTGTCGCGCTACTTCGCCGGTGACCCGAAGGGCGGCCAGTTCATGACCGGCATGTTCCCGGTGATGATGTTCGGCCTGCCCGCCGCGTGCCTGGCGATGTACCGCAACGCGCTGCCGGAACGCCGCAAAGTCATGGGCGGGATTTTCCTGTCGATGGCGCTGACCTCGTTTTTGACCGGTGTNACCGAACCCATTGANTTNGCGTTCATGTTCCTCGCGCCGTTCCTGTATTTGATCCATGCGCTGCTGACGGGCCTGTCGATGGCGGTCACCAATGCGCTGAANATCCACCTGGGTTTCACCTTCTCCGGCGGTTTCATCGACATGGTGCTCGGCTGGGGCGAATCCACCAACGGCTGGCGGGTGGTGCCGGTGGGGTTGGCGTATGCGGTGATCTACTACGCGGTATTTGATTTCTGCATCCGCCGCTTCAACCTCAAGACGCCAGGGCGTGAAGACGTGCCGACGGGTGAGAAGGTTGTGGTCACCGAGAATGAACGCGCCGGGGCGTACATCAAGGCGCTGGGCGGGGCGCAGAATCTGATTACCGTGGGCGCGTGTACGACGCGGTTGCGGCTGGACATGGTGGATCGCAACAAGGCCAACGATGCCGAGTTGAAAGCACTGGGGGCGATGGCGGTCGTGCGCCCCGGCAAGGGCGGGAGCCTGCAAGTGGTGGTCGGGCCGATGGCGGACAGCATTGCCGATGAGATTCGCTTGGCGATGCCGGCACTGGGGCGTGCGCTTGTTTCTTCCCCTCCTGCCGTTGTCGATGCGCCTGCACCGGCAGCTGTAGCAAAATCGGAGGCGCAGCAATGGCTGAAGGCATTGGGTGGTGGAGACAACGTGTTGCAGATGGATTGCGTGGCCATGACGCGGATTCGGTTGCAACTGGCGGATGGCAAGGCGTTGTTGGAGGGTGATTTGAAGGCGCTGGGTTGCCAGGGGGTCAGTCAGCTTGAAGGCGGTGTCTGGCACCTGGTGATTGGTGACAAGGCATCGAGTTTGAGTGATGCGCTGGAAGCGTTGGTCAATCGCAGTGAGGTGAGTGCCAAGGTGTAGATCTTCGGCGTTTGGCAATCCGTCANACAACAAAAAACCCGCTGACCAAACTGGCCCAGCGGGTTTCTTGTTTCTACAATCTGCGAATCAAAAATCCGCCAACTGCCACACCTCATACGCCGGTGTCTCATAGGGATGGCTCAGTTTCAACGCGGCCACAACCGCCACGATCAACTCATCCGCCACCACCAGCTCAACCTTCCATTCTTCAACCACTTCAACCTGGCCGACTTGCCCGATAAACGGCTGGCTGCCGTCCAACGCGCGAAACTGACCGAGGCCGAGTACTTGCCACGCGCAATGGTCGTAAGCACCGATCCGCCCGCCACCGGCAGCGAACACAGCGCTCTTGACCAACTCGACATGACTGGCCGGAACAAAAAAGCTGAGCTTGTACACAGCCCTTAGTTCACCCAGACGCGCGCGTTACGGAACATACGCATCCANGCGCCGTCTTCGTTCCACTCTTCCGGACGCCACGAGTTCTGCACGGCGCGGAATACACGCTCCGGGTGCGGCATCATGATGGTCACGCGACCGTCGCGGCTGGTAAGGCCGGTGATCCCGCGCGGCGAGCCGTTCGGGTTGGCCGGGTAGCTTTCAGTGACCTTGCCGTGGTTGTCGACGAAACGCATGGCCACACAGCCGGACAGGTCGGCTTCGAGCAAGGCTTCTTCGCTGGAGAACTCAGCGTGACCTTCACCGTGGGCAATGGCGATCGGCATGCGCGAACCGGCCATGCCTTGCAGGAAGATCGAGTTGGATTCCTGCACCTGCACCATGGCGACACGGGCTTCGAACTGCTCGGAACGGTTACGCACAAAGTGCGGCCAGAACTCGCTGCCCGGGATCAGCTCGTGGAGGTTGGACATCATCTGGCAACCGTTGCACACACCCAGAGTGAAGCTGTCGTTGCGCTCGAAGAAACCCTGGAACGCATCGCGAGCACGGCTGTTGAACAGGGCCGACTTGGCCCAGCCTTCACCGGCACCCAGCACGTCGCCGTAGGAGAAACCGCCGCAGGCCACCAGGCCTTTGAACTCGTTGAGGTCAACGCGACCGGCGAGGATGTCGCTCATGTGCACGTCGATCGCATTGAAGCCGGCGCGGTCGAACGCGGCCGCCATCTCCACCTGGCCGTTGACGCCCTGCTCACGCAGTACCGCAACTTGTGGGCGAATGCCTTTCTTGATGTAAGGCGCGGCGATGTCCTGGTTGACGTCGAAGCTGAGCTTGGTGCTCAGGCCCGGGTTGTCTTCTTCCAGGATCACGTCGAATTCCTGCTCGGCGCACTCAACGTTGTCGCGCAGACGCTGGATCTGGTAGCTGGTTTCAGCCCACTGGCGTTGCAGCAAACGACGCTGACCTTCGAACACGGTTTCGCCGTTGAAGGTGATGTTGATCTGGCCGTTGTTCATCGGCTGACCGATCACCGACACGCACTCGTCCAGACCGGCGGCGCTGAACTGCGCGAGGATGTCCGGCGTAGCGTCCTGGCGAACCTGGATCACGGCGCCCAGTTCTTCGTTGAACAGGATCGCGGCGATGTCGGCGGAGGTTTCAGCCAGACCGTCGAGGTTCAGGCTCAGGCCGCAGTGGCCAGCGAAGGCCATTTCAACGGTGCTGGTCAGCAGACCACCGTCGGAACGGTCGTGGTAAGCCAGCAGGTGACCGTCGGCATTGAGGCCCTGAATCACGGCGAAGAAAGCTTTCAGGTCTTCGGCATCGTCGACGTCCGGCGCTTGCGAACCGAGCTTGCCATGGGTTTGCGCGAGGATCGAGGCGCCCATGCGGTTCTGGCCACGGCCCAGGTCGATCAGGATCAGATCGGTGGTGCCCTTGTCCATGCGCAGTTGCGGGGTCATGGTNTGACGGATGTCAGCCACTGGCGCGAAACCGGTCACGATCAGGGACATCGGCGAGGTCACGGTCTTGTCGACGCCTTCGTCGTTCCAACGGGTGGCCATGGACATCGAGTCCTTGCCCACCGGAATGGTGATACCCAGTTCAGGGCACAGCTCCATGCCGACAGCCTTGACGGTGTCGTACAGGCGCGCGTCTTCACCCGGGTGACCGGCAGCGGACATCCAGTTGGCCGACAGCTTGATGTCGGACAGCTTGCCGATGCGGGAAGCGGCGATGTTGGTGAGGGTTTCACCAATGGCCATGCGACCCGACGCCGGAGCGTCCAGCAGCGCCAGCGGCGTGCGCTCGCCCATGGCCATGGCTTCACCGGTGTAGACGTCGAAGCTGGTGGCGGTGACGGCAACGTCGGCCACCGGCACTTGCCATGGGCCGACCATTTGGTCACGGGCAACCAGGCCGGTGATGGTGCGGTCGCCGATGGTGATCAGGAAGCTTTTGCTCGCCACGGCCGGGTGGTGCAGCACGCGTTCGATGCTGTCGGCCAGTTCCAGGGTGCTTGGGTCGAAGTCATCGCCCAGCTCGGTTTCACGTACCGCCGAACGGTGCATGCGCGGGGCTTTGCCCAGCAGCACTTCGAGTGGCATGTCGACCGGGCTGTTGCCGAAGTGACTGTCGGTAACCGTCAGTTGCGGCTCGGCAGTGGCTTCGCCGACCACGGCGAACGGGCAACGCTCGCGTTCGCAGATGGCCTGGAAGCGCGCGAAGTCTTCAGGGCCGACGGCCAGCACGTAGCGTTCCTGGGATTCGTTGCTCCAGATTTCGTGCGGGGCCATGCCCGGCTCGTCGTTTGGAATGTTGCGCAGCTCGAAACGGCCACCACGGTCGCCATCGTTGACCAGTTCCGGGAAGGCGTTGGACAAACCGCCAGCGCCGACGTCGTGGATGAAGCTGATCGGGTTCTTGTCACCCAACTGCCAGCAACGGTCGATGACTTCCTGGCAGCGGCGTTCCATTTCAGGGTTTTCGCGCTGTACGGAAGCGAAGTCCAGGTCAGCCGAGCTGGTGCCGGTGGCCATGGAGGAAGCTGCGCCGCCGCCCAGGCCGATCAACATCGCCGGGCCACCGAGTACGATCAGCTTGGAGCCGACCAGGATTTCGGCTTTCTGTACGTGTTCTTCACGGATGTTGCCCATACCGCCGGCCAACATGATCGGCTTGTGGTAGCCGCGCACTTCATCGCCACGCGGGGTGGTGATGGACTGCTCGAACGTACGGAAATAGCCGGTCAGCGCCGGGCGCCCGAATTCGTTGTTGAACGCGGCGCCGCCCAATGGGCCTTCGATCATGATGTCCAGCGCGGTAACAATGCGCTCAGGTTTGCCGTACGGCACTTCCCACGGCTGTTCGAAGCCCGGGATCTGCAGGTTGGACACGGTAAAACCGGTCAGGCCCGCCTTTGGCTTGGCGCCACGGCCGGTAGCACCTTCGTCACGGATTTCGCCACCGGAACCGGTGGCGGCGCCCGGGAACGGGGCAATCGCGGTCGGGTGGTTGTGGGTTTCAACCTTCATCAGGATGTGCACCGGCTCCTGCACCGCGCCGTACTGGCGGGTTTCAGGGTCCGGGAAGAAACGCCCGGCGACGGAGCCGACGATCACCGAGGCGTTGTCCTTATAAGCCGACAGAACGCCTTCGCTGTGCATCACGTAGGTGTTCTTGATCATGCCGAACAGGCTTTTTTCCTGGCTTTCGCCGTCGATGTCCCAACTGGCGTTGAAGATCTTGTGACGGCAGTGCTCGGAGTTGGCCTGCGCAAACATCATCAGTTCGATGTCGTGCGGGTTGCGCTTCAAGCCAATGAAGGCGTTGACCAGGTAGTCGATCTCGTCTTCGGCCAGGGCCAGGCCCAATTCGGTGTTGGCCTTCTCGAGGGCGGCGCGGCCACCGCCCAGCACGTCAATCGCGGTCAGCGGCTTGGGCTCGGCGTGGCTGAACAGACCGGCAGCTTGTTCGAGGTTGCCGAGGACGATCTGGGTCATGCGATCGTGCAAGGCATCGGNGATCAGTTGCGCGTCGGCATCGCTGAACTGGCCGGCGACGTAGAAAGCGATACCGCGTTCCAGGCGCTGGATTTTTTCCAGGCCGCAGTTACGAGCGATGTCGCTGGCCTTGCTGGACCACGGCGAGATGGTGCCGAAACGTGGCAACACCAGGAACAGACGACCGGTCGGCTCTTGAACGGGAACGCTGGGGCCGTACTTCAGAAGGCGTGCGAGCACTTGCTGTTCGTCGGCGGTCAACACGCCGGTAACGTCGGCGAAGTGAGCAAATTCAGCATACAAGCCTGTAACCGCTGGAACCTTTTGGCTCAGTTGCTCAAGGAGTTTGCTGTGGCGAAAGGCAGAAAGGGCAGGAGCGCCGCGCAGGATCAACATCTTCGGGACAGCCTCGGGAAGGGGTGTGCTTTGAGGCCGTGCATTCTAGCCTAAACCGCCCGCGACATCACCCGAAACGGTGCGCGCGGGCGCACCCGAACGTCGGGCCGGGCATTTGGACCTTAAACAGCGATACGCCGAGGGTTATTTTTTATGTCACAAATTACCGTTCGGGCCCATTCCTGCGGGCTCCAAGCGGGTTTTACGCTGCCTAGCAGACAAGCCCTTCGCTGTCGAGATATGGCGCTCGTGGTCCTTTGCGTATACTGCGCAGATGTTCTCCCCTACTGCTTTACGCCCGCGATGCGCCAAATGGCTCATCGCAACCGGACTCTTCCTGATGCTCAGCGCCTGTGTTGATAAGCCCAGCACGCTGGAGCGCGTAAAGGAGGATGGCGTGCTGCGGGTGGTTACCCGAAACAGCCCCGCCACCTACTTTCAGGATCGCAACGGTGAAACCGGCTTCGAATACGAGCTGGTGAAGCGCTTCGCCGACGATCTGGGGGTGGAACTCAAAATCGAGACCGCCGACAACCTCGACGACCTGTTCAATCAGGTGGGCAAGCCTAACGGCCCGGTGCTGGCTGCTGCCGGTCTGGTCAGCAGCGAGAAACGCAAACAGCAGGTGCGGTTTTCCCACTCCTATCTTGAAGTCACGCCACAGATCATCTACCGCAACGGTAAATCGCGGCCGACCGACGCGGGCGACCTGGTGGGCAAGAAGATCATGGTGCTCAAGGGCAGCACCCACGCCGAGCAATTGGCCGAGCTTAAAAAGCAGAANCCTGGCATTGAATACGAAGAGTCCGACGCCGTTGAGGTGGTCGACCTGCTGCGCATGGTGGACGAGGGGCAAATCGACCTGACCCTGGTGGACTCCAACGAAGTCGCGATGAACCAGGTGTACTTCCCCAACGTGCGCGTGGCGTTCGACCTCGGCAATGCCAGTAACCAGAGCTGGGCCGTGGCGGCGGGGGATGACAACAGCCTGCTCAACGAGATCAATGCCTACCTCGACAAGGTGAAGAAAAACGGTACCTTGCAACGTCTCAAAGACCGCTATTACGGGCACGTCGACGTACTGGGTTACATGGGCGCCACCACCTTCGCCCAGCACTTGCAGCAACGCCTGCCCAAGTACGAGCAACACTTCAAGGCCTACGCCAAGAAAGAGAAAGTCGATTGGCGCCTGCTGGCGGCCGTCGGTTACCAGGAGTCGTTATGGCAAGCGGCCGTCACCTCCAAGACCGGCGTGCGCGGCCTGATGATGCTGACCCAGAACACCGCCCAGGCGATGGGCGTGTCCAACCGCCTGGACGCCAGGCAAAGCATCATGGGCGGCGCCAAGTACCTGGCCTACATGAAGGATCAGCTGGACGAATCGATCCAGGAGCCGGATCGCACCTGGTTTGCACTGGCGGCCTACAACGTCGGCAGCGGCCATCTGGATGACGCGCGCAAACTGGCGGCGAAAGAAGGCCTGAACCCGGACAAGTGGCTGGACGTGAAGAAGATCCTGCCGCGGCTGTCAGAGAAAAAGTGGTACAGCAAGACGCGTTATGGCTACGCCCGGGGCGGCGAGCCGGTGCACTTCGTGGCGAACATCCGTCGTTACTACGACATCCTGACGTGGGTCACGCAGCCACAGCTTGAAGGCAATCAGGTGGCGGAAGGCAACCTGCATGTGCCGGGGGTCGACAAGACCAAGCCGAATCAGGAAACCCCGCAGCTTTAACAACCGCCCCAATCAAAAAATGTGGGAGCGAGCTTGCTCGCGATAGCGGTGTGTCAGTCGACATAATCTTTGACTGATACACCGCTATCGCGAGCAAGCTCGCTCCCACAGGGTTTTGTGTTCGGGTTTAGGCTTTTGCGGCGGCCAGGATTAGTGCTTTCATCTCCGATACCGCNCCTTTGAAACCGACGAACAGTGCATGGGCCACCAAGGCGTGGCCGATGTTCAGTTCGTTGATGCCCTTGATCGCGGCCACCGCTTCCACGTTGTGGTAGTGCAGGCCATGGCCGGCATTGACGATCAGCCCCTGAGCCAGGCCAAACGCTACGCCATCCGCCACACGCTTGAGTTCTTCAGCCACGTCAGTCGGCGTCTCTGCATCGGCGTAACGCCCGGTGTGCAGTTCGATAGCCGGCGCGCCAACGCGACGGGACGCTTCAATCTGCCGCTCATCAGCGTCGATGAACAGCGACACTTCGCTGCCGATCTTCGACAGGCGCTCCACCGCAGCCTTGATCCGCGCTTCCTGGCCGGCCACATCGAGGCCGCCTTCGGTGGTCAGTTCCTGGCGGGTTTCCGGTACCAGGCAGATATGCGCCGGGCGAATGCGCTCGGCGAACGCCATCATTTCTTCGGTCACGCCCATCTCGAAGTTCATGCGGGTTTGCAGCACGTCCTTGAGCAGCAGCACGTCGCGCTCCTGGATGTGGCGGCGGTCTTCGCGCAGGTGCACGGTGATGCCATCGGCGCCCGCTTCTTCGGCGTCCAGCGCAGCCTTGACCGGGTCAGGGTAACGGGTGCCCCGGGCCTGGCGCAGGGTAGCGACGTGGTCGATGTTGACGCCAAGAAGAATGCGATTGCTGGTGGTCACGGAAGCGCTCCTGAAAAGAAAGANACGGTGCACAGCATACGGGGATGTCAGGGCTTTCGAAACAGCTCGCGACTGACCAGCGGACGACCGCCCAGNTGCACGGCCAGCGCCTGGCGCATCAAACGCTTGGCGGCGGACAAGGCACCTGGCGCGGTCCAGTCAGCTTCGCTCATGGCCAACAGCTCGGTGCCCTGGAACAGGCCCGGTTGCAGCAGGTAGACCTGTTCCAGGCCAGCATCCACTTGCAAACGGTACAGTCCGTCCGGGGCGATGGGCTCGCCGTGGATGTCGGTGGTCAGGGCGAAACCGTAACCGAGGTCGTCGAGCAGGCGCCACTCGAAGGATCGCAACAGCGGTTCCAGCGGTCGGCCTTCGGCCAGCGCGAGCAACGTCGCGGCGTAGTGATCGAAGACCGCCGGATGCGGGTCTTCGGCGGGCAGCAGGCGGATCAGCAGCTCGTTGAGGTAGAGGCCACTGAACAAGGCCTCGCCGTTGAGCCAGGTTGAAACACCGCCCGCTTCCATTCGCCCAACGTTCTTCAGCTCACCCCGCCCCCGAAACTCCACTTCCAGCGGCACAAATGGCCGCGCCAATGTCCCCGCCTTGCCCCGCGCACTGCGCAACACCGCCCGCAGCCGACCTTGCGGCGTGAGGAAGTCCACCAATGCGCTGCTTTCGCGGTAGGCGCGGGAGTGGAGGACGTAGGCGGGTTGGCCGATTGGTGGGGTTTGGGACATGGAAGTCAGGGATACAAATATTAAATTCACCGGGAAACCAATGTGGGAGCGAGCTTGCTCGCGATGGCGGACTGTCAGNCAACATCAATGTTGAATGTACTGGCCTCATCGCGAGCAAGCTCGCTCCCACAGGGTTCTGCGGTGAAGCTCAGGTCGGGTTTACAGGTCGCCGTAACCCAGCGAACGCAGAGCGCGCTCGTCATCGGACCANCCACCTTTAACCTTCACCCACAGGTTAAGCATGATCTTGGAATCGAACAGCAATTCCATGTCCTTGCGCGCTTCGGTGCCGATGCGCTTGATGCGCTCGCCCTTGTCGCCAATGATGATTTTTTTCTGGCCGTCACGTTCGACGAGGATCAGCGCGTGGATATGCAGGGTTTTGCCCTGCTGCTTGAACTCTTCGATTTCAACGGTGATCTGGTACGGCAGCTCGGCGCCCATCTGGCGCATGATTTTCTCGCGTACCAGTTCGGCGGCGAGGAAACGGCTGCTGCGGTCGGTGATCTGGTCTTCCGGGAAGAAGTGCTCGTTCTCCGGCAGGTGCTCGGCGATCACACGTTCCAGGGCGTCGAGGTTGTGGCCGTGCTGGGCCGAGATCGGCATGATCTGGGCGTTCGGCAGTTGTTCCTGCAGCCAGCTCAGGTGCGGCATCAGCTCGGCTTTGTCCTCGATACGGTCGGTCTTGTTCAGCGCGACGATCAAGGGGCCGGTGACGTACTGCACACGTTCCAGAACCATCTGGTCTTCGTCGGTCCACTTGGTGCGGTCGACCACGAATATCACCACGTCGACGTCTTTCAACGCCGCCGAAGCGGTCTTGTTCATGTAACGGTTGAGGGCCTTTTCGCCGCCTTTGTGCATGCCCGGGGTATCGACATACACCGCTTGCACGGTGCCTTCGGTCTTGATGCCCAGCATGTTGTGGCGGGTGGTCTGCGGCTTGCGCGAGGTGATCGCCAGCTTTTGGCCCAGGATGTGGTTCAGCAGCGTGGACTTGCCCACGTTCGGGCGGCCGACGATGGCAACATAGCCACAGCGTGTTGCGGTTGAATCAGTCATGGCCATTCTCCACGCCCAGGGCAATCAGTGCTGCAGCGGCCGCTACCTGTTCGGCAATACGACGGCTCACACCCTGACCTCGGCTTTTTTCATTCAATAAGGTGATTTCACATTCCACGAAAAATACGCGGCAATGCGGCTCACCCTGGATATCCACCACTTCGTAGCGTGGCAGTTCGCAACCGCGCGACTGCAGGTATTCCTGCAGGCGGGTCTTGGGATCTTTATTGGTGTCGACCAGCGTCAGGCTTTCGATCTCCGAAGCCAGCCAGGCAACCACGCGCTCCTTGGCCGTCTCCATACCCGCATCGAGGTAGATCGCACCGATCAACGCTTCAAGGGCATCGGCCAGAATCGACTCGCGACGGAACCCGCCGCTTTTCAACTCACCGGAGCCCAGTCGCAGGTATTCGCCCAGATCGAAACCGCGGGCCAGTACGGCCAGCGTCTCACCTTTCACCAGACGTGCGCGCAAACGCGACAACTGGCCTTCGCGAGCCAGCGGGAAGCGATCGAACAGCGCCTCGCCAGCGACGAAGTTGAGGATGGCATCACCGAGGAATTCCAGGCGTTCGTTGTTGCGCCCGGCAAAACTGCGGTGTGTGAGGGCAAGGACCATCAATTCCTGGTCCTTGAAGGTGTAGCCGAGCTGACGCTCTAGACGGCTTAAGGAGACGCTCACGGTTTACCCACGCTGAGTTCGTGGCTGGATTCCACCGCCATGGCCGTGATGCGGCGCAGGCTTGGGACAATTAACGCTGTGTTCAAAAATTACGTCCTGAATATCAGTGTTTTCATGCTTTCGGCGCCGATTGTGTCGACTCCAGAAATGCATTCGGCGCTGTGTTCAACAGCGCCGTGTGTGATTACTTGATCAGGCCAACCCGCGAGAAATTCGGCAGGTGGCTGAGTTTGGGTTCCGGCCAGCTCATCCATACGGCAAAGGCCTTGCCGACAATGTTCTCGTCGGGAACCATGCCCAGCAGGTCCTTGGGAATGTTGGGGTCATCCCAGTAGCGGCTGTCATTGGAGTTGTCGCGGTTGTCGCCCATCATGAAGTAGTGCCCGGCCGGCACTTTCCATTCNCGGTCCGGCGATGCGCGATAGCGGCTCATTTCCTTGCGGATCAGGTGCTCGGCGACACCGAGTTTTTCCTTGTAGAGCTCGGCACTGCCCAGCGTACCCGGCTCGGAGCCGACCAGTTGTTCGGCAATCGATTCGCCGTTGACGAACAGACGCTTGTCGCTGGTGTAGCGAATCACGTCGCCCGGCAGGCCTACTACGCGCTTGATGTAATTGACGTTCGGGTCGCTAGGGTAGCGGAACACCATCACATCGCCGCGCTGCGGATCACCGACCGGGATGACTTTCTTGTCGATGACCGGCAAGCGGATCCCGTAAGAAAACTTGCTCACCAGAATGAAGTCGCCGACGTCCAGGGTCGGTTTCATCGAGCCGGAAGGAATCTGGAACGGTTCCACCAGGAACGAACGCAGCACCAGCACGATGAACAACACCGGGAAGAACGACTTGCCGTATTCGACCAGCAGCGGCTCTTTGTTCAGTTTCTCGACGACTACCATGTCAGCCTGGCTGACGCTCCCCTGATAGGAGTTGATGGCAGCCCGGCGCCGAGGCGCCAGGAACAGCAGATCGAGCAACGCCAGGAGACCGCAAACGGCAACGGCGATGACCAGCAACAGCGGGAAATTTAGTGACATAGGACCTAACTATCCAACCTGAGCACCGCAAGGAAGGCTTCTTGTGGAATTTCCACGTTGCCCACTTGCTTCATGCGTTTTTTACCGGCCTTTTGCTTCTCAAGCAGTTTGCGCTTACGGCTTACGTCACCACCGTAGCATTTGGCCAGTACGTTCTTTCTGAGAGCCTTGACGGAGGTTCGCGCAATGATCTGCCCGCCAATGGCGGCCTGGATCGCGACGTCGAACATCTGGCGCGGAATCAGTTCTTTCATCTTCTCGGTCAGCTGGCGACCTTTGTAGTGCGCGTTGTCCTTGTGCACGATCAGCGCAAGAGCATCAACCTTATCGCCGTTGATCAGCACATCCAGTTTCACCAGATTAGCCGATTGGTAACGATCGAAATGGTAATCCAGCGAAGCATAGCCGCGACTGGTGGATTTGAGACGGTCGAAGAAGTCCAGGACCACTTCGTTCATCGGCAAATCGTAGGTCACTTGCACTTGGGTACCGAGGAACAACATGTCGTGTTGTACGCCACGTTTTTCGATACACAGGGTAATGACGTTGCCCAGGTGTTCCTGCGGGACCAGGATATTGGCCCGCACGATCGGCTCGCGCATGTCTTCAATGGAGGACAGATCTGGAAGCTTGGACGGGTTATCGACGTAAATCGTTTCACCGGTTTTCAGCAACAGTTCAAAAATAACCGTTGGCGCGGTGGTGATCAGGTCCAGGTCGTATTCGCGCTCGAGGCGCTCCTGGATGATCTCCATGTGCAGCATGCCGAGGAACCCGCAACGGAAGCCGAAGCCCAGGGCGTCGGAGCTTTCCGGGGTGTACTGCAACGACGAGTCGTTGAGCGTCAGCTTTTGCAGGGCTTCACGGAAGTCTTCGAAGTCGTCGGAGCTCACCGGGAACAGGCCGGCGTAAACCTGCGGCTGGATGCGCTTGAAGCCCGGCAGCACGTCTACATCAGGGGTAGAGCTCAAGGTCAGGGTGTCACCGACCGGTGCACCGTGAATGTCCTTGATACCGGCGATGATGAAGCCTACTTCACCGGCCTTCAGGTCAGTGGTAGCGGTGTGCTTGGGGTTGAATACGCCGACGCTGTCCACCAGGTGGATCTTGCCGGTGGATTTAACCAGGATCTTGTCGCCCTTCTTCACCCGGCCGTGGCGCACACGTACCAGGGAAACAACCCCCAGGTAGTTGTCGAACCAGGAGTCGATGATCAACGCTTGCAGCGGATCTTCGTAGTTGCCGGTTGGCGCAGGAATGGTCTTGACCAGGCGCTCGAGCACTTCGTCGACGCCCAGGCCGGTCTTGGCGCTGCACTCGACAGCGTCGGTGGCGTCAATGCCGATGATTTTTTCGATTTCTTCTTTAACGCGGTCCGGATCGGCCTGGGGCAGGTCGATCTTGTTCAGCACCGGCATGACCTCAAGGCCCTGCTCGATCGCGGTGTAGCAGTTGGCAACGGACTGGGCTTCAACGCCCTGGCCGGCGTCGACCACCAGCAAGGCGCCTTCACACGCTGCCAGCGAACGGCTGACTTCGTAGGTGAAGTCAACGTGGCCGGGGGTATCAATGAAGTTCAACTGGTACTTGATACCGTCTTTGGCGGTGTAGTACAGGGTAACGCTATGGGCCTTGATGGTGATCCCGCGTTCACGCTCAAGGTCCATGGAATCCAGGACCTGGGCTTCCATTTCACGCTCGGCAAGGCCGCCGCACATCTGGATGAATCGATCGGCCAGCGTCGACTTGCCATGGTCAATGTGGGCGATGATGGAGAAATTGCGGATATGACTCAAATCACTCACGGATCAACACTCAAAAAGGCTGCAGGCAGATTGCCCGCTGAAAAATAGCCGGGAATTGTACCTGATCCACGACGCAAGCGTCACGTTCGCAGGTCAGACGGCACCTACAAAAACGCCCCGGTCTTGCGACAGGGGCGTTTTTTATCATCAGCGAGGTCGGGAAAACCCCGGATCAGCCGGCTCGGCGCAACAGCCATACACCGGCCAGGGCACAGACACCGGTCGGCACCAGCACCGCAAACAGCGGCGAGAAACCGAACACCAGGCTCGACGGGCCCAGCAGGTCCTGGGCGATACGGAAAGTGAAGCCGACCAGCACGCCAGTGAAGACCCGCTGACCAAGGGTCACCGAGCGCAACGGCCCGAAGATGAANGAAATAGCCATCAATACCAGCGCGGCGGTGACCAACGGCTGCAACACCTTGACCCAAAATGCCAGCCAGTAACGGCCGTTGCTCAGGCCCTGGTCAGCCAGGTAGTGGATGTAACCCCACAGACCGCTGATCGACAGCGTGTCAGGCGACATCACCACCGTGCTCAGCAGTTGCGGACTCAAGGCCACATCCCAACGTTCGACCGGGGTGGTGACCACTTCGGTGCTCTTTTCATGGAACAGCGTGGTAGTCACGTCGCTCAACTGCCAGTGATCCTGCTCGAACTTCGCCCGCTTGGCGAAGCTGGACGACAGCATATGACGTTCATTGTCGAAACGATAACGGGTGACGCCGTACAGCAGACCGTTCGGTTGCACAGAGTTGACGTGAATAAACTCGTCACCCTGGCGATGCCACAAACCATGCTTGGCGCTCTGCGCGTCGCCGCCACCCTGAGCCAGGGAACGGTTGGCCTGAGCGGTGACTTCGGTGGCCGGCGCGACGTATTCGCCGATCAGCACACTGCACGCCATCAGCAACAGCATCGGCTTCATCACCGCCCAGACGATACGGCCGATGGAAACACCGGCGGCGCGCATGATGGTCAATTCGCTGCTGCTGGCCAGGCTGCCAAGGCCGATCAGGCAACCAATCAGTGCCGCCATCGGCAACATGTCGTACAAACGACGGGGCGCGGTCAGCAAGACGTAGCTCAAGACGTCCATCAAGGTGTAGGTATCGCTGACGTCACTCATCTCATCAATGAAGGCAAACAGGGTCGCCAGGCCAAGGATAATCCCCAGCACCGCCAGGATAGCTACGAATACGCTGCTACCAATGTAGCGATCGAGCTTAACCACGGGCCACCTCCAGCGCACTGCGGCGACTCGCCATCTTCAAGCGTAACGGTTCCCAATAGAGCAAGCCCAGGCCAATAGCCAGGAAAATCCCGTGAACCCACCACAACCCCAGCGCCGGCGGGATCTTGCCTTTTTCGAGGGCGCCGCGCGCGGCAATCAGGATGCTCAGGTAGGCCATGTACAGCAGGATCGCTGGCAACAGCTTGAGGAAACGGCCCTGACGCGGGTTGACGCGCGACAGCGGCACCGCCATCAAGGTCACGATGAACACCAGCAACGGCAGGGACAGGCGCCATTGCAGTTCAGTGCGCGAACGAATGTCATCGCTGCCTATCAAGGAACGGGTGGTCATTGCATCGCGGTCGGTGACTTCGTCGCTGACGTCCGGCTTGGGCAGCAATACGCCGTACTCCTCGTACTTGATCGCCCGGTAGTCGGCCTGTCCCGGGTTACCGTCGTAGCGGTAGCCGTTATCGAGAATCAGGTAACGATTGCCGTCAGGGCGGATTTCCTGACGGCCCTTTTCGGCCACCAGCACGGAAATCCCGCGATCTTTCTTGTCGGAACTGATGTTCTTTTGCGAAATGAACACACCGCCCAGATTGATGCGGTCATCCGACAGCTGCTCGGTGTAGGTCACCCGGGTGCCGTCGCGCAAGGCCTGGAAGCGACCCGGCTCCAGGGTGTCGAACTCGGTCATTGCATCCTGCTTGTTCAGCAGCAGCTGGAACTGCATGGCGCCCTGGGGCGCCAGGCTCATGCTCAACCACGCCACCACCAGCGCAACGCCGGTAGCGGGCACCATGGTCATGGCCAGCAGACGCTGCTGGCTCATGCCGGTGGCCGAGAGCACGGTCATTTCACTTTCCAGGTACAACCGGCCATAGGCCAGCAGAATGCCCAGGAACAGGCCGAGCGGCAGGATCAGTTGCAAAAACCCCGGCAGGCGAAAGCCCATGATCAGGAACAACGAGCCTGGGTCCAGAGCGCCCGAGGCGGCCTGGGCGAGGAATTTGACGAAACGACCACTCATGGTGATGACCAGCAATACCGCACTCACGGCACTCAGGGTCAACAGGACTTCGCGGGACAGATAACGGAAGACGATCAAACCAGACACTCCAGGGTTGTCAGGCTAAGGCGGCCAAACAAGCAAGCATANCAGACAGCCCGCAGGGCAGAGCCGCCGAAAAAGTTGGCGCATTATCCTGTGATTGGGTGCGCCTGTCACTGCACATGCTCAAGCAGGCGGGTAATGCGTTGAAGATCGTACAACCGAGGGTTGTCAGGCGCAGGGAGCGAGGTTCAAACTGCGGCCTTTGTCGCGGGCCGTGACCTGCGTCTTTCTATCTATAAGCAAGCGTCTGTGCGCCGCCGTTTTGCCCGCGCACGTTGACCATTCATTCAGGGACCCGGACATGGAACTGGTTGTAAAGAGCGTTAGCCCCGAAACGTTGAAAACCGCCACCCTCGTGGTCGCCGTCGGCGAAGGGCGCAAGCTCGGCGTCGCCGCCAAGCAACTGGACGAACTGAGCGGCGGCGCTATCAGCGCGGTCCTCAAGCGCGGCGACCTGGCCGGCAAAGTCGGCCAGAGCCTGTTGCTGCAAAGCCTGCCTAACCTTAAAGCCGACCGCGTATTGCTGGTGGGCGTGGGCAAGGACGCCGAACTGGGCGACCGCCCGTTCCGCAAGATCATCAGCACCCTCCTCACCGCCCTTAAAGGCCTGGGCGGCGCCGATGCTGCGCTGGCACTCGATGAAATCGTGGTAAAAGGCCGCGACAGCTACGGCAAGACCCGCCTGCTGGCCGAAAGCCTGGTGGACGGCAGCTACGTCTTCGACCAGTTCAAGAGCCAGAAAGCCGAACCCCGCGCCCTGAAGAAAATCACCCTGCTGACCATCAAGGCTGCCCAAGCTGAGGTCGAGCGCGCTGTGACCCACGCCCAGGCCATCGCCGCCGGCATGTCGTTCACCCGCGACCTGGGCAACCTGCCGCCGAACATCTGCCACCCAACGTACCTGGGCGAACAAGCCAAGGCGCTGGGCAAAGAGTTCAAGGCCTTGAAGGTTGAAGTGCTGGACGAGAAGAAGATCAAGGAACTGGGCATGGGCTCGTTCTACGCCGTGGGCCAGGGCAGCGACCAGCCACCACGCTTGATCGTGATGCAATACAACGGTGGCAAGAAATCCGAGAAGCCGTACGCCCTGGTCGGCAAAGGCATCACCTTCGACACCGGCGGCATCAGCCTCAAGCCGGGCGCCGGCATGGATGAAATGAAGTACGACATGGGCGGCGCCGCCAGCGTGTTCGGCACCCTGCGTGCCGTGCTGGAGCTCAAGCTGCCGATCAACCTGGTGTGCATCCTGGCGTGTGCCGAGAACATGCCGAGCGGCGGCGCGGCCCGTCCGGGCGATATCGTCACCACCATGAGCGGCCAGACCGTCGAGATCCTCAACACCGACGCCGAAGGCCGCCTGGTGCTGTGCGATGCGCTGACCTACGCCGAACGCTTCAAGCCACAGGCCGTGATCGACATCGCCACCCTGACCGGTGCCTGCGTGGTCGCCCTGGGCGCTCACACGTCCGGCCTGCTGGGTAACAACGACGAGTTGATCGAGCAACTGCTCAGCGCCGGCAAGTCTGCCGACGACCGCGCCTGGCAACTGCCGCTGTTCGATGAGTATCAAGAGCAGCTGGACAGCCCGTTCGCCGACATCGCCAACATCGGCGGCCCGAAAGCCGGCACCATCACAGCGGCCTGCTTCCTGTCGCGCTTTGCCAAGAACTTCAACTGGGCGCACCTGGACATCGCCGGCACGGCCTGGACCAGCGGCGGCAAGGACAAGGGCGCCACTGGCCGTCCGGTTCCACTGCTGACCCAGTACCTGCTGGANCGCGCCAAAGCCTGAAACCGATGACCTCGGGCTGCGTTGCTTTCGAGTAACGCAGCCCCGGGCTCAGGAACCGCAATGACCAAAGTCGACTTCTATATNTTGCCCAGCGCCGATCCTTCTGCGCGCCTGGACTTTGCCTGCAAACTCACCGAAAAAGCCTGGCGCATGGGCCACCGCATCTACCTGCATTGCAGCGATGCAGCCCAACGAGAGGATCTCGACGCCCGCCTGTGGGCCTTCAAGGGCGAAAGCTTCGTGCCTCACGGTCCTGCGGAAAGTGAGCCGGATAGCTTGATTGTCCTGGGTCTTGGCGATGACTGCGGTCAGCATCAGGATCTGCTGGTCAACCTTGACCTGAAAGTACCGACCTTTGCCAAGGCTTTTGCCCGCGTGGCGGAAGTGGTGGTGGAAGACCCGGCTATTCGTCAGGCCGCGCGGGAGAGTTTCCGTTTCTATCGCGAACAGGGCTATCCTCTGCAGGATCACCGGNTACAGCGACTCTGAGCATTCCGATGGACACTCCAAAACCGCAACAAACGTCCGCGCACCTGCTGGACGACCTCGAGTCGATCCGCCAACTGCTCGGCGATGACAACCTGCAACCGCCCTTGCTGACCGACACGGTCAATGAAGACGAACAGGAACAGATTCCGATGTTGTTCGACTCCGTCAGCGCTGCACCGCAGACCGTCGAACCGACACCGCCTGCCCCGGCCGCGCAACCGGCCCCCGCAGCCAGCAAAGGCCCCGACGCCTTGCTGCTGCACCTGGACAACGAACTGCGCGCCGCCGCACAACTGATCATGCAAGACGTGATCGACGACTTTGCCCCGCATATCGAAACCGAGATCAAGCGCCGGCTGGATGCGCGCATGGAGCGGTTGCTCAGCCAATACCAGTCCTGAGCCACACCTGGATCTACTGTGGGAGGGGGCTTGCCCCCGATAGCGCCGGGTCAGCCAGCTTATCAGTCACTGACCCACTGCTATCGGGGNNACATTCAACATCTATGTTGACTGACCGACCGCCATCGCGAGCAAGCTCGCTCCCACAGTAGATCAGCGCTGTATTTGATACAGCGCCCTGTCCGCCCCTGCTCGCCCTCCGCCCCATGCCCCGCTATACTTGTCGGCTTTCCTGAATTAATGCCAACTAGGGTCCCGCCGCGCATGGATAAGACCTACCAGCCGCACGCTATTGAAACTTCCTGGTACAAGACCTGGGAGTCCGAGAATTACTTCGCCCCGCAAGGCGCGGGCGAGTCCTACACCATCATGATCCCGCCGCCGAACGTCACCGGCAGCCTGCACATGGGTCACGGCTTCAACAATGCGATCATGGATGCGTTGATCCGTTTCCGCCGCATGCAGGGTCGCAACACCCTGTGGCAACCGGGTACCGACCACGCCGGTATCGCCACCCAGATGCTGGTGGAACGTCAACTCGAAGCCACCGGCCAGAATCGCCACGACCTGGGCCGGGAAAAATTCCTCGAGAAAGTCTGGGAGTGGAAGGATCAATCCGGCGGCAACATCAGCCGTCAGATCCGCCGCCTCGGCTCGTCCGTCGACTGGAGCCGCGAGCGCTTCACCATGGACGACGGTCTATCGGAATCCGTGAAAGAAGCCTTCGTACGCCTGCACGAAGACGGTCTGATCTACCGCGGCAAGCGCCTGGTCAACTGGGACACCAAGTTGCACACGGCGATTTCCGACCTTGAAGTGGAAAACCACGACGAGAAAGGCTTCCTGTGGAACCTCAAGTACCCGCTGGCCGATGGCGCCAAGACCGCTGAAGGCAACGACTACCTGATCGTCGCCACTACCCGTCCGGAAACCATGCTCGGCGACGCCGCCGTCGCGGTTAACCCGAACGACGAACGCTACCAGGCGCTGATCGGCAAGTTCGTCGAGCTGCCGTTGGTTGGTCGCCGCATCCCGATTATCGCGGACGACTACTGCGACCCTGAATTCGGCACCGGCTGCGTGAAAATCACCCCGGCCCACGATTTCAACGACTACGAAGTCGGCAAGCGCCATAACCTGCCGCTGCTGAACATCTTCGACAAAAACGCCGCCGTCCTGCCGGCCTGTCAGGTGTTCAACCTCGACGGCACGCTTAACGAAAGCATCGACGGCACGCTACCGGCCGAATACGCCGGCCTGGACCGTTTCGAAGCGCGCAAGCAGATTGTGGCGGCCTTCGATGCCGCCGGCTTGCTGGTCAGCATCGACGATCACAACCTGAAAGTGCCGAAAGGCGACCGTTCCGGGACCGTTATCGAGCCGTGGCTGACCGACCAGTGGTATGTGTCGACCAAGCCGTTGGCCGAGCCAGCCATCGCTGCCGTCGAAGATGGCCGCATTCAGTTCGTGCCTAAACAGTACGAGAACATGTATTTCTCGTGGATGCGTGACATCCAGGATTGGTGCATCAGCCGTCAACTGTGGTGGGGCCACCGCATTCCGGCCTGGTACGACGAGTCGGGCAAGGTCTATGTCGGCCGTGACGAAGCTGAAGTGCGTGCCAAGCACAACCTCGGCCCGGACGTGGCGCTGCAACAGGACAACGACGTACTGGATACCTGGTTCAGCTCGGGCCTGTGGACCTTCTCCACCCTCGGCTGGCCGCAACAGACCGAATTCCTGAAGAAATTCCACTCCACCGACGTGCTGGTTACCGGCTTCGACATCATTTTCTTCTGGGTTGCCCGGATGATCATGCTCACCATGCACCTGGTGAAGAACGAGGACGGCACCCCGCAGGTACCGTTCAAAACCGTGTACGTGCATGGCCTGGTGCGTGATGGCCAGGGCCAGAAGATGTCCAAGTCCAAGGGCAACGTCCTGGACCCGCTGGACATCATCGACGGCATCGACCTGGAAACCCTGGTGCAAAAACGCACCTCGGGCCTGATGCAGCCGAAACTGGCGAAGAAGATCGAGAAGCAGACCCGTGATGAGTTCGCCGATGGCATCGCCAGCTATGGCACCGACGCCCTGCGCTTCACCTTCTGCTCGCTGGCGTCCACCGGTCGCGACATCAAGTTCGACATGGGCCGCGTCGAAGGCTATCGCAACTTCTGCAACAAGATCTGGAACGCCGCGCGCTACGTACTGGACAAGGGCGAAGACTGCGGCCAGAACGGCGAGGCTTATGAGCTGAGCCTGGCTGATCGCTGGATCATTTCGCAGCTGCAGCGCACCGAAGCCGAAGTGACCCGCCAGCTCGACCAGTTCCGTTTTGACCTGGCCGCACAGGCCTTGTACGAGTTCATCTGGAACCAGTATTGCGACTGGTACCTGGAACTGTCCAAGCCTGTGCTGTGGGACGAAAACTCGCCGGTCGAACGCCAGCGCGGTACACGTCGCACCCTGGTGCGCGTGCTGGAAGTGGCGCTGCGCCTGGCGCACCCGTTCATGCCGTTCATCACCGAAGAAATCTGGCAGCGCATCGCGCCGCTGGCCGGTGTCGAAGGCAAGACCATCATGCTGCAACCTTGGCCGGTGGCCAATGAAGCGCGCATTGATGAGGCCGCCGAAAGCGACATCGAATGGCTCAAGACCTTGATGATGGGCACGCGCAACATTCGCGCCGAGATGAACATCGGTCCGGGCAAGCCATTGGCCGTATTCGTGAAGAACGCCAGTGCCGAAGACCAGCGTCGTCTCACCGAGAACGAAGCCCTGCTGAAGAAGCTGGCGCGTCTCGAATCGATCACGGTGTTGGCTGCCGGCGAAGAAGCACCNCTGTCGGCGACCGCACTGGTCGGCGACATGGAAGTGCTGGTGCCGATGGCCGGCCTGATCGACAAGGGCGCCGAACTGGCCCGTCTCGACAAGGAAATTGCACGCCTGCAAGGCGAAGTGCAGCGAGTGGGCGGCAAGCTGTCCAACGCCGCGTTCGTCGACAAGGCGCCGGCTGAAGTCATCGAGAAAGAACGCGCCAAACTGGCTGAAGCTGAACAGGCTTTGGGCAAGTTGGCGGAGCAGCATGCGCGGATTGCCAGTTTGTAACGGCGAATCGCAATGAAAACGGGAGGCCTGGAGGCCTCCCTTTTTTATGCCCGACGCTTTCTCCCAGACACCAAAAATCCCTGTGGGAGCGGGCTTGCCCGCGATGACGGAGTGTCAGACAACAACTATGTGGACTGACAGGCCGCCATCGCAGGCAAGCCAGCTCCCACAGGAAAGCTTTTCAATGCAAGGAATGTGGGACAATACCCGCCACTTTCAGCCATACCCGAATCGACCACACCCATGAACGCCCCCCGCACACCCCGCCCTGCGCGTAAAAAGCCTGATTCCGCGACCCCGGCCAAAGCCGTTGAGCCGCGTAAAGAGGCCACCTTGCATCCGCGTAACCGCCACACAGGCCGTTACGACTTCCCGGCGCTGATCAAAACGACGCCGGAACTGGCGAAGTTCGTGATCATCAACCCTTACGGCAAGGAAAGCATCGATTTCGCCAGCCCGGATGCGGTGCGGGTGTTCAACCGGGCGTTGCTCAAATCGTTCTATGGCATCGCCCATTGGGACATCCCGGCCGACTACCTCTGTCCACCGGTTCCGGGCCGTGCCGACTATGTGCATTTCCTCGCCGACCTGCTGGCCAGCGTCAACGACGGCAAGATTCCGCGCGGTTCAATCGTCAAGGTGCTGGACATCGGCATGGGCGCCAACTGTGTCTATCCGTTGATTGGCTACATGGACTACCGCTGGCACTTCCTCGGCTCGGAAATCGACCCGACGGCGGTGGCCGCGGCCAAAGCCATCGTGCAATCCAACGGGCTGAACAAAGCCATCCAGTTGCGTCAGCAAAGCAATCCCAAGCACATCCTGTTGGGCCTGCTGGAGCCGGGCGAGCGCTTTGACCTGACCATGTGCAACCCGCCGTTCCACGCGTCCATGGACGAAGCCACCAAAGGCAGCGAGCGTAAATGGCGCGCCCTGGGCCGCGCCGATCCTAAACGCAAACTGCCGGTGCTGAACTTTGGCGGTCAGTCGGCCGAACTGTGGTGTGAAGGTGGCGAAGCACGCTTTGTGACGCAGTTGATCGCCGAGAGTGCGCACTTCCAGCACAAAGTCTTGTGGTTCAGCACGCTGGTGTCGAAGGCTTCGAACCTGCCTTCGATCCAGACGGCGCTGAAAAAGGCCGGTGTTCTGGAAAGCCAGGTCGTGGAAATGTCCCAGGGCCAGAAGCAAAGCCGCTTCGTCGCGTGGACCTTCCAGACCAAGTCCGAGCAGCAGGTCTGGCGCGAGCGTTGGGCTCGCAAGGGCTAACACAGGCCAATTGTGGGAGCGAGCTTGCTCGCGATGGCGGTGTGTCAGTCACCAATAAAGTCGACTGATACACCGCCATCGCGGGCAAGCCCGCTCCCACAGGGATTAGCGGTATTGAAGAATTTATGGCACAAAAAAGCCGTGCCCGGATTGCTCCGGAGCACGGCTTTTTTTACTGCGTCTTACTTGTTAACAGCGTCGGTCAGGCCTTTGGCCACAACCAGCTTGATAACTTTCTTGGCAGCGATTTCGATGGCGGCGCCAGTCGAAGGGTTACGGCCAGTACGGGCTGGACGCTCGGTCACTTTCAGTTTGCCAACGCCTGGCAGAGTGATTTCGCCGCCGTTTTCCAGCTGATCAGCAACAACTTGGCTCAGTTGGTCCAGAGCGTTACGCGCGGTGGTTTTTGGCGCGTCGATAGCTTCAGCGATGTCGGCGATCAGTTGGTCTTTAGTAATAGCCATTGTGGTGTTCCTTCCCTATCAAATTCATATGGATTGCAGAGTGCAGTGTCAGCCATCGAGCCCGATCTTCNGGATCTGGCACCCTCGGCCAATAACCACGGGATCGGGGTTATAGATACCGAAATCAGGGTTTGGTTCGACCTGACAGATGCTGAATGCACGCTTAACGCCGAGACTTGGCGTAAGACGGGGCAAAACTAGCACAGAGACGGGGAAATATCCGCCTCAACATACCCATTTGGTCAGCTTTATTGCTCTAAAACGGGAAAAAACTGCATAAGGGCCGTCGCACGGCTGCGAATTACCCTTCGAACCGCGCCAAAACCAGTGGTTGCGGTACACTTGGCACTTTTTCGGG
>NZ_NMOJ01000083.1 GCF_002251635.1 Pseudomonas mandelii
GNCGCCAACCGCTCCCCTCAACCAGCCGAGAAGCCTATGCCGATCCGTCATTGCATCGTCCACCTGATCGACAAAAAACCCGACGGCACCCCCGCAATTCTCCATGCCCGCGACTCCGAGCTTGCCGAGTCGGCCGCCATCGAGAACATGCTTGCCGACCTCAACGAGAGCTACAACGCCAAACAAGGCAAGGCCTGGGGTTTCTTCCATGCCGAGTCCGGCGCGCACCCGTTCAGCGGCTGGCTGAAGGAATACCTCGAGGGCGGCAAGGATTTCACGGCGTTCAGCCGAGTGGCGGTGGAACACCTGCAAAAACTGATGGAAGAGTCGAACCTCTCTGTGGGCGGCCACGTGCTGTTTGCCCACTACCAACAAGGCATGACCGACTACCTGGCCATCGCCCTGCTCCACCACAGCGAAGGCGTGGCCGTGACCGATCAGCTGGACGTGACCCCCTCACGCCACCTGGACCTGGGCCAATTGCACCTGGCAGCACGGATAAACGTCTCCGAGTGGCAGAACAACAAGCAGTCCAAGCAATACATCTCCTTTATCAAAGGCAAGAACGGAAAAAAGGTGTCGGAGTATTTCCGCGACTTCATCGGTTGCCAGGAAGGCGTCGACGGCCCGGGCGAAACCCGTACCTTGCTCAAGGCCTTCAGTGATTTCGTTGAAAGCGAAGACCTGCCGGATGAATCGGCCCGCGAGAAAACCAAGACCCTCGTGGACTACGCCAGCAGCCAGGCCAAGCTCGGCGAGCCGATGGGCCTGGAAGAACTGTCGGGTTTGATCGATGAAGATCGGCCTAAGGCGTTCTACGACCATATCCGCAACAAGGATTACGGCTTGTCTCCGGAGATCCCGGCGGATAAGCGCACCTTNAACCAGTTCCGTCGTTTCACCGGGCGTGCCGAGGGGCTGTCGATCAGCTTTGAAGCGCACCTGCTGGGCGACAAGATCGAGTACGACGAAGNNGCCGGCACCCTGATTATCAAGGGCCTGCCGACGCAGCTGACCGATCAGCTCAAGCGACGCAACTGATGCTGAACGGCATTCTGAAGAAATTCCTGCTGATCCTGCTGGTGGTCGTGGTTTACCAGAACTGGGGCAAGATCGAGCGGGTGTTCAATCCGAGCCAAGTGGTGTCCGAGCAGACCCAGGCCAAGGCCAGCGTCGTGCTCTATGCGACCGATTGGTGTGGCTACTGCAAACTGACCCGGCGCTTTCTCGATCAAAAAGGCATTCCGTACAAGGAATTTGATATCGAGAAAGACGCCGAGGCACGCAAGGCTTATGAGGCGCTGGGTGGACGCGGGATTCCGTTGATCGATGTGAACGGGACGTTAATTCGCGGCTATGACCCCGACGAAATCCTCGCTGCCCTGAAGTAACCCATTGCCTCTCTCTACCCCTGTGGCGAGGGAGCTTGCTCCCGCTTGAGTGCTCAGCATTCATGAAGCAGGCTACTTCGCTTCGATGCGGAACCCAAACCGCGGAAAATGCACATGCACCACACCGCCCCGCTCGTCTTCCCGACGCAGAATCAATTCCTCTCGCCCCGCAAACAGCAACTCACCCGCCACCGGATCAACGCCGTAGTCCGTTGCCGCGATGACCACTTGCTGGCCAGCCTCAAACCCGTTCGGCTCATCGAACTGCTCATCTGGTAACGCGGCCGGTGTGGCATGTCGCGCAACGTCCAGCGCTGCCTCGGAGGTCATCTCGCTGAACGCACCATGCCCGAACCCCATCACCCGTCCAAACCACGCCGACACCGCCGGATAAGCATCCACCAAGGGTGAAGTCACGGGCGTGGCCTTGAGAAACCACAACGGATGGGCCAGCGCAAAGTCGGCAATCGACGGCTCGCCGAACAGGAAGTCGCCCTGTTCGCGTTGAAGCTGCTGCTCCAGGCGTGCCATGAGGGTCGGCCATTGGTGACGGGCTTGCTCGGTGGATAACTTTGTCGCGCTGCCGCCGCTGAAGAGTCCCGCGCGATCAGCCAGAAACGCCTTGATCGCTTCCGGCGGCAGGCTGCCAAAACGCACCGCTATCGATTCCGGTTGAAACACCAGGCTCACGGCATGCTGGAACACCACTGAATCGGCCCAGGCGGCGAAGGTCGCGGCGATCATTTCCTGACCTTCCGGGAAGAACGCCGGCAAGGCTTTCTCCTGCTCCAGACGACGGGCAATCAGCGACGTGTCGCAATAGATATCCGCGCCAATCTGCAATACGGGTGTCTTTCGGTAGCCACCGGTCAGGGCGGTCAGATCAGGTTTTGGCATGATCGGCGAGATCTTCACCGAGCGCCAGGACAGCCCCTTGAAACCCAGCAGCAAACGGGCCTTTTCAGAGAAAGGGGACGTTGGGTAATGATGGAGAATCAACTCGGACATGCTCGGCTCCGCCGCACGGATAGTGAATCCGCAGCTTAGCGCGCAATCCGGGGGCAGCCTACAGATCTGCCTGATGGGCACTTATCAGTCAGGTTGATAAGCCTGCGGCGGCGCTTGCGACCAGACATTCCTTGGCGCTTTTCCTGAGTTTTTTGATCAAGCGCTCCTGACGCAAGGCTTCACTTTTGTCGCGGCAGGCTTCTGTGTAGACCAGGGCCACAGCAGGGCTGGAGAGGAAGAAGCGTGCGCCCTTGCCACGTTGGTGGGTAGCGAAGCGGCGCACAGGATCGTCGCTGATCCCGCAGTACAGCGAACCATTGGCCGCGCGAACGAGGTAGACGAACCAGGGTTTGCTCACCGGCGTGTCGGCGTCGACGGGGATTTCGCTGAGGGTAGTCACGTAACGATCAAGGCTTGAGAGGAAACAAGCCGCGATCTTATCAGCGACTGGCCTGGAATGCCTTCAGCCCCTTCAAGGCTTGAGCGCGAACGGCATTTCTCACGGCTGGCGACCAGCCGAGCAGCAGCCCCTTGAAACCCAGCGCCTGGCGCGACCAGGCCCACATATCGAAGCTGTCATGGTGCTCGCAGATCTTGCCGTCACGAAACACGAACTGCGCCTGAATATCATTGACCACTGTGTTGCCGGTCTGGCTGAACAGATAGGTCGCAACCCAATGCGCGCCGCCCGTGAGGTCCTCGGCTCGTACATGGTCGAACGTCAGGGAAAAGTCCTTGGCCCGNGTAGTGAGCATGCGCCACATGTCCCCGGCATCACGGCCACGCAGTTCGCCGAATGCCGGATCACTGAACAGCACATCGTCGGTATAGCAGGCGCTCATGGCCTCGGCATCCAGCCGCTGGAAGGCTTGGTAGAACTGGGTGATCAATGCGCGGTTGGCATCACTCATGGGCAGGCTCCGGACGTTTGAAGGATTGCCAGCACGATAGTCTGCAAACACGGGGAAGACCATGGGCATTCGTGGCGGGAATATCGGGACTGCCCGAGTGCATTGCGAACCTAATGCACCATGCCACTCTCACGGGCATAGGCAAAAAGGTCGACATCCGTGGAAATGCCCAGACGCTGCATCGCCATGTTTTTCTGTTTACTGATGGTCGAAACGCTGCGTTTGAAGTGAACAGCGATCTCACTGACGGTCATGCCACTGGCGAGCATTCTGACCACTTCGTGCTCTTTTGCGGAAAGCACAGCGGAACTCGACTGACCCTGCGCGTCGGCCTGAAGCAGCGCGGTGCGCAACGACTGGCTGATATAACGGCGCCCTTCACCCACCGATTTGATCGCCAGGGGCAGTTCCTTTGCCGACGCGCCTTTGTCGATGATCGCCACCACACCTAGTGCGAACGCCGCCCTCAACGTCGTCACGCTGGCAAACATCGTGACCAGAATGACCTGCATCGTCGGGTAGCCACGTCGCACCCGGCTCAGCATCTTCAGCCCATCGGCCTGCAAGTTGCCCGGCATGCAAAAGTCGGTGATCAACAGATCACAAGGCGCCGTGCACAGCAGACTCAACAGACTGTCGGGACCATCCGCCTCCCCTACCACCACACATGTCCGGTTCAGATCGACGAGCATTCGCATGCCGATACGAACGACCGGATGGTCGTCAGCAATGATTACGCGCATTGTCGGATTTATCCTGTTTGGTGACCGGAATGCGCGAAAAATAGCGCTGTCCGGGTTCTACGACAACGCCCTTTCCCGTGCGTAAAACCACCTCACCCAATGTAATCGGGGGCCTGGTCTTTCTCCTATGCAACAAAAAGAACCGCCCTACATTTACAAGCTACATCGGCCGCACAGAAGGACTACAGACAACGCGACACAGGAGAGCGATTTGTAGTCCGCAACACGCTTTCATACACCGGCCCCTCCGTTTTCGTATTAGTTGCATTCCGCCTGGCTACTTCGACCGATAGATTGCGCCCTGTCCGTACAGGGCAAATTCCCAACAATCTTTCATCAAGGAAGAGCCAGCACATGAACAAACATTTATCCCTCCTGACCGCTGCTTTGCTGCTGACCGGAACCTCGTCCGCTTTTGCCACCTCCAGCACGGACCTGACCGTGAAAGGTCTGATTACTCCGAATGCATGCACACCCGTACTGGCCGGTGGCGGCATCGCCGATCACGGCAAGTTTTCCGCAAAAGACCTCCATCCCGACAAACACACTTACTTGCCAGAAATAATCATGCCAATGACAGTGAGCTGCGATGCGGCTACGTCGTTTGCCATAAACCCGATTGATAACCGTGCTGGCACAGGCACTGCGGCCAATTACTTTGGCCTGGGGCTGATCAATACCAACGAAAAGCTGGGCCACTTTCGCGTTATTCCGCGCAATGTGATGGCGGACGCCACCCACGCTCAAGCCATTCTCTCCACTGATGGCGGCGAGACCTGGCTCAAGGAAGGGTCGACAGCATTCTGGGGGGTCAACAACATCTGGAGTGTCGGTGCTCTGGGTGCCGACATTGCTCCCATCGCGATGAAGGATTTGAGCCTTGAGTTACGTGTGCGTACCGGTATCGCCCCCACCAACAGCCTGACCCTGACCGACGAAGTCACACTCGACGGCTCAGCAACCCTCCAGATCAAGTACCTGTAACCCTCCGTCATCAACGGGCAACGCCCGACACACAGCATTGCCCGCCCACTCAAAGGACGACCCATCATGGAACGATGCTCCTTCACTCTATTGGCCCCACTGTTGATCGCTTGCGCCCCCATGGCCTTCGCCTCCAGCAGCACAGACTTAAGCGTCACCGGCCTGATCACCCCGAGCGCCTGCACACCCAGCCTGTCCGGCGGCGGCATCGTCGACCACGGCAAAGTCACGCTGAAAGACCTGAGACCGGACCAGCCCACGGCTCTGGAGAACGGCACGCTGTATCTGGAGGTGAACTGCGATGCCGCCACGCCGTTTACCCTGACGACGATCGACAACCGCGAAGGCACTTCCGCCTTCCACCCCAACAGTCACGGGCTGGGCGTCGTCAACGACGACCAGAACCTGGGCAGTGTTGCGCTGGGCCTGTTCGATACGGTGGCCGATGGGGTTGCGGTGAAGACCATCATTTCCCTCAACGACGGTGCCTCCTGGCGAGTGTCCTCCTACCTGGGGCACGCCGGCCGGACCGCGTTCGCGGCGTTGAACGACCTCGGCACACCGATCGCCATCAAGGATTTGCGCGCACGGCTCACGGCGTTCACCACCATCGTTCGCGCGAACGACCTGACGCTGACCGACGAAATCCCCATCGATGGGCACGTCACCGTGCAACTGAACTACTGATCGACCGGTGTTCCCGGCTCCATTTTTTTCGAACATTCAACGAGACATGTCATGACGATGTTTTCCAGTGTCACCCGTCATCTGTTCCATTCGGGTATCGGCGCATTCGCCCTGCTGCTGACCGCACACGCCCAAGCCGACGGCATGGTGCCGAACACTTCGGTGGTCATCGTCAACGAGGCCGATGGCGAAGCGTCCGTGTCCGTGACCAACACCGATGCCAACCTGGCGTTGATGCACGTCACCCTCGAAGACATTGCCGAAGACCGTGAGTCCCTGGTGTTCGTGACGCCACCCCTGGCACGCGTCGAAGCGGGCAAAACTCAATTGGTGCGGTTCATTCTGCAAACGGAAAAGCCCCTGCTCACTCAGCGTTTGAAGCGGGTGATCTTCGAAGGCATCCCCCAAGGCAAATCGCCCGNCNAGGCCGGGCACGCACAGGTGGGCGTGACGGTGCGCCAGAACCTGCCAGTGATCCTGCACCCCAAGGGCCTGGCGCCCAATCGCACGCCGTGGACCGACCTGCAATGGTCGCTGAAGGACGGTCAACTGACCGTGCGCAACGACACGCCTTATGTGGTGCGCCTGGGCCAGGAAGTGCAATTGTTGCCGGCGGCGGGCAGCGCGATGCTGCCGAAAACCTACGTGCTACCCGGTGAGCACATCAGCATCAAGGTGCCCGAAGGCGCCGCCACGCAGGTGCGTTTTCAACCGGCCACGGTCTATGGCTTTGCAGTGCCACTTTACGAGGCGCCCATCCAGTCCTGAACCACCCTGACGGCGTCATCAAGGAACGATGAGCGCCCATGTTTCGAGGCGACGGCTACCTGGCCGTTGCCACAGGCGCGCCTGTAACCGCACGCCGCAATAACCCAAGTGATCCTGATGAACACAGTATCGAATTACCGTGATGGCGAAGCCGTGCCCGCTACTCGGGACGGCGCTCGCCCTCATCCATGGCGGCGAACCACATTGGCGGTGCTGCTGAGTAATGCGCTGATGATGCTAGACGCCCACGCTGAGGTGTCGATGCCAGCGTCGTTCGACAAAGACACGTTACTGCAGCGCGGCATCGATCCAGCGCTGGCGACGCTGCTGATGCAGGCGCCGCAGTTCACGTCCGGCCGTCACCCGGTCACGCTCACCGTCAACGGCCAGCGTCATGGCCGGGTCGATATCACGTTCGATCGCGAAGGTGCGCTGTGCTTCGATCCCGCGCTGCTCGATGCGGCGAACCTGAAGGTGCCCGCTCGTTTGCTGGACGATGGCCCATGCCACGATTTTCTTGGCAGCGCGCCGCAGACCGTCATCGAACCGGACCCCGCGAGCCTGGCCCTGTCGTTGATCGTACCGACTGACGCGATACGTCCCACGGCCCGGGATTTTTCTGGCTATCAAACCGGTGGTGTCGCCGGTTTGATCAACTACGACGTCACCGGTTTGCACAGCCGTTCCGGCGACAATACCAGCCGCTATGCCTCGGCCAACACCGAACTCGGCTTCAATGCCGGTGACTGGATCGTGCGCAGTCGTCAGGTGCAGACCTGGCAGGGCGACGTGCCCACAACGACTCATATCGCGGCCTACGCCCAGCGGACTTTCGCCAGCCAGGAAGCGGTGCTGCAGGCGGGTCAGATCAACCTCTACAACCCCGTGCTCGCCGGTGCGCAGATCACCGGCGTGCAAGTACTGAACGAGCAAGCGCTGCAGGTCGAAGGGCAAAGCGCAGTCATCGAAGGGATCGCCAACAGTCAGGCCCAGGTCGAAGTCCGCCAGAACGGTTCGCTGATTCATTCCACGGTGGTGCCGGCCGGGCCGTTCGCACTCACCAACGTGCGGCGGCTCAACACGCGTTCCGACGTGGAAGTCACGATCAAGGAGGACGATGGCAGCGAGCGCAGTTTTACCGTGCCGGCCGCGATGTTGGGGGTCAGTTTGCCTGCGCCCGGTTACTCGCTGGGCGCCGGTCAGGTGCGCAATGTCGGTGACGCGCAGGGTGGCGATCCCTGGGTCATCAGCGGCGGCTGGAGCGGTGCGCTCACCCCGCAAGTGTTGCTCAGCGCCGGCCTGACCGGCGCCGCCGACTATCGAGCGGCGGGCGCCGGCGTCGGCTTGTTGCCCTCGCCTGTCACCCAGGTGCAAGCCACGCTGACTGGCGCGGACGCCAGCAGTAGACATTCAAGTCAGGGGCTTCAAGTTGACCTGAGCGTCTCGCATCGGTTGAGCGAGCAGTGGGCGATCAATGCCGGTAGTTCTTACCGAACCCCGGGCTACCGGGAACTGGAAGAGGCGGTGTTCGCCAACACGTCCGACAACAGCCAGTCCCTTTACCGCGATCAGCAAAGCGCGGCCCTGTCATGGTCGCATCCATGGCTCGGCGCTTTCAGCAGCGGTTTCAGCCGCTCCAGTTCGTTCGACGGCCAAAGCAGCAGCCGCGCCCTCGCGTCCTGGGGCACCAACATCGCTGGCGTATCCGTCTCGGCGACCGCCGAATGGCAGCTCAGCGGTTCGAACGGCAACGATGACAGCGTCTACCTGAACCTCAGCATCCCGCTGGGCGAGAACCGCCGGGCACGCAGTTGGGTACGCCGTTCCGCTGGCGAATACCGCAGCGGCGTGGGCTTGAGTGAACGGGTCAACGATCAGCTGGGTTACCGGGTGGGCGTCGAACACGACACGCGCGACAAACAGGTGCAATCCACAGCCGGCGTTTCGCTGCTGCCGCGCTACACCCAGCTCGATCTCAATTACACCCGCGCCGACGCCGAGCGGTCCAGCTATCAGGCCAGCGCTCGCGGTGGCGCGGTGTTGCACGGCGGTGGCGTGACGCTGTCGCCGTACCCGGTGAGCGACACCTTTGCGTTGCTGTCGGTCGGTGACATGGGTTCGATCAAAGTGTCGACCCCCAGCGGCCCGGTGTGGACCGACTGGCAAGGTCAGGCGGTGATCCCGCAAGTGACGGCTTACGGCAAAAGCCCGGTGGAAGTCGACACCAAAACCCTGCCGCGCAACGCTGACATTCACAACGGGCTGGCGGTGATTTCGGCCGGTCGCGGCGCGGTCGACAACATTGAATTCGGCATCACGATGACCCGCCGCGCCTTGCTCAAGGCCACCACCGCCAACGGCGCGCCCCTGCCGCGCGGTGCCTCCGTGAACACCGCGGATGGTGAGTTCGTGACCCTGGTGCAGGACGGCGGCCTGGTGTTTTTGCCCAACGCTCTCGACCGCCGTGCGTTGTGGATCAGCGCGCCGGGGCTGGAGCGCTGCGAACTGCGCTTCGATCTGCCAACCGACGCCGACGCCAACGTGTACTACGAAACCGCCCCCGCCAAGTGCCGAGCCCTCTGAGGATGATTTCATGAACCTGTTGCGCTATCTGCTATTGACCCTCGCGCTCCTGGCACTAAGCGGGTTCACGCCGCTGGCTTCGGCGTCCACGGACGACTGCCAGTTCAACCTGAGCCAGCCGGTGCTCGATTACGGGCTGATGAACCGGGCGATACGGCCTGATGCCGCACCGGAGCGCAACCTCGGTGAACGCCAACTCAGCATGACCTTGAGCTGTGCGCAGCCCATCGACATGAGCCTGTTCTACCGGGCGATGGCCGCGACCGCCGAACGCTTTCACTTTGCCGAACGCGGCAGCTATCAGATGCGTATTCGTGATGCCGTGCTCGATGGCCAATCGGTCGATATCGGGTTAATTGCCGGGGTCGGTCAGCCGCCGGCAGAGACGGCTTCGAGCCTGATCTGGCGACCGAAGCACGGGGTCGTCCCGGTGCAGGCCGGCGTGCCGGTGCAGGGGCGCAGTTTCTCGGCGCAGCTTGAGCTGACGGCCTGGGTTCAAGAGCAAGGCATGCAGGTGCGTGACGCGGTGACCTGGGAAGCCTTCGGGGTGTTCGACGCCGTCGCCGCCGGACGCACCCGCGAGGCGACCTTGCGCGCCCGCTTCGCTCCGGCGGCCTGCGAGCCGGTGCTGTCCAACGGCGGTGTAGTCGACTTCGGCACCCTGTCGAAAAAAGACCTGCACGCAGACAAGGACACACGCCTGCCGCCCAAATCGTTGACGCTGATGGTCGGCTGCGACGCGCCGGCGTCCTTCGCCTTGATCATGCATGACAACCGCTCAGGCTCGGCGACGCTCGACAGCGAGATCGACTATGGCCTGGGCAAGGACAGCCGCGGCAACAGGATTGGCCGTTTTTCACTGCGCGTGGACCCGGCCGACGCCAATGCCGACGGCTTCGCCCGCCTCTATCGAACCGACTCCAGCACCGCCGGCACGGCCTGGAGCACAGGCAGCGCCAACCCGATCGCCATCGGCAAAAGCCGTTACCTGGCGTTCACCGACAACGCTGGCAGCGGCACCGGCCCGGTGCTCATCCAGAACCTCAGCACCACGGTGACCGTCGACGCTGTCATCACTCCCACCAACAGCCTGGATATGAGCAACGCCATCGACATCAATGGCGCTGGGACGATCGAGATTATTTACCTGTAACACCCAACCCGATCCTGCTGGATCCGGGACGCACTTGCGCGTCTCGGGGCAGTCAGGGCACAACCTGAGAAGTGAGTAAACAATGATCAAAATGTACTTTGCAGCACTCTCCGCCACCGCACTGATTGGCGTTGCGCCTTATGCAGTGGCGGCTTCGAGCATTGACCTGACTGTCACAGGTCTCATCACGCCGAGAGCTTGCACTCCTTCGTTGTCCGATGGAGGAATGGTCGACGTCGGCCAGGTGCAGGCAAAAGACCTCAACCTGACAAGTGACACGATAGTAGGCAGTCATCCGATACAGCTGACAGTCGCGTGTGACGCGTCAACGCCATTTGCACTTAACGGTATTGATAACAAAGCCGGAACATCATCGTCCAACCTGTATTTCGGATTGGGCCTGACCAGCAATAACGAAAAAATAGGTTATTTCACGCCATCGATCCAAAGCGCGCTTGCGGACGGACAACCTGTGCACTCGATCAGATCAACTGATAACGGTGCGAGTTGGACACGCATCTATCAGATCCTGAAGGATAACCTCACATCGATAAGCGCTGTCGGCACTCTCACTCCAATCTCCGTGAAAGACCTCACGATGGAACTGACGATCTACACCTTCATTGCCCGCGCCGATAGCCTCACCTTAACCGACGATGTCACCATCGACGGTTCAGCCACATTTGAAATGAAGTACCTGTAAGCCGTGCACCTTGCCCGAGGTCTCGCTTCGGGCAAGGACGATGCCGCCCACCATAAACAGCGCAACGACGGTTCAGCGACACTGGAGGTTGTTGACCTGTCGTCAGACCTTTTCGTCCTGACGTCGCCGCTCACCTTGGCCACCTCATCGACAGACCTGAGGGTCACAGGCCTCATCACCCCACTTGCCTGCACCCCGATGCTGTCCAACAGCGGCCTCGTCGATTACGGAAAAATCTCCCGGCAAGACCTGAACGTCGACAAACGCACTCGACTGCGCGACCAGACACTCGACCTCAACATTCAGTGCAATGCGCTCACGCGTTTTGCTCTGCTGATGCGCGACAACCGCGACGGCTCGGCCATCGTCAACAGCGAGATTTACTACGGCCTGAACCACGACCACAGCCACAATAAAATCGGCTTGTATTCGCTGAACTTCGATCCTGCCAGCACGGTGGTGGACGACCTGACGCAGGTCTATCGAACCGACTCGACCACGGGGGGCAAAGCCTGGAGCCCGTCGAACAGCCAGCCCATCCCGATGGGCTCCCGAAGCTATCTCGGCTTTACCGACAGCGCAGGCAGCAGCGCCGGCCCGATAGCCATCCGCAACCTGACCAGCCGGGTGACGGTCGAAACGGTCATCGCGCCCGGCAAGGACGATGCCGCCCACCATAAACAGCGCAACGACGGTTCAGCGACACTGGAGGTTGTTGACCTGTCGTCAGACCTTTTCGCTGACCACCTGAACGAGCAACGAACGCCCGGCGCCGAGGCCGGCAACGATGGCGCCAAGACCGATCACGCCGAAGATCCAGCCCAGCGCGGTCCATCCGCCGGTCCAGTCATGCACCAGGCCGACCGCGAACGGGCCCATGGAGGCCAGGGTGTAACCAATGCCCTGGGCCATGCTCGACAGGTTGGCCGCCACGTGGGCATCACGCGAGCGCAGCACGATCAAGGTCAGCGCCAGGCTGAAGGTGCCGCCCTGCCCCAGGCCCAGCAGGATCGCCCAACCCCACAGGCCATCGAGTGGCGCATACAGGCAGCCGAATAACCCGCCGAGGGTCAGCAGCATCACCACCACGATCGCCAGGCGCTGGTCCTTGCCGCGCGTCGCCAGCCAGGGCGCCGCCAGAGAACTGGCCAACTGGACGATCACCGAACCCGACAGCACCAGACCGGCCTGGGTCGGGGTCAGGCCGCGACCAATCAGGATTGATGGCAACCAGCCGAACACGATGTACGCCAGGGACGATTGCAGGCCCATGTACAAGGTCACCTGCCAGGCCAGCGGGTCACGNAACAGGCCGCGAACCCGATACGCGACGTTGTGTGCGCCGTGTTTCTGCCCGACTTGCGGCAACCAGAAAACCGCCGCGACCAGCGCGGGCACGACCCAGAAACCAAGGCCCAGGGCCCAGCTCTTGTCGAAATGCTCGCTCAACGGCACCGTCGCGCCGGCCGCCATTGCCGCACCCAGACACAGGGCCATGGTATAGACGCCGGTCATGGTGCCCGCCTGTTTGGCGAAGTCGCGCTTGACGATACCCGGCAGCAAGACGCCGATGATGCCGATGCTCGCACCGGCAATCAGGCTGCCGGCGAACAGGCCGACTTCACCGAACGAACTGCGCAGAATGATCCCGCCCGCCAACGTCAGCAGAATGCCCAGCACCACGCGCTCGGCGCCAAAACGTCGCGCCAGCAAGGGCGCCAGTGGAGCAAACAAGCCGAGACAGAGGACCGGCAACGTCGTCAGCAACCCGGCCTGAGCCGCCGACAAGCCGAGCGTCTTCGAGACTTCGCTGAGCATCGGCGCCATGCTCGATAACGCCGGGCGCAGGTTCAGCGCGACCAGAATCAAACCCAGCAGCAACAGCCACGGACGACGCAGGATTGGAGGACGCTGCTGGACCTCTTCGTCATCGGCCTCGGCGTCGATCAGCAGCTCTTCGAGTTCTGCCGTGCGCTTGGGTTGAGTAGTGGTGTGGCTAGACATGGCATTCTCGGTTTCAAGGTTCATTGATCAACTGCCTCGACAGGGCTTTGGCCCGTTCCGGGTCGCGTTGCTCGACGGCATCAAGCAGTTCGATATGCAGGTCGAACACCTCTTGGCGTCGGGGAGTGATGTTCAAGGTCTGGCGCAAATGCGCGCCGACGATGCTGGAGAAATAGCGATACAGCTCGCTGAGGGTCGGGTTATGCGCAGCGTCCACCAGACGGCGGTGGAACACCAGATCACAGGCAATGTAGCTGTCGAGATCGCCGTGGTAGTGGCTGCCGCTGACGCCCAGCGCTTCGCGCAAGGCCACCAGGTCCTCATCAGTTCTGCGTAAGGCCGCGAGGCCGATGGCTTCGACTTCAAGGATGTGCCGGGTCTCGCGGGCCTGTTCGTGGGAGCAGCGGGACAGGGCCTTCATGGTATCCAGCGGATCGATCACCGCCCGCAAATAGCTACCGTCGCCCTGGCGGATTTCGATCAAGCCGGAAAACGCCAACACGCGCATGGCTTCGCGCACGGTGTTGCGGCTGATGCCCAGCTCGGCGGACAGCTCTGGCTCGGTAGGCAAACGCTGGCCGACCTGCCAGGCGCCGCTGTTGATGCGTTGGCGCAGTTGATCCAGGGCCTGATCGACCAGGGATCGTTTAACGAGTGGAGAAATGTCTGACATAGGATTCGCCCTTTCATCCAATCATAGGATGAATTTTCTGACATGTTAGTCAGCTTAGCCGGACAAGGCAACGGATCCACCGCAAATCTGTAGGAGCCGGCTTGCTGGCGATGGCGATCGTGCCGACACATTCAGAACTGAACGTTGGCAACGCCTCTCACTATTGCGCACTAGNGCGGCTGTTATGCCGCCATCGTCGGAACGCCGCCCGCAGCAAGCCGGCTCCTGCAGGGTTAGCGGGCATCAGGTGGAGCGTTTGATTGGGCAAAAAAAACCCGGACACGGTCCGGGTTTATTTCACTGCCTGGCGTCGATCAATGCAGAATCTGGCTCAAGAACAACTTGGTCCGATCATTCTGCGGGTTGTCGAAGAAGTCATTCGGCGCCGCCTGTTCGACGATTTCGCCCTTGTCCATGAAGATCACGCGGTTGGCCACGGTGCGGGCGAAGCCCATTTCGTGGGTCACGCACAACATGGTCATGCCGTCTTCGGCCAGGCCGATCATGGTGTCGAGTACTTCCTTCACCATTTCCGGGTCGAGGGCCGAAGTCGGCTCGTCGAACAACATGATTTTCGGCTTCATGCACAGCGCACGGGCAATCGCCACACGCTGTTGCTGGCCGCCGGACAGTTGCCCCGGAAACTTGTGGGCCTGCTCCGGAATGCGCACGCGCTCCAGGTAGTGCATGGCAATTTCTTCGGCCTTGCGCTTGGGCATCTTGCGTACCCACATCGGCGCCAGCGTGCAGTTCTGCAGGATGGTCAGGTGCGGGAACAGGTTGAAGTGCTGGAACACCATGCCCACTTCACGGCGGATCGCTTCGATCTGCTTGAGGTCGTTGGTCAGTTCCACGCCGTCGACCACGATGCGGCCCTGCTGGTGCTCTTCCAGACGGTTGAGGCAGCGGATGGTGGTGGACTTGCCCGAACCCGACGGGCCGCACAGCACGATACGCTCGCCCTGCTTGACGTTGAGGTTGATGTCTTTCAACACATGGAACTGGCCGTACCACTTGTTGACGCCCTGCATCTGGATAATGCCTTCAGGGCTCACAGGCTGTTTGATCGCTTCGCTCATAACAACAACTCCTAACGCTTGTGGCCTGTGTCGAGCTTGTGTTCCAAATGAATGGAATAGCGCGACATACCAAAACAGAAAATCCAGAACACCAGGGCGGCGAACACGTAGCCTTCAGTGGCCATGCCCAACCATTTAGGGTCGGCGGCGGCTTGCTTGACGCTGTTGAGCAGGTCGAACAGGCCAATGATGATCACAAGGCTGGTGTCTTTGAACAACGCAATAAACGTGTTGACGATGCCCGGGATTACCAGCTTCAGGGCTTGCGGCAGAATCACCAGGCCCATGCTGCGCCAGTAACCCAGGCCCATCGCCGCGGCCGCTTCGTACTGCCCCTTGGGAATCGCCTGCAAGCCACCGCGCACCACTTCAGCCACGTAGGCCGACTGGAACAGGATCACGCCGATCAGTGCCCGCAACAGCTTGTCGATGCCCATGCCTTCAGGCAGGAACAACGGCAGCATCACCGAGGACATGAACAGCACCGTGATCAACGGCACGCCGCGCCAGAATTCGATGAAGGTCACGCAGACCACACGAATCGCCGGCATGTTCGAACGTCGCCCCAGCGCCAGCACAATGCCCAGCGGCAAGGCGCCGGCGATGCCGACCGTGGCAATCACCAGGGTCAGCATCAAGCCGCCCCATTGGCTGGTCGCCACGTTGGTCAGGCCGAAGATCCCGCCGTGCAACAGGAAGTAGGCAATGATCGGGTACAACACCAGGAAGCTCAGGCCGTAGATCGCCTTGCGTTGAAAACGCGAGATGAACAACGGCGCCACGCCAACGATGGCCAGCCACACGGTCAGGTCTACGCGCCAGCGCAGGTCGCCGGGGTAGTAGCCGTACATGAACTGCCCGAAGCGCTGTTGGATAAACACCCAGCAGGCGCCCTCCTTGGTGCAGTCGGCGCGCGTGGTGCCNACCCAGTTNGCGTCCAGGATGGCCCAGTGCAGGATGGGCGGCACAATCAGGTAAATCAGGTAGAACGCGAACAGGGTCAGCGCGGTGTTCAGCCAGCTGGAGAACATGTTCGCGCGCATCCACGCCACCGGCCCGAAGACTTTGCTCGGTGGTGGCATGTCGGGTTTGAAAGTATGAGTACTCATGCGCTTTTCCTTACCGCTCGATCAGCGCAATGCGCTTGTTGTACCAGTTCATCAGCAGGGAAATGCTGATGCTGATCGCCAGGTACACGCTCATGGTGATGGCAATCACCTCGATCGCCTGCCCGGTCTGGTTGAGCACCGTGCCGGCAAACAGCGAAACCATTTCCGGGTAACCGATACCGGCGGCCAGCGAGGAGTTTTTCGCCAGGTTCAGGTATTGGCTGGTCAGCGGCGGAATGATCACGCGCAGGGCTTGCGGGATGATGACCTTGCGCAGGGTCGGCCCAGGGCGCAGGCCCAGGGAGCGCGCGGCTTCGGTCTGGCCGTGGCTGACGGACTTGATGCCCGAACGCACGATCTCGGCAATAAACGCTGCCGTGTAGACGGTAAGTGCCAGGGTCAACGCCAGCAGTTCGGGGATCAATACCCAGCCGCCAACGAAGTTGAAGCCCTGCAACTTGGGCATTTCCCAGTGCAACGGCGCGCCGAAGATCAGGGCGCACAACGCCGGGATCACNAGGAACAGCGCCAGGCCGACCCAGAATTTATGGAACGGTACGCCAGTGGCTTCGAAACGCTTATTGGCCCAGCGGCACATCATCACGATGGCGACAATGGCCACGACGACGCTCGCCACGAACGGCCAGAAACCGTCCGCCACCAACGCGGCCGGCATGTTCAGGCCGCGGCTGCTGACGAAGAAGGTGTCACCGAAATTATGGCTGTTGCGCGGCCCCGGCATGGTCAGGAACACCGCGAAGTACCAGAACAGGATCTGCAGCAGCGGCGGAATGTTGCGGAAGACTTCCACATAAACAGTCGCCAGCTTGGCAATGATCCAGTTCTTCGACAGCCGTGAAACGCCGACGATGAAACCGAGCAGGGTCGCCAGGACCACACCGATCACGGTCACCAGCAAGGTGTTGAGCAGGCCGATCACAAAGACTCGGGCATAGCTGTCCGATTCGGTGTAGTCGATCAAATGCTGCGCGATGCCGAAACCGGCACTGCGCTCCAGAAAGCTGAAGCCGGAGGTAATGCCCCGGTGTTGCAAGTTGGTCTGGGTGTTATCGAACAGATACCAGCCCATGGAGACCACCGCCACAATGGTGATGATCTGAAANAGCCACGCACGCACTTTGGGATCGCTGAAGCTGAGCTTCTGCTTTGGTGCGCCGATTTGATTTTGCATGAAGTGCCCCGGAAAGAATGGAACAGAACATCACCCGGTGGTTGGCCCACCGGGTGACAGAACCATCAGCTATCAGGGGGTGCGTATTGAATGCCGCCANNGTTCCACAAGGCGTTCAGCCCGCGGTCGATTTCCAGTGGTGTGCTCTTGCCGAGGTTTTTCTCGAACACTTCACCGTAGTTACCNACCTGCTTGACGATCTGCACGACCCAGTCCTTNTTCACTTTCAGGTCTTTGCCGTATTCGCCGTCAGCACCCAGCAGGCGTGCGACGTCCGGGTTCTTGGTGGACTTGGCTTCNGCTTCAACGTTCTTCGACGTGATACCGGCTTCTTCAGCGTTGAGCATGGCGTAGCCAACCCAGCGCACGATGGCCAGCCACTCGTCGTCGCCATTACGAACGACCGGGCCCAGCGGCTCTTTGGAAATGGTTTCCGGCAGCACCACGTAGTCTTTCGGCGAGGCCAACTTGCTGCGCTGNGCGAACAGTTGGGACTTGTCGGAGGTCAGCACGTCGCAACGACCGGATTCCAGCGACTTGGCGCTTTCATCGGAGGTGTCGAAGGTGATCGGGGTGTACTTCAGGCCGTTGGCGCGGAAGTAGTCGGAAACGTTCAGCTCGGTGGTGGTACCGGCCTGGATGCAGATGGTTGCACCGTCCAGTTCCTTGGCACTTTTCACGCCCAGCTTGTTGTTAACCAGGAAGCCAACACCGTCGTAGTAGGTGATGAAGCCCGGAAACTTGAGGCCCATGCCCGCATCGCGGGAGCTGGTCATGGTGGTGTTGCGCGACAGGATGTCGACTTCGCCGGACTGAAGCGCGGTGAAACGCTCCTTGGCGTTCAACTGGCTGAATTTGACCTTGGTTGCGTCACCGAAAACGGCGGCAGCCACAGCGCGGCAAACGTCAGCATCGATCCCGAGGATCTTGCCGGTGGAATCCGGAACCGAGAAGCCCGGCAGACCGTCGCTGACGCCGCACTGTACGAAACCTTTCTTCTGCACTGCATCCAGGGTTGCACCCGCCTGAGCGAACCCGCTGACACCGAGCACTGCAGCTGCAGTNACGATGGCCAGGGTGGATTTCAATACCTTCATTCAAACCTCCAGTTGCTCTTGTTGTGTCGGAGCNNCANNCCAGNCGCACCCTTATGAGGCGTAGTCGACCCGTGTTGGCTTTTTTTGGGGTCAACCGACGTAAAGACCTTAGCTATGAGTCTAGTAAGAGAAAATCCACATCATGGACAACTCACTTCTCACCAATCGGCCGAACGGGCTGTAGCCCTTTCACGTTCGCGAAGCCCGTAGCGGCCACTGGCGAACATCCATCACCGGATTCTTTGCTATCCCGCTGCCAGCAGTACACTGATAGTGTTACCGCAAGGCGCGAGATGGGTTGCACCGCTTTCACATAGCAAAGCCCGTACCAGACCGCTTGCCGATGCGGTTAAGGGACAGGTCAATAGCAAAACTTGTAGCCTTGCGACATCTTCTTAACGGATCAACCTGACGCGCACTCTAGTCACGCACTTAATGAGAGCGCACGCACAAAATTGGAGCAGCCATGACCGAGCCCCTGATTCTTCAACCCGTAAAGCCCGCAGACGCCTGCGTTATATGGCTGCACGGCCTGGGCGCCGATCGCTACGACTTCCTGCCGGTGGCCGAGGCGTTGCAGGAAACCCTGCTGACTACGCGCTTCGTTCTCCCCCAGGCACCGACCTGCGCCGTGACCATCAATGGTGGCTACGAGATGCCTAGCTGGTACGACATATTGGCCATGAGCCCGGCGCGCGCGATCAACCGTGAGCAGCTGGAAGAGTCGGCGCAGCGAGTGGTTAATTTGATCGAAGTGCAGCGAGCTATCGGAATAGACGCCTCGCGCATCTTTCTGGCAGGTTTTTCCCAGGGCGGCGCCGTGGTGTTACACACCGCTTTCCTGAAGTGGCAGGGGCCGCTGGGTGGCGTACTTGCCCTCTCGACGTACGCACCGACCTTCAGCGATCAAATGGAGCTTTCGGCCAGCCAGCAACGCATTCCCGTACTGTCTTTGCATGGCCAGTACGATGACGTCGTTCAAAACGCCATGGGCCGCACCGCTCACGAGTATTTAAAGAGCCGTGGTGTCACCGTGACATGGCAGGAATACCCAATGGGTCACGAAGTGTTACCCGAAGAAATTCGCGACATCGGCGTGTGGCTGGCCGAGCGTTTACGCTAAAAGCTACCCATTGATCCATCCCACTACGCCGCGCCCGATTCTTGCATTACACTGGCCGGCGTATATTCCTTAACCAATTGATGAGATGACCGTGCTCAAAGCACTCAAAAAAATGTTCGGTAAAAGCGAGACTGAGCAGCTCGCGCCAGTTCCCAGCGCTCCGTCTCATATCCCCAGCCACCGCACCGACGGTGATCAGCCTGGCCGGACCGCAACCGTAGCGGCACCGAAACACGAGCCTGTGACCACACCGGCCGCCCCACCTGTCGAGATTGTCGCCGCCGAGCCACCGCGCAGCGAAACGCCGAAACCGGCAAAGCCGCGTCGCGAACCGAAACCGAAAGCGCCAGTCATTCCCTGGAAACTCGAAGACTTCGCCGTTGAACCCCAGGAAGGCAAAACCCGCTTCCACGATTTCAAACTGGCCCCGGAACTGATGCACGCCATCCAGGACCTGGGGTTCCCGTACTGCACGCCGATCCAGGCGCAGGTGCTGGGTTTCACCCTCGCCGGCAAAGATGCCATTGGTCGCGCGCAAACCGGCACCGGCAAGACCGCTGCNTTCCTGATTTCGATCATCACGCAACTGCTGGAAACCCCGCCACCCAAGGAACGCTACATGGGTGAACCGCGGGCGCTGATCATCGCGCCTACCCGGGAGCTGGTGGTGCAGATCGCCAAGGACGCCGCCGACCTGACCAAGTACACCGGCCTCAACGTCATGACGTTCGTTGGCGGCATGGACTTCGACAAGCAACTCAAGCACCTCGAAGCCCGTCACTGCGACATCCTGGTCGCCACCCCGGGCCGCCTGCTCGACTTCAACCAGCGCGGCGACGTGCATTTGGACATGGTCGAAGTGATGGTGCTGGACGAAGCCGACCGCATGCTCGACATGGGTTTTATCCCGCAAGTACGTCAGATCATTCGCCAGACCCCGCCGAAAAACGAGCGCCAAACCCTGCTGTTCTCCGCGACCTTCACCGAAGACGTGATGAACCTCGCCAAGCAGTGGACCACCGACCCGTCCATCGTCGAGATCGAAGCGCTGAACGTCGCCAGCGAAAACGTCGAACAGCACATCTACGCCGTCGCCGGCGCCGACAAGTACAAGCTGCTCTACAACCTGGTCAACGACAACGGTTGGGAGCGGGTGATGGTGTTTGCCAACCGCAAGGATGAAGTGCGGCGCATCGAAGAGCGCCTGGTGCGTGACGGAGTCAACGCTGCGCAACTGTCCGGCGATGTGCCGCAACACAAGCGCATCAAGACCCTGGAAGGCTTTCGCGAAGGCAAGATTCGCGTGCTGGTGGCCACTGACGTTGCCGGGCGCGGAATTCACATTGATGGCATCAGCCATGTGATCAACTTCACCCTGCCGGAAGTGCCGGACGACTACGTGCACCGCATTGGCCGTACCGGCCGTGCAGGCGCTGCGGGTGTATCGATCAGCTTTGCCGGTGAAGATGACTCCTACCAGCTACCGTCCATCGAGGCGTTGCTGGGTCGGAAAATCAGCTGTGAAACGCCGCCGACGCATCTACTGCGGGCAGTTGAGCGCAAGCGTCCGTAACTCGGGCCCTTGCTGAAAAAGGCGCAGCCGGAAACGGACTGCGCTTTTTTTTCGCCCCGATATTGCCCAATACAACTAAAAGTCCATAATGGACAAATTAGTTTATTTACAGCGCTCGGAGCCGACCATGTCCAGTACGCCTTACGTGATCACCCAACCCCAGGCCCGCGAGTTGCTGGCACAGATCGACGTGCCGCAGATCCTGCGCAAGTTGTTCCGCGATCTGGCGGCCGGGCAAGCGGTGCAACCGGCGCAGCAACTGGTGGAATTCCCTCAGGGCGCCGGCGACTTCATCAACTACCTGGGTGTGCTGGCTGAAGACGGGGTGTACGGGGTCAAGACGTCGCCCTACATCGTGCGCGACCAAGGGCCACTGGTGACGGCATGGACATTGTTGATGTCGATGCACACCGGCCAGCCGCTGTTGCTGTGTGATGCGGCCGAGCTGACCACCGCACGCACGGCCGCGACCACCGCCGTCGCCGTCGATGCCCTCGCCCCGTTGAAGGCGCAGCGCCTGGCGATTATCGGTAGCGGCAAGGTGGCTCAGGCACATCTGCATTACGTTAAGGATCTGCGTGACTGGCAAAGCATCAGCCTCTATTCCCCGAGCCTGAGCGATAAAAATCCTGAAACACTGGCACAGCTCAAACGCCTCGATCCACGCCTGACCATCGCCGACAGTCGCGAAGCGGCGATTCANGACGCGGACGTGATTCTGCTCTGCACCTCGTCGGCAGGCCCGGTGATGGACCCCTCGCGCCTGAGCAAACCGGCGCTGATTACCTCCATCAGCACCAACGCCCCACGCGCCCATGAAGTACCGCCGCACTGCCTCAACGACATGCAGGTGTTCTGCGACTACCGCCAGACCACCCCGGGCGCGGCGGGAGAAATGCTGATTGCAGGGGAACAACATGGCTGGGACAAGCGCGCGATTGTCGGTGACCTGCCCGATTTGCTCAGCGCAAAAGTCCCGCGTCCCGACTACGACCGTCATGTGTTCTTCCGTTCGATCGGCCTGGGCCTGGAAGACATCGCACTGGCTAATGCCATCTACCGCCTACAACCCTGACACCACACCCATCCTGTAGGAGCCGGCTTGCTGGCGATGCAGACGCCGCGGTCANNANNGATANCGACNGCGGCGACGCTATCGCCAGCAAGCCC
>NZ_NMOJ01000084.1 GCF_002251635.1 Pseudomonas mandelii
CGGCTCCTACAGGAGATCTTTATTTGCGCTCGACAGGAGACGTTCATGAGCCAGGCAGATTTCATCATCATCGGCGGCGGGATTGCCGGCGCTTCCACCGGTTTCTGGCTGTCGCAGCACGCCCGGGTGATTGTGCTTGAACGCGAATCCCATCCGGCCTATCACTCCACCGGACGCTCGGCTGCGCTCTACACCGCGGCGTATGGCACACCACAGGTTCGGGCGCTGACCCAGGCCAGCCGCGACTTCTTCGACGCACCGCCAGCCGGTTTCTGCGAACACCCGTTGCTGACCCCGCGTGGCGAGATGACCGTGGATTTCACTGGTGACCCCGCCGAGCTGAACAATCAATACCTGAGCGCCAAGGCCACGGTGGCGGAAATGCAACTGCTCAGCGCCGACGAAGCCTGCGCGCGGTTGCCGATCCTGCGTCGCGAAAAAGTCCACGGTGCCATCTTCGACCCGACGGCCAGCGACATCGACACCGACGCCCTGCACCAGGGTTATTTGCGCGGTATCCGCCGCAACAAAGGCGAAGTCCACACCGACAGCGAAGTGCTGAGCCTGAACCGCAATGCCGAAGGCCTGTGGCAGGTTCAAACCAATAGCCAGACTTTCAGCGCACCGGTCATCATCAACGCGGCAGGCGCGTGGGCCGACAAGATCGGCGAGCTGGCCGGCGCCAAGTCGTTGGGACTGCAGCCGAAACGGCGCGCGGCGTTCATTTTCGCCGGCCCCGAGGGCGTGGACATCCACCATTGGCCGATGCTGGTGGCCCTCGACGAAGCCTTCTACATGAAACCCGACGCCGGCATGTTCCTGGGCTCACCGGCCAACGCCGACCCCGTCGAGCCGCAGGATGTGCAGCCCGAAGAGCTGGACATCGCCATGGGCATTTACCAGATCGAAGAAGCCACCACGCTGACCATCCGCCGCCCGACCCGGACCTGGGCCGGGCTGCGCAGTTTTGTGCACGACGGTGATTTGCTCTCGGGCTTCGACCCGCACGTGCCGGGGCTGTTCTGGGTCGCGGCGCAAGGCGGCTATGGCATCCAGACCTCACCCGCCATGGGCCAGGCCAGCGCAGCGCTGGTACGCGGTGAAGCCTTGCCCGAACAACTCAGCCGTTTCGGCCTGGACGCCGAGATGCTTTCCCCTGCCCGCCTGGGCTGATTTTCCTCCTCAGGTGACGTGTCGACACGATTGCGGCACACTTCCAGCGCCCTTTTTGCAGGGCGCTAAGCTGCCTGGAGCTCCACTGTATGAACGCACCTGAAAAAGACCCGGCCCTGGACAACTATCGGGCAATCGCCGATGCGATCGCTACGTTGTTCTTCCCTCATGCCGAGGTGGTGCTGCACGATCTGCGCACGCAAAAAATCGATTACATCGCCAACAATCTGTCCAAACGGGNCATCGGCGACGACTCGGCGCTGGAGGACATGCTCAGCGATGACATCCGCGAAGTGAATATCGGTCCGTACGAAAAGCTCAATTGGGACGGCCAGAAAATTCGCAGCCTGAGCACCGTGCTCCACGACCACAAAGGTCGCCGGTTGGCGGTGCTGTGCATCAACCTGAATATCTCGCTGTTCGAAAATGCCAAGGCGGCACTGGACCTGTTCCTGTCGCCGAGCAAGCTGATCCCGCAACCGGACTCATTGTTTCGCGATGACTGGCAGGAACGNATCAATACCTTCCTGCACGCCTGGCTGCGCGAACGTCAGCTGAGCCTGAACCTGCTGACGCGCGACCACAAACGCGAACTGGTGTTGGCGTTGCACGCCGAAGGGGCCTTCAAGGGTAAAAGCGCTTCGAACTATGTGGCCAATGTGCTGAACATGGGGCGGGCGACTGTTTACAAGCATTTGAAGGAATTGAAGGGCTGAGCCCAACGATGTGTATTGGTTGATCCGGCNTGTTCGCAGGACTAATGTGGGAGCGGGCTTGCTCGCGAAGGCGTTAGATCAATCGCCGTAGATGTCAGCCTTGAAGTACTTCTCGGAAATCTTCTGGTACTCGCCACTCGCGCGAATCCCATCGATGGCCGTGTTCAACTCACTGACCAATGCCGTATTGCCCTTGCGCACCGCGATCCCGGCGCCCTCGCCCACGTATTTCGGGTCCTTGAGTTCGGGGCCGACAAAGGCGTAGCCCTTGCCGCGTGGCATCGCCAGGAAGTCACTCAGGGGGATGGTGTCGGCAAAGATCGCATCCAGGCGACCTGACGCCAGGTCCATGTAGATTTCTTCGTTATTACTGTAGCGCTTGACGTTGATGCCCTTGGGCTCGAACACCTCGGTGGCGTAGCGGTCGGTGGTCGTGGCGCGTTGCACGCCGATGGTCTTGCCCTTGAGGCTGGCGTACTGGTCATCCACGGCTGCACCGTCCTTCATCACCAGGCGCGAGGACGTAAAGTAATACTTGTGGGTGAAATCCACCGATTTCTTGCGGTCTTCGTTGATGGTCATGGACGACAGGGCCATGTCGATTTTCTTCACTTTGAGGGAAGGAATCAGACCGTCGAACTCACCCTCTACCCACACGCACTTGACCTTCATTTGCGCACACAACGCGTTGCCGATGTCGTAGTCGAACCCGACGATTTTGCCGTCCTGGGTCTTGGACGCGAAGGGTGGATAAGCCGCTTCGATGCCGATGCGCAGGGTTTTGTCGGCGGCGAATAGCGTGCTGCACGCCAACAGGCTCAGCGCCAGACCGGTGATGAGGGGGAATTTCTTCATGTTCGTTCTCTCGCGGGTTGTTGTTGGTTTGGCAAGACAGAAGAAAGAGCTGTAACGGGGGAAACGCCTTTTTTGTACTTATAATTCCATACTGGACTTTTATGTATAAATCGTCAATCGGGGCGATGGAGGATGTGCGGGCCGGTGGTCGGGCGGTGGTCATTGGGATTTTCGGTGTTGCGGATGGCCCCTTCGCGGGCAAGCCTCGCTCCCACAGGTTTTACGTTGTTCACATAATCTGTGTACTACACAAAACCTGTGGGAGCGGGCTTGCCCGCGAAGGCGTACTGGCAGACGCCGCAGGAATCACTGTTTCCAGCGATCCGCCGCCGCATGATCGCTGTCACGCCCTTCCACCCAGCGCGGCCCGTCGCTGGTGTTTTCCTTCTTCCAGAACGGCGCACGGGTTTTCAGGTAGTCCATGACAAAGGCGCAGGCGTCGAACGCCGCCTGGCGGTGGGCGCTGGCGGCGCCGACGAAGACGATCGGTTCACCCGGTTCCAGGGCGCCGATCCGGTGCAGCACTTCAAGCTTGAGCAGCGGCCAGCGCTGTTCAGCCTCCAGGGCGATCTTGGCCAGGGCTTTTTCGGTCATGCCGGGATAGTGCTCAAGGAACATGCCCGACACGTCGCGGCCGTCATTGAAATCGCGCACATAGCCGACAAAACTCACCACCGCGCCCACGCCGACATTGGCCGCGTGCATGGCATTGACTTCCGCCCCCGGATCGAACGCCGTGGACTGCACGCGAATCGCCATGTCAGCCCCCGGTCACGGTCGGAAAGAACGCCACTTCGTCACCGTCAGTCACCGGTTCGTCGAGCTGGCAGAGGTCCTCGTTGCGGGCGCACATCAGGTTCTGCTCGCTCAACACCTCGGCACCGTCACGCTGAGCCAGCAACGCACGCACATCGTCGACCGTGGCGAAATCGCCTTCAATCTTGATCGAGTCCACGCCGAGCGCTTCGCGGTAGCGGGCAAAAAACTTCACGGTGACGTTCATGGTTGATCTGCCTGGAAATGGCCGCTCTTGCCGCCGAGTTTTTCCAGCAGCCGAATACTTTCGATGGTCATGCCACGGTCCACGGCCTTGCACATGTCGTAGATCGTCAGCGCTGCGACACTGGCAGCGGTCAGCGCTTCCATCTCCACGCCGGTCTGCCCGGACAACTTGCAGCGCGCGACAATGCGCACGGTGTCATCGCCTTCGGCACTCAGCTCGACCTTGACGCCGGTGAGCATCAGCGGATGGCACAGGGGAATCAGGTCGCTGGTTTTCTTCGCTGCCTGAATGCCGGCGATACGCGCCACGGCGAACACATCCCCCTTGGGGTGACCGCCACTGACGATCATCTGCAGGGTTTCGGGGAGCATGCGCACCAGCGCTTGAGCGGTCGCTTCACGGAACGTCACGGCTTTGTCGGTGACGTCGACCATATGGGCGCGACCTTGGGAATCGAGATGAGTCAGCACAGGGATACTCCTGATCAGGAGCGTCGATTGTAAACCTGCGGGTCAATTTTCCGCACGTTTGATTATTTGATGGATAGCCCTTGTAGGAGCGAGGCTTGCCCGCGAAGGCGGCGTGTCAGACAGATTGGTGTTGAATGTGCCGCCGTCTTCGCGGGCAAGCCTCGCTCCTGCAAGGGGATTTGTGTTGGGCATAAAAAAACCGGGCGGTTTTGGGCCGCCCGGTTCTGGTGATGGGATTACAAATGCGTTTCGGCGTATTCAGCCAGAATCGAACGAGGCACCCCTTGCAGGGTGATGTGCACACCGTTCGGGAAGTCTTTGAAGCGTTCCGTCAGGTAAGTCAGCCCGGAGCTGGTCGCGGACAGGTAAGGGGTGTCGATCTGTGCCAGGTTGCCCAGGCACACCACTTTGGAACCGGCGCCGGCACGGGTGATGATGGTTTTCATCTGGTGCGGCGTCAGGTTCTGGCATTCATCGATCAAAATCAGGCTTTGCTGGAAGCTGCGACCTCGGATGTAGTTGAGGGATTTGAACTGCAACGGCACTTTGCTGAGGATGTAATCGACGCTGCCATGGGTGTTTTCGTCATCCATGTGCAAGGCTTCGAGGTTGTCGGTGATCGCCCCCAGCCACGGCTCCATTTTTTCCGCCTCGGTGCCGGGCAGGAAACCGATTTCCTGGTCCAGGCCCTGCACGCTGCGNGTCGCAATGATCCGCCGGTAGCGCTTGCTGACCATGGTCTGCTCAATCGCTGCGGCCAAGGCCAGGATGGTTTTACCGGAACCTGCAGCCCCGGTCAGGTTGACCAGGTGGATATCCGGGTCGAGCAGCGCATACAGCGCCAGGCTCTGGTAGATGTCACGCGGTTTCAGGCCCCAGGCTTCCTGGTGCAACAGGGGTTCCTGATGCAGGTCGAGGATCAGCAGCTTGTCGACCTGGATCTCTTTGATCCAGCCGACAAAGCCCTGTTCGTCGATGATGAACTCGTTGATATGCACGGCAGGCAGGTTGTCGGTCAGCTGTACCTGGTGCCAGGTGCGGCCATGGTCCTGACGGGTTTCGACTTTGCTGACGCGGTCCCAGAAGGAGCCGGTCATGTTGTGGTAACCGTTGGGCAGCAACGAAACGTCATCGACCAGTTGGTCGGTGCTGTAGTCCTCGGCCGCGATCCCGCACGCCCGGGCCTTGAGGCGCATGTTGATGTCTTTGGTGACCAGCACCACGGGCAGTTTCGGCTCGCGCGCGTGCAGGTCAATCAACTGGTTGATGATGATGTTGTCGTTCAGGTGTTCGGGAAGAATGATGTTCGGTTCGGCACGCTTGCTCATCAGAATTGACAGCAAACCCTTGGGCCCGCTCTTGCCGCGCTGGATCGGCACACCGACTTCAACGTCCTCGGGTGAGGCTTCACCCAGGGTCTTGTCGATCAGGCGAATGGCCTGGCGGCACTCGGCGGCAACGCTGTGGTGCCCGCTTTTGAGTTTGTCGAGCTCCTCAAGCACGATCATCGGGATAGCGACGTGGTGTTCTTCGAAGTTAAGCAGTGCGTTTGGATCGTGAATCAGTACGTTGGTATCAAGCACATAAAGGATTGGCTGGTCGGAAGAAGGGTTACGTCCATGATCATCCATACTCGGTCACCTTTGTGGGAGCCAGTCGACGCAATACCACAACAGTGCTGCGCCTCGAAGTGACTACCGAATTCACCTGCGGGGACTCAAGTGAACTGCATCCATAGCGGGGTCTTGGGAGACGCCACCTGTGTTGCAGGTTTCGGCGATCTGNCTTCGTAATACTCCAAAAACCATGACAGAAAAAAGTACTTTGACGNTTTTTTGAAGTTTATTTTTCAGAGTGACCAATAGCACTAGGCGGATGGCCATCACCCCGTTAAAGTCGGAAGTCCGCCTGCATCGAAATCTGCTCGAAAATCACCCCGACGTACCCTCCTCCCCAATGATTCCGGGCTTTTCACGGTTTCAGCGAAATGCGTCCTGACAGTCCTCCCAACCGATCCCGCTTTGCGCCGTTTGCGAAATGAGCCAGGGCATCGCCGTTTTGACTGCATCCTGCTTCACATTGAAGTTGATCACCCCGTGTCGCCACAGCAGCATCAACGTCAACACGCGCTGGGCGCTCGGGTTGCCCTTGAGCTTGCCGGCGCCATCCTGGGCATCGATGTCCCACAAGGCGACTTGCAAACCCTGAGCCTTGAAGAAGCCTTCGGCATCCGAACGACGCTGACCATCCGGTGGGCGGAACAGCGGCACGTAATTCTCCGGCAGTTTGCTCTTGACCAGGTCGACGCTACGGCGCACCGAATCCTGCCAGTCCTGCCAGTGGCTGTGGGAGCGAAACTCCCAGCCTTGCACGCCGATGCACTGCGTTGAATACGTCGCTTGCAGACTGGACACCGAGCGCTCGGCCAGACGCGCCTGAATGTCTTTGCCCAGCACGAAGAAAGTGCCGCTCATGTTCGATTTGCGCAGGTACTCCGCGACCCAGCCGGTGTTGTCCGGCGTGACATTGGCGGCGCTGTCGAACGTCAGCAAAAACAACCGGTCATGCATCTCGTCGCCGTTGCGCTCATAGTCGCCAAAACGATCGACTTCGCTGCTGCTCTGTGGAGACAGTGCCGCCTTGCGCAGTTGCTCGTCCAGATACTGGGCGTGGAACAACCGGCTCGGCTCCGACCACTTGGTGTAATAGCTGTCATCGCTGACCTGAAACTTGGCCGCTTGCTGGCGCAGGGTGTCCATGTCCTCGACGAGGAAACAAAAGGAGGCATCCTGATCACAGCTCTGCTGGGCGAAGTTGTAGTTGGTGAGCAGGCGCTGCCACAAGCGCTGGCGCAGGTTGTTGACCGCCTCCAGATTAATCTTGCGCAGGCCCAGACGCTGGGCCAGGCTCGCCTCATCCAGCGATTCGCTGGCGAGCAGCACCCGCGCGAACATGAGGATTTCAGCGCGTGATGCGACGTCGAACAGCGTTGGGCTGCTGAGCTGTTCCGGCCAGGTGCTGCGATCAAGCGTCGCCACATCGCCCGGCGCCGCCATGGCACCGAAGCTCAAGAGCCAGGCCGATAATAGAAAAACGATACGCAATGGGATGTCTCCATAACAAAACCCGCGCGGCACTATAGCTGATCCGGCCCACATTCCCGCAGCAGCACCGACCCCCTGTGGGAGCGAGCTTGCTCGCGATAGCGGTAAATCAGATGACATTGATGCTGGATGAGCGGCCGTCATCGCGAGCAAGCTCGCTCCCACAGGTTTTTGCGCAGCACCACCGATCACCTATGACACCCATAGCTGGAGTCAACCGGCCCAACCCCCTAGAATCGCCCCCACGATTAAAGGAGACGACTTCATGCTGATGGTGATTTCCCCCGCCAAGACCCTCGATTTCGANTCAAAGCCGGTCACCCCGCGCTTCACCCAGCCGCAGTACCTCGACCACTCCCAGGAGCTGATCGAACAACTGCGCGAACTCANGCCCGCGCAAATCAGCGAGTTGATGCACGTCTCCGATAAAATCGGCGGCCTCAACGCCGCGCGTTTCGGCAGCTGGACGCCGGCGTTCACACCGGAAAACGCCAAGCAGGCGTTGCTCGCCTTCAAGGGTGACGTGTACACCGGCCTCAACGCACAAACCTTCAGCGAAGCCGATTTCGATTACGCGCAACTGCACTTGCGCATGCTCTCAGGCCTGTACGGACTGCTGCGCCCTCTGGACCTGATGCAACCGTATCGTCTGGAGATGGGCACCAAACTGGCGAATGCCCGTGGCAAGGATCTGTATGCGTTCTGGGGCACCCGGATCAGCGAATGGCTGAACGAAGCCCTGGCCGACCAGGGCGACGACGTGTTGCTGAACCTGGCCTCCAACGAGTACTTCTCGGCGGTCAAACGCAATGCCCTGAACGCGCGCATCATNAACACCGAATTCAAGGACCTGAAGAACGGTCAGTACAAGATCATCAGCTTCTACGCGAAAAAAGCGCGCGGAATGATGAGTCGTTTTGTCATTGAAGAGCGCGTCAACGACCCGGCAGAGCTCAAAAAATTTGACGTTCAAGGCTATCGCTACAGCGTCGAGCAGTCTAAACCGGACCATTTGGTGTTCCTGCGCGATCACGCGCCAGAGTAAGCACCCGTTCGGTGCACGACAGCAAAAATTGGTCGTGCGCCGCCGTCTGATCGTCCAACAATTCCCCGCCTTATTCGCCGACTTATTGGCGCCAAAAATCCACCGCTCAATTTTCTAACTATTGTTTCACTCGACTTTGATGATTTTTTTCAGTAGTGGCACTGAAAATTTTTATCGGTAGTGGCACAAAACTATCCAACCCGATATTCGGCCTATATATAAAGGGCCAAACGGCAAGTGCTATCAATATGAGAGCAGTGCCATCTTTCTCAATATTTCAAGAAATTTCAGAATTCGCGATGGGCGGACAGGAACTATGTCCAAATGCGTAGCTCATACCACCGGTAACGATTTTCTCAATGCATGTACGAGATAACTTACGCAGAGAAGAGCGTCACGTATCGAAGTTGTCACATTAACTTCTGCAGACTGGGCCTCTAATTTGGGCAACACATTAAGGACAGGAGATACGCTCATCAATATCCCCTTCAAGGCCAAGGCTGCGCCCCTATAAACGTGCTCATCTGAGCACCCAACCGCTTGATTTACGGGCTTATGCCTGACATTGAGCGCGCAAGACCATTGCACGAATGTCTTCTGATCAGAAGATCGGCTGCATAACAGGGCACATCAGAATAATAAGGCCTAGTTGCGCACATCTTGAGTGCACTTATTTAGACACTCGGAACTTTGTATGCCTGCACGCGGCACTGCGGCGCCTGTAAGGCCGCACTTGCGAGTGCACTATACCGCTGAACACCATTAACTCCGGCCATGTAATGGCTTGATAAAACACAGAGGTAATTGCGATGCGCATCAGCATATTTGGTCTAGGTTACGTCGGCGCAGTCTGTGCCGGTTGCCTGTCTGCCCGTGGCCATGANGTNGTTGGCGTCGATGTTGCCAAAGACAAAATCGATATGATCAACGCCGGCCGTTCGCCGATCGTTGAACCGGGTCTGGGCGAACTTCTGAAGAAGGGTATCGAGACGGGCAAATTGCGCGGCACGACCAACTTCGCCGACGCCATCCGCGATACCGACCTCTCGATGATTTGCGTCGGCACGCCGAGCAAGAAAAACGGCGATCTGGAACTCAACTACATCGAATCGGTATGCCGCGAGATCGGTTTTGTCCTGCGTGACAAGACCACCCGCCACACCATCGTGGTGCGCAGTACCGTATTGCCGGGCACTGTGGCCAACGTTGTCATCCCGATCCTCGAAGACTGCTCCGGCAAAAAAGCCGGCGTCGACTTCGGTGTCGCGGTCAACCCGGAATTCCTGCGCGAATCCACTGCCATCGCCGACTACGACCTGCCGCCGATGACGGTCATCGGCGAGTTCGACAAAGCCTCCGGCGATGTCCTGCAGTCGCTGTACGAAGAACTCGACGCGCCGATCATCCGCAAGGACATCGCCGTCGCCGAAATGATCAAGTACACCTGCAACGTGTGGCACGCCACCAAAGTCACCTTCGCCAACGAGATCGGCAACATCGCCAAGGCCGTTGGCGTCGATGGCCGTGAAGTGATGGAAGTGGTGTGCCAGGACAAGACCCTCAACCTGTCCCAGTACTACATGCGCCCTGGCTTCGCGTTCGGCGGCTCGTGCCTGCCAAAAGACGTGCGTGCCCTGACCTACCGCGCCGGTGCCCTGGACGTGGAAGCGCCGCTGCTGAACTCGCTGATGCGCAGCAACGAGTCCCAGGTACAGAACGCCTTCGACATCGTCGCCGGCCATGACAAACGCAAAGTCGCGCTGCTGGGCCTGAGCTTCAAGGCCGGCACTGACGACCTGCGCGAAAGCCCACTGGTAGAGCTCGCGGAAATGCTGATCGGCAAGGGCTTCGACCTGAGCATCTACGACAGCAACGTCGAATACGCCCGTGTGCACGGTGCGAACAAGGACTACATCGAAGGCAAGATCCCGCACGTCTCGTCCTTGCTCAACGCCGACTTTGACGACGTGATCGCCAACTCCGACGTGATCATCCTCGGCAACCGTGACGAGAAATTCCGCGCCCTGGCGCAGAACGCTCCACACGGCAAGCAAGTCGTCGACCTGGTTGGCTTCATGTCCAAAGCCACCAGCGTCAGCGGTCGTACCGAAGGCATCTGCTGGTAACCGGCGGGTTGTAAGCGCTTCGCGCTGATCGCCAGCAAGCCGGCTCCTACACATTCAACGCACACCTGTACCAGCAAGCCGGCTCCTACACATTCAACGCACACCTGTAGGAGCCGGCTTGCTGGCGATAGCGTCCCCCGGGACGCCACAACCTTCGGCCTTTTCGCCTGCCTTAACCCCATCGGGCCACCCTACAGGCTCGCCCGAGATAGAGACGGATGCAGATTATGCACAGGCTAAAGCACGGCCTACTTCAGGCCGCCGGTTGGCTGTTTTACCTAAGTTTATTGATGGGCATCGCCATGGCGTTGCCTGCGTCCACATTCGATTCCGATTCGAAGGACTTTATCTTCCTCATCGGTTTCATCGGCATCTGGCGCTACTCGATGGGCGCCACGCACTTNTTTCGCGGCATGCTGTTCCTGTATGTGGTCTACCCACACCTGCGGCGCAAGGTGCGCAAGCTGGGCAAGGCGGCAGACCCATCCCATGTCTTCCTGATGGTCACCAGCTTCCGTATCGATGCACTGACCACCGCCCAGGTCTACAGCTCGGTGATTCGCGAAGCGATCGACTGTGGCCTGCCGACCACCATGGTGTGCTCCATCGTCGAAATGTCCGATGAGAAGCTGGTTAAAAGCCTTTGGACGAAGATGAATCCGCCGGATCGGGTCAAGCTCGACTTCGTGCGCATTCCCGGCACCGGCAAGCGTGATGGCCTGGCCTACGGCTTCCGCGCCATCTCCCGCCACCTGCCGGATGACCGTGCAGTGGTCGCAGTGATCGATGGCGACACCGTGCTCGCCGAAGGCGTAGTACGCAAGACCGTGCCGTGGTTCCAGCTGTTCGGCAATGTCGGCGGCCTGACCACCAACGAGTTCTGCGAAGTGCGCGGCGGCTACATCATGAGCGAGTGGCACAAACTGCGCTTCGCCCAGCGCCACATCAACATGTGTTCCATGGCCCTGTCCAAGCGCGTGCTGACCATGACCGGGCGCATGTCGGTGTTCCGTGCCAGCGTCGTCACCGACCCGGGCTTTATCGCCGACGTGGAAAGCGACTCGCTGCAACACTGGCGCCTGGGCCGCTTCAAGTTTTTGACCGGGGATGACAAGTCCAGCTGGTTCAGCCTGATGCGCCTCGGTTACGACACCTTCTACGTGCCGGACGCCGCGATCAACACCGTGGAACACCCGCCGGAAAAGAGCTTCATCAAGGCCAGCCGCAAGCTGATGTTCCGCTGGTACGGCAACAACCTGCGCCAGAACTCCCGCGCGCTCGGCCTGGGCGTACGGCGCCTGGGCCTGTTCACCAGCGTGGTGCTGTTCGACCAGCGCGTGTCGATGTGGACGTCCCTGCTCGGCCTGACCGTGGCCGTCATCGCCACCTTCAAGTACGGCGGCGCGTTCATCCTCGCGTACCTGCTGTGGATCGGCATCACCCGCTTGATCCTGACCCTGCTGCTGTCGTGCTCCGGCCACACCATCGGCCCGGCGTACCCGGTGATTCTCTATTACAACCAGATCGTGGGCGCGCTGGTGAAGATCTACGTGTTCTTCCGCCTTGATCAACAGTCCTGGACCCGCCAGGACACCAAACTGACCCGCGATTTGGCCAGCTTTCAACGTTGGTTCAACACCTGGTCGTCTCGGACCATGACCTTCTCCGCCGGCAGCATATTCGTCGCCGTGTTGCTGATGATGGTCTGACAGCCACCTTATTGAATTAACCAGGAAATTGCCCCTATGAATACCGCCGTCAACGCCAACGTAGTGCATGAGTCAGAAGCCCAGCGCCAACACGCCCGAGTGAAAATCCCGGCCAAGCTGCGTTTCTTCGGTCCCGACCGGACCCCGATGGAAGCTCGAGTGATCGACCTCTCCGCTGGCGGCCTGGCCTTCAACGCCGGTCAGCTGCCGCTGAAAGTCGGCGACGTGTACAAGGCNCGCCTGCAATTCGTCATCGACAACCTCGGCCTGGCCATGGATGTAGAGCTGCAGATTCGCTCCTACGATCGCCAGAGCGGCCGCACCGGTTGCCAGTTCCAGAACCTCGATGCCCAGGATATTTCCACCCTGCGCCACTTGATCACCTCGCACTTGTCGGGCGACATCGTGACCATGGGCGACGTGTTGGCGACCCTGCAACGGGACAACTTCACCAAGGCGCGCAAGGTCAAGGATGGCGGCAGCGGCATGACCGCGTTCGGTCGCCTGCGCGCCGTGGTGTTCAGCGCCGGGATCTTCATTGTCGGCCTCGCCGCGTTCGGTTTTGTCTTCAAGTCGGTCTACGGCATGTACTTCGTCAGCCACGCCCAGGCCGGCCTCGTCAGCGTGGCAGGCATGAACATCACCATGCCGCGCGACGGCACCGTGCAGAGCCTGATCAAGGCCGACGGCGTCGCCGCCAAAGGCGCCCCGTTGGCGACGTTCAGCACCAGCATGCTCGATGTGCTCAAGGGCCATCTGGACGAAGAGCAGTTGCAACCGGCCAAGGTCGAAGAACTGTTCGGCAAGCAAATGACCGGCACCCTGACCTCCCCGTGTGATTGCGTCGTCGCCCAGCAACTGGTCGCCGACGGTCAGTACGCCAGCAAGGGCGACGTGATCTTCCGACTGGTGCCACGCGGCAGCCNNGCCAACGTTGAAGCACGTTTCACCTATCGCCAGTTCGGTGATGTGCTGCCAGGCAGCGCAGTCAGCTTCCAGATCGCCGGCGAAGACAAAACCCGCAGCGGCAAGATCGTCAGCAGCACCAGCCTGAAAAGCGCCGACCTCTCCTCCGACATCCGCGTACTGATCCAGCCTGACGAGCCACTCGACAGCAAGTTCGCCGGTCGCCCGGTTGAAGTCAACGCCACCCGTGGTCCGAACCTGAACTGGCTGATCGACAAAGCCATGGCTTCCGGTCTTTAACAGAGGACATGCCCGTGACGACTCCAAATATCCTCNGCCTCTGCATTCTGCACATTGGCACTGGCGGTCAGCCTCGCCGGTTGCGCCGGCCTGCCCGACCAGCGCCTGGCCAACGAAGCCCTCAAACGTGGCGACACCGCGCTGGCGGCGCAGAATTACCAGCAACTGGCAGATCTGGGCTACAGCGAAGCACAGGTTGGCTTGGCCGATATCCAGGTCGATAGCCGTGACCCGGCGCAGATCAAACAGGCCGAGGCGACTTATCGCGCCGCGGCCAGCGNCTCGCCGCGAGCCCAGGCCCGCCTGGGTCGCCTGCTGGTGGCCAAGCCGGGCGCCACCGAGGCCGAGCAGCACGAAGCCGAAGGGCTGCTGAAAAAAGCCTTTGCCGATGGCGAAGGCAACACCCTGATCCCGCTGGCGATGCTCTACCTGCAATANCCGCATAGCTTCCCGAACGTCAACGCCCAGCAGCAGATCAGCCAATGGCGCGCCGAGGGCAAACCGGAAGCGGGTCTGGCCCAAGTGCTGCTCTATCGCACCCAGGGCACTTACGACCAGCATCTGGATGATGTGGAGCGCATCTGCAAGGCCGCGTTGAACACCACCGACATCTGCTACGTCGAGTTGGCCACGGTCTACCAGAAAAGAGCCGAACCNGAGNAACAGGCCGAACTGATCAAGCAGATGCAAGCCGCTCATGCTCGCGGCACCGTCACCGCTCAACGCGTGGACAGTGTGGCTCGCGTGTTGGGTGATGCGAGCCTGGGCAAGACCGACGAGAAAACCGCTCAGTCGCTGCTCGAAGGCATCGCCCCCGGCTACCCCGCCTCCTGGGTCAGCCTGGCGCAACTGCTCTACGACTTCCCCGAACTGGGCGATGTCGACCAGATGATGAAGTACCTGGACAACGGTCGCGCCGCCGACCAGCCGCGCGCCGAACTGTTGCTGGGCAAGCTCTACTACGAAGGCAAGTGGGTGCCGGCGGACGCCAAGGCCGCCGAAGCGCACTTCGAAAAAGCCGTGGGCAAGGAAGTCGCCGCCGATTACTACCTCGGCCAGATCTACCGCCGTGGCTACCTGGGCAAGGTTTACTCGCAAAAAGCCCTCGACCACTTGCTGACCGCTGCGCGCAATGGCCAGAACAGCGCCGACTTCGCCATCGCCCAATTGTTTTCCCAAGGCAAGGGCACCCAGCCCAACCCATTGAACGCTTACGTCTTCAGCCAATTGGCCAAGGCGCAGAACACCCCGCAAGCCACCGAGCTTGCGCAAACACTCGAAGCCCAACTGCCGCCTGCCCAGCTCGCCGAGGCCAAACGCCTGTTGAAACAAGAACAGGACGTTCGTGGTGCCTTGAGCCAGAACACGCTGGAACTGCATGCCCTGCAAGAAGAAGACGGCGAGGAATCCCTATGAAGCTCAACCCATTCGTCAAGGCCGGCATCGGCCTGACCTGCGCCCTGCTGTGGTCATGCCCGACCCTGGCCGCGCTGACCGAAGCCAAGAACTTCGGCCTGGAAGTGAAAATCACCGGCCAGTCCGAAGACGACCGCGACCTGGGCACCAAGCCCGGCGGCGACGTCAACGGCATCGGCCTCGACCTGCGCCCATGGGTCTATGGCGAAAGCGGCGCGTGGAGCGCCTATGCCATGGGTCAGGCCGTGACGTCGAGCGACATCATCGAGACCGACACCCTGCAGCAGTCCGACAGCGACNGCNCCCAGGCCACCGACAACGGTGACCGCAAGACCAAGAAAAACTACCTGGCCATGCGCGAGTTCTGGGTCGGCTACAGCGGCTTCACGCCCTACCCTGGCGAGCTCCTCAAGTTCGGTCGCCAGCGCCTGAACAATGACGACGGCCAATGGCGCGATACCAATATCGAAGCGCTGAACTGGACCTTCGACACCACCTTGCTCAAGGCCAATGTCGGCGCCGCCGAACGCTTCAGCGAATACCGCACCGACCTGAAAGAACTGTCGCCTAAAGACAAGGATCGCCTGCACGCCTACGCCGATGCGGCGTATCAGTGGACGCCGGGCAACTGGGTGGGTATTCGCGGTCATCACACCCACGATGACGGCAAACTCGACTACGCGCAGCCGGGTGTTCCTGCCGATTCTCTGGACAAGAAACAGAACGGCGATATCAGCTGGATCGGCCTGACCGCCGACAGCGATGCCTACAACTGGCGCAACACCAACACCGTCAACTACTGGGCCAGCGTCACTGGCATGAGTGGCNACCGCGACGAGGTGAACCCGCTGAACGCCGACGGCACCGCGCCGGCACAAGCCAAAACCAGCGGCAACGTTGATGGCTGGGCCACTGACCTGGGCGTGCGTCTGCGCCTCGATCCGCAATGGCAAGTCGGTGCAGCGTATGCCCGCGCCAGCGCCNATTACGAGCAGAACGGTCTGCAAAGCAACCGTTCGAACTGGACCGGCACCCAATCGCGCGTGCACCGTTTCGGCGAAGCCTTCCGTGGCGAAATGCAAAACATGCAGACCGCTACGTTGTTCGGTTCGTGGATGCTCAACGACGAATACGACGCCAGCGTGATCTACCACAAATTCTGGCGTGTCGACGGTAACAAGCCGGTCGGCAGCAACGGCATCAACGCCGTCGAGAACAATACCGACGACGGCACCGGAGCGATTCTTTCCAGCACCTCTCTGCCGCTGGAAGACGGTAGCAAGGACCTCGGCCAGGAAATGGACGTAGTCGTCACCAAGTACTTCAAGCAAGGCCTGCTGCCGGCCTCCCTCAGTCAGTCGATCGATGAGCCTTCGGCCCTCGTGCGTTTGCGTGGCGGTGTGTTCAAGCCGGGCGACGCCTATGGCAGAGGCGTNGACTCGTACATGCACCGCGCGTTTATCGACGTGATCTGGCGCTTCTGATGCGAACCGCTAAGGGAGTTCCTGACATGAACAGTCCGAAGAGAGGCTCGATAACCTTGCTGGCCGGCGCGATGCTGCTGGCCAGCACGGCAGCCTTCGCCACAGTGGAGCCGGCCTCGCCCGTTCAAAAAGGGCAACCGGCGACCATTGCCAAAGGGTTGCAACAGGCCAAGACCTACACCGTCAGCAGCGCACCGACCGCACCGCTGGAACTGGAAAAACCGAAACTGCCGGACACCTCCGGCTACACCGCCGAAGCCATCGCCGCGAAAGTCGTGCGCACTAAGGCCGGCAAAATCAGCGTGCGCCGGATGATGCAGGAAAACGCCCTGAAGGACTTTATCGGCGGCGACAACAAGATGGCCGAATGGGTGGTGCGCCAACACGGTATTCCCCAGGCGATCTTTGTCGACGACGGCTACATGAACCTCAAGGACCTGCTCGGCAAAGTACCCAAGCAGTACCTCAGCGAAACGTCGCCGGGTGTGTTCCTGGCCAAGCTGCCGATCGTGGTCGGGCGCAAGGGCATCCTCGAAATCGACAAGAAGACTCAGGAACTGCGCCTGTCCCAGCAGGCCGGTTCGTTCCTGATCAACGACGGCCAGCTGTTTGTGCGCGACACCCGGATTACCGGCTGGAACGAAAAGGCCAACGGACCGGCGGCCTTCCAGTCGCCCAAGGAATTCCGCCCGTTCCTGTTGGCCTGGGGCGGCACCGAGACCTACATCGCCAACAGCAAGATGGCCAGTTTCGGTTACGCCAACAGTAAGTCGTACGGGGTGAGTATTTCCCAGTACACGCCGAACATGGCCAAGGTGCTCAAGCGCTCCGAGCCGACCGGCTGGATCATCGATTCCGAATTCTCGGACATGTGGTACGGCTTCTACTGCTACGAGACCACCGGCTTCGTGATCAAGGGCAACACCTACAAAGACAACATCGTCTACGGGATTGACCCGCACGACCGTTCCCACGGCCTGATCATCGCGGACAACACCGTCTACGGCACCAAGAAGAAGCACGGCATCATCATTTCGCGGGAAGTGAACGACAGCTTCATCTTCAATAACCGCAGCTATGACAACAAGCTTTCAGGCCTGGTGATCGACCGTAACAGCGTGAACAACCTGATCGCCTACAACGAGATCTACAAGAACCACACGGACGGCATCACCCTCTATGAGAGCGGCGACAACCTGCTGTGGGGCAACAAGGTGATTGCCAATCGTCGCCACGGTATCCGCATCCGTAACAGCGTGAACATTCGCCTGTACGAGAACAGCGCCATGGCCAACGGCCTGACCGGCGTGTACGGCCACATCAAGGACCTGACCGACACCGACCGGGACATCAAGCTCGACCCGTTCGACGCCCAGGTCTCACTGATCATCGTCGGNGGTGAACTGGCGGGNAACGGCAGCGGGCCGCTGTCCATCGACTCGCCGTTGAGCGTCGAGCTGTACCGCGTAGCGATGCTGGCGCCGACCAAATCCAGCGGCATCAGCTTCAACGGCGTGCTGGGTGACCGGCAGGAAGAAATTCTCGACCTGCTGGTGCGCCAGCAGAAAGCCGTGCTGATCGATCCTGTCGAACGCCAGACCCAAATGCAGGACTGAGGATGACC